>JBEKFZ010000055.1:0-28341 GCA_050013075.1 Thermoguttaceae bacterium | reverse complement strand
TGATATGGCACCAGATGAACGTGATGCGCGGTTGGTCGCAGTTGGCATGGGTGGCGAAATCGGGCATTCCCTGCCCGCGGCAGGCCAGCATTCGCGGTTTCGAGGCCGATCGGGCGGCATTTATCGCCGCCATGCACGCGGTATCCGGACCGATTGCCGATGATTTAGTCGCCCAGTTGGGACCTTTGCGATTCAGGCACTTGTTGGACGTGGGCGGGGCATCGGGCACATGGACGCTGGCGTTTCTGCGGGCCGTGCCCGGCGCAAAGGCTACGATTTTCGATCTACCCGACGCCATCCGCCAGGCTTTGGAGCGAGTGAAGCAGAGCAAATTTGCCTCGCGCGTGGCCTTGGTAAGCGGCGATTTTTACAGCGACGATCTGCCGGCCGGCTGCGATTTTGCCTGGCTAAGCGCGATTGCCCATCAACATTCGCGCCGGCACAACCGCGATCTGTTTTTAAAGGTTTTCAAGGCATTGGAGCCTAAAGGACAAATCGCCGTACGCGACATTGTAATGGATCCGTGTCGCACAAGTCCGCGC
This sequence comes from Thermoguttaceae bacterium, assembly GCA_050013075.1. Taxonomy (GTDB): domain Bacteria; phylum Planctomycetota; class Planctomycetia; order Pirellulales; family Thermoguttaceae; genus JBEKIK01. Next base: position 27,799 of record JBEKFZ010000055.1, on the reverse strand, counting down.
GACGGGGCGCTGTTCGCCATCAACATGCTGGTCAATACCGAATCGGGCGGCACGTTTACCTTTGAAGAATTCGCCGAAGATCTCCGGGCCGCCGGATTTGTCGAACCGCGATTGGCCGTCCGCGGCGAAACGATGAATTCGGTGGTCGTGGCCGATAAACCATGAGAGTGGAAAGTGGTTAGTGGAGAGTGGAGAGTGAAGGAATCAAGCATAGTATTTTATTAGAAAGCGATATCACAATGATTTCACACGATGACATACGTATCGGCACTTTGGTGCAAGTCGAAAATCAACCCGTCGAGTATATTCGTCGTACTCTACCGCACGGATTTGAGAGTTTTGAACTTGTTTTTCCAAAACATCTGGGGAATATCGATTTAAGACTATTGGCCGACGAAATACGGGCCGTGCTGGCCGCTGAGGACAATACGGCGGTTGTGAGTGCGCTGGCCATTTACGGCAATCCGCTTATCGACGCACAGACGGCAAGCGATTGGAGTCGCCTTCTCGACGCCGCGGAGTGGTTCGGCTGCAATCTGGTCTGCGGCTTTACCGGACGGATTCCCGGCAAACCGGTACCCGAGTCGCTGCCGGCCTTCAAACAAGTGTTTACGCCGCTGGTGAAACAGGCTGAGGAGCGGAACGTCCGCATCGCCTTTGAAAACTGCGACATGCACGGCAACTGGGAGTCCGGCGACTGGAACATCGCCCATGCCCCGGCCGCTTGGGAGATGATTTTTGACGCCATCCCCAGCCACGCCCTCGGACTGGAGTGGGAGCCTTGTCATCAGATCGTCAGCCTCATCGAGCCCTTGCCGCAACTTCGCCAATGGGCGCATAAAGTGTTTCATCTTCACGGTAAGGATGCAACGGTGTATTGGGACGTGGTCCGCACACGCGGCATCCGCGGTGGGGAAGAGTACATTCACCACCGCACGCCCGGCTTCGGCCAGACTAATTGGACCGACCTCATCAGCATCCTGCGAATGAAGGGTTTCCGCGGTTCCATAGACATCGAAGGCTGGCACGATCCGGTATATCGCGACGACCTGGAAATGACAGGCCAGGTTCACGCCCTGAATTATCTGAAGCAATGCCGCGGTGGGAATTTTGTGGCGAATCCATAGAGATGATTATTCTACCTTAGAGCATATCCCAAAAAAGATGCGTCATTCTGAGCGAAGCGAAGAATCTGGGTGGAGAACGATGGGAAATACTGCCAAAATATTAAATCCAGCAAGATCCTTCGCTTCGCTCAGGATGACTTTTGGGATAGGATCTTAATGATTTGTTCATCGTAACTGGGGGCTATCCGGCAACCGGGCGGGACTGTGAGGAAACGCCCATCGTCCCAGCGGCCGTCGAGCAGGTCTTGGATCAGCGACATGTCGCCTTGGAGTTTTTCGTAAGCCCAGCCTAGTGCGGCCGCATCGGCGCGGGCCTGTTGCTCGAAACGGCCGTCGGGTTCGATGCCCATTTCGATAAATGCAATTTTGTTGTAATTTCGCGTCATGTTGCATAATTGATCCTGAAGGAACCGGGCATTGTCTTCGCCGTATTTGGCGACTAGTTCTTCGTATGATTGTGTCATGCCCGAGAGGTGTTCAGTGGTATCCTGTCCGGCTTGGGCCAGGCCTTGTCCGCGTTCGATCCAGCCGCTGGTTTTGAAATATGTTCCCGGATTCGTTTGGAAGTAATCGAGATAGCGCTCTTTGCCGCCAAGAAAAAGCGTAATGCAATCGTGCGCCCGGGGAACGACCAGGGGAATTGTTCTCGCCGCCAGTCCCAATAAGCCGTTGCTGCACAGGGCATAGCCGAGTAGAACCGCTTCATAGTGCGACTCGTCGACAGCGGTCAGCGCTTCCTTAAGCCGCGATGACATGCCCGCCTGCCCGATATCGTGCAACCCTTTGGGTAAAAACTCGACGTCGATCTGGTTGATCGATCGCGCAACGGCCGTGCACAGTTCGCGATAGAATATTTCACAGGCAATGAGTTTTAAACGCATTGGGGTTATCAGTATTCAGTTTTCAGTTTACAGTTTTAAGAGGGCATCGCGAAACCGCAAGCGATTTTCCTCTATTCCCTAGTCCCTATCCCCTCTTCCCTATCCCCTATTATTCCGGCTTTGACACGAACCGATAGCCGGCGTCGCGGATAGTGAGGAAATGGCGGGGCTGGGAAGGGTCGGGCTCGAAGTATTTTCGCAAGCGGCGAATGAACTGGTCGGGGGCGCGGGTATTCAGGCTGCCCGGCACTCCCCACACTTTCTCCAATAGTTCGCGGCGAGGAATAACGCGGCTTTCATTCTCGATAAAATACCGCAGCAGCGTCATTTCCAATTGGGTCACGCGGACTGGCTCGTCGGCCACGGACACTTCGAAAGTTTCGAAATTGATTTTCGCGTTGGCGAACTCGAATTGCAGGATCCGGCCGGCAAGAGGGATTCGCTGCTTGTCGCGGCCGTGATAAATGAGCAAATTCTTTACCCGGACGAGAAATTCATCAAGATCGAAAGGCTTGGTAAGATACTGATTGGCTCCGACCTCGAACCCGCGCGTGCGATCTTCGCTCAGGGTACGGGCGGTTAGGATCAAGATGGGCATATCCATGTCGATCGAGCGGATGGCCTCGCACACCGCATAGCCGCTCATGCCGGGCAACATGAGGTCGAGGATCACCAGATTGACGCCTTCGGGATTTTCCTCGAAGATTTTCAGCGCCGACGGGCCGTCGCCCGCGACGGTTACGCGATATCCTTCGGCAACCAGATTATATTGGATGCCCATCGCAAGATGCGATTCGTCTTCCACCACCAGGATATGTTCTTTTTTGGTTGAGTTCGAGCCCATCGCCATCACCTTGTTGGGGCGACAGTTTTACTGTCGTCCCCGCATGAATCGAGCATGGGTGCGGCAGTACAACTGCCGCACCAACGTGATAACCGATTTCAGGATACCCTCAATTAATTTGAAACGTCATCATTTTTATCTTCGGCCCTAGCCCCTGTCACCTTTCCCAAAGGGAGAGGGGATAGCGGCGGAGCCGGGCCGGCCGGCAATTGCACTTCGAAAATCGTGCCCGGCCCTTGTTTCGGATCGCAGACGCGGATGCTGCCTTTTAAGCGCCGTACAAGCGTGCGGACAATATGCAAACCCAGGCCGGTGCCTGGTTTTTCCCGTTCCAATTCCAATCCCAGCCGAACGAAACGGCCGAATATTTTGCGCCGCAGATGGTGAGGTATTCCCCGACCGTTGTCGGCTACTTGAATGAGGACCTGATTTTTCGGGCCTTTACAAGAACTGACTTCCACGCGCGGCGGATTTCCGGCGTACTTTATCGCATTGTCGATTAAGTTTCGGAATATGACCTCCATATCCACCGGCCGGGCGCGGAGGGAACAAGGTTCCAGGCTGAGGCGGATCGTTTCCGCCGGCAAATGATAGCTCAGGCATACCGACGCGGCGCAATCGCCCAGCAAGAGCGGCAGGTCGATGTCCTCGATTTCGTCCGACGAACGTTGCGCCTCTAAACGGCCCGCTTCGAGCATCTTGTTGATAAGCCGATCGAGCCGTTCCAGGTCTTCGAGCATGAAGCGATAAAAACCGGATTGTTCGGCTACGCTCACTTGATGCCGGGAAAGCGTCTGAAGGTACAACTTCATCGAGGCCATGGGCGATTTGAGTTCGTGCGTGACGCTGTCGATGAAATTCGACTGCCGGCGAGTCAGATTGATGGCCTTGATCGACAGAATCAGGTACAACACCGTGCCTACAAGCAGCAACACGATGAACAGCGAGCCGATAGTCAGCAACGCCCAATACAAACCCGAATATTCGCTGGCATGGAGTGCGCCGCTGACGGTTGAAATCACCCAGCCCACGGTCAGTACGACCAACAGTGCGATCATTACAATCGCCAGGATGATCGGCAGACTGAGGGGCCGGTGCGAACTCATGATTTTTGATGAATAAAGTTTTCCAGGAAGTTCATATGATCGAAGATACCAAATCCGGGCGGTATTTGGTAGTTACATCTTCGATCTACCCCGGTGGCGACAGTACAACTGTCGCCCCCAACAGGAGAATTATTTTTAGCCGGCTGCCCATTCATGTATGGCTAAATAGATGATTGAGAAACATTTAGGGAATATCCTAAAACAATAATGTCATTCTGAGCGAAGCGAAGAATCTTGAAGAAATATATAGCTAAAATGGGCAATATATTGCCAAATATGGAGATCCTTCGCCGACCAACGCTTCGCGTCGGTGCCCGTCAGGATGACTTTTGGGATAGGTTCTTATATAAAAAATCTCCAAAATGGCACCTTTAACGGTTGGAAAATCACCCCCCATTGAATGTATGATAATTTACCCCGTCGCACTTGTTAAACTATCCAACAAAACTATTACTCAGCTATTACGCAACTAATACATAGTGCCAATATGTCGTTGGGCGACTGGTCATATAATACCTGAAATGATTCGAATCAACGAAGGAATAAGGCGGTATGGGTTATCACCATTTAAATGTCGCTCTACTGATTGAACCGCACCGGCCGCTTCACACAAGGATCGGAGGAATTGCCCATGATTACTTTGCTAACAGATCACTCCATGAATAGCCAATCCCCAAAAAATTTACCGCCTGTTCATCCGGCCGGAACTCGTGCCCGGGTGTTGCTGACCAGCGTATTCGGACCTTATGGAAAAGATGACGAATATGGCAGCCGGTCGCTCAATCCGATGGAACTGTATCACAACCAGGTAACTCGCACTCAAGGGCCGTTCTCATTGCGGATGTTTCATCGCAGTTGGGGGGTGATGATGATCCAGGCGAACATCGATGCCCCGTGCGTGGTGTTGGACTTTCCGGTCCTGGACCGCTTTATCGAAGAAATTCGCACCCGCCAATACGACATCATTGGGATTACTTCGATCATCCCAAACGTATTTAAGGTCAAAAAGATGTGCGAGTTGATCCGGCGATACCAACCCAATGCGGCAATCGTCATCGGCGGGCACATTGCCAACGTTCCAGACCTGGGCGAGCGGATCGACGCCGATTACATAGTCAAGGGCGAGGGGGTGCGGTGGTTCCGGCGCTTTTTGGGCCAGGATGTGAATCAGCCCGTGCGGCATCCCATGATTACGTCGGGGTTTGGCACCCGAAACGCCGGCATATCGGTGAAAGAACAAACGGGCGAGGTTGCCGCCACGCTTATTCCTTCAGTGGGCTGCCCCTTGGGATGCAATTTTTGCTCCACTTCGGCGATGTTCGGCGGAAAAGGCAATTGCGTTCATTTCTATCAGACCGGCGACGAGCTGTTCGACGTGATGTGCCAAATGGAAAAGCAGATGCACGTCCGGTCGTTTTTCGTGATGGACGAAAATTTCCTTTTCCACCGCAAACGCGCATTGCGGCTTTTGGAATTGATGGAATGCAACCGGAAATCCTGGTCGCTGGATGTATTCAGTTCGGCCAAGGTGCTCTGCTCGTACAGCATCGATCAGCTTGTGCGCCTGGGAATTACCTGGGTGTGGATGGGCATCGAAGGCGAAAACAGCCAATACGCCAAACTCAAGGACGTCGATACCTTCGAGTTGGTCCGTAAGTTGCAGTCGCACGGCATCCGCGTGCTGGGCTCGACCATTATCGGTTTGGAAAACCACACGCCCGAGAACATCGACGAGGCCTTGGATTACGCCGCCCGGCACGAAACGGATTTCCATCAATTCATGCTTTACACGCCGATCCCCGGCACTCCGCTTTTCGCCGAACTTTCGGCCAATGGTTTGATGAAAGACGAAAGCGAATATCATCTCAGCGACATCCACGGTCAGCTTATTTTCAACTACCGGCATCCTAATATCAACGACGAGCAATCGGCCGAGTACATGATTCGCGCATTCAACCGCGACTTCCAGCGCAACGGCCCGAGCGTGGTGCGCATAGTGCGGACCACGTTGACCGGTTGGCAGAGATACAAGAATCACCCGGATCACTGCATTCGCGACCGTTACGCCTGGGAAGCGCGCGAGCTGGGCACCACGTTTTCGGCGCTGGTGGGAGCGGCCAAATTGTATTATCGCAAAAATCCGGCGATGTATGCCAAGATATCGGCGTTGCTCAGGGATCTACATGCCGAGTACGGCTGGAAATCGCGGATATATTCCTCGATAGGCGGCCCATTGGTGCTGCGTCAAATCCGCAAGGAGGAAAAACGCCTGGCCTCCGGCTGGACATACGAGCCACCGACCTTCTATGAACGCAACGCCACAGTCGGCGACCGGCCAGAAGCCGATCTGTGCCAATCCGCCCTGCCTCGCGTTGCTCCGGTTTCCAAGCCGGCAATGTTGCCCGTTACGATATCCGAGCAGGAATCGGTGGCGGTGTGAGAGGGAAAATCCTGGGACGGTTGTTTATTGGGCCTCGGAAAAGTAATGATATTATATCTAATCGGAGCCGGACCGTGTCGGTCCGGTAGAACCGGGGCGACACACGCCAGTCATTCCGGGCCGACACGGCCCGGCTCTGAAGCGAAAACGCGACATTCATTACGTGAGACTCAATAGCCGCTAAATTTATCTTTTATCGCCCTGATGTATTCCGGCGTGGTGCCGCAGCAGCCGCCGATAAAGACGGCGCCGGATTGGACGAGTTGCGGCACAAAGGAGGCGAATTCTTCGGGCGTTTGGGTATACACGGCCTTGCCATCCACCATGTGCGGCAGACCGGCATTGGCTTTGATCCAGATGGGCCTGATCGTAGAGGCTTGCAACCGGCCGCATATAGGCGCATAACCGGCGATGCCCTGACCGCAATTCGCCCCGATTACCTCGGCTCCGGCGGAGGTCAACTGCTCGGCGGCTTGTTCGGGTGTAACGCCCATCATGGTGCGATCGAGTTTGGCCCCGGAATCGAAAGTCATGCAAGCCACAACTGGCAGACCGGTTTCCAGGGCGGCGGCAAGGGCCAGTTTGGCCTCGGTCAGATCGGACATTGTCTCGATCACGATGCCGTCGGCCCCGGCTGCGGCCTGGGCTTGAGCCTGTTGGGCAAAAGCGTCCTGCAATTCATCCATGCTCACGTCGCCCATTAAAAGCATTACTCCGCTGGGACCTATCGAAGCGAAAACCTTGGCCTTGCCATCTGCAGCCTTTTTGGAGATTTCCACGCCGATGCGATTGATATCGGCAACCTTATCCGCCAGTCCATGCCGGCCGAGGATGAAGCGATTTGCGCCAAAGGTGTTGGTTAAGATCACCTGGCTGCCGGCTTCGACGTAAGATCGAGCGACCTCCTCGACTTTCTCGGGCTGGAGCAGATTCCATGCATCGGGAGTCGATCCTACAGGCATGCCGCGGATTTGTAATTGGGTTCCCCAGGCGCCGTCAGTAATCACCGGATTGTTGGTTCCCCAGGCGCCGTCGGTTATCACCGGCCTGGTCGAAATGAGTTTTGCTATCGTGGGATGCATGAATGAGAGGGGCCAGAGTTCAGGGTTCAGGGTTCAGAACGCAGGGGGCAGGTTTCAGGAGGCCGGACATTCCTGTTTGGCTCCAAATTAGGAATCAAACATAATTACATTGTACATTATGGATAATTATATCATAGATTAAAGTACAGAGTACGGGGTACGCAGTGCGAATTAGCGGAAAAGAATTTTCCACCGCCTTCTGCAAACCAGCCACCGCCCACCGTCCACTGAAACCTGAACCCTGAACCTAAAATCCTGAAAAGTGGTCAGTAAACTGACCACCCCCCTTTTAAATCCTGTACCCAAAATTATGAAACCTGAAATTTGAATCTTGAACCCTGCCCTCTGAACCCTTTACCCGGCAATGCGGCGGCTGGCCGGAGGGGCCGCATGGTGATCTGGGGCAAAGCCCCATTTCCACAACCAGCGCAGATACGAGCGAAGGTGTTTGCGGGCATCGAGCGAAAAGAACCCTTTACTGGCCCTTTGTTCCAGGTGATAGCAATATGTTCCGCCGTGATACATGACTTGCCATCCTGCCCTGGCCATGCGCAGACACATGTCCACGTCTTCGAAATACTTGATAAAGCCTTCATCGAAGCATCCCACGTCCTCGAAGGCCTCGCGGCGAATCATCATGAAGCAGCCCGAGAGCCAATCGCAGGGGAAGCTGTCGGTGATGGCGCGTTCGCGGTAAAAATAATTGTCGAGCGATTGCCTGAAAAGCCGGCCCATGCCCAAGCGCCGCGCCATAATCGTCGAGACCGTCTGAAATCGGCGGGCCGGATAAGCTAAATCTCCGTCGGCATGATAGAGCCGGCAGCCGGCAATGCCGCAATCGGGATGCGTGTCCATGAAGGCGGCCATTCGGGTCAGGCACTGCTCTTCGGGATCGAAATATATGTCGGTGTTAAGCAGTAAAATGTATTTTGCCGTCGAGGCGTGCAGCACCCGATTGAGATTCGCCGCGTAGTGCAGGCGCCGGGTATTCGGCAGGAGAACCGTGTCTGAAAAAAAATGACGATAGCGCTGAACGCCGTGTTCGGAAAAGTTGTCGATTATAATAAGACGCATGCGCAAACCGTTGCCCGAGGCCTGCAAAGTCGATAGCAAGGGCGGCATCAAATCGCTTTCGCAAGTATACACCACTCCAATGTCGAGATCCGGCCTGGTTTGGGGCAGGGGGATGATGTCGGGCAAGTCATACATCGGCGGATTTTCTCCAGATCGGAATTCTCGTAATATATTTCGTATTTATTGAAAACCTGCGCGGCAACCTCGGTGTTTTGATAATTGTTTACGCCGCTTTTCGGCGCTCTTCGCGCGTTTCCGGGGAAGAGATGCGGATTTCGTGCAAAAACGGCAGGACCTCGGCGTCTTCGGCCGGTTGGCATACGCGATTGCCGAATGCCTTGAGCAAGTCGTTCAGGCGCGTCAACTGGCCGTCTTCGCGGGGTTTTTCCAATCCGTCGGCGGTAAGTTCACAAAGCCCATCGTCGCGCCGGTCGATCGAAACGGCCATGGACCAGTGACATTTTTGAGTTTTATCGATTGCCGGGTCGATCCAATAGCGCCGCCCGATGATCGGACCGCGGCGGATTTTCAATTCCAAACGGCAAATATTCCAGGGTTTTATTTCTGTTACAAGCGTCTCCCAGGCCGTTTCCAATGTTACGGCGGAGTGTTTGATAAAACCGGCTTGTCCCGGCCGGACTGTCCGAGATAAAAATCGGGTGAAGGCGTAATATCGTCTGATTAACACTTCGCGCAACAAGGAGAATTCGCGATGTCCGAACAATTTCATGCGAATCAACATTACAATCAGGACCAGGGCGGTTATCCACGCCAGCGCATCCTTGCGGAAAATGGTGGCTGCCGTGGCGGCGGCGCCGGTGGTCAAACACAAAGCTCCCAGAATGCACAAAACCTGCCAGGGAGTCAGGCCTCGATTGAGCAGAATATGGTGGATATGTTCGCGGTCGGGCGAATAAAAACGCCGGCCGGTCAATTCCCGGCGGATCACGGCGGCGACGATATCGAACATCGGCAGGATCATCACAACCGCGGGGGCGGTAATCGAAAGCGTGGCCGAAGTTTTCATCGATCCTTGCATTCCCAGCAAGCCCACGGTCAGCCCGATGACCATGCTTCCCGAGTCGCCCAGGAAGATACTGGCCGGCGGCCGGTTCAGTACCAGGAATCCGGCCAAGGCGCCGGACAGGACCAAGGCAATAATGCTTACATATTCGCGTCCTTCGCTGGCCGCGATCAGGCCCATCATGGCGGCCGTGGAAAGACCGACCACCGAGGCAAGACCGTCCATGCCGTCGATCAAATTCAGGGCATTTATGCAACCGATAAGCCAGAGAACGGTTATCGGTATGGCCAGGTAGCCAAGTTCGATCCTGTAGCCGAATGCGACGACCTTGTCGATACTGTATCCCGCCAAGGCGATGGGCAACACCGCACAGACTTGCATGAGGAGCTTGAAACGGGCGTTCAGGCGGATGATGTCGTCGACTAGGCCGAAAAAGCAGACAAAACCTCCCGCAAATATGACCACTAGCGAGAGCTCCCACAGATTTTGCCAGGATCCGTAACTTAAATAATTGGCTGCCAGCAGCCCCAGGATCATCGACAAATACAGGGCCACGCCCCCGCCCAAGGGCTTGATGCCGTTATGGGTTTTTCTTTGGCCGTCGGGCCGGTCCACGATTCCCCAGCGCAAGGCCGCCGCGCGGACGATCACCGTCAGCGCCAATGACGCCGCGAATGTAATGGAGAATAGCAAAGCCAGGGAGATCATGACGCAATCCGTTGCGTTAGGGCGTTACGGCCCTTTCCTTGTCGAATGGTTCTTTCATTTTCGCGAGATCGTCTTGCCGCCGGTCTGGGCGTTGATCGGCGGCAAGACGTTGCCTCGGTTTAAAACCACAAGCACGTCGTCCATTCCGTGCGGTAAATTGGATCGAGCGATTTCGGCATATTCCAATTTCTCAATCTTGTCGATAAGTTGTTTTGTATCCTGCAAATCTTTGCGCCGCGTTGCCATGAGCAGGATCACGTCGGGCCTAAGATACTCGATCTTTTCCAAAACCGTTCGGTCATCCATGTTTATTGCCAGCGTGGACCAACATGCCTTGGCATAATAGGCGACCACGGGCGTAACGCCTTCGGAGCCGAATATCAATGCGGAAGGCCCGTATTGCTGACGCACCCAATCGGCCAGTTCCACCTCGGCTTCACGTCGGTCGTAGGGGCCGGAAAAGGCGACGTTCCAGCCCGTGAAAGCGACGATTATCAGGGGAGCGAAAACGACGACGCGCCGTAAAATCGCGGTATTATTCAACCGCTCGGCAAAGCGCAGCAACCGCCCGGTGAAAGCCAAAAGCCCCAATGCCGCAAACGGCGACGCCATTAGCACGATCGGCAGAAAATAGCGATCGCACGACCCTTTCGCGCACCAGGCGTGAATCCAGGCGGCCAACATGATTGCCAGGGCGATGTAAAACAGCGGTTGATGATCGCGGCGCCCCCAAACGCGACGCCATTTCCACCACCCGCCCAGCATCAGTAAAGCGAACAACGGCGAAAGACCCTTGACCAACGTCGGAACATATATGGCGATCATTCGTCCCAAGGAGACGTATGTTTGGATCCGGGCCTCGTCTCCGGCGACATTGACCGGCGCGGTCAAGAACATTCCGTTCCACCAATAATGAATCAACGATAAGGGGGCAAAACGGATGGAAACCCATTGCGAGTAATGGTGCAGCAGCGTGAAATTTACCAACAGTATCAATGCGGGAAAAGCAATAACCGAAAGCACTGCGCCTGCCGCGAGTTTTGCCCGATCACGGCCCGGGATTAAGGCACGATACCGCCAAAACGTCCATAAACCAAGAGGGACCAAGAGAAATAGTCCCTCAAAGCGCGTCATAACCGCGAACGTCAGGGCCAGGCCCGCCGCAAGCGAAAAGCCTACGCGGACCTCGGTCACGGCCCGCCATAGCAAGTACAACGACAAGGTAAAGAAGAACCAGAACGTGGGGTCGCGAATGATTTCCGGGCTCCATTGGATAAAGATCGGATGGACGGCGTACAGCAGACATGCGGCCAGGGCCACTGTGTCGTCGAACTGCCTGCGCACCCAGCCGAAAAGAGGCAACACCACCAGGCCGGAAATCAGAATACCCCAAATCATGCCGCACGTTTCCCAACTCAATCCCAGTCGATTGATAACCATCAATATCACCGGGTAAGCGTTCAAGTTCATCGTTTCAAAAGCTCGGCTGAAACGGCCCTCTTTCAAGGCTTCGGCCAGTCTGATGTATAAAACGCCGTCGGGACAGATGCTGCTTAGGCGCAAAGCAATCACTGCGCGGGGAATGAGGCACGCCAACACCAAGATTAATAAAACAAGAATGCGGCAAGGATAGTGCGGACGCAGAGGTTCCGGGGCGGCCAGGCGATTGCAGTAGTCCGCAGGCGGATTATGAAGATATTCGTCTAGATTATTCATTTTGTAAAGCGATTATGCCGCCCGTTGCAGGGCAAAATGATTAAGCAGACAACCGAAGGGCGAAGCGGTGATAAAACGTTCTTTCCAATCGTGATCGCGGCGGAACCGAGCCATAGTCGACCGGTCGTCGCGATGCCCCAGCGCCCTGCTGACAAGCGACGACAAATCGTTTGTCTGATCCAGGAAATACACGCCGTCTTCGGCTTTGCGAAAAGCCATTTCGCCAAAACTGGTGCTAAGCACGGGCAATCCGGCGGCGCGGTACTCGTAGTATTTGATCGGATCGACTCCGGCCGTCAGCGCGTTGTTCCGAAAGGGAATCAGTCCGGCCGAAAATCTGGCCAAATGCCTTGAAGCATCGCTTTGTTTGCATGGTGAAAATATGTAGATATTCGAAGGCAGATTGCCCGGCGGTGGAACGTATTGGGGACCAATCAGTTCCAAACGGGCATGGGGAAGCCGGCGTGCAAGTTGAACAACCAACGGCCAGTCGAACCAGCTTCCGAAACATCCTAAATAGCCCAGCACCACGTTGCGTTGGCTAACCGGCCGCCAAGGCTGCAGGGTTGTCATGTGATAGGCGTTCAACACTTTTTTGACGTTTAACCCGCGATTTATATATTTGGCGGCAAGATAACTGGACGATGCCAGCACCAGGTCGACTTTGGAGGCGATGGCGTCTTCGTAAAATCGTATTGCCCGGCGTGAAAGACCGCGATGGAACTCGGGAAAGTTGTCCATGGCATCATAAAAACTTGCCCGGTGCGGCAACTCTCGCAAGGCCGCAAGCGCTAAAGCACACGGCCGGCCTACGCCAATGATCGTTGTTTGCGGATCATCCGCGAAATCCAGCAATTCTTTCCAAGCGCCCCGCCAGAACAAGCGGCGGTTTATCCACGGACAGCCGGGCAAAGGCTCGATGGGCAGGGCCGGTACGCGGAGAACTCTGACGCGGTCGTCGTGCGGCGTGTCCTGAACGTCCAATCCGCGAATCAGCCTGATATCGTTCCAACGCGGCAAACGGCAAGGGTATGGATCGACCCATAAGACCGAATCCGCGCCGAGTTCCAGCCAGGCTTGCACGGCGAAATGCGGCCGTTGTGCATAAACTCTCGCCGAAATTGGGGAAAAGTAGATCAGGCGCATAAAACTACGTTATCCCTTTGTTCCACGGGTGTATTCACCCGGGGCTAAATAATTTTTTACGCCGCCTGCCGTTGCGCGATATCTTCGGATTGTTGTAGCCGGTAGGCTGCAATGACGTCTTCCGTCGGACCCAACTTTTGAATCCGGCCGTGGTCGAGCCACAAAACTCTATCGCATAGCATGGATATCGAAGCCAGATCATGGCTTACCACTACCACCGCCCGGGCGCTAGATATCAGATTTCGCATCCGCTGGCGGGCTTTATGCTGAAATGCCATATCGCCGGCCGAGAGGACTTCATCGATGATCAAAATTTCCGGTTCGATGGCCGTCGCTATTGAAAATGCCAGGCGGACCATCATGCCTGCCGAATAATATCGCACGGGCATGTCCAGGAATTCGCCCAATTCGCTGAAGTCCGCAATCGGCTGCATTTTAGCGCGTATCGATTTGGGCGTTTCGCCCTGCAAATAACCCCGGTATGAAATGTTTTCCCAGCCGCTGGCCTCGCCTTCAAACCCCAGGGAAATGTCGAACAGCGAACTGATGTGTCCCCGAACTTTTCGCTTTCCGCTGGTGGGCGGATAAATGCCCGCCAGGAGCTTCAGCAAAGTGCTTTTTCCCGCCCCGTTGTGTCCGATGATGCCCAGGCGGTCGCCTTCTTCTATTGTCAGGTCGATGTGCTCCAGGGCCTGGACTTCGAAGCTGTTCTTTTTCGATTGTCGAAACCATCCTTGAAGCAAATATTCCTTCAGACTGATACGGCCGAGACGCCGCACGTGGAAAAGCAATCCGACATCTTGCAGTTCAACCAATCGCATCAACGATTGCTCCATTACGCTAGAGATAGAAAATCATCCGCCGCTCGAAACGCATAAGGGTAAGAACGGCGGCAGTGGCAGCGATGATCGCAACCGATGCTCCCAGCGCGTATGTCCCTAACGACGGCATTTGGCCGTCGAGGATCGGCTGCCGCAGCATTTTCAACATGATCGCCAGGGGATTTAAATTGACAATCCGCAGTAAAAAACGTCCTAGATGCAGCTTATTGGGATCGTACATGATCGGCGTCAAATAAAAAAGAATTTGCAGTAGCACTTCGATCAAGTGCTGGCAATCTTGAAAAAGTACGTTGAGCACTCCCATGCAAATCGCCAATGCCCAGCAGAAAATGAACAAAAGCATCAATGTCGGCACAAGACTCAACAAAGCCGGAAGATTGCCGAATCCATACACCATCCATGCAAACGAAAATAAAACACAAAGGCCGAACATAAAGTGAATGCCGGCCCCCAAGGCGGTCCTTAACGGGTAAATGGCCAATGGCGCCGGGTGCTGGCGGATGTATGATTCGCCCTGGAAAAAACATTGACAGCCCTGGTTCATCCCCGATGTAATGAAATTCCAGAATATCAGGCCGGTTAACACATAAGGGCCGTATTCTCTCCAATTTTGACCGAAAAACTGGCTGAACACGACACAAAAGACAATCGTCATGGCGATCGGATGCAGGAGCGACCAGCCTATGCCGATCGTTGATCGGCGATAGCGGTTCCGTAAATCAATGCGCACCAACGCCATCCAAAAATATCTGAGTCGCCAAATATCCGATAGATAAGCGGTCACTGATGTGCCTCCCTGCAATTCGACTATGTCATCCATGACTTGATAAACCTAAGATTACCACTCACTTATATAGCTTGCTTAGGGGGCCGAAGTATACACCGGCACACTTAAAACAATCAATGCCAACCTAGAGCAAATAAAGAATGTGTGGGCAATAGCTTTTTTAAGAAGCCATGTAGTCTGGCGCTGACAAACACCCTATATTTCTCGCACGGAAGATATTGCGCATATATCCCAACTATACAGCCCCGCGAGTAATTTTACACGGCAGAACAGGCTCTTGAGGCGTCGAATCGGTCCATTGGGAGATCGAGTTCTTTCTTTGCCAGGCTCGGCGTAAAATAAGATCGACAATTCGCTCGGCGGAATGTCCGTCGCCATAAGGGTTTACGTCTATTTGTCTTGAAGCGTACTCGGCAGTATCGGTCAGTAATAAACTCACTTGAGTGACAATCTTGCGGACATCGGTTCCTACCAGTTCGACGGCTCCGGACTGCAAAGCCTCGGGCCGTTCGGTGGTTTCCCGCATTACCAGCACGGGTTTTTTTAGCGAAGGTGCTTCTTCCTGCACGCCGCCGGAATCGGTAAGAATCAGCGTTGACCGATCCATCAGCCAAACGAATTCCGGGTATGGCGCCGGATCGCAAAGGTGAATATTCGCACAATTCGCCAGGAGCCGGCTTACGGGTTCACGCACATTGGGATTCAGATGCACGGGATAGACGAATTCCACGTCCGGAAAACCTCCGGCCAGAGTTAAAATCGCGTGGCAAATCTGTTCCATGCCGTCGCCGAAATTTTCCCGCCGGTGACCGGTAATGAGCACCATCCGACGTTGTCCGAATCCGGCGTATTTTTTTCGCCAAGGTGCATTTTGATTGCGTTCGCGTTGAACGGTCCAAAGTAGGGCGTCAATTACGGTATTTCCCGTAACGGCAACGGTATCGGCGCTGACGCCTTCGCTCAACAGGTTTTCGGCCGCGCGGGCCGTGGGCGCGCAGTGCAGAGCAGTTACCATGCCGGTAATACGTCGATTCAATTCTTCAGGCCAGGGGGCTTGCAGATTGCCGGTGCGCAAGCCCGCTTCCACGTGCACAAAGGGCAGGCGTCGATAGAACGCCGTCAACGAAGCCGCCATAACGGTGGTGGTATCGCCTTGTGCGACAATGCAATCGGGGCGATATTCGGAAATCACCGCGTCCAGGCCGGTAAGGCAGCGCGCGGTCAAGTCGGCCAGCGTTTGATTGGGCGCCATCAGTTCCAGATCCCGGTCGATACGGATGCCGAAATAATCGACGACCTGATCGAGCATTTGGCGATGCTGCCCGGTCACGCAAACAATGCTCTCGATTTGTCGGCTGTTACGCCGGCAGCAGCGAATCACCGGGGCCATTTTGATCGCCTCCGGCCGGGTGCCGAACGTAAGTAAAACTCTCAATTTCGTCACGGATATTGCCCCCTGGAATAATCATTGTTTGCCAGGTTTTGCAGCGTGTCGATCAATTTGAGCACGGCTATTCGGGCGGAATACTTGTCGTGAACTCGTTGATATCCGGCCGCCGTGATCCTGGACCGGGCGGATGCGTCCTGAATCGACTTGAGAATATAATCCACGGCGGCCCGGGTGTTGCCCGGCGGATAACAGTATCCCGTTTCGCCGTTGATTACGAAATCGGGGAATCCGCCCACGTCGGGCACCACGACCGGGCAGAAATTGGCCATGGCCTCAGCCGCCGCCATGCCAAAAGATTCCAAATGCGAGGTATTAACCAAACATCCGCCCGAGGCGGCCGCGAAACTCAATAACCGGTCCATTTTTTCATACTGCACAAAAGGCAGCCAGCGAAAACGATTTGACAATTTCGCCTTTTTTATTTGTTCCCAAAGCCGGGCCTTTTGCACGGGCGAAATCTTCGTGGTGCCCACGAGCCAATACTCCATGTCGGCGCCCGATGAATTCAGATTTTGGCAGATGTCGATGAACATCCGCCAATTTTTATGCGGATCGAGCCGCCCCACCCAAATCACGATCGGACGCGGATATGCGGGCGTTTCCGGATAGATACTAAAGTCGGACCGCAGCGGATTCGGCACCACCTCCACCGGACAATCGATCTTTCCGTTTAACAGCGATAATATGAGTTCGCGGTGTGAGTGGGTGGGGGTCAGTATTGCCGATACTCCGCGCCAACTCAGATGTTTCAATCGTTTCAGGCCGTCGGGATACGTGGTGTGCACTTCGTATACGTACTTTATTTTTGATAAACTGTTGTCAAGGTATTTGCGGATTTGGGGTGTATCAAGACTGAGAAGAAAATCAGGCTTTAGCGCGGAAAGCTTTTTTTCCACGTCCACGGACTTTTGGCAAATACTTACCCGCTCGCCCAAGTCTTCGAATAGTTTTTCCCCCTCGCCGCCTTCGAAAAAAATAATATGGGCATCCACTCCCAGCGATCGAAGCTCGTGCATGCGGGTGCTTAGCACGGCTTCGCATCCGCCCATCGTGCAGTATTTATAACAAAATGCGATTTTCACGTTCGTTTATGCTTCCTGCATTTCAGACTTAGAGCCTATCCAAAAAGACCTGCCGTCATCCTGAGTGCAACGAAGGATCTACGTAAGGCATAAAAGATTCTTCGCTGCGCTCAGAATGACAAATTCCGTTTTGGGATAAGTTCTTGATTATTTCCTCGCGATCAGGCTGCAATTTGATTCGCCGTCAATTCATCTTTTGTCAAGGCCAAAGAAGTGGCGTTCCAATGTTCCCCTTCATCCAAGATTTTCAGTAAGGCGTCTATCCGGTTCGACCAGCGGTTAGCGCTAAGAAAGGTCTCCGCCGTTGGTTCATCGATTTTTGTTTTCGCGGCCTTTTCCACGGCCGCTTCGAACTCCGCGGCGTTGCTTGCGGTGAAAACCCCCGGATAAGAAGCCAGATGCGGCATTCCGGTTGCCACAGCCGGCAGCCTCAGCGAAATGTATTCATAAATCTTGATCGGATCGACTGCAGCGGAAAGTTTCGAGGACTGAAAAGGAATCATGGCCGCGTTCCAATTCTTGGCAAAAGCCGGCAAATTGCGATGTTCCACTCGGCCTAAAAAGATCAAGTTATCAAGCGATGCGATACGTTTATCCAAGCCATAGCCGATAATGTGGAACGTCCAATCGGGGCGTCGTTTGGCCACGGATACAACCAGCGGCCAATCGAACCATGAAGAAGACAAATGCCCGAAGTATCCGATGGTGATTTGCCCCTTTCGCATCGGCGGAAGGGAGTTTTTACCCGGTTCTCCCCAATCCTCGAAGGCGTTGGGCAGCAGGACGAATCGTTCAGCTCCCATGTCGCACATTTTTTTAAGCAGGTTGTTTTGCGTTATCGTGGCGACGTCGGCGTTTTGCAGCAAATAGGTTTCCAAGTCGCGATCGTACCAAACGGCTTGACCTCGCTTGTGGAATTCCTCCCAATCGTCAATTACATCGTACACGGTTCTCCAACCGCACGCGTTGGCATAATTGACGATTTCAAACAGGCAAGGATGCGGAAACTCCATCAGGAAAACCCGCTTAAGGGAACTTAGCCGCTGGTGGCCGAACAGGTTTTCGTAATCTTTCTGGAATTCGTCAATGGGAAGGCAAAAAACACCCGGATTACCGGATTCCTGAACCGGCCAGTAGGACTTCCAGCGCCAGTATGCAAAGATCACGGGAATGCCGCGGCGGGCCAACTCGCGGGCAAGGCGCGTGGGGCGCTGCCCTTCAGATTCGGTGAAGGTTACGGCGGAAAAAATCAGAAATACCCGTCCCGAGGAATTGCTTTCCACCGCATGCGATAAGAACTGGTCCAAGCGGCGGCGTAGAGGAGCGTCGGCGCCGGCTTGTCGAATTGTTGTTTTCAGGTATTGCTTTATTCGAGAGGGCAATAAACCCGCGTAAAACGATCGGTGTAAATCGAAATGATTCCGCAGCGGGCGCGGACAATGCGTCATGGCCCAATGCACGCCGCGCGACATCAATCGGCGCACCGGCCGGCAGGATGGAGAATTGACCGGGGCGTTGCTTGGATCATTGGTCATGGCCCGCGTGAGTTTCCGTGGTTAAACCTGGTTTGGAGGCCGAAATTCTACTGTGCGGCCTGGAAACCGTGCAATACGGCTTTGATTATGCCGGCAATGCTAGCACGCGATTAAGACGAAAGAATGAAACCACTTGCGGTTTCGCGATATGGACTTCAAAAAGTGGTCAGTAAACTGACCACCCCCTTGTAAATCCTGAATCCAAAATCCTGAATTCCGAATTCTGAATCCTGCATCCTGTCCCCTGACCTCAATCAAAGCGGATTTCGAGAATCTCGAACTTCAACAGCCCTTGGGGCACGGAAATTTCCGCCCGATCGCCGATCTTTTTGCCCACTAAACCTTGCGCCAATGGACTGGTGATCAGGATTTTGCCCTGGTCGTAGTCTTCTTCGCCCGCCCCAACCAGGGTGAATTCCTCCGTATCGCCGTAGTTCAGGTCTTTCACGGTCACCTTGCAACCGAAGGCCACGGCATCGGTGGGGAATTGGGAAGGATCGACCAGCACCGCCCGAGAGAGCTTGTCCCGCAAGGCGTTGATGCGGGCTTCCATCAGCATCCGGCTCTCGTGGGAGCCATGATATTCGGCGTTTTCGTTCAAGTCGCCTTCGGCCCGGGCATTGGCCAGGCGCTCCAGGATCTTGGGCAGTTCAACGGTATGAAGATGATCGATCTCGGCCTTGAGCTTGTCGTAGCCGATGCGGGTCATTGGTACGCGTTCTTCGGACATATAAACAGGTGATTGGGGGTGGGATCAGACCTCTAGCCTCAAACCGCTAGCCTACATTCTACAGCCTATTTTGCGAAGGCATAGAACCACAAAAACTATGGAAAATAGCATGACACCGATGGGGGGGCGCATTATCGCGAGATCTGCTCGGGCCGGAGTGCCGACATTGATCCCCATACCAAAATCCAATCCCCGGATCGTCCAAATCCTCGGCCGTGAAACACAACCTTATAATCGGGTAGTGTTCGTCAATATGCGCACATTTCCTACTCTCGATAATTCAGAGTATTTTGAGGAGTTCTTCAATGTCCAAACCGGCCTTACGGAGAATTCCTTTCAATGTCCTGAACCTCGATCTCGCGGCGGATCACCTGGCCTATCGCGGCTTTTTCTCCCAACTCTTCGAGATGCAATTCGGCGGCCTCCCGAAGGTTGATGAGACATTCTCCTTCAGTTTCGCCTTGGGTATATATATCCAACTCCGGACAATATACGCTATAACCGCCATCTTCCTCGGGCATTAGTTCGGCGGTAATACGGATGTTTCGCATAATAATTGCCTTAAGTTTTGCATAGTAACAGACTTCAGGATTTTGATTGCGGTTGTAAAGGCCGCATTTCGGTAATGTGCATCAACGACAGTATCGCCGCCTGGTCTGCAATCGGATCGGTTACGATTACACGACTCGGCATAAGAATCGCGAATTCCGGATGCTTGACAGTATGTCGTTCACCGCTGGACATAACAATCTCGAAGGGCTCGAACGGCCGACGGTTCAACATTTCCCGAAGAGATTCCGCATTCATTTTATTCGCCTTTTACAAAGGATTTTCCATGTATCACTGAAAAAACAATTATACCACAATCGCCGATTTTTTCGAGGGGCTGCGCCATTAAGTCTTTCCACCACGAAGAGCACGAAGGACACGAAGAGATTTCATATAACAAACCTTTGGATGCCTTCTTTGAGCACTTTCACGTTAAAGTTGATCAAGAGCCCGATGTTGATTTTGGCCAGCTTCATATAAGTCAATAATTGGGCTTCGTGAATTCCCAGCACTTTTTCCACGGCTTTTAACTCAAGGATGAGTTTGTCGTCCACGAGAACATCCACCCGATACCCGCAATCCAATCGCACTGCCTTGTATTCCACGGGTAAAGGGCACTGTAGCTTAAAAGGGATTTTTGCCAAAACTAATTCATGGGCTAAACACTGTTCATAGGTGGATTCCAACAACCCGGGCCCTAAATTTCGATGAACTTCGATGGCGCATCCGATTACCTTGTTCGATAAAGAGTCAAATTCCATTTTGCGCCTTTTTCATAAACCACCACAAAGAGCGCGAAGTACACGAAGAAATTATTATCCGTTTCAAACGGATTACAAAAGATTAAAGGCATTGATAATTAATCATCTGTCTCTTCTTCGTGCTCTTCGTGTCCTTCGTGGTAGATTTATCATTTTTCACCACGAAGAGCACAAAGGGCACGAAGAATTTTTTAATCTATAACGATTTTTCCCAACATTCAAGGCCAAGATGTTCCCAATCGGCGTTGTTTTTACTCGATTCGTCACGGCGCGCCAAAATGGCTTGCGCTAGAAGGTTTTTATCGACATTATCCGGTGCAATCGGAGCCATTCGGGCAAAGGGGACTCCGTTGACATCAAGAATCAAGTCTTCCGGCGGGGTTCCGAGCGATAAAACGAAATTTCGCACGGCTTCGGGTTGTTGGGTTATTTCGATATGTTTCATCCGTCTTCTTCCTGCAAAATTATTTCCAAGGGTGGAATCAATGCGGGCAGATCGATAGTGATTATGCGCCAAAAAATATCGTAATCGATTACATCATATCCGTGGATCAAGCGATTTCGCAGGGAAGTTATTTTCGCCCAGGGTATTTCCGGATGAGTAGCTAGAGTTTCCTTTGTAACGCGCGTTGCCGCCTCTCCCACGATTTGACACAATTGGATCAAAGCCAAACAAAGAACGCGTTGATTGTGTAAGTCAACGAATTTTAAATCCTGAACAAGTCCCACCGCCTCGCGGGCGTGATCGAGCATTTGCCGCAGGGTTATGCGGTCGTCACGATTGGGCATAAATCAGTTCCGCATGTTGAAGGACCTCATCGCGGAAATACGGGCTGAGGAAGCCTAGTGTGTTGAGATCGACCTTGACGCCGAGGATTTCTGAAAGTTCGTCCTGCATGCCAAAAAAATCCAGGCCAGGCGTATGTCCGGGATCGAATTCCACCAGTATGTCCAAGTCGCTGTCAGGGCGATTATTGCCTTGTAATCGCGACCCAAACACCGATAAGCGGCGAATATGATGCTTGGTGCAAAAGTCGGTTATTTGTACTTGTGGAAAGTTTTGCATAAAGGCCATCAACGATTAATTTTACTATTCAATTCTAGCACACAGGCCCAAAGCTTGCAATTGAAGGATGAGCGGGAAGGTGTGGGCAAGAAAATTAAACGGGCCGCGAAATTCGCGGCCCGTCGTTTACAAGTCGTTCTATTAAAAGCTTCTTGTATGGAGGACTTTCTTACTTCCGACGCCGAATCAGTAGCAAGGACAAAACGCCCATGCCAAGCAGAATCAACGTAGACGGCTCGGGAATGACAGTCATTGTGAGGGCGCCAGTGGTTGTAAATCCGGAATCTCCACCTAATCCATCGGAAAAAGTACCAGAGTCCGCATTCCCAAGTTGGTATGTAGCGCCAGCTATTGTGGTCAAAGGCGTAAACGTAAGTTTTGCAGAACCTCCTGCAGTAGCTCCTGCTTTCGGAGTGTAAGTAAAATGACCTAGAACTATCCAAGTATCCAATCCTTCTATGCCACCAGACGTATTGGCAGGGTCAAAGTAATGCGTATTCAGGTCATAATCTCCAGCAGCATTTAAATCGCCTGGCAAAGCCGGGCAAAAACCAGAGCCAAAAGAATCTACATACAGATAAGTCTTCTTTGTGGCAGTGGTGGAGTGTGTTGTTCCCCAGGTCATATTGCCGTTCAAGCCTGCGGCCGTTACCGTTTCGCTGACATTCCCCTGAAGAGTGGTCAACAAGGCATCATTAATCGGTCCCACAATTTGGGTCAATGAGCCCTTATTATTGAAGGTGCCGTTCGGAGTAACTGGACCATTAACGACTTCGCCATAGACCCAAACGTAAATGGGCGAGGTGGAGTTGACAGCTATATTGCTTAGAGTGTGGCTTCCACTACCCGCTAAAAGAGGATCGGTATTAACTCCGCTAGCTAAAGTAGTCAATTCCAAATCCACAACCAGATCTGCAAAGGCAAAGTTTCCAAATGCAAACAATGCGATTGCCGCAATTACTACTTTTTTCATTAATTCTCTCCTTTTGTAAGATTTTCTGAAGATGTACATACTCATTGGAAAAATAATCACTTCCAAATTTTTCTTAAAGAAACAAGTGAAGCAAGCCCTACAAGCAAAAGCACCAAGGTAGATGGTTCAGGGACAGGGGCAAGGTCGGTTCCCCCGGCTGACATGTGAGTCGGAAGCGTCGGGATAAATGATCCTCCATGATTGGTCTGGTAAATAAATTGGTTAAGTAGCAGAGTTAAATCCGAACCATCAATGTTCGCATCGTAATTAAAATTCCCATTTAACCAGGAATTTCCTCCAGTCGGAAGCGCACTATGATTTGTTTGGTAGATGAATGAGTTAAGGAGCAAGGTAAGATCCGATCCATCTACGTTACCATCCAAATTTGCATCGCCCAAGTAGGTGTAATGGACCAGGGCCGCGCTCGTAGACACGTTATTGCCGTGGAATGTCGCGCCGGGGTACAGCGTTCTATAATCGTCCCCCGAAATCACGGCCAGAGATAATTTGGCCGGATCGGCAGCCGCGAGATCGCTATAGATTCCTCCCAGGCCATTCCAGCTCCCACTATTATAACCGGTCACCACGTATCCGAAGATCGTGTTGTAATCGGTGGTGCCGGAAATCACATAATGGCCGGCAACAGGGGCAACATCCGTAATATCCAAAGCAGAATCTGAAGCAATATTTATTACATTGTCTATCGTATAGTTGACCTTAACCACATTTGCACCATTTGCCGTTAATGGCATTATAAGCAGGGCCAGCAAGGCGGCTGCAAATATCACTCTTTTTAAATTCATACTGTTTTCCTCCATACAAAGCGTGTAATAAACGAGATTGGTTAAATAAGAAGAATTGAACCTAAAATGATGCTCAATGTTGGTCTTCTTTACTACGCCGTCCTCCTTTCTTGAACATCTCCCGTAAGACGAGTTTTAAATTCGGCCTACTTTGTTTGTAGGACGAATTTTAAATCCGTCCCACCTTCATACTTTCTTGTTGCACTTTCGAGTTTGTCCAGTAATTGGAGGTTTTTGTGTTTAAGTAAATTCCCGGTGGCTACTGTAGGACGAGTTTTAAACTCGTCCCACGAAATCGCCATTTACTCGAACACAAGTGTTAGCATATCAAGGGTCGCGCGAAATATCAAGTACCTGGGGGAAATTTTTCTGGAAATTTTTTCCCAACCCCCCCGACTTGTGCAACCCTCTCCTTTCTTAATATGGGACTAATCGTAATTGCAATAAAAACTTGACTTTTTTATGGCTAGGCGGGCTTAAAACCCATCCTCATAAACTGCTTGGTTGGACGGGTCAAAAACCAGTCCCACGAATCGCAATAAGTAATACGGGCTTAAAACCCGGCTCCGGAACCCATTTTATACGGTAAACCGCTGCCAGAATGGCAAATAAACGGTAAAAACGCTGCAACTGCCTGCTTGTAATAACCAAGTTTTAAAGAAGCAAACTTCTATTGTTTTACCAAGAGATTTTTAGTTGTCAACTGTTTAATATGAATTTTTTCACAAACCCCCCGAAAGATACGCCAGAAAAGGCGCCAGATAGTTATTGTTATGGGGATATCCGTTGTCTACAAGCATATTTTATGGCGTAGGAGGATTGGATTTGGGAGAAGGCGGCATGTTTTGACTATTTGGCGGAGCGGCCCGATAAGAATTCAACCAATTTTCTATCTGCTTGGCAGGCTTCTTTTGACCTTTTGCTCGGGCCAGGTCCAAAGCCTTCCGGGCCGCGGCAATAGCTTCAGAAGAGTTTCCCACATCGGCATACGTTAAAGCCAAATTGTAGCAGGCATTGATATAGTCGGGCTTAATCTGTAGGGCTTTCTTGTACTGTTCGATGGCTTTCTCAGGCTGACCTATTTGGGCAAGTACGATACCCAGGTTGTTGTATGCTTGAGGATAATCGGGCCTCAGCCGCATGCACTGCTCATAATGTTCAATCGCCTCTTGATATTGGCCCATTACCCTCAAGGTATTGCCCATGCCGGAGTGAGCCTCGGCTAATTTTGGATCGAACCGCAAGGCCTGCTGGAAATGTACGATCGCCTCTTGATATTGGCCCATTACCCTCAAGGTATTGCCAATGTTGGAGTGAGCCTCGGCGAATTTTGGATCGAACCGCAAGGCTTGATTGAAATGTTCGATGGCTTTCTCAGGCTGACCTATTTGGGCAAGTACGATACCCAGGTTGTTGTGTGCTTGAGGGTAATCGGGCCTCAGCCGCATTGCTTTGTGATATAGTTCGATGGCCTCCTTCAATTGCCCTTTTTCAGCCAATATTTTGCCTAGATTGTTGTTGGCCAACCAGCATTCCGGATTTTTTTTCAGTGTGTCTCGATACAGTGTGATCTCGTCGCGGTATAGTCCGCTTTGCCGCCAAGTTAGAGCAACAAGCGTACCCGCCACGATAAGCGCCACGGTGCTCGTCGTCCAGCGGTTCGGTGCGCGGACGCGCTTATGCCAGCAGCTCCATCCCGCGGCCGCCAGGGCAATTACAGCGATGACGGCAATGTGCTGATAATGGTCGGCCACCAATGAATATTTCATGAAGTACACATCCGTCAGGCCCATCACCGGCGCCAATGCCATGCAGAAAAATCCCCAGGCGAATAAAAACGGCCGGCTCCAGCCTTCTCTATAACGCCACAGCACCGCTGTAACTGCCAACACTGCCAGTAGCGGCAGCCACCACAGGGGATTGCCGGACTGGATTTCCCATTGCGGATAGACGAAAGAGAGGTTGAAGGGCAAAAGAGCCTTATACAGGTAAAACCACACCACTCCCCCGGCGCCCAATATACGTTCCGCAAAACCGGCGGTCCGGATCGCTTCTTCCGAGCCGTGCATTTGGAACCATATATGCACTGGAGTCAATACTACGGACACCATGAAAAAGGGCGCGGTCCGCACCAGGTCCCATTTAGAGACGGAAGACCCTGTACGCTGCCACCAGACGATTCCCAGCAGCAGCACGGGCAAGACCGCCACCGATCCCTTGCTAAGCATTGCCAGCACGAACGCCAGCAGGCTAAGCCAGTAAAAGAGGGGCGAGGGGCGAGCGACCACTGACGTGGTGCCCGGGGGCGAGGAAACTTCCATCTTCAAATAACACGGGATCGACAACAGGAAGAACAACATCGCCATCGTATTTTTCCGCTGCGCGATCCAGGCTACCGACTCCACGTTAACGGGATGCACGGCGAAGATCGCGGCCGCCAAGAAGGCGCCGGGAATGGATAACTTCCGCAAGATGAGCCAAATCAGCAATGCTTCGACAATGTGCAAGATCAGATTGGTGACGCGGTATCCGGTCGGATTCATTCCCCACAGCCGCCACTCGATCCAGAACGTGGTATTGGTCACCGGCCAGTAATCAAACGGTTCGGAGGTACACCAAAATCGGTACAGGCCGTCCGAGGCCTTGATAAGATGGTTGTTCGTTATAAGCATCTCATCGTCCCAGATGAATCCGCCGTTAAGGGAGGGGAAATAAGCAATGAAGGCGGCCAGGATGATTATCGCTACCCCTGCCAGCTCGCTAAGGAGCAGCGGTGATGGAACAGAGATTCCCGACCGGGTCTGGGTATCTTGCTTAATGGAAGATTTCTTGCGATTGGGCATCTGAGAGGCGAGGGCCGAGGGATGAAGGATAAAGGCCGAAAGATGAAGGATGAAGGATGAATTTAGAATGAATTGGAGTTTAAAGTACGGAGTACGAACAGTACGGAGTACGGCAGTAAATTTCGAAGGTTATTATGATTGTTCAATTAGCCGTTTGCAATTTGCAATTACTCAATTTGCAATAGAAAAACATGATCGTAAAACGCGCTCAAACCGCAAACAAAAACTCTATCCCTTCGCGCTCGCCTACCAACCTTCGGTCGGTGCCCGCTCGCGGCTAAACAAATTACCAATCTAATCCCTAATCTCTAATCCCTAATCCCTTTTACTTATTCCCTGATCAGGACTTCGATAAGTTCCTCGAAGCGGCTGATGTGCACGTCGGCTTGGGCGTCGTTGTCGAAATTAAAGGCAACGGTGGGCATGCCCACGGCCTGGGCGCCGGCCAATTCCAGGCGGTCGTGGCCCACGAAAGCGACTTTATCGGGCGGAAGTTTCATGAACTGAAGTGCGACCAGATAGGAGGCTGCGTCGGGCATGCAGCAGTTCAGGTCGATGGACGAAACCACGGTGGGAAATAATTTTTCGATCCCAAATCTCTGCAAACGCCTGCGCAACGCGGCGGCAGGATGCTCGGAATTGGATATCACGCCCATGGCAAAGCCTTGTTGGCGCAGTCGCCACAGCGTATTGCGCACGCCTGGCAGGGGACGCGAATGGGCTTCCAAATGCCGGCGGCGGGCGTGGCTGGCGGCCTCGACCTCGTCGATCTGACCGCTGCTTAAGCCCGCACATCGCAAAAACGAGGCGAATGCCTGGCGGAATTCACGCCGGCCGCGGTGCACCTCGTCGAGATAGTCGCGGTCCCATATACGGAAGAAACTGCAATAATTAGTGCTCAATCCCAGGCGCGATAAAAGCCTCAGCACCCAGCGGCGCCAAACCGTGTCGTCGTAAAGGATATTGCACATGTCGAAAAGGATGCCGGCGCAGCGAGTGGCAGGGTGCAAGCGATCGCTGACATGACGCCCGGGGGTCGTCGGGCGGTGAAAACGCCGATTATGCCTAGGCGCGCCTACTGGGATTTGAGAAAGGGGCATGGGGGGAAGGATGAAGGATGAAGGATGAAGGATGAAGGATGAAGGATGAAGGATGAAGGATGAAGGATGAAGGATGAAGGATGAAGGATGAAGGATGAAGGATGAAGGATGAAGGATGAAGGATGAAGGA
>JBEKFZ010000054.1:0-28695 GCA_050013075.1 Thermoguttaceae bacterium | reverse complement strand
ACTGTTTCAGCACTTTACCGGCGGCGGCGCCAGTAAATTCCCAGTCCCATGGCGGCCAGCATGAGCATTGCCCAAGTGGCCGGCTCGGGAACCTCCGACAACGAGCCTGAGGTCGAGCCGCCGTCAATCGCGGCAGTGTCCGACGTGGCCCAGCTCCCAGATCCGATGTCCAGGGTGTCTTGGACTATGGAAGTCGCCGTCAAACTGCCGTCGCCCAGCACCTTAGTTGTGCCGGTGCCGCTGATAGTGCTCACGGTATGCGTGCCGCCGTTGACCTCGAACGTTGCGGAATTAGATATGGCGGAAGACGTGGAGATCTGGCCGGTGGAGGCCAACTCCAGCGTGCCGGTGTTGACGGTGGTCGCGCCGGTGTAGGTGTTCACAGCGCTTAGGCTTAGGGTGCCGGAGCCGACTTTAGTAAGTCCGCCGCCGGTGCTGGACGAATCTTCGGCTAGGATTTGGTTAATCGTAACATTGAAGTTGTTGGTGTCGATAATAGCCCCGTTATGTTGCACCTTCACAGCCAATGTAGCCCCAGCGCCGGCGGTCGTCATGAAATCGGCGGAGGCGGCGGTGGCTTGAAGCGTGCCGCCGTTAAAATAAAAAGTGCCGGTGGCGGTTCCAGGATTCGTCGTTGTTCCTGCTTGCACCTGGGTGGCCTGCACCAACCCGCCGTTGAGATAAAACGTGCCAGAGCCAGGCAAACTAGTGGCAGTGCCATATTCGCCAAGAATCAAGGCGGTGTTGTTGTTAATCGTGCCGCCACTCTGGGTCCAAGTGCCAGTGCCGCCTGTGGAACCAAGCACAATACCGCCGCCTCCGGTTTTATTGACTGTACCTCCAGTCATCGTGACGGTTCCTGTACCGTGGACGCCAGTTCCACCACCTTGACCGATAGCGATCCAGTTGTTGACATTCAAGGTTCCGGCATGGATGGTGAGGGATCCATGGCTGGAGGTGCTTCCGGCAACACCTGTGCCCACATTAAATAGACCATTGCTTAGGGTGATGGTCCCGCCGTTCATGGTCAATGAGCCGTTGGTTCCGGTATCGCCGACATTAAAGGTGTTGGCGCCGAGCATGTTAAGTTGCGCGGTGTCCGCTATGGTCATATAGCCGTTACCGCCGCCTCCACTCGCGTCGCCGGCGTCGCCGGCGCCGATCCTGAAGTCTGCCGTGCTCACGTTAAGTACGGCGGAGCCTGACATGTTCAAGGTGCCTTGGACGCCAGTTCCACGCTGGCCG
The DNA here is from genome assembly GCA_050013075.1 of Thermoguttaceae bacterium. Lineage (GTDB taxonomy): Bacteria > Planctomycetota > Planctomycetia > Pirellulales > Thermoguttaceae > JBEKIK01. Next base: position 27,450 of record JBEKFZ010000054.1, on the reverse strand, counting down.
ATATCCATAGTCTGCCACCAACCGCCGGCGACGTTGTTGACGGTTCCGCCGGAGAAAGTGAAAACACCAGTTGTGCCCGCGGTTTGTGAAAGGTCCCAATGGCGTCCGACGGCAAACCAGCCATGAATAGTGAGTGTTCCACCAGTCATGGTAAGGGTGGCGTTGCCGCCATTATTGCCAATAACGCCGTCCAAAGTACCATCGCCCGTTATGCTCACTTGAGCGCCTGGACCGATTGTTGCGATTGCCGTTGTTCCTGCGCCATTCGCGAGGACAAAATTTCCAGGGACGTTCATGGTTCCGGAAATTGCTGCGCTTGCCGTTTCCCCTGTACCATTAATGGTCGCAAGGATAAAATTTGTACCGATGTTCAGCGTGCCGCTGGTCAAGGTGAAAGTCGGAGTGGAGGTAGTCGAGCCCACGTGCAGCGAGCCATTGGTGATGTTGTACACGCCGGCGCCGCCGTTGATCACTACGCCGCCATTTTGGACGTCATAGGCCACGTCAGCGGAACCAACTGCCAGCGTGTTTGCGCTGGTTGTGCTGGAGTTGGTGTATGTCAATGTGCCGCTGCCGGTTTTGATGAAGTGGGCGACGTCGCCGAGAACCTGAACCGAACCGGAGAAGGTCAAAGTGCTCGGAGTGGAGGTGCCATTTTCGACTCCGATCGTGGCATTGCCGTTCATGGTGAAGCCGCGGTCGGTGGAGACGTTCGATCCGGTATAGCTCAGGGTGGCGTTGTTGAACACCAAATTAGCGGAATCGCCGAGAGAAGCGCCGATAGAACTATTCGATCCGCCCATGGCGAGAGTATTGGCCACAATGGTGCCGCCGTTGATGATCGTCGCTCCGGTATAAGCGTTCGTACTGGTGAGTGCCAGTGTCCCGGAGCCCTGCTTGGTCAAGCTATAAGTACCGCTGCTCAGGCTGTTGTTGCTGATGGCTTTGCTGATGGTCAAGGTGTCCGAGGCGTTATCCACCGTTACGGTAAGGTTATTTTGAAGGGTTTCCGGCACGGCTATGAAATGAGTGCCATTGGCAACGTTAATCGCGGCGTTCCCCGACGACACGGCGAGGTTTAACACTCTCGAGGTGGTGCTGGTGCTGCTGAGAGTATAGGACGCGCTGTAGTTGTCAAAAGTGACCGTGCCTACGGTGGGGTTAATGTTGAGAATCACCGTGCCCGAGCTGTCCGTTCCGAATTGGACAATCGTATCGGCGCCATTGGGGACGGTGTTGGCACCGCTGGAGGTTAGCCAATTTGTCGATACACTCCAAAGTCCGCCGCTGGAGCCTACCCATTTAATCGAGGCCAACGTAAGCACCAGATCGATGTTGTGCGGAGTTACTGGATCATCTAACTGTAACGAAGTGGTATAGGAGCCCAAAACAGATGAGTCGAGTTTGAAATTGCTGAGGTCACCTGTCATGGAATTAAACGTGATCAGCGTATAAGAGCCGGCGCTCAAACTGCCGGGCGTGGCGGTAGAAAGTTTGAATGTATTCGTACCGGTAGCCGTGAGAGTTCCCGAAGAAACGTCCACCTTATCCCAACCGAAAACGCTACCGGTAGCGCTATAAAATTCATAATTGAGATAGGCATTCGACAGGCTGAGGCTGGCGGCAGAGAGGGTGCCGATCCCGCTTTGGTACGCGCTATCGCCTGGCGCTACAATGCCACCGGCTTGCACCACGATTGGCCCCATTTGATATGCGTTTCCGCCCAAGGTGGCGCCGCTTTGAACCGTCACGGTCGCCACTGGATCTATTTGGTAATGGACGAGTAAGGTGCCTTGGTGGACGGTCGTAGGCCCGGTATAGTCATTATTACCTGCTGCCAGCCTGAGGGTTCCGCTTCCGGTTTTGTACAGACCGCCATCGATACTCGCCGAACCGCCGTGCTCCAATGCCTGGTTAACCGTAATGTTATAGGTTTGAGTGTCAAATATCGCGCCCCCTTCTTTCACATAAGCATGAGCTGTTCCTGCTCCTGTTGTTGGCTGTTGCAAAAAGCTTGCGCTACTGGCGAGGGCCTGGAGGGTGCCGCCGTTGAAATTGAATGTGCCGGTACCTGAGTTTGGGGACATGGTGATGGACGTGACTTGCAGTAAAGCACCGGCGTTGAGATTAACGGTGCCTGTAGCCCCACCGCCATTGCCAATATAGAGCGAATTGCCGCCGCTTATGCTGACTGTCCCGCCGTTCATATTTAACGTGCCGGCGCTTCCATTAAAACCGACGTTAAATCCCGCAGTGCTGGTGTGGTTGTAGAAAGCGTTGCCGGAAATGTCCATTTCTCCTACGCCGTTGCCCATGGCGCCTCCAAAGTCGCCGGCGCCGATCATGGTGGACCCGCCGGTATTGTTAAATACGGCACTGCCCGACATGGTCAAGGTGCCTTGGGTGCCTGTTCCCCGCTCGCCGATGTCAAAATCGGCGCCGTTGTGGTTGATGACCCCGCCGGTCATACTCAAAAGTCCAATTGCGCCGGGGACGCCGTTGGTGTAATCATAATAGCGTCCGATGGAGAACCAGCTTTGGGCATTGAGCGTTCCACCTGAAATGTTATACGTGCCGGTGCCGCCGTTGTTGCCAATCTGGACTTCACCTGTTACAGTCAGCGTTTGACCGGACTGAGTCAACGTGCCACTTAATCCGGTATTATTGGTGTTGGTGAGATCGCTGCCTATTCCGAGCCCTGTAATGGCGTTGGGGACTATAGTGACTCCCAGTAATGCCGTCCCACCGTTATTAATCTCGGCGTTGTCAGCCGTTGCGGGAAAATTGCCACCAGTCCAGTTACCGCCTAGTGAAAAATCGCCCGAACCAACATTATTCCAGGAAACAGTGGCCGCTTGCGCATTTGCCGCCAACACGGCAAACGCCGCGCATAACAAGATTAGTTTGATTCGTGTCATAATATATTACTCCTGTAGTTAAGTAGAAACCAATATTATCATTCCTTTGTCCATGAGATGAACCAAGGCAAACTGCAATAGTTTTTTTGTTGTTTGTGGTGATTTTGTTCGACTTTATGGTAGAATAATAAAATAAATTGATTATGAAGCCACAAAAACCGGGCGCGTCCTGAACGGACGCGCCCATAATAACATTACAATCCGTAATCTAACGCCATCGACGCAAATACAGCATCACAGCGCCCATCAACAGCAGGACGATCGTCCCCGGCTCGGGAACAACGGTGAGCACTCCGGTGTCTTTATCATAACTCATGGACCAAGTCTCATTGGGGAGATCCGGCAGAGTCACGGTGGTAAAGTCTCCTGACTTGGTACCCCAGTCCAAGATGTCATACTCGCCTGGCACGGGGTACGCACTTAGCGTCACGTCGAGTGTGACACCTCCTGAATCTGATTTCAAGGTTAGAAGACCAGTGGCATCCAGTGCATCATGCGAAGCGCCGGCAAGTACGATGTCTAGGACGGAGCCCCCATCGAAGGTTATGTTGCCGACGGTTAACGTGGCGGGATCGCCCGGGGCACACGCCGCGCCACTTTCCACCGTCACCAGATTACCCGGCGTGACTAGGGAAACGCCGCTGTACAGAGTGCCAGAGCCGCCCAGAGATCCCTCCAGGACATCGGTCGGGCCGGTGTAGGTATTAATACCGTTGAGCTTGAGCGATCCGAGGCCTGACTTAATCAATCCACCACCGCCGCCGCCGCCATCCAGCAGTGACTGGGCAACAACGATGTTAAAGTTTTGGGTGTCGATGTACGCCCCGCCGCCTTGCACATCGGCCAGGGTTAGCCCTTGCATGTAGGTGTTGCTGCTGGCAGTGGCCTGTAGGGTGCCGCCGTTGAAATGGAACGTGCTGTTGCCGCCCGCGCCCACAACGGCCGTGGCTTGCGCCAAGCCGGCGTTGAGATTGAACGTGCCGGTCCCAGCGTTGTTCTCATTCTCGGCAATAACAATCCTGGCGGCGTTCAAAAGCGTGCCGCCATTTTGGTTCCAAGTCCCGGTACCCACATCGCTAGTGCTCCAGGGATCGCTGGCACCGATTACAACATCGCCTTGATCGGCGGTTTTATTGATTGTGCCTCCAGTCATCGTGACGGTGCCTGTTCCTCCCAGACCGCCGACAAGAATATGACCGGCAACAATTATGGTTCCATTGTTCACTGTGACGGTTCCATTGCTATAAACGCCGCCACCCTGTCCCCAGCCGATTCTCAATGGACTAAACCAGCCACTCCAACCGCCGCTATTGAGCGTGCCGCCGTTCATTGTCAATTGACCATCGGTTCCGGTATCTCCGATATTGATTGAATTGCCCCAGCCTAGGTTGAGTTGGGCGTTGCCGGCCATGGTCAAAACTCCTAGACCACCGCCTGTACCGGCATCGCCGGCGCCTACTCTAAAGTCTCCGCCGGCTCCTACTTCGCCGCCTGGTACAAGGGCATGCACGTTAAAAACGGCGGAGCCCGACAACTTCAAGGTGCCTGTGTTGCCTACTCCGCGTTCGCCGATGTCCACGGGGATCCACCAAGCGTTGTGATTGACGGTCCCGCCCGAGATATCCATAGTTGACGAGCCCACGGGATCCGTAGTCGGCCAATGGCGGGCGACGGAAAACCAGCTACCGAAATTGAACGTGCCGCCGGTCATGGTAAAATTGGCGGAGCCGCCGGCATTGCCGATCTGGGTTTCGCCGTTTGCGGTCAGCGTGCCGCCGCTCATGACAAGCGTGCCTGTAGAAGTGGAATCGCCGGCGATCGTGAGGCTGCCACTGGTCACCGTGCCAGTGGTCGCGGTCATATTAAACCCGCCGGTGCCGCCGGCGACGCCGATTTTGATATTGCCGGTTACGGCCAGCGTGCCGTTGCCCATATTATACGTGCCGTTGCCGCCGACGCCGTTGCCGATCAGGAGGTCGCTGCCGCCGTTCAGCGTGCCGCCGGTCATGGTATACGTGCCAGTGCTGCCGCCGGTGTTGCCGATTATAATATTGTTGGTTACAGTCAGAGTCTTGTCGAATTGAGTCATCGCGCCGGACGTGCCTAAATCGCCGTATTCGCCGATGGTGCCTATAGTCAGGCTCGCCACGGGGGGGAGGTCGGGAGAAGTAAGTCCGAGATCCGCAGCGTTGTCGTCTGTAATGACAGCGTCATTACCAGCATAGGTCACGGCCCACCAGTTATTTACATCGGAGAAATTACCCGGAGTAACAACAAAATAAGTGGAAGCGGCTTGCGCGACGGCACATAGCGCTACAAGCGCTAAAACTAAAAACATCAATTTAATTCGCATTGTGGCATGTCTCCTTGCATTAAAGTTGAAAAGATTTTTGGCCATGTACTACTTTTTTTCCATGTTGCCTACTACTTTATTATTGCCATTTCTTTTTCTTTCCATTTACCAACATTTCATGCAGGCATCGAAACCCGCACAAAAAATCACATACGTCTTATACCGCAGCAAGTGAAAAAGATTTCACAACCGATGTGAATGGCCGTAAAAGAAAAAACTTGCCGGCAGCTAAAGACTTTAATTAAAGAGAGGTTGAATACACTGGAAACCATCCTTCCAGAAATTAATCAACCAATATCGCGCTGCCTCGACTTAAAAAAATAAATTAACGATGAAATAGACTCCAGCGTCGTTCATTTGCTCAATACAAACCAAACTCTCGGCAAAAAACTTCGTAAACGATTCCAAACGCTGACTAATAGCCTCACACGATTCCGGCCCCTTCAGGGCCTCTTCCATTTTTAAATATCTCACAAACTTCACGGCTGGCTGCTTTGATAGATTTTTTTGATTTTTTCCGCTGTCAATGCGTTTTGGAAAATCATCAATTCGTCTATACGGCCTGAAAAGTTACGTGGATAATCGGGGTCTGTTGGTATCACTCTATTCCAACCGCCAATCGTCGCCGAACCGATCCGGGCGGGGAGCATTTGACCTATGGTTGGAAGTTTCTCGAAGAATTCACCATTGACGTATATAGTTACGGAATTTTGATCCGTATCGACTACCCCCGCAATCATGCACCAGCGGCCAAGATAATCATCTGTAAGGGTCTTGGTGGACCAATAATCATTCACTCCCGCCCACCCGCTGAATATGTGCAGGCCTAATTGGCCGTTTTTCCGTATTTGAAAATGCAAATTTCCGGGTTGGGTCCAACCGTCGGACGTCAAAATTCCGTGGTAATTATTCACCAACTGATTGATATTCACCCAAGCGATTACCGTCATTTGTTTATACTCGTCGGGCAAATTCACACGTACGCCCGAATCAGCAGCCATGAACTCCAAGCATTTTTTTCCCGGAAAACGTCCGTCAACAAAATCTGCATTTTGGATTTCACCGTCATATTTTGCTCCGCTTGCCGAGTGGTTGAGCAACACGGTTGAATCATCTAGATCGGGTTGGAAATCATAATAGGCTACTAAATCGCCGCGGCCTTGTAATTCGCGACTGGCCTCCAACCAACGCTCGTAAGACGACGGAGCCGGAGGAACGGGCTGCAGTGTCGGAAAATCGCTCCTTTTATATACCTGTCGCGTAAATTTGGCCTTCTCGTATATGCCCGCCTGCCCTTCTTTCAGTGCTATTTGTGCGGTCCAGCCGCCGCCGGCCTTCTTGGCTTCGGCCATCACCTTGCCGGTGAAAACAGCAATCGCCGCGCGGCCTTCGGCTTCCACCGCCACGCCGAATGCCGTGCCCATATCGACGAAACGTGCGTTGGGCGTAGTAATGGTGAATTGGCCCGATTGTTTTGTGTCCGCACGGGCGACCAACTTCCCCCGGTCGAGAAAACCGGAGTTCTGGGAATCAACGGTGTATGAAACAGGCCCCTCCAACAGCACCACTGCTCCGTTGTAATATGTAACTTGCACAAGGCCTTTATCCAATTGCAATTGCTGGCCAACCAGCAATTGCTCACTTTCCGACATGGCCGGCATGGTCGCGGACCATTGGCAGTCTCTCATGCATGTAATTTGAGCTGTGAATTGCGATTCAACCGCCGCGACGCCGGTATGCGTGTTGCGTAACCAAAATGAAGAAGCAAAAATCGTCATTCCTAACATCACAAAGAGCAACAGGTACGACAAAGGCGAATGCTGATTGAAAAAATTTGCCCAATCACCTAGAAAACCAAGGATGGGCGACCGGTCAGGAGGGGCTGCCAAAGGAGCCGGGGGCGCCTGATCGCCTGAATCTATCGTGCTGTGAGGTTTGATACTCAGCAACCACAGAATTTCGACATTGATTTTGAGAAAGTCAACGTAAAACTCCAGTGCCCTAGGATCGGCAGTTAGCAATGATTCTAACTCTTGGGCCTCCTCTTTGGAGATCGTGCCTTGGCATACGGCATTGGTGAGTGTCCATATTCGTGGGTTGATATTGTCTGGAACCGACGTCATAGAGAACCCTCCTCCCTAAGGGCATATTGAACGCATTCCCAAAGTTTACGACGAATCTGGCTTAAAGTGCTGTAGATACTGCCGACGGGTCGCCCCATTTGTTTTGCCACCTCTTGAATGCTCTCGTTCCCGTCATAGCAGAGTTTCAGCAATTGCCGGCTTGTCGAGGAAAGTTTCTCTAAACAAGTGATCATTAATATGGAATAGACCGTATGCACTTCAGTGCGGTCGACCAACAATTCTGAAATATCGGACAAGAGTTTTTCGCTGAATAAAGCACGGCTTCGGCCTTTAGCCCTTAGAAAATTTTGCACATTAAAATAAGCTATGCGGCAAGCCCAGGCAGAGAAATTAGTTCCCATTTTATACTCAGAACGTTTATTCCAAAGAACCAAATTAGTTTCTTGCAGAAGATCGTCCGAGTCTGTCACATTAGGGACCAAAGTATAAATATAACTGTACAATTTGCGCTGATGCTGGGTAAGCAATTCAACAAACAAGGCACTCCGATCACTATCAACGCAATCCAAAACCACCCTCCCCACAGGTTATATATATCACCATTATTATGAAAATTAGTAAATTATAAAAATATACTCCCTATCTACAGTTAAACGTTTGTAATGTATTGAATCTTAATGGAAAAATCCCATAAATCTGGAAAAAAGGGCCCAAAGCTCCATTCATAAGTTTAAAACTTGTAATTCGGTAAGTTGATGCTTAGAACTGGCTTGCAGCCATGAAAACAAGGCCCAAGGATTTGTTCCGCCGCGCGAACTGATGGAGATGAGCGATGGCTTGAGGCCGCTGGGTTTTGGCTGGACATATCAATCTCTAGGCACCCAACTAGACTTTGAGCGTGCTTATACATTCATTGAAAACCTCATTTCCACCAACACCGAGTCAAATATATTCGATAAGCCTAGTAACCCTTGTGCCAGCGATACTTGGGTACAGAAACATTCTTTATGGTCATGACAGTACGCACCTTTAAGTTTGCGGTGGTAGTGACTACCCCTTTTCCGTCAACTTATAGGCCGCACTGCCGACCACCGGCAGGTATCGCAACGTTCGATTCGGCAAAGACTTGTTTGCAATGGGCGGCACTGGATTCGAACCAGCGACCTCCACGCTGTGAGGACCAAAAAGCCCTCACCAAAATCACCTATAAGTTGAAACGTGGTAGAAGTTTACCGCAGGAGAATATCTTTTGCATGTAGTATCAAACTAGTGCAAGAAAATGCAGAGAAATGGGGTATTTTTTAGGGATCGGGGGTAGTCAGGGGTAGTAAATGCAGAGCAAAAAAGTCCAGAATATGGGGCAAACAAACATCAGGCTTGTGAGGACAAGAAATAAGAGAGGCTCGCTTCTCTAGCTCTTCCTGCTCGTACAACTCTTACTCGTATATCCCAAGACGGCACAGAGACGGGTCCTGAACCGGCAGCGCCCGACCGCATCGTCTAACCGCTCCACCTTCGAGTCGGCGTCTCATCAAGCCATACGCCTGTCGAGGTTCCCGTCAAAGGATCCAAATTTGAAGTGCACGACGAGGGGGGCTTCGCATCCCATCAACTCATACGTTTTTTCGGAATCATGTCTGAATTGCGGATTCCGGCTGTAATGGCCTTCGCCTTGCCCCAAAATTCCAACCATTTACGAGAGACAAGACCCTGGCGCAACTCCCTCGGTCACACATGCGTGATTACGTGCTCCATCGTCTTATAGATCAAAAGAGTCTTGTCATTGCCGAATTGATGGAACTCCGGCCATTGCGCAGATCAACGGTTGACTGTGCTCATGTCGGAGTAACGTTGCCCGGCAGTCGCGCCGCGAGGCACTTCCTGGTTTATTCGCTCCAGATCTTTCTGATCTAATTCGATTTCTACCGCGTGAGCGTTCTCCTCCAAGTAACGTATCCGCTTAGTTCCGGGAATCGGCACGACATCGTTACCCTGGGCAAGGAGCCAAGCCAGAGCGAGCTGGCTGGGCGTGACCCGCCGCTGGGCGGCGATCTCCTTCACGCGATTGACCAGCTTGAGATTCTTTTGGAAGTTCTCGCCTTGGAATCGCGGTGCACGGCGGCGGAAATCGCCCTCTGGAAGATCATCAGGACTGAGGAATCGACCGGTGAGGAAACCGCGTCCCAAGGGGCTATATGCGACGAAGCCGATGCCCAACTCGCGGATCGTCGGGAGGATCTCCTCCTCCGGTTCACGACTCCAGAGCGAGTATTCAGTTTGGAGGGCAGTGATGGGATGGACGGCATGTGCCCGGCGGATCGTTGCAGGCGCCGCCTCCGACAAGCCCAGATACAGCACCTTCCCATGCTGGACGAGTTCCGACATGGCCCCCACCGTATCTTCGATCGGGACCGTCGTATCAACACGGTGTTGGTAGTATAGATCGATGTGATTCACCCCGAGGCGCTGGAGGGAGTCATTGCAGCACTTGTGTACATATTCGGGCCGTCCGTTTATACCCGCCCAGCCGCCGTCCGGGGTTCTTACGTTGCCGAACTTTGTCGCCAGAACGACTTGGTTGCGACGATCCCGGATCGCCTTGCCCACGAGCACTTCGTTCTTGAAAGGGCCGTACATATCGGCCGTGTCCAGGAAATTGATTCCCAGTGCGAGGGCATGGTGAATTGTAGCGATCGACTCCGCCTCGTCGCCGGGACCATAGAACTCGCTCATGCCCATGCAACCCAATCCTAGTGCCGATACCATCGGACCGTGACTGCCAAGTTTTCGTTGTTTCACGGCATTCCCTCCAATTTCCGATTTACTTTTCTGGACATAAATGCTGCCAAGACATTCTATCACCCCAGGCAAGCCGTAGTGGTGAGGAAACATGGCCGGGCGGCCCATCAAAGGAAGGTATCTTGACACGCAGAGACGCATTCAACAGAATACTTCTTGCGAGGTTCGCAGCACGCAAAAAGGAAGGAGTCACGAGTCGCGGCTTAGCCGGTAATGGCGAGACGTTCGCCTTGAAGTTGGCTCGCAGGCCACAACGGAGCCTTCCGGTACACGATCCAGTAACGCTTGCCCAAAGGGGATGTCTCTCCAGAGGAAACGAAGTGACATACGGTCCCAGCGGTGATTCTCCGCTGGTTACACACGAACAACGGGTGTACTCGCCGCTCGGAGCTTATTAAGGAAAAGTGGGACGATATGCGATTTGTGATGCGATTGAAATTCTCGTTGATTCTTGTTGCTTTGGCCGCAATCGCACTCGTCAGTCAGTCGCTTGCGGAGCCACCTGATTCTCCTGCCCCGGCGCAGTTTTCAGGGTTGCCGGTGACGATCACCGCCCCCCGCGACAGCAGCCGGTCAATCTTCCTGCGTCTGCGGATGGAGGAAGGGCAATGCAAGGTATCGCGCGAGACTCCAGATGGCCGGCATGTCGATCTTTTCGCTATGGGCGAGGGAACTTGGAGTGGCAAACTAACTCTTGGGGAAACTATCCGACTCGATCCTCAAGGTCACCGAGGGGAATACTACGTGCGGCTAGACCCCGAGACGCCCGCTAACCTGCTAGTGTACTTCCCGTCCTCCCTGGGCATGATGCTGGTCGGGGCTGTGGCTGTGATCTACTGGAAGCGCACGTCGCACGCCTGCTTTTGCTGGTTTTGGATTGGCGCCGGGTTGTGGACAGTTGCGGTGGCGGTGAAAGTGGTCTGCGCTCTGGCGAGCAACGCGGCGGTGATCGGCTTCTTGAAGCACAACCTGCCGTATCCGCTGTTGGTTGCATGCGGAGGACTGTTCCTCGGCATCGAGTCGAGCCTGTGCGAGATGGGCTTCACGCTGCTGGCCGTATGGATCTGGCGACAGCTTGGACGCGAAGCAGGTCGTGCCATCGCCGTTGGCGTGGGTGCCGGGGCCTTTGAGGCGTTCTTGTTGGGGGCAGGGGCTTTAGTAACGGCATTGGTGGCAATTGCCGGGCTACCGGCAGCGGAGCAGATCGGTCAGGAACTAAGCAAGGCAGCGGCCACTACCCCGCTGTTCTGGCTCATTGGTCCCACGGAAAGAATCATCGCCATCCTGTGCCATGCTTCTTCCCGCGCACTCATCTTGCTGGGGGTGGCAAATCGGAGATTCGCGATGGTCTTCTGGGGCTTTGTGATTTTCACCTCGATCGACGGGATTGCCGGCGCAGCCCACGTCTCTGGAAAGCTGGGAACCTTCTCCGTTTGGTGGATAGAACTGGCAATTTTGCCATTTGCCCTGATCAGCGTGCCTATCCTCAGATGGTGTTACCGTCACTGGAACGAGCGGGCAGCCGATCTCGGATTGGAAAAAGCAGTAGTGGCGTGATCACGAGGCTGCGCACAACGATTCCTTGTGGCTGTCTCGTCTACTTGCATGTATTCCCGGACATCCCGGAAAATCACCTCTGTTTCGGCACGCCTCTACGGTCCCGTCAAACGGTGCCCGTTAGGATTATGGGACGGAAGCACATCCACTGACGGAGAAGTACCCACGATCGGGCCATCAAAGGAATGATTTTTGGGACATAAGACCTTGGCATGACCTTTTCTCTTTGATTACTCACGGCCAGTTACAGGATTGGCTGCGGGAAAAGCCGGGTTGTGCGAACAGTATCGCGATGGTTTCTTCTTGACATCACAGGTGTGACAACAACGCGATGCGGCTACGAGCGAGCATCGCCCCTACGGGAGCGCCGAGTGACTGCCACTTGAAAACGAGAATACCCCATATCCCCTCCGTAGGCTTATTGCCATTCCAGATGGCATGGCTAGAATCATGGAAAGTGCGATCGTCGGCCCGGGCGATGCCGACTCGGTACGTCGTCCCGGGAGACGGTGTTATCTCATCGCGGTGGGGCTTGGTATGAAGATACCAATTACTTCTCGGCAAGCATCGAATTGCATCGTCAACCGAAGAAACATTGGCCGCTTTTCAGACTTTTTCAACGTCTGTTAGGAGGAGCCTAGCTATGATAATTGATCGAAAATGGGTTGAACGAAACCTTGGCTTCGACCCCATCTCCACTCCCCCGCCGGTTTCGACGTTCGCCTTTGAGGCGGCGGCAACTTCAACCGACGACGCCGATATACGGAGAGAGATTATAGATTTCGATTCCGAGGCACCCGCTGGTCGCGAATTCCTGGCGTTTACGACGGCGACTGGGCTTTCGCGCTACACCGACCCGCCTTGGCCGAAAGGGCTAGAGCCGCAAACCGGTCCATCGCACGCGGGGGGAGCTGCCAAGCCATTGCCACAAGCGGACGTTCTGGTTGTCACTTGGACCGTAGATGAAGGCCATGCCTTGAGCCGCGTCCTCACGCCGGGAAAAGATTCGCGCAACGATTATCAACCGTATACCCACAATTTCGCCTCGATTTCCAGCAAGATGCGCGCCAGATGTCCTGCCAAACTGGCTAAGCGCCTGGGTTCATATTGGACAACGAAAATCGGAGACAAGAGTGTTGTCGTCTTCAAGTCCGAATCGCATATGTCGCAGGATGGTCCGAAGCTTCCGAATCGAGACGTGTGGCGTCAGATCATTAGTGAAGTAAAGCCGAAACTGGTTCTGACCACGGGGACGGCAGGGGGGATTGGGGCGGAGTTCGAAGTTGGAGACGTGGTGGTAAGCCCGATTGTGCGATTCGATTGTATAAAAAAATTCGAGAGGGAGCCCTTCGCCCAATCCCACTATTCCAGTACTCCGGCAAAGTCCAAGTTTTTTACCACGGCAAAGAAGCTGTTCAAAGCAAATGAAGGCCAACTGCCGAAGGACAACACCAGGCCGCCCAAAATTACAGTCGTTGCCCCCAAAGCGTTGCCACAATGCGTGCTCACGACCGACTTTTTTGGCTTTGACACCTCGGACAATCACTACAAACTTCAGGGGCTGGGGGATGTATCGGAAATGGGTGATGCTGTACTTGGCCTGGTCAGCCAGAAGATGGGATCCAATGCACCCCGTTGGCTTGCCATCCGGAACGTTTCTGATCCGCAGATTAAAGCGCAAGGCACGCTTAAGGATCAGGCAAAAATTGCCGCGCAGATCTACAAAGGCTTCGGCCGTTGGAGTTCTGTTTGCAGCGCGATTGTGTGTTGGGCTGTAATAGCCGCAGAGTGACAAACAGTCAAATTCATCCAAAGATAGGAAGATCCAATGCCGGAGTACGTCCTTGTGAATCGGCGAAGTGGTAAGTTCACCGCTGCTGATAAAATCGCTTCGCGGGCAACGGTACAGACTACGTTCGGAATGTTAACCAGTGCCCGCATTCTTTCCGACAACGAACCCGCAGACGCGTCACGTCATGCTGCTTGACGCCGATGCCGGCCAAGTGGCCTCGATTCGTGCACACATGCCGGCGGATTCCATCCTGGAACTCGCCGTGCGCCGGAATCTTCATCAAACGGTTCCAATGGAGCTACAGGCGTCCATACCCTATACCGCCGTGGCGAGTGCCAAGGGAAAGAACTATCAGTTCACTATCACCGGCGGAGGAGCGCCTCTTCCTAAAATCGAAGTCCTGCTCTACCTTAGGGATCCATCCGGGCAAACCCATTTCAAGACCGTAACGACGGATGCCAGGGGTAAATTATCATTCAAAGTGCCGAACGGCTTCCTGATTGCGTTTGTTGAACCGATTCCTTGTGCCAACTTCTGGATCATGTTCGCCGATGCGCCTGCATCGGGAAGCACTATCGACTGCATCCCGATCGCCAAAGCAAAAGCCGGTGGTAGCGGCTGGTGGCACGAAAAAATGGGTGTCGATGTGAAGAATGCGTCGCGCGGGGCAGGGATCAAAGTCGGCGTCATCGATACCGGTTGCGGTCATCACCGGAACCTAAAGCATGTGACGCTGGTTGGCGCCTTCGTAGACGGAAAAAACTTACCCGGAAGCGAGGCGCGGGACGTCGCCGAACATGGAACTCATACCACCGGCATCATTTAGTTGCTTCGGACCGACGCTGGCTTGCGCCGCCCCGGGAGTGGGCATTGTTTCCACCGTACCCGACAAGAATGGCTTCGTTGGCGCTTACATGGAGATGGACGGAACCTCAATGGCGAGCCCCGCTGCCTGTGGAGCGCTTGCCGTCATCTTATCCGGCGACCAGATTTATAAATCGCTGCCGCGCGACGCGACGCGTTCCAAAAGAGCGGCGTTGGTCTTAGCGCAGCATTGCAAACCATTCGGGCTGCCCGTCAAGTACGAGGGACGCGGATTACCAGTAGTTTAAGTTTCCATTTCCGTAAATAGCGGGGGAGTATAATGGGACTATATTTAGTTACGAATCGGCGCGGACTGACTGGTCCAACGGTGTCTGCCGAGGACGCCGTCAAAAACGAACCCGGCATCAAATTAGTAAGTGCCGATACTCCCCAAATGGTCACGATTGAAGCTTCGGATGAAGAGGCGGAAAAATTGCGAACAAAACTACAAGATACACATTTTGTTGAGCCGCAAATGCGCCGTTCACTTCATTAGCAATATGGCTTAGGAGATTTATTCAACAAAGGGAAGCGGCTGGGAAACAGAGATTATGCTGTGCAGGGTAGCTGGAACGTTGCTATCGTGGTTGTGTCGTAAACTCAAGGTACATTGTGATACCCAACGCCTACTTGCTACATTGATGGGGGCTTTGGGTTTGTCTTCAAATGGATGGCATGGGACGCCAATTGCAGACGTCATTTTTCGTGGGCTTGGGATAGTGTAGATACAGAAGGAGAGTGGCATGGGAATTACGGTGCATCACAAGCCTGTTAATAGGGCAGGTTTGTGGAGTCTGTACGTTTGGCAAGCTGCCTGGGATGGGAATAACATCTGGGATAAGAAGGGCGCCCCCAGTGCAGACGTCGTGGATTTTCAACTGCCCGACGCGCCCGATGCGCGCAAACTGCAATTCAAGTTTCACTCCACGGCACCCGCAACGGGCCAGGACACTTGGGAAGCGGACAGTTTCACGCGGCGGCTTTTTCTCACGTCGCCAGCCGAAGTCTGGACCTTCGAGTCGTCGCCGCGAGTTCTCTACCAGAATCCTTTTCCCGCCGGTGTGGTCTTCCATCCGGGCGATGTGCTCATGTTTCAAGCGATCACGCAAAAGACGTTCCGGGGCGGGCAGTTGTTCGTCTGGAATCCTTACGATTCCAGTGTGCTGCCCGCTTATTTCGGAGAGTCGGCACGCGATGATACCAGTGGTGTCTCCACGTTTCGTGTAACATTGCTCCCGTGGATGACCGCAGGCTTTCATCTGAAGCTGATGCAGCCTGCGGCCCCCAACCAGGCAGCTGTATGGGAACCGGACGCGAGCAATCGCGTGTGGCGTCCGGTCGATGGCGCTTCGTTGTGGCTGAAGAGCGGCCAGTGCGATGTGCGCAGCCAGCCTCTGGTGCTGACTCCGGTTGCCCTGGAAGTGCTGTACAGCGCCAGCCTGGCCAGCCCTCCGCAATTGGAATTGCGCGATCTGGTGGAACAATCCGTCTTTCCGCTGGCAGTTTCCTCGGCGCAGCCCTATGGCGAGAGTCCGCTCTTCCGTGTCGCCGCATACAGCGTGGCGATTTATCCGGGAGCAAGCTACGCCGTCATCAGCCAGCAAAATGTCGAAAACTCGGCGATCCTGAGGCCCTTTCCCGCGGACCCCGCGGTGCTGGATGCGGTGTCGCGATTCGCTCTGGGAGCGAGCGCCTGGGTGGGTGCCTTTCCGGCCATCAGACCAGTCCCGCTGGCGATCCAACCGCAAGCAGCATCGAGCTCCGGTGGCGGGCTCTCGGTCGAGGTTTCCGTCGGCAACGGTCCCGCGTACGAAACCGTACCGGCAGCCCTGCAACCGGATGGAACATGGCGGGCCATGCCGGACCTCGCACTGGACACCACCACTTCCTTCGATCTGCTGCCGTCTGCGGGCGCAGAGCGCAAACCCTACGACTGGATTGATACCAGCCGGTATTTCACGCCGACGGTCTCCACGCCGGTTTTACACACCACCGAAGGCGTTTTCGGCATTTGCGCGCGTTCTGCGACACGGTTTGCAGAGCCGCCAAGCCGCACCGCTCTCATGCAAGCGGCCTTTGGCAGCGCGGTAGTGGCTACCGGAATTTTCGCGGGCCGAGAGATGCCGCATGGCGCGACTCTGCTCGGCGGCCAAGTCTATTTTGTGGTTCATGCGCCGCACGCCGTGTGCGCCACTCTCATTCTGGTAGATGAAAACTCTCCTGGCGGACCGTCGCGCCAGGAGTTTCCGATGAGCTTGACGAACGATACCTTCTACTGGTGGTGCAGCCTTGCGGCTTCGCAGGCGCCGCCGGGGACGCGATACCGCTTCCTGCTCAACGACGACGTGGAAGTGATCGACCCCGCCGCACGCGCCGTGCAGGACGGAGATAGCCTGAAGACGGCGTTCGGCGAGGACCCGGCCAAGCCTTCAACGTCGTGGTCCGTGGTGATGGATGTTGCCGCAGTGAGCGCGGCGGCGCACGTCCAACAGTGGCAAACCATGGGCTGGCAGAATTTTCTGATCTATGAAATCCACGCCAGGCGGTTTACCAATTTGCAAGCGGGCGGGCTCACTCCGTTCGATTTGCTGGCGGACGAATTGAACGGTACGAGCCGGCTGGGGCAGCCCGGATACCTGCGTCAACTGCCGGTTACGATTTTCGGCCTGATGCCGGTGAACGAATTCAGCAATGCCGTTTCCTGGGGCTATGACCCTTCGTATTATTTTGCGATCGACAGCCACTACGGTGGATCGCATGCGATGGCTGGTTTCGTCAACGCCGCTCATGCCAACGGCCGCGGCGTCATCATGGACGTGGTTTACAATCACTCCCTCGGATCGTCGCTCATGAGCATTGCCCCCGACGTATATCGCAATGGAGACTACGATGGCGACCGCATGAACTGCGGCCATCCCATGGTGCGGGAGTATTTCCGCCAGGCTTCGGTGTATTTGTTCCGGACATTCAATCTCGATGGCTTCCGTTTCGACGACACCCAGACCATCGTTACGAAGTGCCAGGGCGGGTGGGAGTTTTTGGGAATGATTCGTTCGGTCTTGCGCGCGGCGGCATCCGCGGAGGGGCGGGCCTGGCCGTATTGCGTGGCTGAAAACTCGGCTACCAGCCCGTGGGATGTCTCGAATCCCTCTTGGGGCGTGATGGACGGGCAGTGGGGAATCGACGAAGTTTACAGGATCAGAGATGCAAGCTACGACAGCGGGCATCCGGGTTGGGACGACTCCGGACGGCTGAAGGCGGAGATGGACAAGCCGCAGTATTGGGGGCGTCCGTTTTTCCAGGCCACGCGCTTTGGCGAGTCGCACGACATGGTGAGCGGCCAGGACAGTCTTAGTGTCAGGATCGCCGCGCGCCCGCCGTTTGGCCGAGGCTATCAGATAGCCAAGGCGCTGGGCGCCCTGACGCTGCTTTCGAACGGCATTCCGATGTCGTTTATGGGACAGGAAGTGGGCGAGACGGTGGCCTTTTCGTTCGACAACAACGACCAGTGGATCAATCCCCAGGTGCATGATGTTGCTCCTGCGACGGCCACAGACAACACTCGCATCCTCGCCTGGTTTCGGCAACTGATGGGGTTGCGCAACGACTCCTTCAAGGGCTTGCAGGGTGATGCGAATTACCAGGTGGTTGCCACGGGGAATCGAACGGTGGCGTTTGTGCGCGGGGCCAGCCTGTTCGCGGTGGTCACGTTCGGCACGCCGGATCAGCGGCAGGACAGCTCGTGGCTCGGGCTTCCGGCGGGCGCGGCCTACAAGGAGATTTTCAATTCGTCGTGGCCGGTTTTTCAGGTGGAGTCCGAAAAGGAACAGACGAACGGCGGGTACGACGCGCAGATTTATAGCGGGCAGATTCTCAATCTGCCGTGGATTGGCGCGGTGGTCTTGGAGCGGCGCTAATGGCCACGGATGAATACGGATAAGACCTTGCCAATGTTCTTGTCGACCGGCATGGCGGCCCTTGCCTGGCAGATGTTCGACGACGCGGCCTTCGGCATCGTGCATGCTTTTGATTTTGAGCAACGTGTTCGAGCGACCGGCCTTGTACTGCGATCCCGGCTGCCTGAGTATCAGCCCCTCGCCACCGAGCGATTCTGCGTCCATGCGCGCGGAACTCGCTTTGCCTGATCTGTTTCATCAAGTCATCCCTTTTCTGGGAGTCCCATCAAACCACCCCTTTTTCGACGCACCTTTTCGATTCCATCAAACGATGCCCACGAGGAATCTTGGGCAGAAGTGGACTCGTCTGGTAGAGATGCACCGGCAAGTGGCCTATCAATGCAACGGTTTTTAACTGTTGTTTACAACTGGCAACTGCCAGTTCCTGAATGGCTGTGTTGAATTCATTCCACTCGTCCACCATCTCCTCGACCACATCATATATTACTGGATGGGGCCTCTTGCAGCCCCCCCACACTGGGGCTACAATAAACTGGCTAACTTGTGTGCGCGGAGGATGGTGTGGAACCGCGTTGGTGTTGCAGCAAACAGTCGTGACAGCATTTCCGTTCTCTCGGCACTGGTGTGATTCATGGATCTGACCGAGGCACAAACTCGCGCGACTTTGATAAACCCTCAGCTTGCGGCGGCGAATTGGAAATTGAGTGACCGCAGTCAAGTTCGCTTTGAGGTCCCCGTCAGAGGCTATGACCCCTCACCTTCGCCTCAAGTTCGTGGGTCATCATCGCCGGCCTATGGAACACCGTCGCCGGGCATCACCGACGTCTGTCTGTACGAGCCATCCGGTTTCGTTCTATCCGTGGTCGAGGCCAAGCGCACATCGCGCAGCCCGCGCGAAGGTGAAGAGCAACTCCGTATGTATATAGAGGAGATCGTGAAACAGCAACCCTTCGCGCCCTTTGGCTTCATGGCGAACGGGCTAACCACATGGTTCTGGGAGGTCGGCCTGGCCCACCCGCGCATGGTGGCCGGGTTCTTCACACCGGCAGACCTTCAACGCCTGCATTTCATCCGCGAGGAACACACTCCGCTTTCCGAGACACCGATTAACACCTCTATCATGGACCGTCCCTATCAGCATGAGGCCATCCGTCGCGTGGCGGAAGCGTTCATCGCTGGGAAACGCCGCGCCCTGCTGGTCATGGCCACGGGCACTGGGAAGACGCGCACGACGATGGGCCTGATTGACATTTTTTTTCGCAGTTCATGCGCACAAAAAGTGTTGTTCCTCGCAGACCGCGACGCACTGGTGGAGCAGGCCCTCAGCGACGGCTTCAAGGCACACTTGCCCCATGAACCGCGCGTCCGTGTCCACACGGCCAACATTGACCCGGACAAGCGCCTCTATGTGGCTACACTCCAGGCGATGGCGCGCTGCTTCGAAAAATTCAGTCCCGGGTTTTTCGATTTGATCATTTTCGATGAGGCTCATCGCTCCATCTTCAATCGCTTCACCGAGGTGATCGAGTACTTCGATGCTCGGATGATCGGCCTGACGGCAACCCCAGCGGCATTCATTGACCGCGACACCTTCCGCACCTTCGAGTGCCGCGAACAAGCCCCCACATTCCTTTACACCTACAAGCAAGCCGTGGCAGAGAAGCGACTTGTGGACTTCCGGCTCTACCAGGCCCAGACCGGTTTTCAGCGCAAGGGGATCAAGGGGGCTGATCTGAGCGAGGAAGACCGAGCCGCCCTGATCGAACAAGGCATTGACCCAGACAACCTCGATTATGCCGGAACCGACCTCGAAGTCCTCGTCTCCAATCGCGACACGCTCCGCCGCCAGTGGGAAGAGATCATGGAAGAATGTATTAAGGACAGCGGTGGCCACTTGCCCGGCAAAACCATCGTGTTCGCCATGACCAAAGATCACGCGGAACGTATCCGCGACGTGTTCGAGGAGATGTTCCCCGAGCATGTCGGCGTGCTGCAAGTCGTCTACTCCGGCATGGAGCGGGTACACGACGGCCCCTACGGCGACGGCCTCATCACCAAGTTCAAGAAGCAGGACAAACCGCGCATCACCGTCTCAGTTGACATGCTCGATACCGGCATCGACGTGCCCGAAGTGGTGAATCTCGTGTTCATGAGGCCGGTCCAGTCCCGTATCAAGCTTTGGCAGATGATCGGCCGCGGCACGCGCAACCAGGAGGCGTGCCGCTTCCTTGACCGTCTGCCCAACGGCGAGAAGACCGAGTTCCTGATTGTGGACTTCTGGCAGAACGACTTCGGCAAGCAGACCGAAGACCGCGTGCAGCCGGAGTTGCCCGTTCTGGTGCGCCTGTTCAACATCCGACTGGACATCCTCGCCGCCATGCGCTCACAGCGGCCATCGGCAGAATCCATGAAGACGGCCGCGCCCCGCTGTTCCCGCGTTTTCTAAAGGACGGCCCTTACTATGATGCCGGCGAGATCCCGCCTGAACGGCAACATGAATTCTTGACGGACAACGAAACCGCCTCGGTGATCACCTTCATCTACAGCCACATGGTAAACTGCTTCAAAGGCGCGCTAACAGAGATGCTCGCCGTGGCGCCGTGTTCGAGGGCTTTAATCTGGTTCATTCCGTTGGTTCCTTTTTACACGGCAACCACTCGCCACAGTCGCGGCATTGCACGTTGACATAGCCGTCATGGGTGGAAAACTCCTGGACATTGGTATGGGAACAGTTCACGGGATTCACTGGATTCACGGCATTTTCCCTATTGGGGTGCACTATTGCGCCTAATACTCCCTCCCCTCCCTCTTTTTCGTTCCGTGCGATAGATAAGGGAGAATCCCGTGAATCCAGTGAACCTAGTGAGTTATCATCTCGGTGAGTCATCCCTATGCCGACATAACACCACTGGGTCTTACCGGCTACTGTGCGTTGCCGTTCTTCGATGTTTGAGCGCAACCTATAGAGGGTTTGGCCAAACGCCTTAGCGGTCATTGCTGGTCGGCCTTCGCGCTCCACGGCCGCGTTGTAGGCTACTCTAAGGGCTTGTTTGGTGACGAATGAATCAGGATCATCAATCGTGTAGCGGTCCAGCCAAACGGCCAGGGGATCGGTTGTAGAGTGAAAATCCCGCCATGCCTCTTGAACGGACGGCGGATCGGAAAATCGTCGTTGCTTTTCGACCCGGCGCAACCCCTCGAGCGCCTTATTAAGAAGCCCTGATAATTCGCCGGGCGATTGCAACCGGGCATCAAACACGTCACGCGGTATCTGTTCATCTGGTCCGAAAGTGTGGTCAAAGGGGATCACCACCCATCGACGAAAGAACGCGGTCGAACTATCCGCACTTCGCGGTGGATGATTTGCGGAGAAAACCAGCCGGGCAAACGGCTCCAGGTCGAATGAATCCTTAAACTTGTACTCGGCGTTCAGTGTATCGCCGCCTGTTAGCGCCTTAAAGGTTGATGTTCCCGCAAGATGTTCACTTGGAAGATCGGCGCATATATTGGCGAGTTTTCCAACCAGCCGGGAAACGGAAAATTTATCTATTTCCAGCTTGTGAAGTGGAATAGCGGCTATATTGCGCCGACCGAGAAACCGTGTAATTAGAGATAACCAAACCGATTTGCCGTTGCACCCTTCACCTAAAAGTAAAATCGCTTTTTGCAACCACGTTGCTGGTACCATGAGCACGCCGGGGATCTCCCACGCTAGGTCATAGGCATCAGCCGGGAATGTACTTTTTACAAAGGCTTCGATATTCGGACACGTCGCCACCGGAATATATTCGTCCGGCAATTGTACCACTGACAGATATTTCGGATCGTGTGGAAGTAACACGCCGTCAATTACTCTGACCATGCCGTTCTTGACGTTGATTAAATCCAATCGCGGCCGGTCCGGCAATTCAGGTGCATCCCAGTCAATCTCTGGAGACGCACCATATCGTTGATCACTGGGGGCAGGTAGGGCAGCGTGGCTTCAACCACATCATCAGCGACTGGCCCAATGGGCTTTGTCTCTCGGGCAGCGGATCTACCCATTCGCAGACCGACAACCGTTGTTAAGCCCTGATAGACCAGGATGGGCACAAGCTCCTCGCTTGCTCCCCATCTGAACATCTGCCGGATAAGCTCGATCTGTTTGTTGACATATCGCCGACAATATCCGGCTTCGATGATCGTCTCCCGTAAGGTTTTGAGGGAACGGGGCGAAAAATCAGCCGCCGGAATGTCACCATACAAAGTCCTGAGTCGCTTTAGAGCAACACGGATTGCATGAAGGTGGCGAGAGGGGCAGCCATTTTTCTGATAGTAGCTCTCCGCGTGTTGCCAATAGGTGGCAATCAGTTCGGTGATCGTCAGATCGTTAGCGGATTTCCATATCGTGGAGACCTCAAGGGGCGTAGCTGCCAGTTCAGCAATGAAATGGAAATAGCGTCCTTTGCTCTCTGTGGTGCCATGCAGGCCGAGATAGAACCGCTTGCCCTTGATTTTAACGTACGCCTGCCCACTACCCTTGTGTAGACAATACTTCGGAACAGAATTTTTCGTCGAAACCATTGCAATGCGTCCTTTAAGTAAGCGGGGGTAGTTACTACCCCTATTTCCGTCAACTTACAGGCCGCACTGCCGACCATCGGCAGGTAACTTAACTCCAAATTTCGGCGAGGTTTATTTCAAGAGCGGGAGACGGGGCTCGAACCCGCGACGTCCAGCTTGGGAATGAGGCGTTCTAGCCGTATCCACCTTGGATTTCTGCACTTGTGATTTCTAAATTTTACACATTTTCCAGGTTTAGGCAAGTATTCCGTCCCACATACCGTCACACCCTCAAAAATACGCGAACTAGTCGCTCGCTCGTATTGCGGACATCGGCCAGTGATTGCGCGGTAGCGATTTGGCGATTTCTTTTAAGGGCTTCTTCTCCAATCAAATCAGGATGGCAACAGCACGCCTAAAGAACTTTTTGTTAGGGCTACTGCGGTGAAACAAAGAGATAGGTGCCTGACCCGAGTTCACAGACAAGCCTTCCGCCTTCGTACTTCACGGCGCGCACAGACTTGACGTTGGCAATCGGTTGTCCGCTTTCGGTGATTGCGTCAGCGGCTTTTGCGGGCAGGTACAAGGTCGCGGTGGTGTTGGGCGGGATGGTGGCAGTGTAGGTGAGGACGCCGGCGTCTATCTTCCATTCGCTGCTGATTCTGCCGTAAGGCGAATCGTAGTAGCCCCTGGCCCAGGTCATTTGGCCGGTGGGATCGGGCTCGGGGCGGAGGATGAACCTGTGGAAGCCTGGTTCGTCGCGCTGGATGCCGAGGGAGTTGGCGATCATCCACTGGCCAACAGAGCCAAAGGAATAGTGATTGAAAGAGTTCATGCGGTTATTGCCGCCGAAGCCGTTTTCGACGGTGTAGCCGTTGAGGCGTTCCCAAATGGTCGTAGCGCCCTGGTCAACCGAGTACAGCCACGAGGGATACTGGTTATTCTGGAGTTGGCGGTATGCCAGGTCCGTGAGGCCGTGGTCGGAGAGGGCGTTGCTGATCCAGGCGGTGCCGATGAAGCCGGTCATGAGAGAGTACGCTGGACGCGCGACGCCCTGGTCGTCTGTGTTCTCTCGCTCCACGGCCGCCTTTAGATTCTCAACCATTGCAGGGACGTTCTCTTCGCTGAAGGCGTTCAGTGCCAGCCCCACGGCATAGGCGGTCTGTGTATCGGACATCCGGCCCCCTCCTGCCGGCGCGCCGCCCCGGCCACCCCTGCTGCCGCCGGCCGGCGAGACGACCTTCTTGTCAGCGCTCACGAAGGTCCGATTGAACTTGCCCTTCAGGTCGTCGTACTGGCTTCGATACTTCGCGGCGTCTTCCCTTTTGCCGAGGATTTCGGCCACCCTGGTCATGATCTCCAGGTCGAAAATGTGATAGGCGGTACTAAGATAGGAAGAGCCGAGCTGGTTGTTCTGCGGTCCCAGCCAGTCGCCAAGCTGACTGTCGGAGCTGATTCCGGTGTCGGCGTTGGTGGTTGTAGCAAGGTAATTCATGTAGGCGACCATGGCGGGATAGTGTTCTTGCAGCAGGCCCACGTCGCCGTACTGCTGATAGGCCTCCCAAGGTACGGTGATTCCCGCGCTGCCCCATAGGAGTCCGCCGAAGCCGCCGCCGATGGGCGCTACGTCGGTGAACCGTCCCTGGTTAGACTGTACATCGCGCATGGCAAACATATGGCGGCGCAGAAACTGGTCGGCATTGGAAAGGTAGGTGGCGGTGCGTGAAAAGACGCTGATGTCGCCCGACCAGCCCATGCGCTCGTTGCGCTGTGGGCAGTCGGTAGGGATACAGAGGAAGTTGCCCACGTTGGACCAGACGAGGTTGGACCATAGTTGATTCACCTTTGGATTGGAGGTTTCATAGTGCGCGGCGAGCTGACGTACGGAGCTGATCACGAGGCCCTGCACGGCGTCCAATGGGAGGGGCGCGTCTAGGCCGGTGATTTCAATGTAGCGGCCGCCGTGGGAGGTGAAATGCGGCTGGAACACCTGTGGCCCGTCGCACAGGGTGTAGACGTCCTGGCTCAGGGCGGCGCGGTAGTTTTCCGCCATGATCATGCCAACATTTTTGCCGGAGGCCGGAAGATCGGGATAGAGCATCTCGGCGAAGCGCACAATCATCTTTTGACCAGCCTTGCAGTTGGCGATGGAGATGCGGGGGACGCCGACGAAATTTTGGCCCATATCGTAGACATAGACGCCCTTGCGGACTTCCTCGACGCTCTTGGCCGTGAGTGTTTTGAAAACGCCGGCGGGGTTGCCGATTTGGCCACGCAGCGAAAGCATCTCGTAGGGCATGTCGGCAGCAACGTAAGCGGTGCCTTGGAGGTCGGCCTTCACAGCCTTCTTCCATGCGCGATCGTCGTAGTCGGGGGTGGCCCAGTCACGCACGGTCGCCTCGTGGGCTGCGTCGTAGATTTCGCCGATGTACCAGCTGCTGTAGACGACCGGGCCGCGGTTGAAGTACTTCCAATCGGTATCGTTGGTGCCGATGACTTCCTTTGAGCCGTCGTCATAGGAGATAACCAGTTTGGCCAGGAGCGACTGGCGGTCGCCGAAATGGTTCCAGACGGTGCCATAACTCAGCAGACCGCTCCACCAGCCCTCGCCTAGCATGGCACCGATGGCGTTGGGGCCGCTGGTGAGCATGGAGGTGACGTCATACGTCTGATAGAGGTGGGTGCGGTTATACTGAGTGCAGCCGGGGTTGAAGTAGTCGTCTCCCACGCGGTGGCCGTTGAGATAGATTTCGTAGATGCCGCGGGAGGTGACGTAGAGGCGGGCGGCGGCGATCTTCTTATTTGCGGCGGTAGTGAAGCGGGTGCGGAGCATCGGCATCGCGTTGTGGCTGGGATCGGTGACGATCAGTGCGCCGTTGGGACCTCCTGACACGACGTATACGCCACCCTCGATCGTGAGTCCCGAGGCTGCGTCGGATGCGAAGGTACGGTAGATGCCTTCATACGCGGGCTTGGTCAGGTCTTCAGAGAAGATGGTATTGCCGGGCGCACGGACGTGGGAGACGGTGAGGTCGGAGAAGGATGCCTTCTGGCCGGGGTCGACAGCAAAGCCGATGTTGCATAGCATGCCGAAGGTGACGAAATCGCCACCTGTACCCAGTGGATTGACGCCCACGGATACGCCACGTCCGCGAGTGTCCGGGTTGACGAAATTTGCGATGCCGTCCAGGGTTAGGTAGACCAGCCCCAGTTCGTTGCGGATGGCCAGGGTGTGCTCTTTGTGTTTGTTGCCTTGGTTGACGATCTGGGTGCCAACTTCGAATGTCCTTAACGGGCGGTTCGGAGAATCATTTGGAGTGTATCCGGCACGGTATACGTTGAGCCTGGCTTTTCCGTCCGCGGTGCCGTCGACGGCCGCAATATCCAGTTCGATTTTGATATAGCTCTGGTTCCTTGGATTTTCGAGCTGAAAAATGTTCTTGTTCCTGTCCATCAGGCGCGGATCGTTTGCGCCAAAGACGAGGCCAGCCTTGGTGCTGCCCTCAGCAATGGCCGTCTTGCATTTTAGATTGAAGACGGACAGGTAGGGGGCATACAGGACGAGGTCCTCAGGACCGCCGCCAATCCAGGTCGCGCTGCCCCAAGCCGACTGGGCGGGGTTCATCAAACCAGTCTCAAACCATGAACTGGCGCTGGCTGCGGTTCCGGTCTGATTCCAAACTGTGACCGTCCAGTGGTAACAGGTAGTATCCGCAAGAGCAGTTCCGCTGTATGTAATCCCGAGGGATCTGCTATCAGCGACTTTCCCGGTATCCCAAACCACCGTGCCATTGGGATCGCTGACCATGATCTGATAAGTCGCCTGGGAGCACTGCCGCTCGCCCTGGGCCGTGGTCATCTGCCAACTCAGCCTGGGCTTCTCTACATCCACACCCAGCGGATTTACGCGATACTCGCAGCAAAGATTTACCAGTGTAAGGGCTGATGTTTTGCCGGTAAATGCTGTCAGCAAGATCAGAGTTGTCAGGATAGATTTCATTCTAATCCCTAGTTAAAAGTATAAGAGCCAGATTCAGGTTAGATTGCGATGCTTGATTTGAGTGTGACCAACGGCGATGTCGCACTGGCGGCGGAGTAAGTCTCCACACTGTAAATAGATATTCTTATTGGACACACACCATCATGTAGCACGATAAACATGCCTTTGTTCTTGATTGGTTTTCCATGTGGCAATACCGCGGCAGAAATTGGCTTCCGCGAGCCACTTCACCATCCTGAATCCAATGTATGACGTTGAAACGGCGAGATTTATACCATCCCACGTTCTTTTTAATCTCAATTTATGTCTCGCCGTAATTCCTTTTGCTGAAAATATTTAACTAAGAGCGGGAGACGGGGCTCGAACCCGCGACGTCCAGCTTGGGAAGCTAGCACTCTACCACTGAGTTACTCCCGCGTAACTTGCGAAAAAGCCTGTTTTTAAGCCTTTTCCAGTAAGTTCCTTTAGTCTAGTTTGGGCAAGAAATAGTGTCAATAGGCGGGTCTTGACACCCTTTTCTACGTACAACGGACAACTAGCGTGTGACGATTCAAAATTTTGGCGCTGAAATAAAACCTGATACTTGACAACACAAAAAAACCATAGATAATGTCCTGTATGGGC
>JBEKFZ010000053.1:0-29145 GCA_050013075.1 Thermoguttaceae bacterium | reverse complement strand
TCACAGTCGGTTACGTCGTTGTTATGACGACCAGCGATCACTTCGCGCCGTTGCGACACAGTGCGCGGTTGCCGCCTGATTCGCCGCGCGATCGGCGAATTTGGGCCTATTTCAACAGGCTGCTAGGGGGGAACGAAGGTGTAGGTGGCATAATAAATATCAGTAACCCCCAAGGAAAACCAGTTGTTGGTCTAGGGGGGAACGAATTTGGTGGTGGGTACATGGGAATCTATAACTCACAAGGAAAGTCAATTGTTAAAGTATCGGGGACAAAAGACGGAGACGGGGGAATGGGTATCTACAACTCCCAAGAAAAACCAGTTATTGCTTTAGGAAAAGGCGAAGGTGGAGGTGGGAATATGCAAATCTACAATTCGCTTGAAAAACAGGTTGTAACAGTACAGGCCGACAAGACAAACAACGGGGCAGTGGCAGTATCGGACCAAAATGGTGAACCCAAGAATGCTCTAACAGCACACTAAACAGTGATACTAACTCACAAGCATAAACAATAGGAATTGAATCATGGGTACGGTCTACAAAAAAACCGCAACCAAGCCGTTGCCGGCGGGCGCAAAGATCATCGTCCGCAAGGGTGAACGGCTTGCCGAATGGATCGACACGAAGGAAAAACGCCGGACGGCACCTGTTACGACGGGCAAGGACGGTTCGGACCGGATCGTGATTACGGCGCGGACCTATACTGCCAAGTATCGAGACGGCTCAAGGCTGGTCAAAGAAGTGGCGACCGGTTGCCGCGATGAAACCGCCGCCCGTTCGATTCTCGCCGATCTTGAACGCCGGGCGGAAAAGGTGAAAGGGGGAATTTTAACCGCCGCCGAAGACGCCGTTATCGACCACCAAACAGCGCCGCTTGCGGACCATATTGCCGCCTACTTGATGAAGCTCGAAGCCGAAGGGACTTGCCCCGACCATCGGGCAAACGTCCACCGCTCATTAAACCGCCTTGTAAACGATTGCCGTTTTTTCCGGCTTGCCGATCTAAACGGCGCTGCCTTGGAACGCTGGCTTGTTGCCCGGGCAAAAGATGGCATGGGGGCGCGGACCCGAAATACATACCGCGCCGCCGCCGTGGCCTTTTGCAATTGGTGCATCGAAGCAGGCCGGTTGTTATTTAATCCTTTTAGAAAGGTACCGAAGGCTAATGAAGAAATCGACCCCCGCCGCAAACGCCGGGCTTTGACCGAAGACGAACTTGTCCGCTTGCTTGATGTAGCACGCCGCCGGCCGCTGGTGGATGCAATGACTATTCGCCGGGGTAAGAGGAGAGGCGAAGCGGTCGCTCAATTGCGTGATGAAAACCGTGTTTACCTTGAACGGCTCGGCCGCGAACGCGCCTTGATCTATAAAACACTGGTTTTGACCGGCCTTCGCAAGGGCGAACTGGCTTCGATTACCGTGGGGCAATTGGAACTTGACGCCGACCCGGCTTATCTGGTGTTAAATGCCGCCGACGAAAAGAATCGTGAAGGCTCGACTATCCCCTTACGTGCCGATCTTGCCGCCGATCTTAGAGATTGGCTTGCCGACAAGGCAACGGCCTTGCAGGAAGCCGCCAAACGCAAGCCGACTGACCAGTTTGACCCGGAAGCCGTCGAAGCGAGAAAATGCAACAGACGCAATTCTACGGGGCTAGAGGGGCAAACTTGTCTGCAATTGTCGGCCGTGTCTACTCTACCGCCGGATACGCCTGTCTTCACTGTGCCTAAGCGATTGGTGAAGATACTTGAACTTGATCTTGTCGCTGCCGGTATCGCTCGCCGG
Organism: Thermoguttaceae bacterium; assembly: GCA_050013075.1. GTDB lineage: Bacteria > Planctomycetota > Planctomycetia > Pirellulales > Thermoguttaceae > JBEKIK01. Next base: position 27,360 of record JBEKFZ010000053.1, on the reverse strand, counting down.
GTGAAGGTGGGGCCGAAGAAATGGAAGATCGACAAGCGGGACGAACGCGGCCGGACGGTTGACGTTCACGCCTTGCGGCATACCTTTGGCACCTTAATGAGCAAGGCCGGCGTGGCACCGCGAACGGCACAAGCTGCTATGCGTCATTCGACTATCAATCTGACAATGAGCACTTATACAGACCCTCGACTACTGGACGTTGCCGGGGCTATGGAATCGTTGCCGGCTCTACCGCTCGGTCAAGGTGGGCAAAATGAATCCGTTGCGGCTGGTTTAATGGCAACCGGAACCGAAAACGCGACTGCAAAAAATATCGACACCCGTTCAGTACCTTCGGCCGTAACTCCAATAGCGAAAAGCAATTCATGCCTTTCTCAGTTTGCACCAGGGTTTGCACCAACTACTGACAAAACAGCAACATTGCAGTCAATAATTGACAAAGCCGCAAGCGATGCCGAGAAAATTGTGGAAGGCAAAGCAATCGCCATAAGTGCTTATCCAGTCAAAAGAAGAAGCCCGTTGACAAGTATTGTCAACGGGCTTCTTAAAGTGGAGACGAACGGGCTCGAACCGTCAACCCCTAGCTTGCAAAGCTAGTGCTCTCCCAATTGAGCTACGTCCCCCCCACAGCGATCGGCTTTCAGCAGTCAGCTATCAGAACTTCCTACAGCCTATAGCCTATAAAAAATCTCCGATTTCGGCAAGGGTTTCAATTCTCATTGAAGAAGGCCTCAATCTCCTCGATTTCCGCATCATTGAGACTGAATTGGGCCGCTCCGATAATGCCCGCCACCTGGCTGGGCCGGCGTGCGCCCACGATCGCGCCGGTAACGGCCGGATTGCGCAGCACCCAGGCCACCGCGACCTCGCCGGGCGTGTGCCCGTGCCGGGCGCCGATCGCCCGGAGCACTTCCACCAGTCGCAGATTGCGAGACAGAAGCGGCTCCTGAAAGTCGCGGTTCCTGCGTCTCCAGTCTTCGGCTGACAGGCCTTCCACGCGTTGCCGGGTCATTGCGCCAGAGAGCAGTCCCGAGCCCATTGGAGAGTAGGCGATTACTCCGATGTTCTCTTTGGCCGCCATGGGCAGGATTTCTGTTTCGGCCTCGCGGTGGATGAGCGAGTAGCGCGGTTGCAGCGAGGTAATCGGCGCGATGGCCTGTGCCCGGCGAATTTGTGCGACGTTGAAGTTGGATGCGCCGATGTACCGCACCTTGCCCTCCTCCTTGAGTTTGGCCATGGCCGTCCAGCCTTCCTCGATATCTTCATCCGGCACGGGCCAGTGGATCTGGTACAGATCAATTGTCTCCAGTTTAAGCCGCTTTAGGCTGTCTTCGCATTCCCGGCGGATCGACTCGACCTTAAGGCAGTAGCCGATATTGCGCTTTTCGTCCCAGGTCCTGCTGCACTTGGTGAACACGTACGGCCGGGTGGTCATGCCTTCGAGCGCCCGGGCGACGATTTCCTCGGAGTGGCCCAGTCCGTAGACCGCGGCAGTGTCGATCCAATTTATCCCGGCGTCCAAGGCGGATTTTATCGCCGCGATCGATTCGTTGTCGTCCTGCCGACCCCAGGAGAACTCCCAGCCCGCTCCGCCAATGGCCCATGCCCCAAAACCGATGGGGGTGATATGCAGATCCGAGTTGCCCAGTTGTTTGGTAACCATCTTTTTCCTTTGATCCGCACAATTATAGACGGCCTGTAAAGCCTGTATATACTACGTCCGTTGATTGGGCTGGGTATACATAGTCTCAATCGCATATCCAAATCCTGAAGATAAACGATCCAAGCCTCGGAAAAGGCCCCGGACCTGATTCGCATTATCCCGACAGCGTGCCCGGCAAATTACTTATAGTAAGACCAGTGGGGCGGCCACATTCGGCAGGGGTATACTATGTAAAAATTCGGATAAAATTTTACGCAGGGTATTGCGTAATATCTAAAAACGACTACAATGATTGACTAGGGGAGGATATTCCAAATAACGAAGTTTTTATAATAAAACCAATTAAAACAGATGCCTTAAGCTGAATAGCGGTCGGTAACCTTTTCCCGGAGGGATAACGACTCTTGTTTGGCTGGGTTCAGGCTTTCAAGCCGGTGAGGAATAGTGGCGAGGCTTAGGTATTACGTGAGCTAACGGTTATTAAACCGTTGGCCCCGCCAGTTCTTTGAAACACGGCAAAATGGTCGGTGTTCGATTTTGTTCCACTATTTTCAAAAGATTCCAGACTGCTTTCCTAACAAATCTTAAACACATTTTACAAACGACCCTGTAACATTTTCTTAAACTTTCTTAACGACAGGAGTTACCACATGAGTCCGGACAAACAAACCAATCTTGATCGTAGGATGTTTATCATCAATTTTAAACTCTTTATCCGAGCCGCGCGGATTATGCTGGCGGCCGCAGTTGTTCTATCGCTGGTCTGGCCGGCCTCGGCGGTCGTAACTTGGGATGCCGGCGGCAGCGCCACCAACCTCTATTGGTCTAATGCCGCAAACTGGAGCAATGACACCGCGCCCACTAGCACCGATGACGTGTTATTTAACTCAACCGGATCCACGTCAGGCACCGTCACCAACCAGGTGTCCGATAACCAGACAATCAAGGACCTGTGGTACAGTCAGTATGCTGGCAGTGGGTCCATTCATACCACTCAGATCGACACCGGCAAAACGCTGAAGATTGTGGGCAACAACGCCACGGCCCCAACCAGTTCTACTGGCAACTATTCGCTTTTTGCAGGCAATGCCGGGGGTAGTAGTACCAGCTTTAGCCAAACCGTGATCACGGGCGGCGGCACGCTGGATATATCGAACTCCATCGGCGGCAGCACCGACGGCGACATAGTCGTGCGTATGTCCTACTCCGACGCCGGCGTACACGACGCGATACTCAATCTCTCGGGCTTGGCTTTTTTCAACGCCAATGTTGACCAGATACTTGTGGGCTTTTCAACTGCTGACAGCGGTTCGTATTGCCGGCCCAACGGAACACTATACTTGGCAAAGTCTAATACGATTACATTGAACAATCCAGGCACGACTACCAGCGCGGGTTTAATAATCGGATACGCATACAACAGAGCGAATACGACCGCCTCCAATCTTTACCTCGGTCAAAGTAATACGTTGAATGTAGACAACGTAACAGTCGGCGGCAAAAGATCAATTGGCGTGCTAACTTTCAATTCCGCATTCATCGGCCCGTCCCTCCCCGTCCCTACGCTCACCATGCGAGGCAAAGACGGCACCAGCCGCGTGGTAAATATTACTCTCGGCGATAATACAAGCGGGCAAACTGGCGGCAGTGCCGCCGCCGGGACGGTGGATCTAACGGGCGGCAGCGTGGATATCAGGGCGACATCGATTGAATTAGGCAAGACTCAAACTTTTGCCACAGGCGGCACTGGTAATGGATATGCTGCGACAGGGACTTTATCTTTTAACGGGGGCACCATCGATACGACCGGCCTTATCATCGGAGAACAGCTTAACAACCTTAACGCCACTGCCAGGGGCACCGTTAACGTCTCGGGCACGGGGAATCTGGTAGTAGGCATCGACGGTATAACGATGGCAGAATATTATGGCAGCGCTTATGGATCGTATGGAAATTCCGGGGGCACGATGAATGTCAGCGGCAGCGCAACGGTAACGGTTGGCGGAAATATCAACACCAATCTCGTAACCGTTTCCGGTCCCACTTCCGGCCGCAGCATTACTAGCAGAATCAACATCAGCGGCGGCAGCGTAACCGTAAACGGCGACATTACCAAAGGCACCTATACACCTGCCGCATCACCGGGCACCAGCACTACCACCATCGTAGTTAGCGGCAGCGGCGCGCTCGATATGGGCGGGGGTGGCGTCCGCCACAACATCGGTTCCGCAAGCTCGCCCATAGACACCCTCACGGTCAGCGGCAGCGGGATCCTTAGCAATGTGGCCAACCTCTCGGCCACCAATTTCACCGTCAGAGGCGCACTTACGCTCACCGGGACCATGACCGTGGGCAACAACGGGAAAATCGATATGCGCGACAGCGCCGCCCACACCTTTATCGCCGCGGCCCTTACGTTGCCGGCCACTTCCAGCCTTTACTATGAATTGTCCAGCAGTACGAGCAGCGGCAGCAACGATTTTATCAGTGTAAACACTCTTACTTATGATCCCGGCGCCAGCAATATCACGGTATACGTCTCCCCGCTAAGCGCAAGTTTTGCCTCCGGCAGTTACACCTTGATCCAATACTCAAGCGGATCCAACACGAGCAACTATACCGTTTCCAACACAACTCGAAATGGCATGAGCGCCTCCGATAACTCCATCGACAAAAAGGTGTACCTCACCATCTCCCCCGTTGATGCGCGCGCCCTGACGTGGAACGACCCCAGCTTATCGAACACATGGGATTTGATGACGACCGCAAACTGGACCAGCAGCGTTACCGGCTCAGACATGTACTACGACAACGACACCGTGACGTTCAACACTAAATCAGATATGACGGATACCACCATCTCGCTCCAAAACTCTTCCGGTCTGACCGGCTTCTATCCCGGCTCGGTTACAGTCAGTGCGAATAGTAATTACATATTCAATCCTTTCAGCACCAATGATAAGATCAGCGGCACCACCGGGCTTACAAAGAGCGGCACCGGCACGCTGACAATTACCATGTCCAACGACTACACGGGCGCAACAAACCTCCAGACAGGAAGAATTATCCTCGGCAATGACGCGGCCCTGGGCAGCTCGACCGCCACCCTCACTATCTCAGGCTCGGCCACCCTGGACCTTTATAACTATCAGCTTTACGCCAAACCGATCACCGTCGCAGGCTCGGGCACGGATACCAAAGGCGCAATCGTAAATAATAACACCTCCCTACCCGCCGACACCCAATACAACGTGAGCAACGTCACTCTAAACGGCGATACGACCATCGGCGGCACTTCCAGCTCCATTTACACCGAAACCGGTTTTTCCGGTTTGCCCGGAGATACTACAGGCCGTTGGGCCATGCGCGCGTCAACCGGAACGGCGACCCTGAGCATGGCAAACGGAACCGCACATGACCTTTACAAGGTAGGCAACAACCAGATCATGTTGGTGGACGTCAACGTCGACTCCAAGTTAGCCGACGTTTATGTCAACGAGGGCGTTTTAAGCCTCGAAGGCACAACCACCCTGGGCGACTCGACCAAGACCGTAACGGTTGACGGCAAAGGTTGCGGCCAGAACAGCGGCGGCTCGATCTTGCAGTTCCACAATACGAGCGCTGCGTTGTACAAAAATGTCAAGCTTAAAAACGGCGGCACGCTTTACGCCCTATTAATCGGCACCGAAGCTACCAGCTCGAGCTATAACTCCATCTCCGGAGCGGTCGCCATAGACTCTACCGGCGGCATACTAAACGCCGGAGGCTATCGGAACGACTATGCCGCGAACAACACCGCCGCGCAATTGACCGTAAGCGGCGTGATCGGCAACGTGTCCGACTCGAGCCCGGGTACCTTGACAATAGCCGGGCCGGGCACGGTGACATTGAGTAACCCCTCAAACTCATTCACCGGAATGACGGATCTTAACGACGGCACTTTGGTCGTCACCGGCGCGCTTCCAGGCGGAATTACAATGGCTACCAGCCCTACTTCCGGCGTAACCACTACGCTGACCGGCACCGGCACGATAGGCGGCACGGTCACGGACGCCTATACGGTGCTAATCTCGCCGGGCGCAAGCAGCGCGGCCGGCTCGGTAGGCACGCTCCACATGAAAAATCTTATATTTAATTCCGGCGGCGGCGGCACAGTCCTTTTTGACCTGTCCCCCAGCACGTCCAGCGGGAACGACCAGCTAAACCTCAGCGGCAATCTGTCCATTAACGGAGCTACGACCATTTCGATCAATCAGCTTAGCGGCCCAAACTCGCTGTCAAACGGCTCCTATTGCTTGATTTACTACAGCGGCTCGCTCCTGAGCGGCTCGGGCTCGGTCTCCAACCTGAATCCATCGGGCTATACCACGGGCACGCGGCGGACCTACACCATCGATGGTTCCACGCCTAACATGATTAACCTTGTCGTGGCCGGCTCGTACGCTTCCCTGGTGTGGAAAGGCACCGAGTCTTCAAACAACTGGGACACCAGCACATCGAACTTTGTCTGGCTCAACGGATCCGCGTCCGATGTTTTCTACACCTGTGATAACGTCACTTTCGGCAGCACCGGCTACAACACTGTTAATATTAACACAGATGTGAGCCCGTCATCGATCACCGTCAGCTCGGCGAGCAATTACACATTCAGCGGATACTACAAGATCACCGGCACAACCGGCATCACCAAATCCGGAAATGGAACCCTGATCATAAACAACTCCTCAGCCAACGATTTCACAGGCACGGTCACCATCAACAACGGCACATTGCAAGTGGGCGACGGCTCGACTTCGAGCACCCGTATCGGTTCCGGGTCGATAGTCAACTATGCCGCACTGGTGTTCAAAGCCGCGTCGGGTGATGATTATACGCTCTCCAACAATATAAGCGGCTCCGGCACGGTGACGTACTCGGGGTCCAACGTGCTCACCGTCTCCGGCTCAAACTCCTACACCGGCGCGACATACATTAACACCGGTACGGTCAGGGCCACTAGCTCCACGGCATTCGGCAGCCCCACCGACGGCGCCACGTATATCGCCAGCGGGGCCACGCTCGACGTCCACACAACCGAAGCCACGGGTCTGGACGCGAAAGTGGTCCACGTACAAGGCTCGGGCGTGGGCGACAACGGGGCCATTATCGCCACTACCAGCGAGGAATTCGCCTTCCGGTACCTCGTCCTAGACGGCGACACCACCTTCGGCGGCACAGCCGCTTGGCATATCAACAACAGCACTGGCGCTACGGGCTACGCCACGTTTACCGCCAATGGGCACGACATCACCAAGGTGGGAACTGGTGCGGTATGGTTGACCAGCCTGGGAGCAGTCGACCCGGGTAACATATATGTCACCGCCGGGGTATTCGGCGTCAATGGCGCCAGTGGAAACCCGACGTACTTCACAAACACATTAAACCTGATTAAGCCGATTTCCGTGTCCTCGGGCGCCGAGTTTATACTGCGAAAACTCTCCACGGCAGTCTCCATCAATAAGGACGTGACGCTCGAGGGCGGGACAATGGGGACCAACAGCAGCGGCGGCACTACCAATATCTACGGCGGAACGATCAGGCTCAAGAAGAACGCCGACACCGGCATCGGCGGGTATCTGGATGTCTACTCCAGCACGGCGATGACCATCAACGGTCCAATCATCGACGACAGTACCGCCACTGGCGGTTCCTTGTACAAGACCGGGACGGGCACGCTAACCCTGAACGGCACGAGTACCTACACCGGTGACACAACTATCTCGGCCGGCACCACGATCCTCAACGGATACCTGTACTACGGCAATACCTCACTGTCCTACGGCAATGTGTATTTCAATGGCGGCACGATGGCCGGCAGGGGCACGATAGTAGGCAACCTTACCGATGCCACAAGCACCTCCATCATCCCCGGCTCCTCCACCTCTGGCGGCTCAGTCGGTACGCTTACCATCGGCGGCACCCTCACTATGGTAGGCTCCGAAACGATCACAATGGATCTGTCAAGTAGCACGTCCAGCGGAAATGACCAGATTATCGTCAAGACCTTGTCCATGACCGGCGCGTCCGGCTCCACCACCGTGGCGGTCAATCCAATCTCCGGCTACCTGGTAGCAGGCAGTTACCCGTTGATCAAATACACTACCAATTCTTCGTCGGGTTTGTCGATGTCCCTTAGCGGCGTTCTGACCAATTCGCGGCAGACCTACACTTTTAACGACGACACAATCGGTAACATCGATCTAGTGGTGACCGGCTCAGTGGGCAACTTGAAATGGGTAGGCGACTCATCCTTGAATGCCTGGGACGTGGTGAACACCCAGAACTGGCTTAACGGCTCCTCGGTCGATTACTTCTACAACGCCGACAATGTTACCTTCGACGATAACACGGCGTACAGAACGGTAAACCTCAATACCGTAGTGACCCCGGCCTCAGTCGCCGTCAGCACCGCCGGAAGTTACACAATCACGGGGACGGGCAGGATCAGCGGCTACGGCACCCTTACCAAGCTAGGCGTGGGTACATTGATAATCTCCACGTCAAACTCCTACTCGGGCGGCACCACGGTCTCCAACGGAGTGTTGCAATTAGGCAATGCCTTCGCCCTGGGGGCTACTTCTGGCTCAGTGACGGTCAACGGCGGCACGCTGGACGTCCAGAGTTACTCTCCCACCGTGGGCGGGCTCACTCTCACCAGCGGCAGCATTATCGGCTCCGGCATAATCACAAGTTCGACTACCTACGCCTTACAGAGCGGTACAGTCTCGGCCCAGCTGGCCGGCGGCACATCAGTCGGTCTGACCAAGACCGGCGCGGGCACCGTTACCGTCTCCCAGGGCAATACCTATTCCGGCGTCACCACCATTAGCAACGGAACACTCAGCGTTTCGATACTATCCCCCGGCGGCTCAAGCAGCGGCATCGGCAATTCGTCCAATGTCGCGGCCAACCTGATCCTTAACGGCGGCGCGCTGAAATACACCGGCGCTGCCGCCGGCACTGACCGGCTGTTCACTTTGGGCACTGGCACATCGGCCGGGACCCTGGACGCCTCGGGCACGGGGACCATCACTTGGACCAATACCGGTTCCGTTGCCTTCACCGGCTCGGACACGCGCACCTTGACCCTAACCGGCTCGAATACCGGCAACAACGCCATCGCGGCGATCATCGGCAACGACACCAGCGGTTCCACTTCTCTGACCAAGTCCGGCTCGGGTAAATGGATCCTATCCGGAACCAATATATACACCGGCAATACCACCATCAGCGATGGCACGCTGGCATTGGTCACTGGCGGCGATATCTCCACGTCTTCCGCGATAAGCACCGGTGCTTCCGGCACGTTCGAAGTTGACAGCGGCAATCATACCGTGGGCACTATCAGCGGCTCCGGCACAACCAAGGTGCTTTCCGGCAGCTTGACGGCGACTTCCATAGTCCAAGACACCCTGGACATCGGATCCGGGAGCTGGGCCACGTTGAACACTGCCGCGTTTGACGGCGGCTCGACGTCAGGCTCGTTGTCGGAGGTTCCCGAACCGGCCACTTGGGCAATGCTCATGCTGGCCGCCATGGGACTAGGCATCTACTGGCGCCGCCGCCGGTAAAGTGCTGAAATAGCAAGAACGCCTCGTTGGGGCGGCAGTTTAACTGCCGCCCCAACTTATTTCAACTGCCGCCCAAACTTATATATGCCGTTGGAGTGCCTATATTTTCTCTAGCATTTCCGCCAGCAGTTCCAGGGGCAGACCCACGACGTTCGACTCGCTGCCTTCGGTAATATGCACCCAACCCAGCCGGTCTTGGTAGCCGAACGCCCCGGCCTTGCCTTCCCATTGGCCGCCGGCAAGATATTCGTCGAGTTGTGCCCGGGAGAGCCGGTCCATACGCAACGTGGTAATAGCCACCCGGATCCGGGGTTGGCCATGGGGAATTTTCCACAGGCACAATCCGCTGAAAACTCGGTGCTCTTGGCCGCTTAGGGTTTGCAGTATATGCCGGGCGTGATGTTCATCCAATGCCTTGCCTAGAATCCGTCCGTTGCACTCCACAACCGTGTCACAAGCCAATATGACGCCTTCCCTGACTTGCCGGGCGACGTCGGCCGCTTTTTGATAGGCAAGCCTGGCAACCAATTCCGCGGGGGTGTCGCCGCTGCACAGCCCGCATTCGGCCTGTTCCGACGGCTGGCAGACCTCGAACCGGTAGCCAGCCTCTTCGAGCAATTCCTGGCGTCGCGGCGACCGGCTGGCAAGTATAAGTTTGGGCAACTGCATCTTCATTTTTTCCCTATAAAGCCGCGACGGGCACCAACGGGCACCATGCGCAGCATGGTCAGTTGGTCGGTCGCGGTCGCGGAAAAAAACCGACGACATTGCACATTTTTTCCCACACTCTCCATATCGCCTATCCCGAACACGGCGTGTGCGTGCTGCTATGTGCAGGCAAGTTTTTTTGCGATAAAATATATCTCATTCATATTATATTGTGCATTAAGCCCATGAGTTGCAATCCCATAGGTATATATCCCCGTGGGACTGCTTTTATCAATGCCCAGATTAAAACTCTGTATCCTTTACGAAGACAACCACTTGCTGGCGGTCGTTAAGCCGGCTGGTCTGGCTACCATGGGCGTTTCGGGCCATGAGCATAGCCTGCTAACTATTGCCAAAGATTATATCAAACGCCGATACAACAAGCCCGGCAATGTGTACTTGGGCGTGATGAGCCGGTTGGACGCCCCGGCGACCGGGGTGGTATTGTTCGCCCGGACTTCAAAAGCCGCCGCGCGATTGACCGAGCAGTTTCGAACACATGCCGTGGATAAGGTATATTGGGCGATAGTTGAAGGGACATTGGAACCGACCGCGGGTAGTTTTACCGATTACCTTGGCAAAGACGAACAGCATCGGCGGATGCGGATTGTCGGCGCAGGGTTGCCGGGGGCTAAACTGGCAAAACTGACATATCGAAAGCTCTCGGATATTCAGGGCCAATCACTGGTCGAGATTGCCTTAAAAACAGGGCGAAAGCACCAAATTCGACTCCAATTTGCCCATCACGGACATCCGCTCCTGGGCGACCGGAAGTATGGCGGCCGACAGCACTTTCCCTCGGGCATTGCCCTGCACGCCCGGCGTTTGGCGGTTGCGCATCCCGTTAAAGGCGAACAAATTGTATTTGAGGCCCCTTTGCCCGATGTCTGGTATCGTTGGGGGGTACGCCAGCCTTCCTGAACCGCTTGCGACATTGCCTCCTCATAGGTATGTTAAAATGGAAGTATAGGCTTTTTCCATGAGTTTTGTCGAACGATCACTGTTTGAACAATGCGTACTGGCCAGCGGATTGCTTACCGAAAAGCAACTCGATGAGGCTCGGGCCGGGGTGCGCTGGTCGCATGGCGACGTGACCGATGCCAACGCCCCGCCCACCGATCTTCAACTGGCCGATCGGCTGATCGAGATGGACGTACTTAACACCTGGCAGGCAAAGCAATTACTCGACGGCCGCACAAAATTCAATTTAGGGCCTTATTGGATTGTCGATTCTATCGGCAAGGGCGGAATGGGCCAGGTTTTTAAGGCCCAACTCGATAAAACCGGACGCACCGTGGCCATCAAAGTCTTGCCGCGAAACAAGTGCACGCCCGAGGCCATAGCCAATTTTACCCGGGAAATCCGCGCACTGGCCAGCCTGAATCACCCCAAGCTCGTCTCCGCGGTCGATTCCGGACAAGACGGAAAAGTACACTATCTTGTCACCGAGTATGTTCAGGGAGTGGATCTGCGCAAACTCATCCGCCGTGCTGGCCCCTTATGTATGACCGCGGCGGCCAGCATCATCTATCAAGTGGCCGATGGTTTGGAACATGCCCATTCCAGAGGAATCATCCATCGCGACGTGAAGCCGGGAAACGTACTCGTCACTCCGGAAGGAGAGGCTAAACTTTCCGACCTGGGCCTGGCCGGACCTCTGGAATCAAGCGCCGAAAACGATCCTCGCTACGGCAAGATCGTGGGCACGGCCGATTATCTTTCGCCCGATCAGGTAAAAGACCCTTGGAATCCCACTCCGGCCTGGGATATTTATGCCTTGGGATGCACATTGTATTACATCGTAACGGCCAAGGTCGCTTTTCCCGGCGGCACAACCGGCGATAAAGCCCGGGCGCATTGCGAACTCCGCCCCCTGGATCCCCGCTTGTTAAATCCGCGTTTAAGCGCGGAGTTCGTCGATATGTTGGCCGACATGATGGCCAAGGAACCCTTGCAGCGAATTCCTTCAGCCGCGGCGGTAAAAGATCGGCTGAAACCATGGTTGCCCGGCGGTCCCTTGGCCGACGCACCCACGGGCGAATTGGGCGAAAATGCACAACCCATTCGCCCCCGTTCTCCCCCGGTGGCGATTCCGCAGATGCAACGACTTCGCGGGATTTATCCCAATCGCACTGAACCCTCCGAGCATGTGAAATCAATGTCCCTGCCCGAGACGAAAGTCGATTATCCCGAATTGCCCCAGATCAGCGAAAGTTCCGACAGTAGTTCCAGCCGCATAGTAACTATTTTGGATTTATTAAACGAACAGGAATCGTCAGAGGAAATGCAAATCCCCTCCCCCAACGACTGGCTCTCCATCCACAACCCGATAACCGTGCTGATCGCCTCCACGGTTGGGCTGACGATCGTGGTCTTGCTGATCTGGCTGTTGTTTCTATTAATTCGCTAGCCCACCCCGCAATTCCCTTTCCCTTCGAGAGAAGGTTAGAGTCTTTATTTGAGGCTTGAGCGCGTTTTGCGCACATGTTTTTTTTACTGCAAATTGGTAATTGCAAATTACAAATTGAACAATCACGACAACTTGCTCAATTTGTCATGTAACTCCGTACTTCGTACTTTGAACTGAAAACTGATTACTGAAAACTGATAACGACTTAGAAACTATCCGAAAACCTTTCCCGTCATTCTGAGCGGAGCGAAGAATCCGGGGGAAAATACCTATCCGATGAGATCCTTCGCTTCGCTCAGGATGACAAATGGACTTTTCGGATAGTTTCTTACTACTTTCCTTGTCCCCACGCTCCGGCATGGGAACAAAAAATGCCATACACAACGCTCAACGACCGTCGGAGTTTTCCGCTCCCGTTTCAGATTTTCAGCGTGCCTCGATGTGCCGATCTTTGGAAAAATCTCTTTGCCCCGCGTCCAATTCTCCCAGTTTATCGTGCTTGAACATAACATGATATGTTTGAGCTTGCAGATCTTCAATTGTGCAAGGCGTCCGGTATGGATGTCCCTCGGCATCGACTTGGAGGATATTGTCCAAGTAAATAGTCGCTTCAAAAGGATAAGTAAAATTGACGTGGACCAGCCGCGGCCTACTTAGCCATACTCCCGCCCAGACTAAAAGCAATATGGTAAAACATGCCAAGCAGACTGCCGTCAGCCGTTTTACGCGGGTTCGGCGCAGAGCGCTCCGCGGATCGGGTTCCTTCAATTCCTGTAGCATTTCCCGGGCGTTGCGATAACGCCGCTGCGGATCGACCTCGCAGGCTCGCAGAACCACTCGGATCAGATCGCTTAAAAAGGGATCATTCACTACTTGACGCCCCATTTCTCCCAAGCCGGGAAATCGGTTGGTGGGCAATCCCGTGACCATTTCGTATATCACCAATCCGGCGGCATATACATCGGCACGGACATCCATGTGTCCGTCCGGCGGCATGTACTTTTCAGTTCCAACCCGTGATACAAGCGGACTGGCCTCGGTCAACAGGCTGAAATCGGCAAGCTTTAATTCTCCCGCGACGAAAAGGCAGTTCGCCGGCTTCACGTCGCGATGCACCATGCCCGCCTCGTGCAGAGACGCTAAACCGGCCAATAACTGCCGCGCGCAAGAAAAGCATTCCTCAGGATCCAGGGGACCGCTTTCCAGGCGTTTCCGCAAGGTGGCAGGATGATAATTCGGATCATTCCACGCCGGAGAGCCGGAAACGTCGTCAGCCAGGTCCATCACGTAAAACAGATAATCGGCGGTCTTGCCCACATGGTGAATGTTCAACAAATTCTGGTGCCGATGGCCCAGATTCGCCTCCAGACGCGTAAGCGATACGATTTCCCGGCCGGCCGCGTCGGTCGTGCCCGATCGCCGTAATGGAATGAGCTTTACTGCGCGCAAACGGCCGGTGGTCTGATTGGCCGCCAGCCACACCCGGCCGAATCCGCCCTCGCCGATTGGACGAATAAGGTCGTAGTCCGGAACTTGCGGAGGTTCTTGGTTATCAGACATGGAATCGGTTATCGGTAAACAGTTTTCTGTTCACGGTTTTTTGGGACAGCAGTTTTATTATCCGTTTAGCCCGGGAGCTTGCTCCCGGAGTTTTTTGCCTCAGATGCTAGTGTAGATTCAAACAATTAATATCAGGCAGCGCTAAACCGCAAGCGGTTTTTTAACCTCGCGATTGCATGCTTTTTTCAATTCGCGTGGCAAGCGACTGTTCGACCGCAGCCTGCGGTTGCGATCGAATCGCCTGTTTGATGCTCTCGCTGAGTTGGCCGTCCTCGCGATATGCGGCCCCCAGTTCCTTCAGCCTTTGCAAGGCTCTTTTGCATGCCCGATACACCCCGTTGCGGGTCAAGCCCGTTTGCTTTGCAACGGCCGCTCCCGGTATTTCGTGGAGCGTAAAAAGTTCAAACGCCAAGTAAGCCCTGGGACTCATCTCCCGCCGAACTGCGTCCAGCAGCACCAGTAGCAAGGCTTGTTCAAAGGTATTTTCCCAAACGTCATCGGGCTGAAGTGCATCCGACCGCGGCTCGACGCCGTTGATTACCGAGTTTCCGCCGTTGGCCCGGACTCTTTCCGACGGCCTGCGCCGCAACTCGGCCGCCTTGTTTCGCACCACCGCGGCCAGCCAATCGCGAAACCGACCTCGCGCCGGATCATAATGAAAAAAGTCTTTCTGTTCGAAGACTTTCAACATCACATCTTGCACGACTTCTTCCGCGGTGTGCTCCGAGCAATTGCACCGCCTTGCATAAGCATAAATCAGCCGCCAATATCGCTGGAAAAATTCTTCCCAGGCCAGCGCGTCCGAACCGTCCCGCAAGCGATTAAGCAACGTGGCCTGCGTTTTGCTACTGATGGCCGAAGAATCCGCCGGACCTGAATCCACCACCTATTGAACCCTTTCTTCTTGGAAAACAGCTTGATTTTAATATAAATCGGACAATTTATCAATTAACAAAGCCTGATATCCATCTTGCCGCGCATATACCTATTAGACGTCATTATTGCATATAATCAGATTCGTACCTGTATATATTGTGTCCTGTAGAAACGGTTGACAATCGCCCTTACCGGGCAGAATATATACATATTATATAGAAATTGTAACCAGAAACATTTTTATGCCATAGGGGAGCTTTTATGAACTTCTTAAACAAACCAGCAATAGTATTCTTCCACCTGTTTTATCTGGGAATCCTCGGTTTCTTCGATACAAAACCGATATCTGCCCAGGAACCGACGACCGAGCTTTATGTTCGCACAACTCCAGCAGGCGCAAAAGTTTTTCTGGACGGAAAGGAACTAGGCGTTACGCCTGATTTATTTGAAGTAGAACCGGGAACCGCCAAGATCGTTGTAAAGTTGGAAGGGTACGATCCTATTGAAAAGGAATTGGAAATCCATGCTTCGCGGGTAACTAAGCTTGAGTTGGAATTCAAAAAAGCCGGTCAAGCGATAGAACAGGACCGTGGCACAAACCGGGGGGGGCGCAATATCTTGCCTTGGCCTTCTGCCAGTAAGGATTTGGGTTCTTCAACTTCTGAAAAGGATGCATTTGCAGAACTGCTGAAAGTAGTCGAGGAAGCTAAGAGAGAAGCAAAGGAGGGAAAGCTCATTGATGCGCATGTCACACTAGAAAAAGCACGTAAACTGATAGAAGAAGGTAGGGAGTTCAGGGAAGATTTACAACTCAGATTTAAAGATCTCGCGCTCCACCAGATTGTATGTGCTTATGTGGAACTGAAAGATTTTCCGCGCGCCATAACAACTGCAAAAGATATTAATAATCGTGATCGCAAGAATGAGGCATTTTTAAATGTTGTAATGGGGGCCGTGCAGGCCGGAGATACCGAGACGGCTATCGATTACTCGCATCAGATTGAGAAGGATTATAGAGTAGTCCTTACTGAATTATACCCGAGCAAGACGAAAAAGCTTAAAGAACTGCTAAATCAGGAAGCCAATCGCAATAATAGCCAATCACAGACGAAGGCCAAGGCTACCGTTTCTGCCAGCAAGGATTCGGAGTCGTCGGAATCTGATAAAACCGTGTTTGTGGAAGTGCTGAAACTTGTAGAGAAAGCCAAAAAAGAAGCGAAGGAGGGAAAGATTATTGATGCACGTCTCACACTGGAAAAGGCACATGACCTGACAATGAACCTTGAATTAAATGATCAGGTTAGAGATACCCCCAAAGATAAGGCTCTTCACGAGATTGTGCGTGCTTATATAGTATTGAAGGACTTTGACAACGCCTATAACCTTACGCAAGAAATACGTTATTCGGAACGATGCATTATGGCGGAGCGCGATGTTATTCTAGAGGCTGAGCGAGCCGGGGAGACCGAGACAGCAACTCATTATTTAGACATTTTTAAGAATAACCATTATCAGAGAATTGGAGCGAATAAGGAAATCGAAAAACTTCTCAAAAAATTTCCCGATCCAGATGGGCCTGTGTTTGAAGAGGTGAAAAAGATGGTGGAGAAAGCTCAGCAACAAGCGAAAGAGGGGGACACCGTTGGCGCACATCGAACTTTAGAAAAGGCAAGTGGTTTAGCGATGAATATGAGAGCACATTATCTCGGACCAACAGAATCGTATAACGCGTTTGAAACTAAATCATTGGACTGTTTTAAGTATAAAGCACTTCAAATAATTGCGCATGCATATGTGAACCTGAAAGATTTTGATAGCGCATTGTCTACCGCAAATGAAATCTGGTGCGATGATCGACGGGGCGAGGCGTTTTTAGATGCTTTGATAGGGGCTGCACGCGCAGGAGAGACTGAAACAGCAGTCCGTTACTTGGATCAGTTTGAGAAAGAGAGGAAAGAGTACTGGTACCTAGTGAACCGCTTCCCGACTAAAATGCAGGAGTTGAAGGAACTGCTTGATAAGAAAGCCAGCCATGATCGTGAACCAACAAAGGGCAAGGGAAGCAAACCTCGCAACTAATTTCAGGACACCCTCAACTAACTGCAAGAAAGGAGAGCGGACGATGGCCCTGGTCTGCGCTATTATCGGAGTTGCCGCAATTATTGGTGGGGTTCAAACGATTCGGGATGGCATCACAATTACCAAGAACAAGAAGGTCACTGGAATCCCGGCCAAGGCACTTGGTCTGGTCCTTGTCCTCATAGGAACCATTTTCTTGATTATAGGCGTCATGGGAATGCTTTGAGCTTTTCCATCAGAGTTTTGTGGGAAAGGCCTGCTTTGGGCTCCCAAGCCTTGCATGGAGCTTAACTCGATAACAAAATGTTTGAGTTGTCATAATCGAAAACGTACTGAATTAGCAGGGAGCTAAAAATGGACGACCAACAAAACATCTCGGTATACGCCAATGCAGTTGGTTTTAAAGGGTGGCTGAACCTTACCGCTATTCTACTGGCGTTCTCGGCGGTCTTGGGATTATACGAGTTAATCCAAGCAATACCGTTTCTTAAAGAAGCGATGGGCTTGGGAATAGGGGTTTGTATTTGCTCGCTAATCGCGTTTTTTGTCAACTTTGCAATATTGATCTATCTACTGATCGCCGTCGATAGATTTTTCAAGAAACGGAAAAATGCACCGCAAACCGTAATTCGCCTTATCATAATTTGGCTTGTGACGCCGTTATTATTATCGGCTTTGGGTTTGGCGATAATTGGCTCCATCGATAAGCAGGTTGTTATAATTGCTGTCATCAAACGAGTTTTAGTGGCGGCGATTTGGATTCCGTATTTTAAGTTATCACGAAGGGTCAAGGCGACATTTGTCAATTGAAAACATTATGTGTGCGTCCACAGACGAGCCTATCTCGCCGTGCTGCAATCCGAGGAAAAACTATCACATCAAGTAGCGGCTACACTACATGTTAACCTAATTTAGATGGGGGAAAGAATAATGAATACTATTAATAAAGCAGCTCGTATATCGGCTTGGATTTTGGCGATACTGGGTGGTGGTGGAATAATCCATTTATTGGCTAACCATGAAGTATCTCAAAACGCCATAGGATATACTGCCCATGAGGGATTGAACGGCTCATCAACGAATTTGTGGATATCTTATCTCTGGCTCCTCATAACTGGCAGCGCAACTATCTTATCGATTAATAGGAGATACTCGCGCTTGCTGCGTGTAATAGCGCTTGCCGCAAATATTATAGGAATCTGTTTTGCCGTTTGGCTTTTCCTTAGTGCCAGCGATCCTGGCAAGGGACAACTAAGGCTTATTCTCGGCATGTTTGTGTTAGTTACCACCGCAATCAACATTGTAGGCATTCTATCCTCTACAAAAGATTATGCCGAAGCCGCGGAAAAGCCGTAAAAATTAAAGCCTTACAATGAACCGATCACACATTATCGCAATCATCATATTTCCGGATGCCGCACCGGGACCTCGATCAGTCGGGGCGTGTCGCTTTTGAAAGATTCGCAAACGGTGTTGCTTAGCTCGTCAGGATCGGAAATGCGTTGGGCCGAAACGCCCAGCGATTGGGCCAACGCGACGTAGTCTATCGCCGGATCAACCACGTCCAGTCCTTCAAAACGCTCCTGGCAGGCCGCCGGGAGCTTTAGCACCTTGGCGCAATCCTTGAGGATTTTGTACTCGTTGTTGTTGCAGATCACGAAGGTGACGGGAATGCGATAATGCGCGGCAGTCCATAGGCCCTGGATGCCGTACATGGCCGAGCCGTCGCCGATCAACGCCAGCACCGGCCGGTCGGGCCAGGCCAGTTTCACGCCGATTGCACAATTCAATCCCCAGCCCAAGGCCCAGCCCCGCTGGGCAAAATATCCGCTGGTGTTTTTTAACGCACCGGTGCGCTCGAAATATCCGCCCATGGTCGTGGTGGGCGCTTCCTCGATTACGGCCGCGTCGGGCGGCAAAATTCGGGCAATGGTTTCCATAAAGTACAGCGGTGAAATGGGCCGGCAATCCTTTTGACTGTCCGCCTCGCGGCGCAAGGCCTCGCACTCATGCCTGCGCTTTTTGCCGTGCGCAATCAATCGCTCCCGGGCTGCCCGGCTTTGCTCCGGCGTCATCGTTTCATCCAGCAGAGCGGCTAATTCGGACAACGCGGTCTTTGGATGGCCGATCACGCCCGATTCTAATGGATAATTCTTGTTCAACTCCCAAGGATCGTCGTCGATGTGAACCAGCCGGATGTGTTCGGGAATGGGCCTGGGTTCGTGGTAGATATACTGCTGCATGAGTTTCATGCCTGCCACCAACAGCACGTCGAATTCGGCCAGATACTCGCGAACCTCCGGCGACCAGAACGGCAATTGCGTGGAGGCCAACGGATGATCGGATGGAAAACCGCACCTGCCGTGCGACGTAGTCGCCTCGTGCATCACCGGCGCGCCCAATCGTTCTGCAACGGAAACCAACTCCGTAACCGCGTCGGCCTCGCAAATCCGGCTGCCCGCCAAAATGCCCGGACTCTTGGCATTGGCCAAAATCCCGGCCGCTTGACGCAGCGCCCCAATCGGCGCACGCACCAGAAAGTCGGGCAACCGCGGCGGAGTCAGGTCCAAGCCGCTTTCGGCCTCGGCCATTTGCACGTCCAGCGGCAATGCCAGAAACACCGGACCGGTGGGCGGCGCCATTGCCGTTTGCAATGCCCGGCGAATCGCCGATGGTATGTCTTGCACGCGGCGGATCTCTTCGGCCCATTTTGTCCAGGGTCTTACCGCGTCAACCATCCGGCCCCATAGAATCGGCTCTTCAAAAAGCATCCGCTGATCCTGCTGCCCGGCCGTTATCACTAGCGGCGTGCCTTCGCGAAAGGCATTGTAGATCATGCCCATCCCATTGCCCAATCCGCAGCAGGCGTGCAAATTCACCACCCCCGGCAGGCGTGAAGCCTGGGCGTAACCGTCGGCAATGGCCACGGCAGGTACTTCCTGCAAGGCAAGAATATATTGAATGCGGCGCTCGTCGGCCATGGCGTCGGATAGCGGCAGTTCGGTGGTTCCCGGATTGCCGAATAAATACCGCACGCCGCAGCCGGCAAGCATTTCGAGCATAATGTGAACGCCGGCCATCTGGTCCATGATAATCAATTCATATTCGCCTTGCCACTGTCAGAGAGCAGGGTTCAGGGTTCAGGGTTCAGGATTCAGTTTTTATTAAGAGCTTATCCTAAAACCGTTCGTCATTCTGAGCAAAGCGAAGAATCTAGCCTCTATTATCAAGATCCTTCGCTATGCTCAGGATGACAAAAATGGGTATTTGGATAGGCACTAAGTTTGGAACGAAAAAAGCCCACGGATTGCAATCCGTGGGCTTGAAAGATGATTTGTGGTTGATATGTTCCCACGCCGGAGCGTGGGAACAAGTTTGTTTGATGTAATTTATTGATTGACTGTTGTGCGAATTTTTGACGCCGGGGTGGGAGCTTTTCTGGAAACACGATCGCTTTGGGAGATGACCCTTCCTTCCATCGGCGCCATTTGCTCGACTGTTGCCTGACCTCTGCCGTAGTTGCAGCCTTGTGAGTTGCCGCCGTTCCAGCCGTTCCAACCGCCGGTGTAATTTCCGCACCGGTCGCAGGGGTCGCAAAAGTCTGGCGGATCGCCGTAAAAATCTCCCCAATAACGTTCCCCGCACCCGCAGCTACTCCAACAATTGCGTGTAAATAAGGCAAAGATCGGAGTCAGCGGTCCGCAGTAAGTCTTGTCGTGGCAGGTCATCGGGCGGCAACAATCGCCGCATGGATCGCAAGACCGAGCACGGGGCCAGCAGCCTGGATGACCGCAATCGTCCTCGCAACCGTCGTTTCGGCATGTACAACCTTTTAGCGACCACCAATTCCAACCTCCGCCGCAGGAGTTATTGCATCCACATCCGCAATCATCGCTGCCGGGGCGCGAATATGTCGCTCCATCAACCCTGGCGATTGCACCCAGGTAAAACAGACTGCAAATCATCCCGCTTAAAATAATTGATCTCATCGCTTATATTCCCTCCCTTTTACAGACCTAATTTGGATATTCACTATGTATCCGACTAGACCTTCAATAAGCCCTTATCGGCGGAACAATCGGAAAAATCGAGAAAATTGTTATAACCGGTAAAATCTATGCTACTTACGCAGTTTACCCATAGCTCCAAGACAAATAGACCAAGAGTTGGGGCGGTAGTTGTTCTTTCGCGTCAAATTGGGTGGATGGCTAAGGACTAAAACTTCCGTCCCAAGGCAGATTTGGCAATCCGAGACGCAATACCTGCCCGTGACAACGGTTTTTCCACTGTTTATAATGATGGTAGTTTAACAGAGGAGAATGCGAGTGTCTTACCAGTTTTCGACAATTCAATCCGCCATAGAAGCCATCGCCTCGGGCCGGATCGTTATCGTGGTTGATGCCCAAGACCGTGAAAATGAAGGCGATTTTGTGTGCGCAGCGGAAAAGGTCACCCCGGAAATAATCAATTTTATGATTACCCACGGCCGGGGTCGGCTCTGCATGCCAATCTTGCCCGAATTGGCCGATCGGCTCGATTTGCCGCTAATGGTCGAGAACAACACCACTCCCCTTCAGACGGCTTTTACCGTGCCGGTCGATCATAAAAGTTGCCGCACGGGCGTCACGGCCCAGGAACGCACCACCACGATCCGCGAAATTCTCAACCCCAATAGCAAACCGGCCGATTTTTTGCGGCCCGGGCATCTTGACCCCTTGATCGCCAAGGAAGGCGGAGTGCTCCGCCGCGCCGGCCACACCGAAGCCGCCGTCGATTTGGTCCGCATGGCCGGGCTGAAACCATCGGGCGTGCTCATCGAAATACTTGGCGAAACCGGCGATCGGGCCACCCGGGACGAACTTTTTGCCTTGGCCCACAAGTTTCACCTGGAAATCATCAGCATCGAGGCCCTTATCCGCCATCGCCGCCGCAGCGAAAAACTGGTTTTCCGCGTGGACGAAGCAAATCTCCCCACTCGCTTCGGTTCCGGCCGGATCATCGCCTATGGCGTGAAGTACGAGGAACAAGAGCCAGTGGCGATTGTTATTGGCGACCCGACCAAAGCGGCCCAGCCCCTGGTGCGTTTGCATTCGTCCTGTTTCACGGGCGATCTTATTGCCTCGCTCCGCTGCGACTGCGGCGACCAACTTCAGATGGCCTTGCAGATGATCAGCCAGGAAGGCGCCGGCGTGCTGGTCTATCTGCCGCAAGAGGGCCGTGGCATCGGTTTGACCGAAAAAATCAAGGCCTACAACCTTCAGGATCAGGGGCTGGACACGGTGGAGGCCAATCTGGCCCTGGGTCATCAAGTCGACAGTCGCGACTACGGCGTGGGCATCCAGATTCTAAAAGATTTGGGTCTTTCCCGCGTCCGTTTGCTCACAAACAACCCCAAAAAAACCGACGCCTTTATCTACGGCGGGTTCGACCTGGAAGTGATCGACCAGGTCCCCATCGTCGGCCCCATCCACGAGCACAACGCCCGCTACCTGGCCGCCAAGCGCGACAAACTCGGCCACAAACTGCCGTAATTTTGTGCATCGCGAAACCGCAAGCGGCTTGTTGAAGTATAGCGGTTAAATTGATTATGCTTTCGCGGCGGAACTTTCGGCCAGGATGGTCCCGCCGACTTCGGTTGCGGTTAATTTCTCTTTTGCCGCAGCGGCAGGCTCCGGCGCTGATACGGGTTCGGCCGCCGCCTGTTCGATTAACTCCTCGGCCGCCGCTTTTTGTTCGACCATCGTCGAGATATAGTTCCGTATCCAGTCCATCGTCTCGTCTATCTTATCGGCCTGCAACAGCAGCAACTCGCCGGGCTGGACCATGTTCAATGCCGCTTCGGCGGCCTTCACTGCGCCGGTAATCTCGATAATCTCCTTTGCCCGCGATGCCGATTCCACGCCCTTGCGGAACAGGCCCATGATCTCGCCTTCCGCACGGCCGCGGCGATAATGGTCCTCGTAAAGAACAACGCGGTCGAAGGCGGCGCCCAGCAATTCGCCCTGCCGGATCATGTCGCAATCGCGCCGGTCCCCGGCCGTGGAATATACCGCCATGCGGCGCTCGTGCGGGAATTTTTCCACCACTTCCAGCACCGCCGTCAAGGAATGTACGTTATGGCCGTAATCCACGATAACCGTGGCCCCGTCGATATCCAGGATATTGAACCGGCCGGGCACCTTGCCCATGTCGGCCGCGATCGTAGACGCCCGAGAGCGGATAATGTCCAAGGGTACTGCCAGGCACCATGCCGCCGCCGTGGAGGCCAGGGTGTTTTCAACGTGGAAGGTGATCTTCCCGCCCATCGTCAATGGAACGGCGTCCACCGGCATCAGGATTTCCTCGCGATTTCCCTCGGCGAAGATAATCTGTCCGTCGCGGACGAACACCGCGCGTCCGCCCACGCCGCGATGCCGTGCGATTACCGGATTGTTGCCGTCCATGGCGAAAAACAGCACGCCCCCGGGACAGTGAGGCGCCATTTGCACCACAAGCGGATCGGCGGCATTGAGAACCGCGTAGCCCTTGGGCGAAACCACGTCCACGATGCAGCGTTTCACCTCGGCCAGGTCCTCGGGCGTGTTCACCTCTGAGATGCCCAGATGATCGCCGTCGCTGATGTTGGTCACCACGGCCACGTCGCAGTAGTCGAAAGCCAGCCCTTCGCGGAGTATTCCGCCCCTGGCCGTCTCGAACACCGCCGCCTCCACGCCGGGGGTCATCAACACGCTCCGGGCGCTTTTCGGCCCGCTGCAATCGCCGTTATCGATCCGCCGCTCGCCGATGTAAATGCCGTCGGTGCAGGTCATGCCCGTCAACTTGCCGGCGCCTTTGATAATATGGGCGATGAACCGAGTGGTCGTTGTCTTGCCGTTTACGCCGGTCACGGCGACCAGCGGAATGTGGCCGTTTTCGCCTTCGGGATAGAGCAGGTCGACAATCGCCTCGCCTACCGGCCGGGAAACGCCCGCCGAAGGCTGCAAGTGCATGCGCAGACCCGGCGCAGCGTTTATCTCCACGATCACCCCGCCTTGTTCTTCCAGCGGCCGGCTGATGTCCTTGGCTATAATGTCGATGCCGGCGATATCCAAGCCGATTATCTTGGCGGCATCCACCGCCCTAGCCGCCACCTCGGGATGAACGTATTCCGTTACGTCGATAGCCGTTCCGCCCGTGCTTAAATTCGCGTTCCGCCGGATCAACACCACCGCGCCGCTGGGCGGCACCGAGTCGGGCGTAAAACCTTGCTCGGCCAAAACCGCCAGCGAAATCGCATCCAATTTGATTTTGCTCAGCACCGTGGCATGATGCTCGCCACGCCGGGGATCCATATTTACGATATCCACCAACTGGGCGATGCTGTGTTTTCCGTCGCCGAGGACGTGCGCCGGTTCGCGCCGCGCCGCGGCCGCTACTTTTCCGCCTATCACCAATATGCGATAGTCCTGACCGAAGGCGAACTTTTCCACGATGATCGACGGGCTTTCCTTGTGCGCGGCTTGATATGCGGCCATAACCTGCTCGCGCGAGCTTAGATTCGCCGCAACCCCGCGGCCTTGATTGCCGTCTTGCGGTTTGACCACCACCGGCGGGCCTAACTTGCAGGCTGCCTCCCAAGCGTCTTCGGCGCTGGTTACAGGCCGTCCTTCGGGAGTCGGCGCGCCGACCGATTGCAGCAACACCCGGGTAAGTTCCTTGTCTTGCGCGATCGATTCGGCTATTGCGCTTGTGCGGTCCGTCCCGGCCGCTTGAATTCGCCGCTGCTTGCAACCGTAACCCAACTGAACCAGGCTCTCGATGTTCAGCCGCCGCACCGGAATGCCCCGCGCTTTTGCGGCTTCCACGATTGCGTTGGTGCTTGGGCCAAGGCAGTTTTGCTGGGCCAGGTCGCGGAGCCGATTTATTTCCCCGGCCACGTCGAAGGGTTTATCGTACACCGCCGCCAGAAACAGATCGGTGGCGACTTTCAGACATTCGCGGCCCAGGTTCTCTTCCACGTACCGGACCACGATCCGATACACGCCTTCTTCGGAAGTTTCCCGGGCCTTGCCGAATCCGACCGGCGTGCCGGCCAGAGTTTGCAGTTCCAGCGTGATGTGTTCGATGATATGAGCGGGATAGGTTCCCATCCGTAGTCGCTGGAAAAACCCGCCGCGCTCGCCGATGCTGCAACGATGCTCGATCATCGTCGGCAGCCAGGTCATTAATCGCTCGTTAAAGCCGGGGATTTCGTTAGACGGCGAATTCTTTAATTCGCCCAGATCGATCCAGGCTTCGATCACCGGAAAGTTTGCCCAGATGTTCGGGCCGCGCAGAGCCAACACCTTGCGGTATTCCATGGTTGTGTGTCTCACTATTTAAACTTGCTAGCTTTTGCGGAATCACGGTGATCGATCCTTCCTAGAACGATCTACGTTGCAAGTGGTTAAAGTGTTGTATCGGTAAATTTTATTTACCCCATAACCCTACCAACCCTAACCACCCTTAAATCCAATCGTGTTTCCTCACGTTCGTTAACACCTTCTATTGTCATCACTCCATGAAATACACTTTTGACAGCCGCCTCCGTCCGGCTTGTATTAATCTGTCTGGATATGAATTTTGGTAAACTTTCTTTTTTAATCTGTTTATCCTGATCTACTACAATTGTATTCATTCATCCTGTTTTACCCACTTATTCAAGAATTCGCCAGAGTGCGCAGACTACAGCACTCTTTTGGTTATTTGATTGAACTGGCTCGATTGGGCATAGGCAGGAAGAACCCCTGGTAGGAAGAGTACGGCCGACAACTAAACGTCCCCGCAGCGTTGGCCAACTCCATACATCTATTTAATCCAGGCGGCTTAAAAAAAGCAATAGCCGGCTGAAAAAAATCCAAAGCTTCCCCATGGGGAAGCGTATTTCCAGGTAGCATAAACATGTTTTACTGGTAAAAACCGTTAATAATGACTTTAACGCCTAGGCTGATTTCCGTGACATAACGTCTTATGGCTTCTATACTTAGTTATAAAAAACCATTTTCATAACTGCAATCAGTTAATGGTCTGTTATGCAACTAAAGAGGGGAAGCGGATTTTTCAGCCTTGGTTCAAGAAACAGAACCGTATCGATGGCTGCCAATGTATTTGATAAGTCGATTAGCTCATTATGTTGGGGCAGCAGATAATCTGCTGCCCCAACATATATGTATTTTGTATGGTCGCGAACCGGGGTGAAATCGGCTCGATACCTTTAGTAAATAATACGTTACAATCACCCGGGTTGGGTAAAGCACAGGGAGTTTGAAAGACTTTCAGTCTTTACACACCCGGTATAATCGGCAGAATTATAATAATCGCACAATTTATAAACATCTCTTATAAGATAATGGATAACAATATATTGAAACTGCCAAATAATTTTGTTTGGAGCGTACTTTTTCCTTATACCTTTTTAAATCGCATAGCAGCATGAAAAGCTTCCCATTAAGCCGCGGGTTCCTAATAGATCGATATATACCCCCATTTTGGAACAATTCGTTTTTCAAATACGTAGCGAATAATTGAATAGTCAATTAGCGTCTCACCTAACAAACTTCCATCCGACAATGGCTTGTCGATTCTGCATGGTTCTGTAAATATTGCCTGTGTCCGGTCCTTTGAATTCCACGCATGATTTTTGGGAAAACGTAGCGCTTCAGTTGCGTAGCGTGGTGGAAACCCAACTTTCCCCCGGCGAAACGCCTTTGGTTTGGTTGGAACCGGATCTCGACCGACAATTGAATTACGCCCAGGGACTGGTAGTGCTAACCGACCGCCGGCTTTTGACGGTCGGACCTTTGGAAGGCGACTCAAAGTCCGGCGCGACTCCCAATAACGGCCTTCAGTCCTGGAAAATCGATCCTTCCTTGGTTCTTCGGGCTCGGGAACAAGGCGGCGCGGGCATCTTGGAACTGATCGGCCCCATGAGCAGCCTGCATCACTGGCGCTTCACCTCCGGCAAAGTCAACGCCGCCCATCGCTTGGCATTGCGCTTCGAACGCCTGCAAGAGGGAGACCAAGGCGACGAAGACGATTCCGCGGAATATCTGGCCGCGGTTTGTCCGAGTTGCGGCGCCTTATTAGGGCCGGAGCAAATTACTTGCCCGGAATGCGAGGCGGCCAAGGCCAAACCGTCGATACAGTCGCTGTGGCGGTTGTCGCGCTTTGCCAAGCCTCGGGCAATTGCCATCTTGTTCGGGTTTTCCCTGATGCTTGCCTGCAATGCAGCCACGTTGCTCTCGATGTATCTGACCAGGCCCATGGTAAATGATATCGTGGCCGGAATTTTTCGCTATATCCCCTTATATCTATCCCTATATGCCGGAGCGGCGATTGTGGCTTGGCTGCTGGCCTGGGCCAGGACTTACGTATTGGCTTGGGTGAGCGAGCGGATTTTCGCCGATCTGCGCAATCAAACCTACTCGCATTTGCAG
>JBEKFZ010000052.1:0-29936 GCA_050013075.1 Thermoguttaceae bacterium | reverse complement strand
ATAGAGGGTATGCTCGTAAACATGGATGGGGACCTCCTTGTCCTTTGCGTTTAACCACACAAAGTTTACAAGGAACCCCGTCCTGTTTTCACTATCAATTTCCATCATAAAATCTGCGAAAGTTCAGGTATATTATCTCCTATAATTAAGTCTAAAAGGAGATGGGCATGGAAAAAATGAACATAGGAAGCCGGGTAATCCAGGTAAATCAACCTCTTGTTGGTTCTTCCGTACCCCGTATTAAAACCGTAAAGCCCAGAAAAATCGGCGATTATCCGCATGTGCCCCGGGCGTACTTGGAGGCCTCACAAAAACTTTCCAGTCCTTTTTTGCTAGGCCCTCCGATTTGCGACGAACTGATAGCCTTTGTGCAACATCTTTTTACCGAGGAAGAAGCCGGAGTGGTTCGGCACATGGCGCCGTTTATAGGCAAAACCGCCGCCTTTCTGGCAAGGGCCGAACACCGGAGGATCGAGGAAATCGTGCCGATCCTCGATAGCCTGGCCTTTCAGAAGCGGGCGATCACCTGTTCTGGGCCGGATAACCGGAGAAAGTATGCGCTAATACCCATTACTGGTGGCATCTTTGAGATGGTTCTCATCTCC
The DNA here is from genome assembly GCA_050013075.1 of Thermoguttaceae bacterium. Lineage (GTDB taxonomy): Bacteria > Planctomycetota > Planctomycetia > Pirellulales > Thermoguttaceae > JBEKIK01. The sequence goes on along the minus strand of JBEKFZ010000052.1, from coordinate 29,331 downwards.
CACAGCATGGATACTCTGACCGATTGGCACCGCCGCTTTATAGAACTGTTCGAGGCACTCTACGAAACCGGTTATACTGCGGATTACGCCCATACTCTACCGCCGCCGGTCCGCTATCTGCCCGTGGGAAAGGCCCTGGACGCCCATCCCATGGCCCTTCCTTCAGACCGGTTGGAAATCGTGCTGGACCAATTCGATACCTTTGGGGTGGGCAATTGCCAGTGCCGTACGGCCATGCAAGTCTTGGGCCGGGGCTGCGGCAAACCCGTGGGAAATTGCCTGGTCATGGGCCAATGGGCCGGAAAGGGCATTGAGCGCGGGTTCCTCAAACGCATCTCGAAAAAAAATGCCTTGGAGATCAAACGCGAGGCCGAATCGCACGGAATGGTCAATTGGATGATGAACGTGGCCTCGTCCAAAGGGCAGAGTTCGTGCTCCTGTTGCGGTTGCTGCTGTCATGGAATGAGGGCGATAAAGGAGTTCAACGCCCCGGGATTCATCGCTCCGCCTCATTTCCTGCCTCAATTCGATCTCGAAAAATGCTCTTTTTGCGGCAAATGCGCAAAAACCTGTCCCATGGGGGCGATCACAGTCGATATACAGGCCAAAACCCATCGCCATCGAGTCGAACGCTGCATAGGTTGCGGGCTGTGCATGTTAAGCTGCGAGGCCAAGAAGGCGATCCAAATGGATCCGGTGCCCCACTATAAAATGCCTTATCGCAGTTGGTATTCTTTCTTGTTCCACGCCCTGCCGGGAATAGTCAAAACTTCTTGGAAAACCTGGCGAAACCGCTAGTGTTATATTTTGGCCTACTAGCCTTGCTGTCGGCCGGGGGCTTATAATTAGCGATACGGCGGTTATTGGATTTCCCTTGATGGATATACTATTCTCAGAGATTGAAGTCTGAATCGGGTGCGAGGATTCTGCCATGCCTATTCCCATGGAATTATCGCGGATCATCATCAGCGAGATCAACGATCAGCAGGTGATTTACTTGAAAGAGGTCGATGGGGAGCGGACTTTCCCCATTTTAATCGGGATTTTCGAGGCCACGAGCATCGACCGGCGTGTAAAAGGCTATTCCGCGCCGCGCCCGCTGACGCACGACCTGATCGTGAGCATCGTCGAACATCTCGGCGGCGAGTTTCAGGACGTGGTAATCAACGAACTGAAAGAGCACACCTATTACGCTCGGCTCCGTGTGCGCCACGACGGCGAACTGCTAGAGATCGACGCCCGGCCCTCCGACGCCATAGCCGTGGCCGTCACCTGCAATCCGCCTTTGCCGATTTACGTCAGCGAGGACGTGCTGAACGACGTGCTGGGCGAACAAACGTGAGGCTATAAATGGCTTCATTATCTTCCGAGGCCCAACGCGAAAGCGATGGCGCTGGACACCTCGCGCATTTTGGCAATGGACAATGTCGTTACCAATGCGCCCAGCCGGTTCTTCGATACCGTCTGAAGATGGTCGCAGTTGATTGCACAGTCCTGGGACATTCCATCTTCTTTGTAGAGCCGAACTTCGGAAGGAATATCGCGTATTGTGCTGGTGACGGGAGCTACCGTAACATCGCCAAGGTACTCCAGAATCGCGTCCCGGGTAAGGATTACCACGGGCCGCTTTTTGTCGGGCGGCGAAAACTTGTACCAGCGGACTTCGCCCCGCCTCACTGGTCACCCCATTGCTGCTGGGTTTGCCAGATGTCAAACTCTCCGCTGTCGACCGGATGTTTTTGGTATCCAAGACGGTGCTTCTGCTCCAGTTCCTTCACGCGGTAGTTGGCCAAAGCCTCGCGAAGCGCGTCGCGTGCAAAAGCCGACCGCGTCGTCTTCAGCCTACGGGCAAGACGGTCCACCGCCGCCACCAGATCTTCATCAAGCGTCATCTGTACAGTCTTCATGGTCTTCACCTTGAATGTGGATATCTATAGCTATTATAATCCACATTTAGGTCGTACGTCAAGAAGGAAATAGAGAAAGATGAGGAAATTCGATTACAGGATGTTCACAAGGCTCACATACTTGCGAGAATTACTCTTGTTTCAAACGGCCGGTATTTTTATACTACGACACTCGCTACAATAGGCGCGCATAGTGTATGCGCGCGCAAGTTCAATAATGTCAACGGTTTAAGGAGGAACCGCCATGACTCTTAATGACACAGGGAAGGCTGTTTCCCGGGGCTGGTCTTGGAAAAAATGGTTGGGACTTATTACCACGGCGGCGTTTGTCGTCGCTTTTTGCGTGATGATTCGTTACATAGGCGGAGGGCCGGAAAAGGCCGCTGCCACGCCGCCGCAAAAAAACCAATCGTCACCCTCGGCGGACAATCCGGCGTCTAATGCCCGGCAGGGATCGCCTGCTTCGGCCGGCTCGGCATCGCCGCTATCCAACAGAGACAACCTGAAGGCGCTGCCGCCGGATATCGTGGCCGCCGTCAACGGCCGGAAGATCACCCGGGAAGAGCTTGCTCAAGAGTGCCTGGTGCATTACGGCAAGGATATCCTGGAGCAAATGATCAACAAACAATTGATCCTCGGGGAGTGTAAGCGGCGGAATATCGCGGTGACCCGGCAGGAAATCGATGCCGAGATCGAGCGCATGGCGACACGATTCGGCATACCGCTTGATCAATGGTACAAACTGTTAAAGCAGGAGCGGGGCATCACCCCGGAGCAGTACGCCGACGACATAATCTGGCCCATGCTGGCTTTGCGGCGCCTGGCGGGCGAAAAATTGAAGATCAGCAAGGAAGAGTTGGTGCGTGAATATGAAACTCAGTACGGCCAGGCGGTTAAAGCACGGCTGATCGCCTGCCAAGACGAAAACAAGGCCAAAAAACTCCACGAAATGGCCATTGCCAAGCCCGAGGAATTCGGAAATTTGGCCAAAGACTATTCCGAGGACATGGCCAGCGCGGCGGCCAAGGGATTGATTCAGCCCATCCACATGCACGGCAATTATGAGGGTATCGAGAAGGCCGCGTTCAACATGGCCGACGGCGAGATATCGCATGTCATTCCGGCCGGCGGGCAATACGTGATCCTGAAGCGCGAAAGCCTGATTCCGGCCCGGGATAGCAAACTGGACGAAGTCGCCGGGAAACTGGAAGAAATCATCCGCGATCGGAAGATGCGCAAGGTGGCAAACGACGTATTCCAGCAGTTAAAGGAGAACGCCAAGCTGGAGTTGGTATGGGGCGATCCGGTCAAACAGCGGAAAACACCGGGCGTGGCCGCCTTGATCAATGGCGAGCCGATAACCATCCGCGTTTTGGCCCTGGAGTGCATCGATCGGCACGGCATTGAAGCGCTGGAAGCGACGATTAATCGCACAATGCTTGAAGTGGAATGTAAAAAACGCGGCGTCACCGTTTCCGACAAGGATATGGACGAGGAGATCGCCCGGGCGGCGGCACTGACGGTGAAACCAAAACCCGACGGCTCGCCGGACGTCGATGCCTGGATTGAGCAGGTTGCCAAGGAGCAGGGCCTTTCGCTGGAACTATATCGCCGCGACGCCGTATGGCCCTCGGCTGCGTTACGAAAATTGGCGGGCGAAAAAGTGGATGTTACCGAGGAGGATCTGCAAAAAGGGTTTGAGGCAAACTACGGAGAGAAAGTTCGTTGCCTGGCGATCGTGCTAAACAATCAACGCCGGGCGCAAGAGGTCTTCGAAAAAGCCAGGAAACACAACACCTCGGAATACTTCGGCGATCTGGCCGCGCAATACTCGATCGAGCCGGGCAGCAACGCCTTGCGCGGCGAGGTCCCGCCCATTAGAAAATGGGGCGGCCAACCGGTCTTGGAAAAAGAAGCCTTTGCCCTCAAACCCGGCGAGCTATCGGGCGTGATTCAAGTGGACGACAAATTCATCCTCCTGCGATGCGAAGGATTCACGCAGCAGCCCATGGATGTGAAATTCGCCGACGTCCGCGACGAGATCTACAAGGATTTGTACGAAAAGAAACTACGTATGAAAATGGCCGAGTGCTTCGAAAACTTGCAGGACTCGGCCACGATTCATAACTATCTGGCCGGCACCAGCCATACGCCAAAAGAGATGTCCAAAGCCCCGGAAGGCATTTACCTGCCCACGATCAAACAAGTTCCGGCAAAGAAAGGATGAAACTGGAAGGATGAGGGAGGAAGGATGAAGGATGAATAAAGAATGAAAAAATAAAAAACCGCTTACGAAACCGCAGGCGGTTTTTTTATTGGTTGTTTTTCAATGTTTATTCATCCTTCATTTCTCATCATTTTTCTTTTTCTCCCGGCGGGACGTAAAAGCGGGCAAGGTTGATGCCGCCGCGGAACTCTTCTTCCAGCAGTTTTATCCGCATTTCCATCCGTTCCACCATGCGCTGTAGTGCGGGAAGGACATAGCGATGGGTATCTTCGGGCTTGGGGCGCGGGACGCTGGGATAGCCCAGGTGCCGTTGCAGGGCGGCAAAAAGATATAACGGATCTTTACGGCGATTGGCCAAGGCGATTTTTCCTTCTTTTTCGCCGAAAAGGATGGGTTTTTCGGCCGTTCCACCACGATTTTTACGATACAGTTCGCTGCGGACGTAAATCATGTCGCAGAAATCCACCAGCCCGACCTGGCGGCGGACGGTGAGGATCCAATCGCGCCAGTCGTCATTATAGATGCCGTCGCCGGCCAGGGCTTCCAGCCCGCGGTCGTATCCCAGCCGGTTGCGGCAAATGATTTCGAACTGGAACAGGAAAATGCCCTGGCACGAAGGATTTTGTGCCCGGTATTCGGCCTCGCGCTGGAGAATCTCAAGCGCGATGCGAAAATCGAATCGGCCTTCGGCCTTTTCCGCCTCGGCGATAATGAAAGTCTGGAAAGTGGTGAAATAATGGGGCAGCCGGGCCATGGCCGTGGCGAATCCGCCGGTGAGCTTCAATTCGTCAGCCATGAAGTCGATAGCGTAGGGCAACTGAGTGGTGGCCAGAATTTCCTGGCGCGCGGCAATCAGCAGGTCCTGCGTGGACATGCTCTGCTGCATTCGCTCGCGCAGGGTCTGGAAAAAATATGCCTGTTCAACGTATTCTTCGCGGTCTAGTAGCATTTGTGGGCAATAGGTTATAGGCAATAGGTCATGGCATTAGAACTAGGTTATGCTCTAACGAAACATTGTGCAATATATAAAATAAGTTAAGCTATTGGACGTCAGATAATGAACGTCGGGATATACGCTTGCGTTTGAGGCAAAAAACTCCGGGAGCAAGCTCCCGGGCTAAACGGAGAATACGACATTTAACATGAGATTCAATAAAACCTAATTCACAATTACTAACCCAGTCCTCAATCCCCTAATACCTCCCGTGAATTTTCCCCAAGAAAAACTGGCCGGCGTGATGGCCCGGCGACACATTGAACTGCCCGATGCACAGATCGCATTGTTAGAGCAGTATTGCGAACTGCTGTGGCAGTGGAACGAGAAAATCAACTTGACCCGGCACACCGATTATGAGAAGTTTGTTGACCGGGATCTGGTCGATAGCCTTGCCTTTGCCGAATTTCTTAAACCGGGCGAAAAAGTGCTCGACGTAGGCAGCGGTGGAGGCGTGCCGGGGGTGGTGCTGGCCATTGTACGAGCGGATTTGAGGATTTCACTGGTCGATTCGGTGGGAAAAAAGGTTAAGGCGTTAAGCGATATCGTCCGGAAGCTGGGCCTGAAGATTCCGGTCCAAAACGCCCGGGCCGAAGAACTGTTAGAGCAAGAGAAGTACGATACGCTGGTCGTTCGGGCGGTGGCCCCGCTGGCAAAGCTTTTGCGGTGGTTTAAGCCCCATTGGGAATCATTCGGTCGGCTGCTTGTGCTTAAAGGTCCGGCCTGGGTGGAGGAGCGTGGCGAAGCCCGGCATTTGGGACTGCTGAAGAACCTGGCTTTGCGAAAGTTGAAAACTTATCCCTTGCCCGGCACCGAGTCGAAGAGCGTCCTTTTGATGATTTGCCCGAGCGAACGGCTGGAAAAATAGTCAGGAAATCAACCACAGGATCAAGAAAAAGACCGCCATGAATCCGGTAATCCAAAGCCCGGTCCGCAGCGAGTGACGTAGGATGGGGCCCATGGCTTCATGGCGCGTGGCCGAGTACACCAGGCTGATGGCGATTATTGCCGGCAGGCAATACCAGATGTCGGCATTCCATAACCGCTCGAAAAACGTCGCACATATTAGTATATTGATTGTGTTGATCATAATTTTTGATTCCCGGAACGGAAAAAGGGGTCAGAACTATTTTCTCGCTTCAACAGAAAATCGAGACAAAATGTTTTTTACAAGAAAATAGTTCTGACCCCTTTTTCTTAACTCTTTTCAGATTTGTCGGGCCGCTCTTCTTTTTTAGCCGGGACCGCAATGACCGGTCCGCTTGCGGCATCATAAATAGCCAGTACGTTCAACAGGCCCGCCACCATTGTAAAGAACGTGGCCAGTTCGAAATAGCGATTTAAGTCGTGCTGAAGCTTATCCAGAGTCGGCTGCTGGAAATTCGGATTGTTTTCATCAATCATGTTTATTGGACGAGGCGGGGCCATAAAGCCGTTGAAAAATACTGCTTTGCCGTGACTCATGCGTATGGCTTGAACACAGGCGGGCAAGGAAGGCAGTCCCACGCCTATCTGGCAGATATACGGCAAGCGCCATTCATCATCCCGAAAAGCGAAATAAACCGCTCGGCCGTAGCCTAATTTGTTGTTTCCTCCCAAATAAACGCCATAGGCGTAAATCCCCATTATGCACACAAAGAACAAGACCGCCTTGGCTATCCGGCCTTGATACAAGTGTCCCAGGCCGGGAATCAACCAGGCCAGGAACGCCGCCATGACGGGATCCTTCAGATTGATGGGGGAAGGTTGTTGGGCGGCTGATGCGTCTGGCACCGGGCTATATCCTGTTAAATGAGGGCATTTAAGACAATTTTGTCCTTAAAATGTCATACTATAGCAAATTCCGGCAAGTAGCAACGGCATTAGAGTCTTTGTTCGTGGTTTGAATGCTTTTTGCGTGTATGTTTTTTACATTATGCAATTTGGAATCAATATAGGTGATGCCGTATGGCCGAACCAGTTTACTGGGAATTTTTTTGGAAGTCTCATGCCCGCGAATGAGCCGGGCGATATGCCGGGCGCCGACCGCCCATAAAAGAACGAGCGGCACAAGACTCCAATATCCAGAAAGGCCGATAAATTGACCGAGGTTTTGGACGCGTCCGGCGAGCAAGTCTGGAATCAGTTTTTGGAATAAGATATTGGAATACTCGGTCCAAAAGATGTTCATGGTGACCAGCGTGCAGGCCATCGAAGTAAAAACGCTGACGCTCAAAATGGATATTAAACATATTCTTTGCTTTTTCCCTGCCGCGGACCAAAGGAAGCCCAAGGGAAGACAGGCAAAGCCCAATGCCGGCGTCAGAAGCCTGGGACCGGTGGAAGCCCCGCCCCACCAGTAATAATAACAGGAGTTCATGGAGATGAAATAAGCGACAATGAAAAATGCGGCGGCCGTATACGCGCGAGTTTTCCGTGGGCAAAACGAGGCCCAAAATGCCAGGGGTATTAAAGCCGCAATGGGCGAGATCCATAGGATTCCATGCTGGGAGGAACCTATGATTCCCCAGAGCGCGGATAATTTCGGTAGTGAAATACCCATAAATCCTTGGTTCATCCCCGGGAAAACCACTTCATGTTTATATCCCACGTCGAAACAGGAGCCGAAGATCAGATAGTTATAAGTCAAGAAAGTAATCGCGGACGGCAATGCTCCGATGCTCAACCCGATCAACGCGGGGACAACCCGATCTTTGGCGACCATCGCGAGTTTCCATAGGATCATCAGGCCGATAATTACACAGGCAACGGCCAAGGTATATTCAACAAGAACGCTGAAACCGAGCAATCCGCCGACGAGAATCCAAGGGGCCGATTTTCCTTTATTTTGTATATTGTTCTCCAGCAAATATATAGCGACCACGAAACCCAACAGGCAGCAACTGCCGGCCAAGGCATGGCCGAAGAAAGACGTGGCCCAACCCCAAGCTGGAGTGGCCAGCGCGAACGTCAGGGCGGCAAATACCGCGCCTCCGCGTGTACACCCTAACCTCAGACAAAGCCAGCCAAGTGCGGCCGCGGCTGCGGCCGTGCTCAAACCCGAGGTGAAAATTGTTCCGATAAGGGTTAATAATTCAAACGCTTGGGTGGGTTTCTTGGTGGCGGCATCCAGGTCTAATTGGGCTTTGCACGCGACTTTTAAAACAGCATAGGCGGTCGCCATCGAGGGCACGGCGGCAAGGCTCAATCCGGGCGCTTTGTCCGAATAATAGTGGCCGGCATAAAAAGCTTTGTCACACGTTATCGCCTGGTATTTGTCTATGCGGACGGAACCCTCTTCCAGGATTCCCACTACCATTGCCGTACGTGTGACGGCATTTACGTTGTAAGTGTTCTGTCTGCAATATGCATAAGTTAAAAAAAGCAGTATAAAAATCATAACCCACAGCTTGGTGGATCCGAATTCTTGATTTAAATCTTGTTTAAGCATGGACATGAGAAAGAAAAGCTAGTAAATTGGTCAGCCTGGGCGGTATGCGTAGTTTGGGTTTCGGCCGATTAGATAACGGTCGGAAGATTATCATTTATTGGATCGGCGGGCAACGGCAATCAGGGGGGACCGAAGGTTCGCCAATAATTTTTGAAATAGCCAAATCAGGAGGCCGGACATTCTTGTCTAGCTGGTAAAACACAGGCAAGAATGCCCGTTCCTCCTGTGTTTATGAGTGCATTGGCAGAGGCAGGAGCCATTGTTCGAATACGGCGGCTATGGTTTGCAGGGGGACATCGGGGTCCCATTGGCATTGGGTGATCACACCGCCGCAGCCGAAGTCCAAAGCCCGGCGGATTTTCAGCACCGTCTCGCGCTGTTCGGCCGGATTGCCCGACCGCAGTACGTCTGGGGAAGCGATTTCGCCCCAGAAAGTCACCCGGCCGCGAAAACGTTTGGCCAATTTTTCCGGGTCGGTCAAGTGCAGTTGCACGTGGACTGCGTCGATGCCGTCTTTGATTAGATCGGCAAGGATATCAAACATATTGCCGTTGGATTGGAAAAAGACGAATTTATCCTTGGCATGGAGGATTTTACAGTATTCGCGATATAGCGGCTTGAATATTTCCCGCCACATCTCCAAGGAAATGATCAGCGAGTCGTCCGTTCCCCAGTCATCGCGTATGGCCACGCCATCGATTTCCGTATTGGACCACATCTCCATTTCCTGGCAGGAGAATTCGTGCAGCATTTTCAGTAGGTTGCGGACTTCTTTTGTGCCGCGGGCAAGGTCTATCAGGGCGGCGTCGCTGCCGCGGAGAAAACGCAGGCGATCAAAAGGTTGAGTTTCGCACCGGGCGAGCACGAAACGGCCGGTATTTTCGCAACATTTGTTGACTTTGGAGAACCGGACTGGATCCAGCAATTCCATGGGCGGACGAAATTCGGCAATTTTGCCTTTCTCCACCAGAGGCGAGACCTTCAGCTCAGGCGGTGTCCCGGGCTGGGATATTTGCCAAGTGCAGCCCCAGGAGTCGGTGTACTGGCCGAGTTGATTTGCCTTGCCCCGGGCGCGTTTGCCGTAAGACGGCGCGATATCGGGCTGAATGATATCGCCGGGAAAACGGAGATTCATTTCGGCCGCGGCCTCGCAGTGGGTTGCTTCCATGCCGTCGGCAATCCACAAATCCCGCGGCGCGCGTCCGGTTGGTTCGTGGTTAAGGGTGCGAATAACCAACTCTCGCGAAGTCATAAGGATACTCTTAAACTTTGATACGATTGCCGAATGTCGTGCCGAAGGCTAGGGTGATGGGCCTCGCCGGCGGGTGTAAGATACCCGCCTAACATTATGCTTTTTAATATAGTTAATCCTGTTTTCCAAGAAGGCCGGGTGCTTTTTGATATAATTATTCTTCTTTTCCATCAAGGTCGAAAACGCGAAAATTATACCATGCAAAACATGGCGTCAACGGGTAAATCGCGGCGATTATCGGTATTTCCGTTAAAACCGGATTATATCGCGTTATTGATAGCGCTAATCCAGGCCAAAGATATCAATTCCGGACCTATTTATTGTATATGGCTGCATTGGATAAACAGCCGGCCTGGTAATGGGAGATTGATGCCGTGTTCTTACTTCAAAATCGGAAGAAAACGCTGGGCGTACAGAATTTTGTTCTTAAAGTAATCAATAATAATTGCCCGGAATTAAAGGCCTTTCTTGAAGGTCCTCGCCGCGATAAACGGGTGAATCTGACCTTGGTCGTTCTGGTGGTACCGCTGGAGGATGGGAAATTGCACCTCGGCGACGCCTTTCATGCCATAACCCAGGAATTGTCTACCACAGGGGTGGGAATAATACTCGATCGGCAACGCGCACTGAATGAGGTCGTCTTAGGCTTCCGCTTTGGAGGCGATATGACCTTTATGCGCGCCGTGGCCAAACATCTCAGCCCGATGGGCGGCGGTTTTTTCCATCTTGGGCTGGAAATGATGGAAATAGTCCATCAAGGCGATTATCCGCAACTGGAAAAGTTGTGTTTCTGATCCGGGCCGCCCTCGGCAATAGTCGTCATCCGCCCGCCGGTTGAGGCGTTTCATCGCCCTCATCGGAACGGGGGGTTTGAATCTCGCGCAGCAAGTGTTGCGTCAGCAGGCTGTGCCGGCGGCTGTAGGTAAAGTAAATCACCATCCCAATGGCCAGCCATATCACCAAACGCAACCAGGTATCAACAGGTAGAAAGAGCATCAAACTGGAATTCACGAGAATTCCGGCCGAGGCGATGATATAAAGTGCGGGGCAACGGAATGGACGATGTATATGCGGACGTTGTACTCGGAGAATCATCACGGCCGCACAGACTATGGCAAAGGCCATCAAGGTGCCGATATTCACCATCTCCACTAGTTTATGTATCGGAGTCAATGCAGTAACCAGGCAGATTATTACCCCGGTTGTCAGTGTGGCAATGTGTGGAGTGCGGAAACGCGGATGAACACAGCCGAAAACCTGGGGCAACAGCCCATCCCGGGCCATGGCCATGAACACCCGCGCCTGGCTTAAAAAAAGCACTAAAAGCACGCTGGTCATGCCGGCCAATCCGCCCGCCGCAATCAATCCGCCGGAGATGCGCAGCGCCATGTTTTTTTCCGCGGCGGCCCGTTCGGTAAAGGCAGCCGCGATCGGCGCATGGATATCGATATCGGGATACGGCACCATGCCGGTTATCACTGCCGCCACCGTGATATACAACAACGTGCATAAAACCAATGATACGATGATTCCTATCGGTACGTCGCGTTGCGGATAGCGGGCTTCTTCGGCATGGGTCGAAATCGAGTCGAATCCGATGAAAGCAAAAAAAACGATCGAGGCCCCTAGCATGATCCCTGAAAAACCATAAGGGGCGAATGCCGACCTAATGGAGTCGTCCAGCGGCAGCAGCCAGCGGTTCAAGCCGATATATCCCAAAATACCCCAGGACGAAGTTTCTTTATCTTCTCCAGCTTTTCGCACTTTCGGAAGCAGCTTTTCCACTGCCGTGCGATCCTCCGGAGTGGCCGGCAGATCGCCGCCGTATTGATCCAGCGTATCCGCAACCACCTTTTGCGCCCGCTCAGATGAAAATCGTCCGGCTTTCTGTAAGCGATCCACTTCGGTGTTTGCCCATTCCAGGCGGTAACTGGCCGTCAACATTTTCTGCAAATGTTGCGCAAGCGAGTCAAGCTCTTTGCGTGAGATGTTTTTCCCGGCGTATTCCTGATTTAATTGGTCCATGACCAAACCAGGCATTACCCGTTCCTGGGGCAATACCCTTCGCGTTACAGGTATGGAATTCCAATTGGCCGGTTTGATGTACGCCAAACCGGCCAGGATGACAAAAAACACCACGCTGATTTTAATAAGCACTAAAATGGCATTCGTCCGGGCGCTTTCCCGGATGCCGAGCACCAAGACCATTGTCACCAGTCCCATGATAAACACCGCCGGAAGATTAAGGATGGCCGGGGCGGTAGAGCCTTCGATATGTGAAAAAGGATTGGTGCAAAGAGGCTCCGGAATTGTCCATAATCCCATTGCTCCGAGTAATTTATTCAAATAACTTCCCCAGGCCGAGGCCACGGCGGCGCAGCCCATCGAGTATTCGAGAATGATGTCCCAGCCGATGATCCAGGCGAAAATTTCACCCAATGTCGTGTAGGCGTAAGTATAAACGCTGCCGGCCACCGGCGCCATGGAAGCAAATTCGGCATAGCATAAGGCGGCCAAAGCGCAGCCCAATCCGGCCACGACAAAAGAGACTATGATCGAAGGACCGGCGATGTCGGCCGCGGCCACTCCCGTGAGCACGAAAATGCCGGCCCCCACTATGCAACCCACGCCCAAAGCCGTCAATGCCACCGGTCCCAAAACCCGGTGCAGGCGATGTTCGCCGGCCATCTCGGCCAGCAGCATTTCCAGGTCTTTTTTGGCAAAGATGTGTTTCCAGGTCATAAAATAAGAGATTAGGGAGATTAGGGATTCTTTGTTCGAGAGTTATGCGCATTTTGAGGATATCAAGTGCAATTATATATTCATCATGTAAAGCCGCGACCATTGGTCGCGCCCAGTGGATGGTGATGAAAAGGAATCAGTGGTCAGGCTTCAGAATCTAGTGTTTGGGGTTCAGATTGAAGTTTTAAGATAAGCTCTTGGGACCGCTCTATCAAGCCGGGGCGCTTTAGACGATTTCCTCGCCGGCCATTTCCGCGGATTCTCTGGGGGCCCCACCGGCCAGCAGCAAATACCAGCGCCGCAATGACTCGATTACGATCAGCCCGCCCAGCACAATGATCACGCTTGCCAAAATGCACATCAACTGATAGGAAAAAACGTCGGTTGCCGGGAGATCCGGGGCGGAGGCCTGGTTCCACCAGAGTCGGACGCTTTCCACTCCGGCCGTAAAGACTGTTCCCACGACAAACACAAAAGGAATACCGGTGCACAGTGCGTAAGCGCGTTTCGGCGAGTGTTTCAGAATATAAGTTGTTCCCACGGCCAAGCCAATCGCGGCCAGCATTTGGTTGGCGATGCCCATCATCCGCCACAACCGGTCGATGTCGCCGGTGTACAATAGATATCCCCAAAGGAAACTGACAACCACACTCACGATTACGTTGAGCGTCCATGACGTTTCCCGGCGGGCGGGTTGATCCGGTTGAACCGTTTTGAATTGCGTCAGGGTTTCCTGGAAAATAAAGCGGGCCACGCGCGTACCGGTTTCCAGCAGAGTAAGAATAAACAGCGCCTCGAACATGATCACAAAATGATACAAGTAAGACATCAAGGCCCTCATGCCCGGCAGGTCGGCAAGAATCTTGGCCATGCCCAGGGCGAGCGTTACCGCGCCTGCGGTCCGGCCGGATAGATCCTCCTTGACGCCAGCTTCCTCTTTCAGTTTGTCGAATTCAACGGGGCGCAAATCCCATTGGTGCTTTGCTTTGGCGTCTTGAACCAGCAATTCATATTTGGCCTTTTCGGTATTGATCTTGAAATAATCGCCGGGTTCCAAAGCGCAGGCGGCGATCAAAGCCGTCAGAGAAACAAAACCTTCCGTCAGCATGGCGCCGTAACCGATGGGCCGGATATCAGTTTCTTTATTGACCATCTTGGGCGTGGTGCCGGAGGCGACCAGGGCGTGCCAGCCGGAAAGCGCCCCGCAGGCGATCACAATGCACACGAACGGCCAGACCGTGCCCGTTATCGGCCCCCCGCCATGGATGAAAGCCGTCATGGCCGGCATTTTCAGAGTGGGATGGGCAATGAAAATACCAATGGCCAACATTACGATCACCCCCACCTTCATATAAGAACTCAGATAATCGCGTGGGCACAACAGCACCCAGACCGGCAGTATCGATACAATAGCCGCATAAGCGGGCAGGATGACCGATAGTTGTTTTGGCGTAAAAATAAGCCACTCGCGCAGGGCGGAATCGTCGAAGGTTTTGCCGAAAATCACGCCTAAAACCACGATTGTTATGCCGATCAGCGAGGCCTCGCCCACACGCCCGGGTCGAATTTTGTACATCCAGAAGCCGGTCAATAAAGCCGCCGGGATGGTGACCAGGATCGTGAACATCCCCCAGGCGCTTTCGTTCAGGGCGTTGACAACCACCTTTGCCGTGGCGGCCAATGTGGCAATAACGATAAACAACGTGGCCACGGTAGTCGCGATCCCCGCGATCGGGCCCAAGAGATTGCGGGCGATTTTAGGCAGCGACATGCCATCCTGCCGCACCGAAGCCAAAAGCACCACGAAATCGTGCACCCCACCGGCCAGGCAGGATCCAATCACTATCCAACAAAACCCGGGAAAATATCCCCATTGCGAAGCCAGAACCGGCCCAACCAGCGGCCCTGCACCGGCGATAGCGGCAAAGTGGACCCCAAATAACACCAACCGGCGCGTGGGCTGATAATCCACGTCGTCGCGGAGCCGATGGGCGGGAGTGAGCCGCTTGTCGTTAAGTGCGACTACCTTTGCCGCCAAGAATGCCCCGTAAAACCGATAAGCAATCGCAAAAGCCGCCAGGGCGGTAATCACCAGCCACAGTGAATTCATCGGTTGCTCTCCTTAATCTACGGGCATAGCCTTCATCATATTGTTTATGGACAGTAGTATCAACCACAACCGTGGGTGGACGGCCAAGGCAAAGCTCCTATAATGGGCGAAATCAGAAGAAAAAGGATGAAGGATGAAGGATGAGGGATGAAGGATGAATAAAAAGATGCCGTTATATGAAAATTGATTACTGAAAACACTCTAGAAATCGCTTGTGGATTTGCACAATTTATTATTCTTTAATTCCTGCCCCTGATCCCTGATACCCGACCCCCGATTCCCAAAAGGAGAAAGACATCGTGGCCGAAAAAGTCATAATTATTGGCAGCGGACCCGCCGGTTGGGCAGCGGCCATATACTCCGCCAGAGCGGAATTAAAGCCCCTTGTTTTTGAAGGCGCAGTGACCGAAGAAAATCGCATGGCAAGCACTCTGCCCTTGGGTCAGTTGGCCTTAACCACCGAAGTGGAAAACTTTCCCGGTTTTCCCAGCGGCGATATGACGGCCTATCTCGACTCCGCGATCAATCCCACGACCCGAGGGATGATGGCCCCGCATAAAAAAGAAGGCGTCAGCGGCCCGGAATTGATGGAACTGATGCGCCAGCAAGCGGTGAATTTCGGCACGCGGGTAATCACCGAAGACATTATTGACGTGAATTTCGACGTTCATCCGTTCCAACTTACGGCCTCCGACGGCAAAACCTACGAGACTTTGGCGGTGATCGTGGCCACCGGCGCCAGGGCGAATTACCTCGGTCTGCCCTCGGAGGAAAAGTTCAAGAATCGGGGCGTTAGCGCATGTGCCGTGTGCGACGGGGCTTTACCGCGATTCAGGAACAAGCCCTTGGTCGTCATTGGCGGCGGCGACTCGGCCGTGGAGGAGGCTGATTATCTGGCGAAATTCGCCGGCGTCGTGTATATGGTCCATCGCCGGGATCAACTCCGGGCATCGAAGATCATGGCCCAACGGGCCATGACCCATCCGAAAATCAAAATCCTTTGGAACCGTCATCTGGGCGAAGTGCTGGGCAACGACAAAGACGGCGTTACCGGCGTGCGCCTGACAAGCACCGTCGGCCAACCGGATTTGACTCTCGATGCCAGCGGTGTGTTTTTCGCCATCGGCCACACGCCAAACACGGCATTTTTAAAAGGCAAAATGGCGCTGACCGAAAAGAAATACATCAAGTGGACAACGCCCCAGCGGACTTACAGCAGCGTGGAAGGCGTTTTTGCCGCCGGCGACGTGGCCGACGATTACTATCGCCAGGCAGTAACCGCCGCCGGAAGCGGCTGCATGGCCGCACTAGACGCCGAACGCTGGCTGGCGGCAAAAGGTGAATAACAAGGATGAAGGCGGAAGGATGAAGGATGAATGAAGCTAAATTATTATCGTGATACGGATTCGTTGTATATTGATCTATCGTCCAAACCGGCTTCAGAAAGTAGAATTGTATCCGAAGGCGTTGTGTGTGATTATGACGCTCAAGGAAATCTTGTGGGAATAGATATTGATAACGCCAGCAAGAAGATCGACTTAAAAGAGATTGTTTTAAGCAAGATTCCTGCTGAAGTCGAAGCGTTAACGACGCAATGTCAAAGATCGGGTCAGAGGACATAAAATGAAACATCTCGAAGTATTGCTGGTCCCGGTTCTAATGTTTGCGGATTATTTTTTGACGATTTGCGGAAATATTTTGAACGTTAAGATATACAAAAATCATTTCGCATCGCCGCATTATGAACTAAATCCTATATTTCAAAAAGATGTTTCTCAAAATAAATGGTTCAACATACGCCATATTATTCTTACCATACTTCTTACCACAGGTCTTATTTTTATATTTGAAGTAGAAAGTAAATTAGAAAGTAACGGCTATTTGGGCGAAGGGTTGTTCGGCGGTTGTATAATATTTTTCAGTGCGGTTATTGGACGCCATTTGTCCAATATCTTGATTTTCCGATATTTATACCGACATCCTGATGAGATATCGGGGCAGGTTAAAATGTCTCACGCTATGAGATTATCTATTTCAATGTATCAATATATGGTAATTATTGTTCCAATGTCCTTGCTTGCTGTTTTATGTCCCTCGCCTTTTGTTGTTGGCGGATTAATAGGCGTAATCATGCTTTTTTTAGCCCATTACGACTGGCTTCGACAACACAAAAAGAAAGTGCAAAATCAGACTATCTCTGAACCACCAGCATCCTGATTATATGCATAATATACAGCTTGGCTGTTCTTTTATTGTTTCTATATGGTAAAATATATCCGTGAACAAGCGAGTTTATATTGAGACTTCTGTGGTCAGCTACTTGGCGGCACGCCCCAGTCGAAATATCTTGGCTGCGGCCTGGCAGCAAGTAACCCGTGATTGGTGGGAGAAACAAAGACCGCACTTTGAGTTGTTCACGTCGGAATTGGTTTTAAATGAGGCAAGGCGAGGCGACCCGGATGCGATTCAAAAGAGGATTGAAAAACTGCAAGGTATTACTGATCTGGAAATAACAGATGATGTTGTCGCATTGGCAAAGAAATTGGTTGACGACGGCGCTTTGCCAAGGGAAGCGATGGATGATGCTATCCACATCGCCATAGCGGCTGTTCATGGCATCGACTATCTCCTTACTTGGAATTACCGACATCTTGATAACGCCGAAAAAAAACCTTTAATCAGGAGCATTTGTGCAATTGCCGGATATCGATGTCCGGAAATTTGCACTCCTCAAGAATTAATGGGAGAAGAAAACAATGTCTGATGAAATCATCCAAGAAGTATGGCGGTCAAAAGACCAGATTGCAAAAGAATTCAACTACGATATCGCCGCTCTGGCAGCCGATCTTCAAAGGCAACAACAACAATCAGGGCGAAAGATTGTGAATCTTGCCGAGGAAGCGAGCAGGAAGACTGAAAAGCTTCCCAAATAAGCAGCGATGATCCGGGCCATACAGGCAGTTCAACCCAACGAATAAATAGTTTTCCAATCATGTCTGAAAAAATATCTATTGCCCAAGCACGTAAAGATGAGTCCGTGGGTCAAAATGTCGTTCTCGAAGGTTGGGTTCGCACGCGGCGGGACTCTAAGGCGGGGTTTAGTTTTTTGGAACTCAATGACGGTTCTTGTTTCGGCAACGTGCAGGTCATTGCCGAGGCATCACTGGCGAATTACGAATCGGAAATTAAAAAACTTTCGGTCGGATCGAGCCTGCGAGTGGAAGGCGAGGTAAAGGCATCGCCCGGCAAGGGGCAGGCGACCGAGGTCCACGCCCGGAGCGTCACGGTTTTCGGTTTGGCCGATGTGGAGGCTTATCCGTTGCAAAAGAAGGGTCATTCGTTCGAGTTTTTGCGGACCATCGCTCATCTGCGCCCGCGCACCAACACTTTCGGCGCAATCGCCCGTGTGCGGAATTGCGTGTGCAACTCGATCCATCAATTCTTTCAGGAAGAAGAATTCCTTTATATCCACACGCCGATTATCACGGCCAGCGATTGCGAGGGCGCGGGCAAGATGTTCCAGGTCACAACGCTCGATCTGCCGAAACTGGCCGGACAAGGTGCAAAGGTCGATTATGCGCTGGATTTTTTCGATCGGCCGGCGTATCTGACCGTCAGCGGGCAGTTGGAGGCGGAAATTTTCGCCTGCTCGCTTGGCAAGGCGTATACTTTTGGCCCGACCTTTCGCGCCGAAAACTCCAACACGCCCAGGCATCTGGCCGAGTTCTGGATGGTCGAGCCGGAAATGGCCTTTTGCGATATCTGGGGCGATATGGACGCGGCTGAGCGGCTGCTGAAGCGGATTTTCGGCGACGTGCTGCAAAAATGCCCGGATGACATGGCATTTTTCAACGAGCGCATGGACAAAACAGTCATCGACACGCTTCAACATATCTTAAACAGCGAATTCCGGCGCGTGCCATACACCGAGGCCATCGAGATTTTGCTAAAATCCGGCGAGACGTTCGAGTTTCCCTGCGATTGGGGCTGTGATCTGCAAGCGGAACACGAGCGATATTTGACCGAAAAACATTTTAAATGCCCGGTGATTCTGTACGATTATCCGCGGACGATAAAACCGTTCTACATGCGGTTGAACGACGATCAAAAAACGGTCCGGGCGATGGACGTGCTGGTGCCCAAGGTGGGCGAGATTATTGGCGGCAGTCAGCGCGAAGAACGCCTCGACGTGCTTGAAACGCGGATGAAAGAACAAGGGCTCAACCCGGCCGACTACTGGTGGTATCTGGAACTGCGAAAATACGGCACCGTGCCGCACAGCGGCTTCGGCCTGGGCGTGGAGCGGGTGCTGTTGTTCATAACCGGCATGACAAACATCCGCGACGTAATCCCATTCCCCCGCACCCCGGGCAGCGCGGATTTTTAAACACATACATCACTCGCCCTTTGGGAGAGGGGCAGGGGGTGAGTGCTTAAGTGCATGGTTTGATGCCTGTTGTCAAAAGTTAAGATTATCTATAGGTGGGAGGATGTCTGAAATGTGATGAAAATGGGTGGCCCATCATAAAACCAGATCATAAACCTGAAACAGAACAAATAACTATCGAGGAGTATCTGGCTCAATGTGGTATTCAAGTAATAAAGGGACAGCTTTGATTTCGTGGGTACTCTGATATTTCGTACAGCCGAGAAAATATGAGGGGTTTAGGATTCCATGTTTGTTCTATTTAGGATATAATAATATATCAGTCTCGCCCTGAAATAATTCATCGGAAACGAGGGTGTTCCATGTCATTCGACCGTATAACTTCTGATCCTGCCCGAATGAACGGCCAACCGTGCATTCGTGATCTACGTTTAACTGTACGGAGAGTTTTAGAAGCCGTCGCTGCCTATCCCGATCGAGAAGAACTTCGGCGGGAATATCCCGAATTGGAAGATGAGGATATCCGTCAGGCATTGGAATATGCCGCTGCCATGCTTGACGACAAAGTCTTGCCGATGGCCACAACCCCATGAAATTTCTTATCGATCAAGGTCTGCCGCGGAGTGTGGCTGTCTTGCTGCAAGAGGCTGGCACAGATGCCATTCATACAGGCGAGTGTGGTTTAGCCACAGCCTCGGATGCCGCCATAATCCGTTTTGCCCGGGAAAAAGATTTCGTCGTGGTTACTTTAGACGCAGATTTTCATACCATTATGGCATTGGCGCGTGAGAAAAAACCATCAGTAATTCGGATCCGCATCGAAGGTTTAACATCAAAAGCATTAAAGGAACTGGTGTTGCAAGTACAAGAACATTGCCAAGCCGATCTTATAAAAGGAGCACTTGTTTCAGTTTCAGAAGATCGTATTCGACTACATCTATTGCCTATTGAATAAATATTGGTATTAAAAATGAAAATCCATCTTAGCATTTTTTGTATATTTACATCTTTATGTTTGTTTCTCGGCGTTTGTATCTTTTCCTCCCCGGTATTTGCGACGGAACCGCGGCGGGAACTGCTTTGGCCCAAAGGGGCGCCGGGGGCAAAAGGCGACAAGCCGACGGATAAGCCCGCGCTGACGGTTTTCCTTCCCGATAAATCCAAGGCCAATGGCACGGCATTGGTGATTTGCCCGGGCGGAGCTTACGGCCATTTGGCCCTGGATCATGAAGGAAAACAAATCGCCGAGTGGCTTAATTCATTGGGCGTGGCTGGGTTCGTGTTGGAGTACCGGCATCGCGGGGGCGGTTACGGCCATCCGGCGCCTATGCAGGATGCGCAGCGGGCAATCCGCACGGTCCGCGCCAGGGCTGCCGATTGGAACGTGAATCCTGCGCGCTTGGGCATAATCGGTTTTTCCGCCGGCGGGCATCTGGCCTCTACCGCCGGCACGCATTTCGATAAAGGCGACAGCCAAGCCGCCGATCCTATCGAGAGGGAGAGTTGCCGCCCGGATTTCATGATCCTCTGTTATCCGGTCATCGCCTTTGGCGAATTGTATACGCATCAAGGTTCGCAGAATAATCTGATCGGCAAGGATGCTCCGGCCGAGTTGGTCAAAAGCCTATCGAACGAAAAGCAAGTCACGCCCGAAACGCCGCCGACATTCTTGTTCCACACCGACGAAGATAAAACCGTGCCGTCGGAGAACAGCATTCAGTTTTATCTTGCCCTGCACAAAGCCAAAGTGCCTGCCGAATTGCACATTTATCAAAAAGGCGGACACGGCCAAGGCCTGGCCGGCAAAATCCCAGGCACGTCCAACTGGCCCAAGGCCTGTGAAGAGTGGCTCCGCAAGCAAAAACTATTGGATAAATAGCATCACGTATCGCCCAGCAGGGTCAGCATCAAGCGGCGGCGACGGGCCCGGCGGCGGAACTCGCACAGGCAAATGCCTTGCCACGTGCCCAGGCACAAGTGGCCGTCGCGGATGGGAATCGTCAATGAACTGCCGAAAAGCGACGACTTGGCGTGGCTGGGCATGTCGTCGGAACCTTCCTCCTGGTGCCGATATGGGAAATCCTCCGCGGCCATGGTGTCCAGCAGGCGATCCAGATCGACAAGCACGTCCGGATCGGCGTTTTCGTTTATGGTAAGCGCTGCGGATGTGTGCATAATGAAAACATGCAGCAGGCCGATTTTAATTCGGCTTAGTTCGGGCAGTGCCTCCAAAACATATTTGGTAATGGGGTGACACCCTTTGGTAAAAGATGGCAGTTGAATATCGCGTTGATTCCAAACCACGACTACACCTCGTAAAAAGCGCCGGGGAAAACCTATTGATGTTTGCTTGGATATTGATCCGGCAAGTAAACCTTTGTACCCCATTTTCCGGCCGTCCCGACCAACCTGCGGTTGGTGCCCGCGGCCTCGGTTCATTTGCCATGCAAACGTCAATAAGTTTAACCGGCCCGGCCGGATTGAAAAGACATTGCCCAGAAAATAATATTAGGTTGTCCGGGAATTGGTATTGAAAATTCCAGATAATCCCACCGCTCCCCTACGGGTCGCGGCTAAACAATGTAGGTAATTAAATTCACTGACAATCTCAATCATATTAAAGGATTTATCCAAAAATATGAACTCATGCCCCTGGTATCATCAAGGATTGCGTTTCCAGTGCTCCGGGTGCGGCGATTGTTGCACTGGAGTGCCGGGTTATGTTTGGATCAACAAGGCCGAAATCGAGGCAATGTCGGCTTTGCTTGGAATCGGTACGGAAGATTTTCAAAAGCGCTACGTTCGTTTGATCGGCAAGCGAAAAAGCCTGGTCGAATTGGCCGGCGGCAATTGCGTTTTCTTCGATAGCCAACGACGCCGTTGCCAAGTCTACGAAGAGCGTCCGCGCCAATGCCGCACTTGGCCTTTTTGGCCTTCGAACATATCTTCTCCCCAATCGTGGCAGGAAATCGCCGATCGCTGTCCTGGGTGCAACCATGGCCCAATCATTTCCCTGGAAGAGATTCAATCCCGAATCCAGGCGATCAATGTATAAGCAACTTATGTTACCCCCATATAGTCGGGGTATATCTGATTATTCGCGTAAACTTTGCCGGATTTATCGATTATGCCTTATAGGTGGATTTTTCCGAAAAAGGTGCCGATATAGGATGCAGCCAAAGCGGGCAACGATGACCGTGCGCCTTGGCAATTACGGACCATGGAAAAAAAAAGCTAAAAATACTTCATAACTCATTTAATACCAGGGACTTGTAAAGATTATTTTCCTTTCGGGATGGCCCCCTAACTACTAAGATCTTTGACAATAAGTACTTACGCTTAAACACCAGGCCCGCTTTTTAAAGTCAGTCGAGCCGGGATCCTAGCCTTACAGGCCGATCTTAATAGACCCCACTGGGCAATTGGCCTTGACATTAGTCTTTGCGGCACCTACACTTGGAGCATCGGAGACCTATTGTGAGGACATGGTGTCCAATGCACATAACGACCACTTCTCAGAGGAGAATCGAGTCGTGACTAAAAAAGAGATCGTTCGGACCATTTCCGAGGAAATCGGATTGACTCAATTGCAGACGAAGGAAATCGTTCAAAAAACCTTCGATGCCATCGTTAAGGCCCTTGTGGCCGAACGCCGGATTGAACTTCGCAACTTTGGCGTTTTTGAAGTAAAGCGACGTGCGCCTCGTAAGGCGCGCAACCCTCGGACCGGCGATAAGGTTTTTGTGCCGGAAAAATTCGTGGTAACATTCAAGCCCGGCAAGGAAATGGAAGAACGCGTGAAAGAGCTTGAACGCCAGGCGGCCACGGTTCGAGCAGGAAGACCCAAAGTCAACTCCAATACGGAACCTATCGCACAAACATCAGGCACGTCAACGGGTTACGCATCGGACGGATCAGATACCTAACTCCCACGGCGAATGATTTTATTCAATGCCACTCGTCTGTGAAGGGTTTATGTCCCCTGTTGTCGTCAATAGATCCACTTATCAAAATAACTCGTCGATCGTTGCCGACCCATTAAACGATCATTCGCACTATCCCGCAGTTGACCGCTTTTCGCGTTAATCCACCATAAATCCGGAACCAGCTTGCTCAAACTTTTGCGGTTTGCAGTGAGGTGGACGGTATAAGTACATTGTTAAAAAGAGTTGAAAAACTAGAAATGCCAATGGAGTAAATCAATAAGTCATTTATCTCCTATCCGCAAGCGGGTTTATGAACATTAGCAGGCGGATGTGGATACTGTTTCATGGAGGAACTATCCTATGCGTAATCTGCTCTTGGGTTTGGCACTCGGCCTGCTAGTCAGCGCCACTGCCGGTTGCATAATACCGGCCTATTCAGCCGATCCCTCCCGACGAACGCAGGAGTTGCTGTATACTTCGGAAAACTTGCGACTACTGTTGGACGAATGGGAAAGAACTTGGTTTCTTGATCAGCCCGACCATTGCACGCCCTATCGTACGCATGGCGGTATACTCTGATTGCCTTTTCCATCGTGCCTGATAAATTGACACATTGCGGATGGGACTGTTACACTGTCATGTTCAGCGGATGAATTGTCTCACCCTAATTTGCCAAGAATCGTGAATTCCCCACCCGTTCGCCTTGACGTTCAACTCGGCAGGTTGCGACTGGCTAATCCCATTACGGTCGCCTCGGGCGCCTTCGGGTACGCCCGGGAAATGGCCGGTTTTGTCGATCTGGGCCGCTTGGGCGGAATTTTACCCAAAACCATCACCTTGCATCCGCGACCGGGCAATCCTCCGCCGCGAACCTGCGAAACCACGGGCGGAATGCTCAACTCCATCGGCTTGGACAATGACGGCATTGAAAGGTTTATCCAGCGTCAGTTGCCCTATCTCGCATCGCTGCCGACGGCAATCATCGTCAGCATCGCCGGAAAGAGCCAAGAGGAATTCATCCAAATGGCCGCCCGGCTGGAAGGCGTTCCCGGCATCGCGGCCTTGGAACTGAACATCTCCTGCCCAAACGTTTCCGGCGGCGTGGATTTCGGCATTGATCCGGCCGCATGTGAAAAGGTGGTCTCGGGCGTTGTGGCGGCCTGTTCTTATCCGATCTTGGCAAAGCTCCCGCCTAACGTTACCAATATCGTCGATATCGCCCGGGCCGCGGAAGCCGGCGGCGCGGATGCGGTTTCGCTGATTAACACTTGCCTGGCGATGGCGGTCAATTGGCGCAAGCGTCGGCCAATACTGGGCAAAGTGATGGGCGGGCTAAGCGGTCCGGCCATAAAACCCATAGCCCTGCGCATGGTGTATCAGGTTGCCCGGGCCGTAAACATTCCGGTAATGGGCATCGGCGGAATCGCATCAATCGACGACGTGATGGAATTTCTGGTAACCGGCGCAACAGCAGTTGAGATCGGCACGGCGAATTTTTATAATCCAACGGTTACAATCCAAATCCTGGATGCCCTGCCCGCCGCCCTGGCCGAACTTGGCGCAACTTCCGTGGACGAAGTTGTGGGAACCCTCGAGGTGGAATGAAAAAAATCAAATGACAAAGGACAAATGACGAATAACCATTTTCATCATTAGACATTCGTGCTTCGTCATTTACTATCCCCTATCCCATATTTCCTATAACCAATTCCATATCCATGCGAGTTTTATCCGGCATTCAACCTACCAGTCGATTCCACTGGGGAAATTACTTCGGCGCCATCCGGCAATACATAGACCTGCAATACCAGGCTGAAGAGGCTTTTTATTTTTTGGCTAATTTGCACGCCTTGACGACCATCCGCGACCGCGAGCAACTCTGGAGGAACACGATGGACGCGACAATCGACCTTTTGGCCCTGGGCCTGAATCCCAATCGCGCCACGTTGTTCGTGCAATCCGACATTCCCGAGGTCAGCGAATTATGTTGGCTGCTGATGACTGGCGCGCCGATGGGCCTTTTAGAGCGTTGTCATGCTTATAAGGAAAAGATGGCCCGGGGGCTTACGGCCGACGCGGGATTGTTCACCTACCCGGTGTTGCAGGCGGCCGACATTCTTGCCTACGATTCCGATACCGTGCCGGTGGGCGAGGATCAAGTGCAGCACATCGAGGTCTGCCGCGACCTGGCGGCCAGTTTTAATTATACCTTTGGCGAAACCTTTGTCTTGCCCAAGTCCAAGGTGCTCGACACTTCGTCCCGCGTGCCGGGCACGGACGGCGAAAAGATGTCGAAAAGCTACGGCAACGCCATCGACGTTTTCGAGGACCCCAAGGTTCTGCGAACGAAGATCATGCGCATTGTTACCGACTCGCGCCCCATGGAGCAGCCTAAAGAACCCAATACCGACCATCTTTTCCAACTTTATTCGCTCTTTGCCAGCCAGTCCCAGCGCGAAGAAATGGCGGCGCTTTACAGCAAAGGCGGATTTGGCTACGGCCAGGTGAAGAAGGAATTGGCCGATTTGGCGATTGATTATTTTGCCGATGCCCGAGGGCGCCGCAAGGAACTGGAATCCAAACCGGACCAAATCCGCCAGATTCTCGGCGACGGCGCTGCCAAGGCCCGCAAAAAAGCCGCCGAAGTGCTGCTTAGAGCACAACTGGCCTGCGGCGTGAAGCCGCCTCGGAGCGTGTCCTGAAATTCTCCCTTCTCCCAACCACTGAGCGGTTGTGAATTTATCGCTTATGCGTCACAATGCCCACTATATGTAGGGTGCGTGAAACGCACCATCCCCTACAGATTGCAGTGCGTTTCACGCACCCTACAAAAATTCACAACCTCTGAGCGGTGTCCGGAAAGGGGACGCCTATTGATAATTTTAGGATACGATCTTAGCATATTTGCATGAGCACATTGCAGGAGCCATCGGCTGAACAATCGCCTCCAAGCGGCGGCGGACCGTTCAGGCTGCGCGGGCTGGCCATTTGGCTGCCCGGAGCATTGATCTTTGGAACGCTTGTCGCCCGGGCGGCGGTCGATGCCCAATTTTATTTTGCTCCTCTGGTGATTTTTCCCCTCTTGACCGGCGTGGGGCTGGGCGGATTGCTGTTAGGCCTGATGCGCGGGGGACAAATCGGCCACCGACCAACGATTATTTCGGGGGCCGTTCTGGCGGTGTTGATCGCGGCGGCCGGAGAGCATTATTTTTGTTATCTCGCGGCACGGGCAACCGAGCCGAAGCAGCCGCAACTGGCGGACAAGGCCCGGCAGGTTTTTCCGGAACTACTGGCCGGACGCCTGCAAACTCCGCCCGAGAGTTTCTTGGAATACATGCGTCAGCAGGCCGATCGCGGCAGGCCCTTGTTGCTCGACTATACTGCCCGCGGTTGGATCGCCTGGCTAAGCTGGGTAATCGACGCATTGCTGGTCCTGGCCGGCGCGTCGGCGGTATTGATTCCAGCCATGTTTTTGCCCTTTTGCGGCCGATGTCAGACCTGGTATCGGGCGATCCGCAGCGCACAAATTCCCGCCTCCGCGGTCAAACAAATCGGACAGATTGCGGGCGTGGATCCGGTCGAACACCTAAAGTCCGGACACTGCCGGCTGATTTGTTGCCACAGCGGGTGCGGACCGACGGGCTGTGAACTCTACTGGGAGGACACCGCCCGCGACACGTTTTTCGCCCGCGCGTGGCTCGACGCCACCCAGCGCAACCTGGTGATGCAAGTGCTAGATCAGGTCATGACTGACGAAGAAAATGAATAAACGAAAAATAATTCCCGGGAGTGAAAAACCTGTTTTTCAGGTTTTTCACCCCCGGGTTTAAGGGCTCTAATAATACTCAGCCACCCTCACCCCGCCCCTCTCCCGCGACCAACCTTCGGTCGGTGCCCGGCGAGGGGAGTATTGTTAGAGTTCTTTAGTGGTCCGCCAAGTTCATTTTGACAGGTTGTTGGGGTGGCAGTTGTACTGCCTCCCCTGGGTGCGGCAGTACAACTGCCGCACCAACGAACCTGTCATTCTCAGGTTGGTGCACCACTACGACGCCCGTCGCCGTCGCCAGGTGTAAGCGAGCAGGCTGAAGGCACCGACGCCAAGGAGGGCGAGCGTCGAAGGTTCGGGGACGGGCTCATAGGCCGTATTGCTGACCACTATGTCCGTGCCGTTGCTGTCTGAAGGCGTTCGGGCCTCGATATCCAGGCGTCCCTGATTGTCGAACATCGTCGCATTGGTCTTGATCATCATCCAATACGTCCATTCGCCTGGGGCCAGATACACGTTCTCTTGGTAGAATGCCAAGGTATCGCCCAAGCCCGCCGACCGCGAAACCCTCTCCAAGGGCTCGGTGCCGGTCGAATCCGTACGGTAATCCGCATCCGTGGCGAAATTGCTGAACCAAGACATGCTTGGTGTAATCGCAAACGAACTCGGGTTGCTGACGCTGCTGGTGACTTGATAATAGAAGTCCAGCGTGCCGGCGACGTCCTCGCGCTCAACGCGACTGGTGTACGTCCCCTGCATTTGTGCGCCGCTGGACGAAGTCAGCGTGAAGTCGAACGTTTGGTCGGGGGCAATAACAGTCCCTACCAGCTCAGGCCGCAAAAATGCCGTTGTGCCGCTAATAGGCACGGAGTAGTCACCGGGGAGAACCACGACCGCGCCCGCCGGGGAAGCCCAAACCCAAACTGACAACACTGCCAACGACAAAACCACATAAGAGAAACTCTTGCACTTCATGATCCGTACCTCGCTAAGAAGAGAAAAGGTCTACACAATCGGGGCGGGCATCCATTCAGCCCGTTCTAGCCGGTGCAAGCTCACCCGAATACCCAAAGCACCGAAACGTAACTAGTGATCCGCCAAGTTCATTTTGACAGGTTGGTGGACCATTAGTCTAAAATCTTCTTCATTCTTTGCTTGTCTAACGGCCCAACCGCCGCCGTTGTGACGCAACCGGCGGTTGGTCCGTTCGACTTTGTTTTTTCTGGCGTCGTTATTATTTACGTTGCCTGATGTAGCCCAGTCCCAACGCGAGCAGGCCGCTGATCAAGAGGACGATTGTCGCCGGCTCGGGGGTCGGATATTCCCATACGGTTACATACGTTCCCACCGGTGCCGAACCTGGTCCACTCCATACAAGCGTCTTTTGGATGTTCAATAACTCGACTGGAAACTCGGGAGGGTTGAAGTCGAACTCGAGATAGGTGTTTGTACTATTAAGCCGCCTCCAAAACAGTTTTTTTGTAAACCGGATTATTACTGCTATCATAAGTATACACATCCACCTTCGTCGGGGCCGTGGCTTGCCAACTCCAATTTCCACTCGGATCTTTAATCACCTCGTCCCAATCGGTCCAGGGCGGGCCCGGCTGGGTCGGATAAGTAGGGTCATTCTGGATTTGCACCCATTCGTTGAAGTTAAACACTCCATTATTAACCCAACAGTGCTTTATCCATGGGCCTGCGTTCGGATCAAGGTATACACCGGTGGGGTTAGTTTCCGATCCGATATAGCCATTAGTGTAGTAATCTTCCATTCCCGGTGTTCCATTAGGGTTTCCGCTGAGACCAGGGAATTGCGCCGTTGACACCGATGTGCATGCCAGCACTAGAAACATACTCGCAAAAAATACAAAGTTTCTCATCATCTTTTTGCTCCTTTTTCAAATTTTCAAACATCACGCGCCAGGCCGTTATTGAGATAGTCTTTATTAACCTGTCGCATGAACGGACCAGTTTTGTTAATACAACTCGAATGCGTGAATACTGATTTTTGCCTGAAGTCCATTTGGTACAAAGCGCTTTTCAGGCAATGCTTCCCCTTTCTTTGCGCGCTTTTCAAACTGTTATATGGGACTTTAATCCTTGGAAAAATGCATTAGTTCTTGCATACGGCAAGAAGCGCCAACTTCCGTGAGTAGATATGGATTTATCGCGCTGTCACTTGGGCATAAAACACGATGGCGCCACAAAGAGGCAACAAAGAAATGTGTTTATGCTTAAGACCAGCAGCAAAGCCCATATCGAGCGGATAAATTGCTGGGGACGCAACACCTAGATCAGAAATAACACGTCCCTAGTGCAAAATCAGCGGGAAATGCGTCTACTTACAGCATCTATCCGAAGGGCGGTCTTGTCGCTGCCTCCACTTGAAAATTGGAAAGAATTATATGGCTAATAACCTGATTGCCTAGGTCAATATCGTTCAATAGAAAGAAACATTAGTCATTCAGGTGCGTAATGGAGTAGTAATTTTAGCCTAGCAATTTTAATAACTGCACTTTCCTAAAAAATGCCCAACTAGCCCAGTTTCCAATTTAGGATGATTTCGATAACTACTGAAAAACGCTGG
>JBEKFZ010000051.1:0-30084 GCA_050013075.1 Thermoguttaceae bacterium | reverse complement strand
AACCGGCCAAGCAATGGGTCGAAGCTTTGGCCGTAGGCAACGGCCGGCTGGGCGCGATGGTTTTCGGAGGAGTGGACAACGAACGCATACAGCTCAACGAAGACACGCTCTGGGCTGGCGGTCCTTACGATCCGAACAACCCGGAGGCCCTGGCGGCCTTGCCCGAAGCGCGGCGTCTGATCTTTGCAGGCAAGTACGTCGAGGCGAACCGGCTGATCGGCAATAAAATGATGGCCAAGCCGCTGAAACAAATGCAATATCAGACGGTCGGCGATTTGCTCCTGACGTTCTCGGAACAAAAGTCCGTGGAAAATTTCCGCCGCGACTTGAATCTCGATACAGCCGTGGCAAGCGTCTCTTACACGGCCGGCGGAGTTAAATTCACTCGCCAGGTATTTTCCAGCCCGGTCGATCAGGTAATCGTCGTGCGGCTCACGGCCGATAAGCCCGGGAAAATCACTTTCACTGCCGGCATGAAATCGTTGCAGAAAGCAACTGTCGAGACCGAAGGGCCGGATACACTTGTTCTAAGCGGCGTCAACGGATCGGCGCAAGGCATCCAAGGCGCGCTTAAGTTTCAAGCCTGTGTGCGAGTGACGGCCTCGGGCGGCCAAACTGCCTTGGAAAAAGATCGGATCACCGTGACCGGCGCCGATTCCGCCACGCTCTTGATTGCCGCGGCAACCAGCTATAAAAACTACAAGGACGTAAGCGGAGACCCGGAGTCTTTGACAAAAGATTGCATCGCCGCGGCCGGCCGGAAATCGTTCGATGCGCTGCTGAAAGACCACGTCGCCGAGCATCAGCGATTATTCCGACGGGTACGATTGGACCTCGGCACAACCGACGCGATCAAACAACCCACCGACGAGCGGATCAAGGATTTTTCCAAAGGGAACGATCCGCAACTGGCGGCATTATATTTTCAATTCGGCCGCTATCTGCTGATTTCCAGTTCACGGCCCGGATCGCAACCGGCCAACCTGCAAGGCATCTGGAACGAGAGCATGGATCCGCCCTGGGGAAGCAAATACACCATCAATATCAACACCGAAATGAATTACTGGCCCGCCGAATCCTGCAACCTGGCGGAGTGCGTCGAGCCGCTTGCGGCCATGATTATGGACCTTGCGGAAACCGGCGCTCGCACGGCGAAGATCCAATGGGGGGCGCGCGGCTGGGTCGCTCACCACAATACCGATCTGTGGCGGGCAACCGCGCCCATCGACGGGCCCGCTTGGGGCTTTTGGCCCACCGGCGGCGCGTGGCTCTGCGGGCACTTGTGGGAACATTATCAATTCGGCCAAGACAAAGAATTATTGTCAAAAATCTATCCGGTAATGAAAGGCGCGGCCCAATTCTTTCTCGATACACTGGTGGAAGAACCCACGCACAAGTGGCTGGTTACTTGTCCTTCGCTGTCGCCGGAGAACCAACATCCGAAAGGCGCCAGCGTCTGCGCCGGTCCGACCATGGACTCGCAAATCGTGCGCGATTTATTCGGCAACTGCATCCGCGCGGCTGAAATCCTCGGCATGGACAAGGATTTCCGCGATCAACTGGCAGCCGCCCGCGCACGGCTTGCGCCGAACCAAATCGGCAGCGCCGGCCAACTCCAGGAATGGCTGGAAGATTGGGACATGCAGGCCCGCGACATCCATCACCGCCACGTGTCGCACCTTTACGGGTTTTTCCCCAGCGCCCAGATTACGCTCCGCGGCACGCCGGAATTGGCCGCCGCCGTGCGAAAGTCGCTGGAGATTCGCGGCGACAATGCCACGGGCTGGGGACTGGGATGGCGGCTGAACTTGTGGGCACGTCTGCAAGATGCCGAGCACGCCTATAAAATCCTGACCATGCTGTTGGATCCTTCGCGAACGTATCCAAACATGTTCGACGCCCATCCGCCGTTCCAGATCGACGGAAATTTTGGCGGCGCTTCGGGCATTGCCGAGATGTTGCTGCAAAGCCATGCCGGCGAGATCGAGCTATTGCCCGCGCTGCCAAAGGCTTGGCCCGACGGTTCAGTGAAAGGGCTGCGCGCACGCGGAGGTTTCGAAGTCGATATCCAGTGGAAGAACGGCCGCCTGGTTTCGGCCGACATACACTCGCTGGCGGGAAATCCCTGCCGCTTGCGGTACGGCAAAACTACTCGCGAGGTGAACATCAAACAGGGAGATTCATTCCGCTGGGACGGGCATTGAAAAAAGGGAGATCAGACAACAGAGGCAGCGAATAAAATAATCAAACAAGCACGGGATAAAGGTCAGAATATTTTATTGTACGAGAGTGTTTTCATGGATTCAAATGCTCGATATGTTCTTATCCGCCTGATTGAACACGGGCGGTATATATGATATAATGCCGATTCGGTAAAGGAACAGATCGAAGAAGGAAATTGCATGAAAACGTTTTGTTTTTCTTGCCTATTTCGCACGGCCGTCTTGATCGGCTTAACCGAAGTTGCGGCATTATTCATGACTTGGCCGCCGGGCATTTACGCGGTCGATGCGGACAAGGGCGGGAATCCCGGCAATGGGAAATCGCCGGATTCGGACGCAATCAAATCCACAGCCGTCGCTCCCCCCGCGATCTGGAGTCCCGACAACGGCGACGGCACATACAAAAACCCCATTATATTCGCCGATTATTCCGACCCTGACGTGATCCGCGTGGGCGATGATTTTTATCTTACCGCCTCCAGTTTCAGTTGTTTCCCGGGCCTGCCGGTTTTGCACTCCAAAGACCTTGTCAATTGGACCATTATCGGTCATGCGATCAATAAGCATCCAGTCGTGGAGCAGTTTGCAAAACCTTTCCACGGCGGCGGCGTGTGGGCCCCGGCAATCCGCTATCACGACGGCGCGTTCTACATTTTCTTCGGCGACCCGGACAACGGCATCTACATGGTCAAGGCCAAGAATCCGGCCGGCCCGTGGGATCAGCCGGTTCTTGTCAGAAAATCCAAAGGCTGGATCGACACCTGCCCCTTTTGGGACGACGACGGCCAGGCGTATCTGATCCACGCCTTTGCCGGATCTCGCTCGGGAGGCATCAATAACATACTACACATCAACCGCATGAGCACGGACGGCGCAACACTGCTGGACGAGGGCAAGCTCGTGGTCGACGGCAAGGGCAGCCCATATCACACCATTGAAGGGCCCAAGCTCTACAAGCGCAACAATTATTACTACATTATGGCGCCCGGCGGGGGAGTTGGCCGGGGATATCAGATCGTGTTCCGCTCGAAGAATATCTATGGCCCATACGAATCGCGCATCGTTCTGGATCGAGGACTGACCAGTGTGAACGGCCCGCACCAGGGCGGCTGGGTCGAAACCCCCAACGGCGAAGGCTGGTTCGTCCACTTTCAGGAATATCTGCCCTACGGCAGGATCGTCCATCTCCAGCCGGTCCGCTGGGTTGACGACTGGCCGGTAATGGGCGAAGATCCAGACGGCGACGGCAAGGGCCAGCCGGTTCTTACGCATCGCAAACCCGACGTCGGACGGACATACCCCATTGCCGTCCCGCAAACCAGCGATGAGTTCGACGCTCCGAAATTAGGTCTGCAATGGCAGTGGTTTGCAAATTTTATCGACGACTGGATTTCACTGACCGATAGGCGTGGATTTCTGCGCATGGCCGCGGTAACATTGGACGAGCCTACTCCGCTTTCGGACCATCCCAATTTGCTTTTGCAAAAATTCCCGGCCGAACAATTCATGGTTACAACACGGATTGATCTTACGCGACTGGAAGACGGGGACCGCATTGGACTGGTGATTGCCGGCCGGGCGACAGCCTCATTGCAGGTTCTGAAAACTCATGACGGATTGAAGATAATCCGAACCGTCTCCGACGCGCGGCAAAAGCCCGGTCCCGGTCCTAGCCCTGCCGACCGCGAAGAAGACTCCGCCGCCGCGCCCGGAGAGATCATTTTTCTGCGTGTCAAAGTCGTATCGCACGGCGTATGCACATTCAGTTATAGTTCCGACGGCAGCCGGTTCAACGATCTTGGCCGCCGCTTTACCGCGGTGAACGATCACTGGATCGGGGCAAAGGTAGGACTTTTTTGCGATACACCCGCAGGCCGACCATCCATAGGACAGGCCGACGTCGATTGGTTCCGCTTTGAACCGGTTTCAGCACATTGAGATTATAAACAGAAGTGATAAATAGGTCCGAGAAATGGAAAGAAGAACCTTCTTAAAACACTCCGTAGTCGCATCCGCGGGGATAGTATTAAACCCGTTGCTCCCCAAGATTTTGGCACAATCACCGGTCCAGCCAGGCCAAGCGACATTCAATCCTAAGATCGATGAGCTTCTCGAAAGAGAGTTTCTGCAACCGCCGCGGTCAGCGGGCCCTTACACCTACTGGATGTGGATGAATGGCAATATCACCAAAAAAGGCATCACACTCGATTTGGAGGCGATGAAACAAAGCGGCGTGGCGGGGGCCATGATTTTCAATAATGCTGTAGGGATTCCCAGAGGTCCAGTCGATTTTGCCAGTGACGAATGGTCTGACATGGTTATACATGCCGCCAGTGAAGCCAACCGGTTAGGATTGGAACTGTTCATGCACAACAGTCCCGGGTATTCCGGAGCCGGTGGGCCTTGGATAACGCCTGAAATGTCCATGCAGGAATTGGTCTGGAGCGAATCGCTTGCCGTTGCCGCTGGGCCGATCGATATCCAACTTCCCAAACCTTACGCCAAACGCGGGTACTATCGCGATGCCTTTGTCTTGGCGTATCCTGCCCTGCTGATCAAGAATGTAGTCATGGAGGATAAGGTCAAAAAGATTACGGTAAACGGAGCGGAAGTGGATAAAAAGCTCCTGCTCGACAAAAATCCCGAAACGAAAATGAGGCTTGACCCAACGGCCGATCAACCCGCGGTCATGATATTGGAGTTTTCAGAGCCTTTCGAGGCCAGGGCAATTAGCATTATCCGTAAAGCCGACGAACCGCCGAATCGTTTTCACGGCCCCAAAGACTATGTTCGCACATTGGTGCTTGCGGCCTCGGACGACGGAATCATATTTCACAATGTATGCACAATAACCATGCCTGTTTTGCGGCAAATGGATGCGCCTGGCGCGCAGAGTTTTCCCGCGGTGAAGGCTAAGTATTTCCGCCTAACGACCAAACAGCCGACTTGGATTTGCGACATCACCTTGCACTCCGAACCTCGCCTGCAAGGATGGCCGGGAAAGGCGAATATTTGCGCGGGAGGAGACATCGGTTCTTCCACAAACCAAAAAATAGAGCCGGAACTTATTATCGATCCTAAAAATGTCGTCGATATCAGCAGCAAAATGGACAGCGACGGCCGCTTAAAATGGAACGCAGCGGCGGGATCGTGGACCATTCTTCGCATTGGTCACACCACCACGGGCGAGGAGGTCTACGCGGTGCCCGACTCCATCGCGGGACTGGAATGCGACAATTTCAGCAAAGAAGCGGTTGATTTGCATTTTAAAACATTTATAAAACCGCTGCTAAACAAACTGGGGCCGCTGGTCGGAAAGAGTTTCAACGGCATTGCAGTCGACAGTTGGGAGGCCGGACGGCAGAATTGGACAAAGAACTTCCCCGAGGAGTTTAAACGCCGATGCAAGTATGACATTCAGTCCTATCTACCCGCCATGACCGGAAGAATCATCGGCAGCATCGAGGAAACTGATAAATTCCTTTTCGACGTTCGTCGCGTTCAAGCCGACCTGCTGGCGGAAAACTACTACGGCCGTTTTCACGAATTGTGCAAAAACAATGGCTTGACCTTCACCGCCGAACCCTATGGCGACGCCGTCTTCGATAGCCTGCAAATAACAGAGAAGCTCGATATTCCCATGGCGGAATTCTGGGCACACCGATCCGGCGATGTTAGGGCGTACCTCGCCCCGTCCGCGGCCCACACGTTTGGCAAGCCGATCGCGGCCGCCGAAGCTTTCACCGGCGCGCCTGAAAACACGAGATGGACGGAATGCCCAAACAACTTGAAGGCGGAGGGCGATTGGGTTTTCACCGCCGGGATAAATCGCCTGGTATTTCATACCACTGTACATCAGCCATATACAACGGGATTGCCCGGAATGACAATGGGGCCGTTCGGCACTCACTTCGATCGCAACTCCACATGGAATCGGCAGGCATCGGGCTGGACGTCGTACATTAACAGAGCGCAATATTTGCTCCAACAAGGACTTTTCGTCGCGGATATTTGTTATTTTAAAGGAGAAAATCCCAGTTCGGGTATCCCGAATGTCAGTTCCATGCTTCCTTCCGGCTATGCGGCCGACGTGGCTAACCGGGATGTCATTCTAAATCGGATGACAGTCAAAGACGGACACATTTTTCTTCCTAATGGTATGAATTACAACCTGCTTGCGCTCCCTCGGCTAAACAACATCTCCCTCGCGCTGTTGCAGAAAATCCGCGATCTGGTTGCAAACGGAATGACTCTTGCGGTTCAAAACAAGCCGGAAGCCTCAACTAGTCTCACTTCAACCGATGCCGAAGTCAAAAACCTGGCCGACGAATTATGGGGCGATCTTGATGGCGCAAAGGTGACCGAACGAACCTATGGCAAAGGCCGTATTTTTTGGGGAGGGTTCATAGCTGACGTTCTGGAGCGTTTACACATAAAACCCGACTTTGAATTTTCCGCCGGAAAACAAAATCCCGCAATCCGGTATATCCACAAACGGATTGGCGATATGGATATGTATTTTGTCGCCAATTGTTCGCACAGGGAGGAACAAGTGGTTTGCTCGTTCCGAGTCGACGGGAAGCAACCGGAGATTTGGGATCCGGAAACCGGTGAAATCAGCGGGGCGGCGCTGTATGAATTCAAGGATGGGAGAATCCGGGTGCCTTTGCATCTCGATCATGCGGGATCCGTGTTTGTCGTTTTACGCAAGCCGCCGCAAGCGCCTGCCTGTCTTTCGGTTTCCCGCGACGGGGTGAAGCTGATTGACACCGCCGAGGCCCTGCCGGAACTAAAGTCGCCGGCCCCGCTTCGAATACAATGCACCAGGAACGGAAAAATCGAAGCCTTGATCTGGCAGGACGGCGATTATCGCTTCCAAAGCGCCCGGACTAGCGCCTCAATCAAGGTGGAAAACAACTGCCGCACTATTCCCCTCGATGGCCCGTGGAATGTACAGTTTCCCGCAGGACTCGGCGCACCGGACGCGATCCATCTAGATACGCTTGCGTCCCTTTCCAAAAATTTGGAATTTGGGGTTCGGCACTTTTCGGGAACAATGACTTATGTAAAAACCATTCCGCTGAACAAAGACTTCATCAATGATCAAAGGGTGTTTCTGGATCTTGGACGCGTTGAAGTCATCGCGGAAGTCAACCTGAATGGCCGGGACCTGGGCATTTTATGGAAAGACCCGTTTCGCATGGACGTCACCAAGGCTTTGCAGGAAGGCGAAAATGAATTGAAAATAAAAGTAACCAACCTCTGGCCAAATCGGCTGATCGGCGACGAATACTTTCCGGCGGAGGATGAATACTCGGCCCTGGGCGCGATCGTCAAACTGCCGGAATGGTTTGTAAAGGACTTGCCCAGGCCGGGACCTAGAATCGCATTTTCCACGTGGCGTCATTACATGAAAAACGACCCTTTGCCGGAATCGGGATTGATAGGCCCGGTGAAATTATTTACGGCCGTGCAAAGAATAGTTGTGTGACGGCCATGGCGGGCTCGATGGATTAACAAATATGGCCTAGTCATACTTGGATAAAAGGTTTGAAATTGCCTGAATCGGAGGATTTGATGACGATGCAAAGTCTGCCTTCAATCTTCTCCCGATTTTACCGAAGGCCACGGCCAAGGACAATTCCATGAAAATAGTTTCCCTACCCGGAGTCGGCGCGATTTTCGCCGCGGTTTTGGCGGTTGTCGGCCCTGCCGGCGCGCAAACGAGTTTACGGTACGATTTTTCCCCGATAACCGAGCGTGTTCAGGGCTGGATGGATCTGCAGTATTATCCCGGCGCCGGATTGTTGGTGGCCAAGGATAATCAGGTAATTTACGAACGTTGCTTCGGCGACTTCACGCCCGATACCGTGGTGCTGATCGCTTCGTCGGGCAAATGGCTGGCAGCGGCTACCATAATGTCGCTTGTTGACGAGGGAATACTCTCGCTCGACGACAGCGCATCGAATTGGCTGCCCGAGTTCCAGAATGATCCGAAAGGAATCGCCACAATCCGCCAAATGCTTTCACATACGTCGGGTTATCGGCCGTACCAGCCCGAGGATAAACCGCCGGACAAATATCAGACTCTAGCCGAATCAGTGGCGCATATCACGCCGCTGGCGCCGGTTTACAAGCCCGGCGAGCGCTTTGATTACGGCGGATTGGCCATGCAGGTTGCCGGGCGAATGGCCGAAGTGGCTTCCGGTAAAGATTGGGAAACATTGTTCCAGGAGCGGATAGCCCGCCCACTAGGAATGACGAACACGCATTTCACGCCGGTTGACCAGGGCGGCGGCCATAGCCCGATGCTGGGCGGCGGCGCTCGCAGCACCTTGCGCGATTATGCGAACTTTTTGGCCATGATCGCCGGCAACGGCCGGTTCAAGGGCAAGCGCGTACTTTCGGAAAAAGCCGTTGCGGAAATGCAAGCCGATCAAGTCCACGGGGCGCTGGTAAAGGGCGATGAATTCGTCCAGCGCGTGCGCGGCCTGAAGCACAACGGCGTTTACGGTCTGGGCGAGTGGCGCGAACAATTGGACCGACAGGGAAAGGCGGTGCTCCTGAGCAGTCCGAGTTGGGCGGGCGCGTATCCATGGATCGACAAGACAACCGGCGTTTACGGAATCTTCATCGCCCACGTCGACGTCGAGAAGGCCAACCGTGATCATTTCTCCGGTTTTTACTCCAGTCCTGTCTTGGTGATGATGGTGCGCAAAGCGGTTAAGTCCATTGACTCGATTTCCAGCGACGGGGATAATTCTAAATAGGACAAAAAGTATTACCATGAAGCGAAGAGATTTTTTAAAGAAGACCGTGCTCGGCTCGGCGGGTATGATTGTCGCCCGTTCGCTGATTGCATCCGACGCTTCGGCGCCGAGCAATGCGCATCCGCAAATTCTCGTTACCCCGGCGGATCGCGAATCCATCAAGGCCAAGGTAGGACAACCCGATTGGGCGAAAGCGGCCTACGCGAAGATCAAAAACCGCGTCGATGACTTGGTCCAGCGCTCTGAAAGCGATCCGCAATTCATGTCGTCGCGCCTGTTCATGAACTGGCAGACGCATTATACCGTGCCGGTGGTGCGCAAAAGCCGTTGGATCGGCGGCGAAGGGCACGCGCCCGTGCCCACGCCGCGCTTCGGCGGAGCCCGCGATTGGGCCACGAAATACCAGTCTCCGGCAAAGCTTGAAGATTTAAAACCGTTTAACGACAACGAGGGAAAAGTCTGGCTCTTAAACAAGGAAACCGGCAACGAGCAGTGGGCCGACGCCGGCCAGACAGGGCGGATGTTCGAAACGGTCAACGAGCGCATCATCCAGACTGCCGCCGACGCCGCGTTTATTTATTGGCTCAGCGGCGATGAGCGATACGCCAATTACGCAAGTGAAATTCTGTGGACTTACATGTACGGTTTTTCGTTTGTCCAGCCGCCGAAGTTCGACCCGGCTGATCCCGACGCCGCGCGGATCATCGGAGTTACTTCGTTCGAAGTGATCCACGAAGACATCGTCACTCCGCTGGCCGAATGCTACGATTTTCTTTACGACTTCCTGAGAAAGCAGGGCAAGGACGCGGTGCTGATTCAAAATCAACTCAAACGCATGGCCGACCGCGTTATCGACGGCGGCGGGCGCGAGGGCAATTGGAACTTGAACCAGGCGAGAATCATCGCCTTTGCGGGCCTGGCCCTGGAAGAAAACGGCAACTACCCGGACGGCAAAGGACGGCCCTATTACATCGATACCGTGCTGAACTGCCGGCTGCCCGCTCAAACCGGATTGACCCACGTGATCAAAGAAGGATACGACCTCGAAACCGCGCTCTGGCCCGAAGCCCCGGGATATTCCTTCGGTACTACGGCGGACATCGTGCGCACGGCGTCGCTAATGTCCGGCGACCCGGCCGGCCGGGCGGTTCTTGCCGATCCCATTCTGCCCCGCGCGATCATGGCCCAGATGGGTTTGATATATCCCAACGGCTTCGCCACCGGCTTGGGCGATACGGTCAATCCCCGGCTTAACACGATTGCCCTGGAACTTTTAATTGCCGATGCCCGCCGGCGATCCGACGCCGCGCTCGAAAACCGGCTTACCGCGTCGCTACAACGAGAGATTTCTACGGGCAATTACGACCGTTCGGCCAATGCGAATTTGGTCGCGCTGACGAAATATGTCGCGGAATTGAAACAAGTCCCGCCTGCGTCGTCGCGCGAATCGCGGAACTTCTTCGGCAAGCCGTTGAACGTGCTTATCCAACGGAACGACTCCGCCGGAGGACCGGATTACTCGCTGGCGGCTGCGATGTTCGGTACCGCCGGCGGACACGTCCACGCCAACGGATTGGCAATCGAGCTTTATGGGTCGGGACTGATTCTCGGCGCGGACCCCGGACGCGGTTCGAGTTACTGGCAGGCCGATCACGCGGAGTATTATTCCCAGCCGCCCGCGCACAACACGGTCATCGTCAACGGCAAGTCCACATACCGGATTGGCCGCGGCCAAATCGCAATGGCTCTGGAATTAGTCGAACCCGCCGCCGGTGAATCGGCCGTGAGTCCCAACATCGGTTTCGCCCAAGCCGCATTCCGCTACGCCAATTTCGAGGCCCGACAGCAACGCACTTTGGCCTTGGTTCGCACCAGTCCGCAGAGCGGATTTTATTTCGACGTGTTCCGCAGCCGGACACAATCCGAGGACGGCAGCTTTCACGATTATCTTTATCACAATATCGGGCAATCGCTTAAGCTTTGCGACGCGGCCGGAAATCCGCTGGCTCTGGCCGGGAGCGATCTGCTGGGATCGCGGCACGGGACATTGAAAGGCTACGACTATTTTAAAAACGAGCGATCGGTTGATTGTGCCGAAGACTGGCATGCGACGTTCACGGCGAAATTGCACAGCGGTCCGGAACATCTCATGACTTTGTGGATGCCCGGACAAGTAAAGCGGCGGTTATTTGCCCTAAACGCGCCCGCAAACCACGCCGGGCGCGAGGCGCTACCTTCCGAATACATGGAAATTCCCATGCCGACCGTGCTGGTGCGGCAACAAGGCGATGCGTGGCGCCGGCCGTTCATCGCGGTGTATGAACCATACGTAAGCGCAGACGGTCCCGCGATTACAGCCGTACGCGCGGCCAAAGTAGAAGGCGAAAATTCAAGCCTGGCCGCTTGCGTTGTGGAAGCCCGGACAAAGGACGGCGGCAAGGATACCGCAATTAAGCTATTGCTGGCCCAAGACGATCAACCTTCCGGTTTGCACAGATTCGAGGATTGCGGTTTTCAGGGCGGTTTCGGTGTGATTACGATGCGGGACGGAGCGATTTCGGAGGTTTATCTGGGACACGGACAAACTTTGGGCGATTCTTACATTTTCCTGACGGCGGCAGACAACGCGCCACTCAGCGCCTCGCTGCTTCGCGATGAAGACAGGTGGCGCTACTCTTCATCCGCTTCAGTCAAGGCCGGTATGGCGTTTAAACTTCCCCGCGGCATCGACCCGAATAGTATATCGACGTTGTGGCGCGAGGATGACCAAGGTCGGCACAAGGTCGAACAGGCTAAGATTAGTATTGAGCGCAAACCGCCGGAAAACTCTATCGCGATAGTGACCTGCGTGCTTCCACCGGGCCGCAACTCGCGACTGTCCATAAGATCATAACGAGTTGTAAAAAACTCCCGGAGCAAGCTCCGGGGCTAAACGAAGAATATAACATTATTCACATTTTACTCAATTGTAAAAGATTGTTCTACCGGTTGGGCCGTTTGGTATAGCGGCTCGATTGTCCGGCCCCATTGGTAGGCCATGACCGTGATCTTGATCGGATATTTACTTCGCAGGGGTATGGGCGTCAATTTTAGGGTATTGCCTTCCACTTCGGCCGGACCGGCGACCACGTAGTAATCGACCGGCAGGCCGGAATCGGATTTCGCCGTCAACTTGATTGTTTTAACGCTGCGTTTTTGATTTACGATCTTGGGAAAGTTTATCGTTTGCGTCTTGCCCTTGGTATTTTTTTGCGGAAGGGACATTTGCCCCGGCTGAACCGCGCGGCGGTACAGATCGTCGCCCGGGTGTTCCTCCTGGATCCAAATCGCACCGCCCATGCCGCCGCGGTCGAATTGTACGCGGAATGTTTCTGGTCCGGTCTGAATTGCCGGTCCGGTAATCACGCGGAACTTGATCGGCCCCTGCGCATGCCCCAATTTTTCGCCCGCGCCAACGAGCTCGGGCGGCATTTCCGAAAGAAAAGCGCCTTCAACCTCGAATGTCAGACCGTCTTGTTCCGGCTGAAATTTCAAGGGGGCAAAACCTTGTTTGGCCACCGGCAGCGCCCGGCCGTCTTCAACGAAGGTGAGCATCTGACGCAGTCGCTTTTTGCGGTCGCCCTGAAAGGCCGCGGCGGCCCGGGCAGTCTCTTCGTCAAAAAACCAGTACGCCTTATTAGGATCACCCTTGTATTGACTGTAAGGGGCAGGCTCGAACTTGTCCGTTTCCATGCCGCCAGTGTCAGTGAGCCAGCCCGAGCGCGTATTGATCTTGTTCAGTTTGACCGGCCCGATTTCCGCCGCGTTTTTAGGCAAGCGATACCGGCAGGCCTTACGAATATACAGGGCCGTGAATTGGGCTTGATGTTCTGACCAATCGAAATGTCCGCCGCCCGGATCTGTCACCACGCCTATCTGGTTGTATTCATCGGCCGAGCGCAGGGCAATGGCGCTATCGCGGACAACGGGCCAGAAAAAGTCGCGGTTTCCCGGCCGGCCGTCGCGATATTGCGGCCATTCGGTGGTCTCACCCACCAGGTAGCACAAGGGAACGTGCATGAAAGAAAGCGACTTGGGCAGCGGCACGGTCTTGATCGGGATCGCCGCGATAGTCCGATCGGCGTTCCAGTTTGGGACGTTCCAGGAAAACTGCCCGTTGGCCGAATGTCCCATGGCGATAAGCGGTGCGAATTCAATCTCCGCATAACCCGATTCCTCGGCCAAATCCTTGAACATTTTTTGCAGAGCTTCTCCGGCGCCTTCACGCATATTGGCGGATAAAGCCGCTGGGCTTCCGCTAGGCCCCCCGGCGCCCGGTCCAAGCCACACGATGCCCAATCCTTCATCGGCGGCGGCCCGGCGGATTATCGGGTCCTCCAGCCAGTTTCGTTCCAAGAGATTCGCGAGCGACATGATAATTCCCCGCACTCGCATGCACCGCGGTGGAATCCAAAGGTATGCCCTGCGCGACCCAACCGTCACCGAATACTGATATACCGCGGCAGATCCCTGGGCAGCCATCACGGCTAGAATCAGCAAACCGGCAATGCCTTTGAAAAGCAAACGAATTTGTTTATTGGTTATCATGCCGGAGTTTTCGTTTATATGCGCCGATCGTGCGGATAATCAATCCGGCCCCTGCAATTATCGCGCCGCAGAACAATATGCAGTATCTGGCCTGCATCGGATTCGGTATGAGCATCAGCGATAGTACAAAGGCCCCGTAGATCATGCACAGGTTGCCCAACACGACGTATTGCCGCGCATCGTTGTCGAAATCATCCGCGTCTTTTAGTTCCTTGTCGATGGGACTGTTCATTTCCACGAAGAAGTCGTCCACCTGCTTGACGTATTCTTGTTTATCTTTTCGATAAAAGAGCATTGTGCCAAAGTACCATGCAGTGCAAACAAAAAACAGCACCGCCGTGGTGAAACCGATGTTTAAATCGCTGATTTCCTGGTCGTTAAAAGCCGCAGCGATAGGGATGATCGAGCTGAAGAAGCTAAACTGGTGCGCCGAATCCCTAAGAACGATTCGCATGGCGATAGAAGGTATCATGCCGGCCGCCATGGTGCTCCACGCGGCCCAGGAAGGAGTTTTTTTGAAGAAGATTCCGTAAAAAAGCGGTATGGTCATGGGAATGCCGATGGAGGCAGAGACGACCAGGAGTAAGTCGAACAGTTTCGGCGACGTCGTATTGAAATATGCGGCGAGCAATACCCAAATAACTCCGTTAGCGAAGATCACGATTCGCCCGATCATTATTTGCCTGGCCTCGGAAGCGCTCTTATTGACGACTCTGATGTAGAAGTTTCGGACGAACACACCGGATGCGACGTTCAGGTAACTGCACAAAGTCGTCAGCGTGCCGGCGAAAACCGCGCAAACCAACAAGCCTAAAAGTCCCTTGGGCAAAAGTTTCAGGGCCATGGCCACATAAGCCGTCTCGTTGGGATTTTTGACATCCGGAAATACCTTGGAGAGGTCCGGAAAAATGATCGTCGCGGCCAAGGCCGGAATCATCCAAACCCAAGGCAGCAAGATGAAACCGAAAATCGAAACCAAAGAGGATTTTTGTGCGTCCCTGCCGTTTTTGACGAATATGTATTTCGCCCCGCCGGTAGTGGACATGCTGTTGTTCTGCACAAGCTGGTTGAGCAATAAGGTTAATGCGAAAAACAGAATGACGCCGGGTCTGTCAAAGTACGTCCAATCGAAGTGTTTGGCCGGAAGTTTGTGGATCAGTTCACTCAGCCCGCCTATCTCCGGAAGCCGGAGGGTCAGGAAGGCCATGACCAGCGTAATCGTCAATACGATGAGCATTTGAATTATATCGCCGGCGATGGCCGCCCAAGAACCGCCTAAAAGTGTCATCAGCATCACTACGCCGCCCAGCGCAAGTATGAGATACCATATCTCGATGCCGAACACTCCGTTCATGAATTTGGATATCGTGTATAAA
This sequence comes from Thermoguttaceae bacterium, assembly GCA_050013075.1. GTDB lineage: Bacteria > Planctomycetota > Planctomycetia > Pirellulales > Thermoguttaceae > JBEKIK01. The sequence goes on along the minus strand of JBEKFZ010000051.1, from coordinate 15,129 downwards.
TATACTCCGCCTAATACCAGGGTCGAAAAAATGGGCAACCAAGTGAACACCTGCTCGTTGACGTTTCCATAGCGTTTGCGAATCGCCTCCGTCTCCGTGACCACGCGCATTTGCCTGAATCTCGCGGCGGTAAAGAAATAGGTGAATACCAACGCGATAAGATTGCAGAGATAGAGCAGCATATAAAACGTGCCCGTCTCATACGCCTTGGCGGCACCGCCGGTAAACGACCACGCGGTAAAAGTGGTCATGAAGGTCGAGCTTCCGGCCACCCACCACAGCAATCCGCCGCCGCAGCGATAGAAATCGCTGGCCGTTTTGCTGAAACTCTTGAACACCGGCCCCATGAAGAACATGAAGCAGAGGTAGAAGACAATTACGGCGTAATCATACCATGTCATATAGTTGTCTTTAATTAGGTTATCAGTTTTCAGTTATCAGTTGACGGCTTTCAGTTGTCATCGCGAAACCGCAAGCGGTTTCATTCATCCTTCATCCTTGATCCCTCATCCTTCAAAATACCACCTGCGTGATCTCGTTGTCGCCCGCCTCGGTAATGCCGCCCTTGATCTTGAACGTTGAGCGGTCCTTTGACTTTACCGGCATTTCGTAGTGCTTCAGCATCCATTTGCCCTGCGATTGCAATTTTCCGAAGGCCAGTTTCGCGGCGGCCCGGAGGCTTTCGGGCGTTACCGAATAATTGCAGATCACGGTCCCGGCTTCGGCGAGCGCGCCCAATTCGTAAGGACAATTCGTGACAACAACCACCTTCTTGCCCATGGCGATGAGTTTTTTGATCAACTCCGTATTATTGGCCGGGCAAAGACGCCAATAGTAGTTCGTGGCCACGATCACGTCGGCTTCGGCGACGTGCTGCATGACAAAGTCCTCGTCCTCCTTCGATGCCTTGAACTTTGTATCCAAACCGATAATGTTCATGGATTGCTCGTACATCGCCTCGTTAAAAGATTTGTTGTTGCAATGAACGTCGAAACCGCAATAGCCGTCCAAGACCTGTTGCTCGATCACCATTACGGTCTGTTTTTTCTTCAAGGGCAGCAAGTTATCTTCGTCACGCAAAAGAGTGACGCATTTTTCCGCGGCCTTTCGGGCGATAGTGATATTGCCCTTGTCGCGTATGGGCTTGCCCGCTTGGGAGGCCTTGACCTGGCCGTTTCTGGCGAACAGGCCCAGATTGTATTTCATCCTCAAGATTCTTTTGACCGAGGCGTTCAATTGCTCTTCCGGCATCTCCCCCTTCTCCACCATGCGCTTCAGCTCGCAGAAACCCTGGTCGCGGAATTCGTCCTCGGTCTTGTTCAGCACCAGGTCGCAGCCGGCCTTGACCGCCAGCGCGCAGGACATTCCCACGCCGTATTTCTCCATCAGCGCGCCCATGGTGATGGCGTCGGTGGTAATAACCCCTTCGAAGCCGAGTTCCCCGCGCAAAAATTCGGTCACGATACGTTTGGAAACCGTGGAAATCTCCATGCTCGGATCAACGGCCGGCACGGTGGTGTGCGCCAGCATGATGCTCGGCAGGCCGTTGGCAATTAGCACCTTGTAGGGATGCAACTCGACCTCGTCCAGCCGTTTTCGATCTCCTCCCACGTTGGGCACGGCGTAATGTGCGTCGATATCGGAGTCGCCGCGGCCGGGAAAATGTTTCGCTGTCGGAACCAGCCCGCCGTCCATGAAACCCTTGATGGAAGCCAAAGCGTATTCGGCGATAATCGCCGGATCGTCTCCATAGGCCCTGATGTTGATTTCAGGATTCTGCGGATTCATATTCACATCGAGCACCGGGGAATGAATGTTCGTCATGCCGATGGCGCTTAATTGTTTCGCCACGGTCTTGCATGCCTGGTAAGCGATGTCCGGATCGCCGGTGGCAGTCAAACCCATGGCCGATGGAAACAGGTTGATGCCGGCATAGCTGAAATCGCGGCTAATATCGCCTTCCTGATCGATGGAAATATGCAGCGGCACGCCGGGATCGCGCGAGCAGGCGAGTTTTTGCAGCCTGTTCAGCCGCTGGGCGTATTGTTCCGGGGAAACATAAACCCCGGAGCCGGGAATGAACAGGTTTTGTTTGATTTTCTTGTAACCCGGCGGATACTCGAAATCATAACTCAGGCTTTGATGATAATGCTTGCCCCTCCTCGAGTTTTGTCCGAAGGGCGTGACCCTTAATCCGCCGATGTGAAGCTTTTCGATCGCCTCCACCACATAAGGAGTGATCATCGAACCTCCCCAGTGGATGGTGAAACACTGCCCCACCTTCTGCTCAAGGCTCATCTTGGAGAGAATCCCCTCGATGAAGATTTCCCTTTCCTGAACGCTCGCATCTGCCTGACTCATGATTATGCACTCCTGGATTATGTTCTCTTGTAATGACTGTAATTATCATCTAAACCACCCTTGGCGCACACATTCCGTCAATCTTAGCGCGACGAGCCGAATCCAACAGTGACTGTCCCTTGTACGCGATTTGCGAAACAGCCGCTCCATAACAACAGATCAGATTGTTCTTGGCGTCGAACTGTGCGCACAGCAATTCCCCGTCAAAGCGGAGCTCTCCGTAAGTCCGGTCCGAACCGTCGGAGAAAATAACAAGGTAAGAGCGATTGTCACCGGATATTTTGAAGACATTATCGCTCGTCGCTTCCACCGAATAGTTTGGAACGTTGTTTTTGAATGGAATCAGCAAGGTGGCGAAATGCGTTGTTCCACTGGCTTGCCGCACGTACTTAACAACATTGGCCGGTACTTTCACCGCGTAATCGTAGGACACCCAGCCCTGTATCGGGTCCGTATTGCCCTTGTATTGCTCGATTTTCAGGCCGTCGGTCAAAAGCGGCTTCACGAGGATGCCCGCGCCGTTGCGATACTTGGCCGTCACCGCCAGGCGCTCGGAGATTTCGAGTTCTGAATCTGCGGCAAAATGAAAGTACTGATCGTAAACGTGCGATTTCCCGGCGGTCAATTCGTCCAGAACAAGCCAGAAGTGCGGCTTGATAAAGCAGACTCTTCGCCTATGCGTCACCGAATCTTTCAGCCTTAGATATCCGTCGTGGGATCCGTCCACATAGTCGAACCACTGGGTGGTTGCCCAGCGCTTCAGTGTGCCTTTCGCCCTGGTCTTGAACATCCACTGGTCGGCCAGTTCCGAGGAATCCAAGCCGTCCACGGCAATCGTATTATGGGCCTTCGTGCTCTTGAACCATACTCGATATGGGCCTTCATAAATGTATCTGCCGGGATCTATCAGCAGCGTCTCGCCGAAGCCCGACACATCCATGCTTAGCGCGTCGGCATGCCCGTGCACGCAACTCTGGTCGTGCACGCCGAGTTCCCCGCAAGTAAAGACAAGATAAAGATCGTCGTTGTTCCATCCGCTGCGCATCGTGTAAAAGCCCGCATCCTGGGCCGCAACCGATGCCATTTCAGGCTTCTTTCCTTCTTTTCCATGGGTGGCCGCGTAGAGCATGTCGGGCCGATTGAACAAACGCCCGCCAGTCTTCAAAACCCAGCGCAAATCGTTGCCGTCTTCCAGCATGTTCAGATTGTTTATGTCCTCCCACAGGCCGTACGAGGCCCGCGGGCCGTGAACGTCGCTCTCGTCCCCGTCTTTGAGCATGGGATAGAATCCGTGCGGCTTCATTATTCCCATGACGAAATCAATCATCTTCTCCGCCATTTTTTGATAAGTCCCGCTAACGCGGATCTTATTGCGCAAGGCAAGGTCCAGGATTTGGAGCAGGCAGAAGGTCGATACAAGATGATAGCCCGAGGCCCTCTCGACCTGCATTCCGTCGGGCAAGACTTGCATCCTGATCTGCTCTTCCAGGCGCGACATGGCTTCCTCGCGCCAATCCGAGGCCTCCTTGAATTCCGGGAACAGAATGCCCATGTGGGCCAAGCCGTTCGATTCCATCAGGCCCCAATTGGGCGAAACATTGAAGTAGCTTTTGTGTCGCGTATAGTAGAGCCGCAGGTGCCGAGCATGCTCTACCATCGACGTAAGCATCGTGACCAGAAATTCCGGCGTAAAAAGCGGCGAGTTCAGGAAATGATAAAAGCAAGGAATAAAAGCCGTATATAGCCGGATTCCCAGGGTAAGCGGCCTCCAGGTGCCGACTTTCATGAAGTGCATCCTGCTCGTTTCGCTGGGCACGTGCAGCAGCCAATCCATGTCCGGCGGTGGATTCTTCTTGATCCAATCCGTCAAAATCCGCTGATGGGCCCGGGTGTATTTTTCGTCGCCCGTAAACCAATACGCCCGGCCCAACTCGGTGAGAAACTCGTGCCGGTTCAGGCAGAATTTCCATTCCGGATCGCCGTGCGGATTGGCCTGCCAGTCGATGTCTTCCGGCAGGTCCTGTCCGACCAGGCGGTTCCGGCAGATGGCGTCGGCCTTTGCCGTATCGAAGTTCGGGTTCAGCTCCCGCTTGTCCCAGCCGTTGTAATAGTTGATTCCTTTTCGATTTCTATAGTAGTACAACAACTCTTTGGCGGCTTGATCGAAGTTCTTACTGGCCGCCTGCTGTTTGACTTGTTCGAGGCCGTCTCGATCCAAATCCAACCAATTCAACAGTGCAATTACCTTGTCCATTGCGCAAACTCTCTTCTTGTTCCGTGGAATCCCTGATTGGGACCTTAAAACCCGCTATTTTGGTATCTAGAGGGGGCGTTGTCAAGTCCCAGATTTTAAGAATAAACCTATTAAGCCCCGGGCAAAAAATCCCGGGATTGGAAAAAGAATGTCGCAAGAAAAGTCAGAGCCGGGGCGTGTCGCCCCGGTAATTCCGCACCCGACACGGCCCGGCTCTGAGGCGAAAACGCAACTTTCATTACCCGAGACTCAATAAATATGAATCCCGGTCGTCGGTGAACTTTATTTCATGTTCTCCAGCATCCACTCGATGATCCGGGCCTGGGTCGCTTCCGGGAGGCGGTTATAGTCCCAGGGTTCATCAAGATGAAGTTTATCGGCTGCGCCGTATAGGGAATAAACTTTTCTGGCGTTATCGACGGCCGCGCGAACGTCGGCAGGGGTGGCATCGCGGTCTAATTGCGGTTGGAGCACGAAAACCGGACGGGGGGCTATTGCTGAGATCAACTCGGGGTAGTCGTATGGGATACGCGACTGCTCGCCGACAAAGAAACCCAAGCGGGGCAACAGCCCGTGCACGTGGCTATAGCGTGCAATGCCGCCGGCGCCGCGGTCGGCAGCGTCCGGGCGCATGGGCGTAAATCCGCAGATGCTTACCACGCCCTTCACACGCGAGTCGAGCGCGGCCGTGTAGATTCCCACCGTCCCGCCCAGCGAATACCCGAATAGATAGATTTTTTCGGGATCGATTTTTGGGGTTTCCACCAACACGTCGATGGCCGCGCGGGTGTCCTCCACCATGCGGCCCATTTGCGACCAATGCGGGTAACGGTCGTAAAAATGCCCGGCCTCGGCGATTCGGGAGCCAAATCCCACCTGGTCGAAGGCGAATACGGCGTATCCGGCTTTGACCAGCGCAAGTATGGGACTTAAGTCCCTCCGATAACTCCACTCGTAGCCCATCGCATAGCCATAGCCGTGGAGCCAGATCACCGTGGGCAGGCGGGCGTCGGGCTTGGCGTCGACCGGATAGTAAAGGTCGCCGGTAACGTTGTATCCGAAGCGGATCCCAAGCTGATATGCGGCCAGATCCTTTTCCGGCTTGCGCCAGCCATAGGACGCCCCGGCTTGCATGGCGGTCAATGCGAGATTGGGCACGGTCTGCTGCGGATTCACGGCGGGCGTCGCGGTTGCGGACCCTATGCCGCCCGGACGAGCAGCCGTTTGCCGGCCTTCTAATACATTCGTTATGCCGGTAATCAAGGGCGGTTGGTCGCCGAGCATCCACTGGACGGATTTTTGAATCCCGGCGACCTTCTTTTCCCAATCGGCAGTCGAAGAAATTTTGTTGCCCTCATTATCCGTCAAGATGTCGTCTATTGAGCGTTGCGGATAACTAGCAACATCAATTTTTTCCTGGCTCTCGGCTAGCCAGCGGTCGAAATCGTATCCATAAAGCTGCTCGGACTGCCAGACCCGCTTAGACCGGCCGAATTGGATGTCGAACCAATCCAAAAAGGTCTCGATGTCGTTGGGCGTAGTGCCGTGGAATCCCGGCCGTTGATGCAATGCCAATCGCTCGGGATGCCCCAGCAGGCGATATGCTTTAAGGGCCGAAAGATATGACTGCTCGTCCGACCACGGATCGGAAACCACGTCGTTCAGGCCGAAGGAAATCAGGCACGCCCGCGGGGCAACCAAGGCCACCAACAGGTTGCCGTCAACGGGCAGTCGATCCTCGCGCCCGGCAAAGAATCGCAAGCGCGGGTGGAACCACGTGGGAAATGATCGCGTGGTGGTTTCGATCCCTTCGCCCATCCCGCGTTCGCCGGCCAGGCGATAGGGCAGAGTTCCGCCCACGCCGGTGCTTGCCGCGATGACCGCCGTAATGCGGTCGTCCAATCCGGCCTCGATCAGCGCCTGCTTTCCGTCGCGCGAAAATCCGATAAGGCCGACGTGCTGTATGTCGGCTTCCTTCAAAGTTTCCAGATAATCGAGGGTCATGGTTCCGGCCCAGGCCCGGCGCGGAAGCAGGGCAAAGTCGTATTTCGGATAAAGCGCGGCCAGGGCGTCGGCATCGTCTTGGCCGTCGCTGCCGGCGTAAATGGCGCACAGATACTTTCGCCGCAGGGCCTGCTGTACCCAAGGCCTACTCCAGGTCGGACCCATAAACACCGGGAACGGTTCCTGGCCGTCGGGGATGAACAGTTCCACGCGCATGGTTCCCCGGCTTTGGGGGCCGAATTCCAGGCGGACGTGCCGAACCCGGTATCCAGGGCCAGGCGTTTCATCAATGGGCACAACTCGCTGGAGTTTCGGGTGCGGCGGAAACGTGCCCAAGGCATACTGCTCGAACAGCTTGTGGATTTCCTCCCTGCGGGCCTTCCACTGCTCCGCGGTGCGCACGGGCCGGCCGTCCAAAAAACATAAGGGATCGGGCAGGTAATTCATCCGCGGCAGGGCGTCGAAGTCCGGCGGCATCTCATCGCCGGCCGAAACCCATTGCCGAAATGCCGGCGCATCGGGCAGTGTTTTCAAGAGCTTATCCAGATATTCGCGGCGCTCCTCGACTGTCATCGACCAAAGCGGATGGATCGCCGTCAGCAGAACCAACATCGCGCTTATGCTTTTTAAAGTGCGTCTCGACATTTCAAGATGCGTTCTAAATTTCACGGCCTTTGACCTCCCTGGTTTACCAACCCCGAGTCTGCTGATGTACAATTCAAAAACAAAAAAACACGCCTTATGACAGCTATTTATCATATTGATTGCATCCGGCCGTTGCAACCGGGACAATAGATTGCCAAGGAGCGGCTTTTCATAACACGGTTTGTGCAATTCAACGCGTTTTCAAATTCCGATAATCCCAAAATCTTAAGGAAAATATCGCCAATTATATTTTTCGCCGCCTTGTGGACGCAGTATCAGACGGCGATAATATAAAAACAGTGGCCGTTAGTTATTTAAGTCTGAATCTATTTGGAGGAGATTATCATGACTCGACGACATGCTATCGCCGCATTGCCTATTGCGTGCATTCTTTTTTTGGGCGCGTCGCTCGCGCCGGCCGCGGAAGAAATCCTCAAGCTGGTGCCAGACTCGGCTTCGGGGTTCTTGCTGGTCAACCACCCGGCCGCCGCGGACGCCAAGATCCAGGCTTTGGGGCGCGAGATGCAGCTTCCAGTGCCTAGCCTGCTGGCGATGCTCAAACAACAATTTGGCATCCAAGATGGATTGGATGAGAACGGGACAATGGGCCTAATAGTTCTACCACCGGAAATAGACGGTGCAATACCGACGATGATTCTCTTGATGCCTGTTACCGATTACGGCAAGTTCAGCGAGCAGTTGAAACCGGAAAATGCCGAGGAGGCTGTTACCACGATCGAGGTTATGCGCACCCCGGCCTGGGCACGCAATATCGGCGGTTATGCCGCGCTGACCGACATTTCGCACAAGGATGTACTGGAGAAGACAATAACGCTTTCCCGGGAAGTCCCGGCCGGCTTGGCGCCTTGGCGCGAATGGCTCGCGGCGAATGATGTCGCCGGGGTTATTCTGCAACCGGGAATCAAGCGGGTATCGGCCAGGGCGCAGGAAGCGATCCGCAACATGAAACCGTTGCTGGCACAGGCCGGCGATCAGGCAAAAGCGGCAGTGGCCATGTTCGACATTTACGCGTCGTTCTTTCAAGCCGCGGAAAAGGAAGTTTCGGCTTGCGGTATCGGCCTGCAACTCGACAAGCAAAATGCGGTTCGCATAACCAACCGTACGTCACTGGTTTCCGGGGGAGATTGGGGCCAACTCCTCGCGCAAAATCATCCGGCGGGCGAAAATCTCTTAAAAGGGCTTCCTGATGAGCCTTTCGTGGCGGTTGGCGGCGGGGTGGTTTCCGAAGCAATGTTGGACAAACTGATGAAATTCTCCTTCAACATCATGAAGTCCATGCCTGATCTGTACGGAATGAGCGCGGAACAAGTCGATAAGATATCGGAAACGTCGGTTCAGGCGTTAAAAGGAATTCGCGGTGCATCGTTCATGCTGGGTGAGGGCCAAAGTAATGAGCCGATCTATTCAAAATTTATTGGTGTGATGCAGGTCGATAATTCCCAGGCATTCCTGGCAAATTATGAGAAGTATCTCCGGCAGTACGGCAAGTTGATCAAGGACGCTCATAGTCCGATTCTACAACCTCCAACCATCGAGAAAAGTGTAATTGGGGGCGTTGCCAGTCTGCAAATCACCATGAACGTCCCGCAGCCGCCCGGTGTCGCAAAAATGCCGCAACAAGCTCGCCTTATGGAGACCCTTTTGGGGCCAGGCGAAAAAATCACCACCTGGTTGGCGCCCGTTGACGAGCATCACATCGTCATGGGCTATGTGAGTAAAAAGCACATTCAGGATACGCTCAAAGCCTTAAAGCAGGGCAAGCCTGGCCTGGCGAACGATGAAGGAGTATCGAAGACGGCCGCCTTGTTGCCCCCAGATGCCATACTGGTTGCTTACATAAGCCCGCAGGGAACAATCGACTTTATCAAACGGATGGCGTCTGTAATTATCCCTCCAGAAATGAAGGTAGAGCAGAAGATTCCCGATTTTCCCAAGACGCCTCCGCTCGGATTCGCTCTTACCACGGCCCCCAATGAACTGCAAACGAGTTTGATTGTGCCGGCCGAGGTGCTTTTAGCCGTTCCTCAATACATACAAAAGATCAATTCACAGCAGGTTACGCAGGCCAAGACCTTTAACAAGGAGGCCGAGGCACAATACAAACTGGGCGAGGAATCGCTGAAAAATGAAAAATTAGATGAGGCAATTACGCATTTCCAACAAGCCTTGCGATCGGAACCCGATTACACTGAAGCCCACAATAGCATGGGCGTAGCATTGTTCAAAAAAGGCCGGATTCCAGAGGCGATCGAGTATTACCAGCAAGCCCTGCGCTTGAAGCCCGATTATCCAGAAGCCCACAATAACCTGGGATCTGCGTTGGTCGACGTAGGCCGACTGCAAGAAGCGATTGAGCAATTCAAGCAATCCTTGCGTCTTAATCCCGACTTTGCCGAGGCATATTTCAATTTGGCGTTGGCTTATGCCAAGATAGGCCGGTCGGCTGAGGCCATCACATCGGCTCAAAAGGCATTGGAACTTGCTAAGTCACAAGGAAAAACGGCGCAAGCCAAGCAGATTGAAGATTGGTTGAAAACGAATCGCGAAGTCAAGCCAGAGTAGACGGATACACAACCTCATTCCGAAAGATGAATAGTGCCTATTCCCCGAAATTGTTGCCGATGGGATGTTGGCATTCATCATGCCCACGCGAGCGTGGGCATGGCACCCAACCGGCAAAAACTTGCTGGATAAGGTAATAACACGGCTTTCACGAAAGATGATACTCCAACATGAAAACGCGGAAAAAATATCAAAAAAACTTACTGTTGATCCTGCTTTTGTTTGCGGCATGTCTTGGCCGGGCGGGAACAACACTTGCCGACGATTATGCCTTCGATTACGCCCAATTCAAAGATCCGCCGGCCGAGTACCGGGGGATCTGTTGGATGCATTTCAATCTTTCCAATCTGACTGAAGAGGGCGTCGTCGCCGCCGTCCAGTCGAACGTCAAGCGCGATTCGTGGGGGTCGTTCATGATTGAACCTACCGGCGGACCAACCACCGGATTGTCGGAAGCTTATCTGCGCGGGTCCAAGCGCAAGGCTAGCGATCAGGGCGTCCCATATCTTAGCGAGGAATACTTCAGGTTATATAGGCTAGCCATTGAGGAAGGGCTTAAAAACAATTTTCCCCTGAGCACGCTCTACGACGAATGGAACTTTCCCAGCGGCCGGGCGGGCGGGCTGTTCTACACAAAGTATCCCGAGTACACGGCCAAGAGCCTGGAACTGGCCGAAAAAAACGTGACCGGGCCGGGCAAGGCCGAATTGGCGATTCCCGAAGGGGCCTATGTCGGCGCGGTGATGATGAACCTTGACACGCACCAGCGCATCGACCTGAGCAAAATGAAGACGGACAAAAACATGCTCGAAGTTCAAGTTCCGGCCGGAAATTGGAAAATCATGGCCTTTTATCTGAACAACGCCTTCCGGCCGGCTTCGATAAAAGGCGGTTTCGTGGATTATCTCGATCATGAGGCCGTGGCCAAATACATCGCGCTTAGTTTCGATCCGTACTACGCCCACCTCAAGGAATTTTTCGGAACCGTAATCAAGCGCACGATGTATGACGAGCCTTCCATGCACCTGACGAACGGCCGCATGTGGACGCCAAATTTCAACCGCGAATTCCAGAAGAAGTACGGGTATTCGCCTATGCCGTATTATCCGGCGTTGTGGTACGATATCGGCCCGGAAACGGCAGCCGCGCGCAACGCGCTGTTCGGGTTCCACGCCGACCTGTTCGCGGACAATTACATAGGCCAGATGGCCGAATGGTGTGAAGCACATAACATCAAGCTGGGCGGGCACCTGGACCAGGAGGAAGCCCGCAATCCGGTCGCTATCCACGGCGACCTGATGAAGGCATTCAAGCACCAACAAGTACCCGAGATTGACGACATCTTCTATTCCGGACGGTCCAACGTCTCGTACAAGATCGTCACCTCGGCGGCATTTAATTACGATCGGCCGGAATGTTTTGCCGAGACATACGCGGCCTACCGCGCGATGAGTCCGACGATCGCGCTACGCACGGCGATGGATCAGTTTGCGATGGGAATCAATATCCAACTTGGCGGCCGGCCGCGGGAAATCGGGCCGGAAATGGATCGGTTCGTCGGGCGCATGAGTTATCTTTTACGGGGCGGCCGGCACGTGGCCGACGTGGCCGTGCTCTACCCCATTGCCGCATTGCAGGCCGCCTACGCCTTCGCCACGCCGTCGGCTAGCGTCAGGCCGGGGAGTTCGCCGAATTTCTATTACGCCTTGGAGGGCGGAATCGTGCCGCCGGAAATCGACTACATGGACCTGGGCGAAATGCTGTATCGCGCGATTCGCGTGGATTACACATATTTGCATCCCGACGTGCTGGTAAATCGCTGCGGCGTAGAGCGGCAAAGTCTTATATTGAACAACAAGCTCAACCGCGAGGAATTCCGCGTACTGATCCTGCCGGGCGGCGATACGCTTTCGGCCGATGTTGCCAAGAGAGTTTTGGAGTTTTATCGCGGCGGCGGGACGATCATTGCCACCCGCAAGCTGCCCTCAAAGTCGGCCGAGTTCAACCGCGACAAGGAAGTGCGGGAAATGGCCGCCGAGGTCTTCGGCATCTCGACCGATAACCCGATGACGGCCCAAATCGCGGTTGTTATCAACGATTTCAAGAGCTACTTCGTAAACCGCAACGACGCCGGCGGGCGGGGCTACTTTCTGCCCCAGCCGGACATCAATATCCTGAACAAGGTTCTGAAAGAAGCCGCTGGGGTCCGGGACGTCGATATCCAGGAGCCGCCCATGTGGCCGGTAAAAATGGGGCTGGCTTACGATGGAGCGCTGACGTACATCCACAAGGTAAAAGAGGATCGCGACATCTACTTTTTTGCCAACTCCACGGATAAGCCCGTTGACGCGAAAGTTCAATTGCGAGGCAATAAAAACCTGGCCGTTTGGAATCCACATACCGGGGAAAGATGGGACGCGGAGGCCGAGAAATCAGAATCGGCCGGCCAGCCGGTGACCACCGTGCACCTGGTTCTGCCGCCGGTCACCTCCACATTTTTCGTCCAAGAGTAGTTGCGATTCTGGCGGGCAACGGTGCTTTCCGGATGGGGCATGGGGTGAGATAGAGTAATGCCTATATGTACGGATTAAATCATGAAGACTATTAAAAACGATGAAAATGCGGAAGGAATGAATCGGCGAAAATTCTTTACGGCAGCGGGAACCGCCGCGGCGGGTACGGCCGCACTCACGGTGGGTTTGCCCTTGGCCGCCGCTCGGGCTGCTGAAAAAGAGGTTAGTGAAAGTGAAAAAAAAGGCCCCAACCCGGAGGATTTGGACCGTGTAGCAGCGGCTGGGGTACTGAAACTGGACGGACTCCAATCGCCGGTGGTGATCGATTCGATCCGGTTGCTTAAGAAAGGCAGGGAGTTCCTGGTCCACGTGCGATCAAAAGACGGGGCGGAAGGCGTGTCCTTTGTAAATGAATCGCGGGGCGAATTGCTATCCCCAATTCTCAAGCAACTCGTGATCCCATTTTTCATCGGGAAAGACGCGAGGGACTTGGAGAATCTGCTTTGGGAATTGTATCGTTGGAAGAGCAACTACAAGATGTACGGTTTGGCCTTTTGGTGTCCGCAGGCCTGGGTGGAGCTTGCAATCCTTGACATGCTGGGACGAATAGCCGGCAAGCCTCTAGGCGCAATGCTGGGCGATATAGTTCGCCGAGAGGTGCCATTCTACGTAGCCAGCGGCAGGCGCGACACAACGCCCCAACAGGAAGTGGAATATCTACAGACCTTGGTAGAACGTTCCGGGGCCAAGGCCTTGAAGTTCCGAGTCGGCGGCCGGATGAGCCGGAACGCCGACGCCATGCCCGGGCGAACCGAGAAGCTGATTCCATTAGTGCGGAAAACATTCGGCGATAATATTGATATTCACGCCGATGCGAACAGCTCATATGATCCGCCCAAGGCAATCGAAGTGGGGCACATGTTGGAAGAGATCAAAGCGGTGTACTTCGAGGAGCCATGCCCGTTCGATCATTTGGAAGATACCAAGAAAGTGGCCGATACGCTTGATATTTCCATAGCAGGCGGAGAACAGGAATACAGCGATTGGCGCCACAGGTGGATAATCGCCAATCGGGCGGTAGACATAGTGCAAACAGATCTCTATTACTACGGAGGGATGGTGCGAGCCATCCGGGTGGCGCGGATGGCCCAGGCCGCTAAATTACCGATTACACTGCACATTTCCGGCGGGATTGGATTCGTGTACATGCTGCATTTTGCCTCCTGCGTGAAAAACATGGGACGTTACCAGGAGTACAAACTCGGAACCGAAACTTATGGGAGTTGGTTCGACCCTGCGATCAAAGTTAAAGACGGAAAGATGAGCGTCCCCGCAGGCCCAGGCCTGGGAATCAAAGACCTCAAGGGTTTATTGCAAAATGCAGTCGAAGTAAAGTAAGGCGACAAACCGCCTCAAAGGTTTGTGTGTGTCAAAATGTGCCCTCGAAGGATCGGGCTTGTTTGAAGCGGATTCATGCCACGGGGCCGCGCGGCAGATTGAGATAGTTTTGGTATATATTGGGCTCGCCCTGAACTACCAACACGTATAACAAGCGTCCTTCTTGCCAGGCGGACGCGGAAAAGCCGCCGGTGGTAAACGGTTGACGCCGAGGTTCGTTGCCCAAGGCCTGAACGTTTTGTTCGATCACGTAAAGGGTAGCCCGGCGACCGTCGCGGCCCGGCAAATCATAGGCTATTGCGGATCGGCCCAGAAAATCGCGAATTTCCCGCCAATAAATGCCTTTGGAGAAAAAAACCGCCCGGCTGAACGGATAAGCCTTGGGCGGAGATTTTTCGGTCAATAGAGTCCGCGCATCGGCCGTATCAGCGTCGAAAAAACGAAGTGCCTCGTCAATTACCGTTTGTTCGGTATAACTTTCGACGTTACGCAAATTCAGCCATAAAGCGATGAATAACACCCCGGCCGCTGATAAAAGTCCGCCGGAGGCGAGCAACCAGCGCCGGGGAACTTTTCGCCGGCCCTGCGCCGGCATGGATATGGCCGCGTCCATATCATCCATCCTTATCGGCCGGTCCGGTCCCGTATTTAATGTGTCAGACGCCGGGTTTCCTACCCGGGCATGGGATAAATGATACAAAAGGCGTTGAAGCAATCCCGGCGGAACTGAAACGTCATGAAACGCGGCGCCGATTTTTTCATCGAAAGTTTGCTCATCAAGATGAAGTTGTTTTTTCATCAAATGTCACGTCTTCCTTGCAGCGTAAGGCGCGGGTGTCGTTTCCGTGACGGCGGGTTTGAGGAAAACAATTTTGTCCGCAACCGGTCTTTTGCCCGGGCCAGGCGGCTCATCACCGTACCCAAGGGCAAATCCAACTGTTGGGCAATTTCCCGATAGGAACGCTCCTCAAAATAGAACATTACCAATATCAGGCGCGACAGTTCGGGTATTTCGTCGAGGGCGGCTTGGAGTTGTTCAGGCTCAATTTCTTTATCTTTTGGGGCCTCAAAAGAGATATGGTCAATATTGAAGGACAAATTGGATTCGATAATAGGCCGTTGCCGTTGGCGATCACGAAGAAAGCAGTTTCGTAGGATAGTAAACAGCCAGCTTCGCGAACTATCTATATTACGCAGTTGTCCCATGTTACCTTGAGCCGTTAAAAAAACCTTTTGGGTAAGGTCTTCGGCATCGGCCACCGATCCGCATAGGCGATAGGCGTAACGGTAGACCGCCTGGTAATTTGCGGCGACTAATTGGGCAATATCGAACCCGGCCTTATCTTCGGCCATATCACTTCCTCTTACTAG
>JBEKFZ010000050.1:0-30836 GCA_050013075.1 Thermoguttaceae bacterium | reverse complement strand
AATGTAAAACTGACTATGAGAAAAGCGTACGGTTTTCGCACGCAAGAAGCGATTGAAATCGCTTTATATCATCAACTTGGAGACCTCCCACAGCCAGAATTCACCCACGAATTCTGCTGAGGAGGCATATTTTTTAACGGCCGCATTTTCGCAGACAAAACACAATCACCAATCTAAAGAGACTTCGGAGCATTCTATGACTCAGAGAGATTACACAACTGAAATAAATATACATTGGAACAAGATGCAGGTAGAGGCAGACCACAAAGTTTGCGTTTCTCTTGCATCATTTGTTTCCGAAAGAGTGCTTACATATCCAAAAGATGAGAAAGCATTCATCGAAGCAAGGAATCAATTATATGCTTATTACTCTGGAGCAATGTCTTGCTTATCGGCCACATTACAACATCCTCATTTTCCTTACAAAGAACAGTTGTCTTCCTTGAATGCCAAAGATTATTTATTTTTGATATGTTCTTTGCATACTCACTTTGAAATATCTTTATTTTTGACGAGGCGAAATGAACGAAACGCCGAACAATGGCTTAATATAATGTTAGATGGAATATGTGAGATGTACGGCCGTCCCTTCAGCTATTTTGAGGATTGGTATGATAAGCTCCATTGGTTTACTGAAAATGAAAATCGGGTTGTAATCAAAATGTATGATGAAATAAAGTCAATCCTTAATTTACCTGTAGATTATTTGGTTGAGCCCATGAGATGGATGCAACTTTCAATTGCAATTGCGGAAGGAGCAAAGTCAATTAGGGAGCAACCCAATTGGTCAAAACTAGTAGATGATCGACTTGCATTATAAGGAAACAATTTTCAATTCACTTCTCGGGTATTACTAATGAAATGCGAAACATGCGAACACGATTTTCCTGATTTGAGTGTGAAGGTATGGAATGGTAAGAAGGTCTGCCCAAACTGTTTCCAGACCCTTACTAAGTTGCCAATTAAAGCCACTGAATCGAAAGTCCCAATCAGTCCAATTGAACCATCATTTCGAATTAATCCTGCAGCATACATTGACATATATGTGTCTGGTCCAAAATCCCCCTGGTTTGACTCCAAAACTGATCTTTTTGCTCTTGTAAAAATTGTATCCGAATCTGGTAATCGTGAGATCTCTGCTTCTGAGACAAGAAAGTGGGGTGTTTTCCTCATAAAGCAAATTAAGGCCCGCATCGCAAAAATCTTGGCCGAGGATTTGAATATGCCAATTACGGATGATCAGGCATTTAATATTGCTGGCAATTATTTATCGGGTGTGCATTCAGCTTCAGGAGCTAGAATGGAGGTGGAACTATGTGATTACGTGCAATTAACACAGGCGGAACGGAATATCGCGGAAGAAATAGGATATCATGCTTGGAAGGCATTTACCGCGAAAGATAAAAAGCCGCCAACAGAACAACAACTTAGATTATTAACCAGAGAGGCAATAGCACTCGGGGAAAATCGCTATTGCAAAGATTGGAAATCAGCGTTCGATAGTGTGCTACAAATGGCGCTAGATAGTGCATATACTGAAAGTGCGCGAGCCGTTTCAAATTATATGACTCTTGCACAAAATCACACATTCATTACATGTATTCACGAATTGTTGGGGATAAATAAATAGCCCACAATTTATGCAATATTAACAGGCAGAAATATCCGAAAAATGGAAAGGGAAATTGCAATGTCAGAACAATCACAACACACTATTACAGGTACCAAAGATGGTAAATGGAAAGTGAGTCAATCCATAGAAATTCCAACCCACGGGCCCGTTTCGGGACAGAATTATCAAGAGCTGGAAAATAAATTTAAACAAGCCTGTATTCCACCCGTAATAATAGAATATGGAAGCAAACTTGTAGGAAGCAAATTCTCGGACCACATAATAAAGACTCTTACTCTACATGCTGAATATAAATCGGAAAAAGAATCGCAGTCCAAAGAAACTGCCGATGCTTTTGAACACAGCGCTATAAATGTACTTGAATTACTAAAAAGATATTTGCCACCACCAACCCCATGAAAATGAAAATGATGGAAAAGAGGGCGCATCTCTTTTTCTTCACTTTTTCTTCAAAAGTTTAATGATAACAAGGAATATAATACATAAAAACATGGCCAAAAAACGATCAACAGACATCCGACTGGCAGCCGGCGATATCCAGAACATGGTACATGTGGTTCGCGGGCAGCGGGTGATGCTTGATTTTGACCTTGCCCGGCTCTACGGGGTGACCACCGCCGCGCTGAATCAGGCGGTTCGACGAAACGCTGAACGATTCCCGGAAGATTTTGCGTATCAGCTTACGCAACAAGAGGTTATGTCTTTGATATCACAAATTGTGATATCAAAACCGGGCCGTGGTGGTCGCCAGAAACGGCCTTGGGCGTTCACCGAACACGGCGTAGCCATGCTCTCCAGTGTATTGCGATCTTCAACGGCAGTGCGAGTTAATATTGAAATTATGCGAGCCTTTGTCCGAATTCGTCGCCTGATGGCCACACCCGGCGAACTGGTTGAACAACTTACGCGGCTGGCCGAGACGGTTCAATTGCATGATGAACAGATCAAAACCATCGTCCAAGTCATCAGTAAATTGACGGAGCACACCGAAGAACCGAAACGCCGCATTGGATTTCATAGTCGGGAGGAAGAACAGAAACCATGAAGAGCGAAATGATTTAATGTAATGGACGTCCTCACGCTTCGCAAATACCTGGATCATCCGGAGGCCGCCGAGCCTTGGCTTAGGAGCTTGGGCCTGGCGGACGTTAAGCGCGGGCATGGGAATCTTTTGGGCATGGCGGTGGCTGGCATTACACTCGATCTTTTGGCCGCGATGTGCATGCAACTTCGCGATAACCTGCCCGGGTGTGCCGATCCGGACATGGCGCTGAACAACCTGGAGCGATTCATCCGCGCGGCGCGGAGTCCGCTGTCGATGGGCACGTTTTTCGAGCGCGATCCGGAGGCCTTGCCCACCCTTCTGCAAATCCTCTCGACCAGCCAGCATCTAAGCGATCTGTTGGTCAGCGATCCCGAAGGTTTCGATCTGCTGCGCTTGACCGAAGGCGCGCCCGTGGCGCGGCAAGCCCTGATCGACGACATCTGCGCCGAGGTGTCGGCCTTGGAGCACGATGCCTCGGTGCTGGGCGCGCTAAGGCGGTTCAAACGCCGTGAGACGCTACGGATCGCCTACGGCGACATCATTCGCGAGCAGAGCCTGAAGACGGTGACAAAGCAGATTTCCTTCCTTGCCGACGCGATTTTGGAAGCGGCCTTACGCGCGGCGGGCCGAAAACTCGGCGCCCAACGCGGCACGCCCTTGGGCCCCGACGGCCGGCCCGCCCGATTCACCGTGCTGGGCATGGGCAAACTCGGCGGCATGGAACTGAACTATTCTAGCGACATCGACCTGATTTTCATTTACGATCTCGAAGGAAAAACCGACGGCAAACGGTCAGTCACCAATCACGAATTCTTCGATCTGCTCGCCCGGGAGATGGTCCGGCTGGTAACCGAGCACACGGAACTGGGCGGCGCGTATCGCGTGGATTTGCGGCTTCGGCCCGAAGGCGAGCGCAGTGCGATTGTCATCGGCATGGAAAGCGCGCTTAATTATTACGACCTGCGCGGCCGGACTTGGGAGCGGCAGGCCTTCATCAAGGCCCGGCCGGTAGCCGGTTCGCCGGAACTGGGCAAGGAATTTCTCGACCGGCTTACTCCCTGGATTTACCGGCGATATCTCACGTCGGCCGACATCGCCGGTATCAAGGCCCTTAAGCGGCGGATCGAGCAGCAAACCCGCAATGCCGGGGCCGACGATCGGGACGTGAAAACGGGCCGCGGCGGCATCCGCGACGTGGAGTTCGTGATCCAGTTTCTTCAGTTGCTCAACGGCGGCAGCCTGCCCGAGCTGCGCACGGCAAACACGCTCGAAGCCCTCGCTCAACTGGAACAGGTCGGCTGCCTGACGAACCTGGAACGATCGTTGCTGGAGGAAAATTACAGTTTTTTGCGGAAGGTCGAACACCGCCTGCAAATAATGTTGGACTTGCAGACGCATCTTCTTCCGCAAGACGAGGCGGAACTGCGCAAACTGGCCTTGCGCATGGGTTACGCCGAGGGGCCGGATAAATCGGCCCTGGAAGCGTTCACGGCCGACTACCGCGGCAAGACGCAACTGAACCGCAAAATTCTGGATCACCTGCTGCACGATGCCTTCAGCGAGGACGAGAAAACTGCGGCCGAGGTGGACCTGGTGCTCGATCCAGCCCCGCCCGAGCAGCGGATTCTGGAAGTTTTGGGAAAATATCCTTTCCGCGACGTCAAGGGGGCGTATCGCAACCTGATGGCCTTGGCCGAGGAGAAGATCCGTTTTCTTTCCACGCGGCGCTCTCGGCATTTTTTGGCGGCCATTGCCCCGCAATTGCTTTCGGCCATCGCGGAGACGGCCGATCCCGATTCCACGCTGATCAACCTGGGCACGGTCAGCGATTCGTTGGGCGGCAAAGGCGTGCTGTGGGAACTGTTCAGTTTCAATCCGCCCAGTTTGACTTTATACGTGGAACTCTGCGCATATAGTCCTTATCTGTCGGGAATTCTCACCACCAACCCGGGCATGATCGACGGCCTGATGGACAGCCTTGTGCTCGATAAACTGCCCGGCCGGCAGTGGCTGGAAAACACCCTGGACAGACTTTGCCGCGGGGCCGAAGACATCGAGCCGATCCTGCACAGTTTTAAAAACGATCAGCAGCTTTGCGTGGGCGTGCGCGATATTCTGGGCAAGGAGGACGTGCAGGCCGTCACGGGCGCATTAAGCGACATCGCTCAAACCTGTCTGGCTCAAATTGCCGCGCGCGAGTACGAGCGATTGGCGGCTCGGTTCGGCACGCCGCGGATCGCCGCGGGCCGCCGCGCCGGCAAGCCCTGCGATTGGGTGATTTTGGGCATGGGTAAATTCGGCGGCAGGGAAATGAATTATCACAGCGACTTGGATATCGTGTTTCTGTACGAGGCCGACGGCCACACCTCCGCCGAGCCGGAACAGTCCGCCCGGCAAACCACCACCAATCAACACTTCTATAGCGAACTGGGGCAGCGGATCATCAAGACCGCCGGCCGACTGAGTTCCCTGGGCCGGCTGTACGAGGTCGACGCCCGCTTGCGTCCCACGGGCAAAAGCGGGGCATTAACCACCACCTTCAAGGAATTCGTGCGGTATTTTCTCAAGGGCGGCGGCCAACTTTGGGAGCGGCAGGCCTTGTGCAAGGCCCGCGTGGTTTACGGATCCCAACGCGCCCGGCGCCTGGCCGACGCCGCCGTGGCCAAGGCGGCCTTTGGCCGGCGCTGGCGGAGGAAAGACACCGAGGAAATCCGCAACATGCGCCGGCGATTGGAAGAAACAGCCTTGGCCGGAGATTTAAAACGCGGGACGGGCGGAATCGTGGATATCGAATTCCTCGTGCAAATGCTCCAGCTTCAACATGGGCGGAACAATCTCAAACTGCGCGAACCGAACACATTGGCGGCACTCAGCGGGCTGTATGCCGGCGGCCTGATTTCGGCGGACGATTATGAACTCTTCGACGCCGGTTACCGGCTGCTTAGAACCGTCGAAGGCCGGCTGCGTTTGATGAACTCCACCGCCCGGGATCAACTTCCCCAAGATCCCACCGAACTGGCCAAGCTCGCCCATCTGCTGCACTATCCCGGCAGCGACGGCTTGATGATGGATATTGAAAATGCCACCCGGCAGACCCGCCGGCGCTTCGAGCGGATCTTCGAGGAAGAGGGGAATAAAACGCGGAACGCGGAACGCAGAACGAAGAACGAAGAATAAAAGAAAAACGTTATTATCGCCAGTGGGAAAACCGATGACTAACTCAATAATCTTCCAATCCGACTCGATCCAAGAACTAGCCCACTTCTGGGACATCCATGATCTTACGGATTTCACCGACGAACTTGAAGAAGTTACTGAACCGGTTTTTGAACGCAAAAAGGCCATCCAAGTTCGTTTGGAGCCTCAAGAAGCGCAAGCGGTTCAGCAAATTGCCCAATTAACGGGCATCGACTCGGCGGATTTAATCCGACAATGGGTAATCGAAAAAATCCAGATTCCCGGGTAATTCAGGCAAGTTCAGCAGTATGCCGGTAAAAGGCTTTTCTATCAGGCTTCCTTCGTCCCCCATTCACCGCTAAGGACTGCCGGCAGGACGAAGATTTTGCCGTCGCCCATGCGTCCGGTACGGGCGGCTTCCACCAGGGTGCGGAGCACTTCGTCGACCCTCTGATCCTCGACCCAGAGCATGATTTCCACTTTCGGCAGATAGGCGTTGGAGTATTCGCTGCCGCGGTATTCGTCGAGATAGCTTTTTTGCCGGCTGTAGCCTTTTACCTCGCGCACTTCGCAAGCCTCCAGAGGCGCGTACTTAAGCGCATCCAGCACTTTCTCGACCAGAAACGGTTTTACAACGGCGATTACTTGTTTCACGATCTTATTTCAATTTATCCGATATTTTTTTAATCTCGTCTTTCAAGCTTGGATCCAACTCCGCCGCCTTTTGCAGGTCCCGTTTGGCTTCCTCGTTTTTATTTAAATTTGCATTGGCAATGGCCCTGTTTAAATACGCCCGGGCGTTTTTCGGTTGGTATTGGATAAAATGCGTGAAGTCGGACCTGGCTTCATTGAATTTGCCTAATTGAATTTGGGCGGTTCCTCGGTCGTTATATGCTTTGACGTATTTCAGATCGACTTCCAGAGCCTTGGAAAAGTATTTAACCGCCATATCGTACTGCTCCAGTTGGAGATACGCAACTCCTCGATTGCAATAGGCCTCGGCATATTTGGGATCGATGTCAACGGCTTTGATGAAGTCGGAAATGGCATCGGTGTATTTGCCCAATTTACCGTATACTACCCCCCTCATGTTATACGCCTGGGCATATTTCGGATTGAATTCTATGGCTTTTGTGTAGTATGAGACGGCTTTATCCTTTTTGCCGGATTGATCATATACAACTCCTAGAAGGAAGTATGCCTCGGCATCCTTGGGGCTTTGTTCAATGGCTTTGGCAAAGTCGGCGATTGCTTCGGAATTCCGGCCCGATTTAAAGTATATGTTTCCTCGGCTTTTATAGACGGCTGGAAATATCGGCTTAAGTTCAATGGCTTTGGTAAAGTCGGAAACGGCTTGTGCCTCTTGTCTCGATCCGGCGTATACCGTTCCCCGGTTGTAATATGCCTCGGCGTCCTTGGGATCGAGTTCCACGGCTTTGTCCAAGTCGGATACGGCTTTCGTGCGTTGGTTCTTGTTAAAGAGTTCAACGCCTCGGCTGCTATACGCCTTGGCGAGTTTTGGATAAACTTCGACGGCTTTGGTGAAAAAGGAAATGGCTTCGGTTTCTTTCCCGGATTTGGCATAGGAGTTTCCCAGACTGTTATAGATGTCCGCAAGGATGCCGTTACGGTCCAAAATCTGAATTCTTCGCTGGATTTTAAAGGGATTGTCCTTCTGTTTTAGCTCCCAGTAATTGCCGACCGCGCCGTACTGATCTCGGAACACGAATGGTTTACTGACGCTCTCTTGCGTCAAATCGACCATTATTGTCTTGCCGTCGGTCAACTCGACCAGGCAGGCCGAGTGTTCCTCTCCGGCCGGCAAAGGTCCCCCGGCCTGTTCCAGAACGTCAACGACTTTGACCGTCAACCCCAGGGAATTGCCGAGCACGTATAATAATTGGGAATATCCCAGGCATTGGGCCTTTCCGTCGTTGACAATCTTGGGCAGATAATAGTATTCCGAATCGGCGGCGGCTGGAGAAAATTTTTTTCGTATCGCCTCGCAAAGATCTTTTAACGCTTTTTCCTCTGCCCGGGCAAGATCCTCCGCAGATGTCTTTTTCTGTTGAAAATCCTGCCTTGCCTGCCTGAGCGTCCGCTTCCAAGCGGGATATTTCCAACTACTTGCAATCTGTACCAAATCAATGTCCACGTCGCCGGAATATCCCAAACCTTTGACGATCTGTTGCATATCCTTGGAAATTGCGGGGATTTCATCCATGGCGTAGGAAGAATCACCTGTCGGCGGTTCCGCAAAAGCCCATCCATTCCCGCCGAAAGCAATGAGAACCCATAGATCGAGGAAAAAAGCGATAAACGCCTTTTTACAGGTCCTTTCTTTAACTCTTCCGTTCATCTGATATTTTTTACCCATTGACGGAACGATCTGATCCAACCGGTTTCGCCAGTGCTATTGCCCCGGTGATCCGTATCGGCCAGAAGTGCCTGGAATGTTGCCCAAGATACGTCGCTTAGAACGACGCGGCTTTCGGTTTGCGGCGTTGAAACAGACATCAAAGCCCACCCCTTGGTGGCAGGAATCGGCAAGCACCGTAATTTACCGTGATATTATAAACTATCTTCCCCCAAAAATGAATGGGTTCTGGTCCAAAACCGTTGTTTGGGGTATTATCGGGGACATGAAAGATACAACAAAAAACACCAACGACCTGCCCGGCCCGCCTGCCCAGGTGCTGATTATCGACAACGACGTGTCGCACGCCGAAACCGTGGCCGAAAGCCTGGACCGCGTGGGTTTCCACTGCCGGGTAGCCAGTTCCGGCGTCGAAGGAGCGCGGTTGATCGAGGAAACCCCCTTTGACGTGATCATCACCGACTTGGTGATGAGCGATATCGACGGCCTGGGCATCCTCATCCGGGCAAAAGACGAACAACCCGACGCCGAGGTAATCTTCATGACCGGCCACGGCACGGTTCCCTCCGCAGTCGAGGCCATGCGCAAGGGGGCGTTCAATTATCTGCTAAAACCGTTGGATCTAGCCCAGCTTCGGGCCAGCACGGAAAAGGCCGCCGAAAGCGCACGACTGCGGCGCACGAATATCGAACTGAAGCGCCGACTGGACGAAAAATTCGGCTTCGAAGGCGTGATCGGCGACAGCCCGCAAATGCGCGACGTTATCGAACGCCTAAAACGCATCGCCCCGACCAACGCCAGCGTGCTAATCCAAGGCGAAACCGGCACCGGCAAGGAACTCGTGGCCCAGGCCATCCACCAGAACAGCCCCAGGAAGAACAAACCCTTCGTGGCCCTGAACTGCGCCGCTTTGAGCGAAAATATTTTAGAGAGCGAACTGTTCGGGCACGTCAAAGGGGCCTTTACCGACGCCTCGACCGATCGGGTGGGAAAGTTCGAGTACGCCCACGGCGGCACGATGTTTCTCGACGAGGTGGGCGACATGCCATTGCCCACCCAAATCAAACTGCTCAGGGTTTTGGAAAACGGCGAGATCACCCGCGTTGGCTCGAACAATCCGATCAAAGTGAACGTCCGCATCCTTTCGGCCACCAACAGCAATCTGGAAGAAGCCATTGAAAAAGGGACTTTCCGCAGCGATCTTTATCATCGCCTAAAGGTGGTCACCATCCGCCTGCCAACTCTGCGCCAGCGGAGCCAGGACATCCCCATCCTGATCGACTACTTCATCAAGCAATTCGCCTCCGAGCACGCCAAGCAAATCCGCGGCGTTTCGCCGGCCGCGCGGCGGAAATTGCTCACCTACGAATGGCCAGGCAATGTCCGCCAATTGCGCAACGTGGTCGAGAGCATGATAGTAGTCGATTACGACGGCCTCCTGGACGTAGACGACCTCCCCGAAGAACTAGCCGGCCCGCCGGAATCCCCCGGCGAAACGCCTACCGATACTCTATCCCATCTGGTAGGAAAACCGCTGGACGAAATTGAAAAACAATTCATCTCCGAAACCCTCCGCCTGGCCGGCGGCAACCGCGAAGAAGCGGCAAAAATGCTAGAGATCGGGGAGAGGACGCTGTATCGGAAGATAAAGGAATATGGATTATAGTCATTCACAACATACTTCGCGGAACAACTATTATTAATCACGAAAACACGAAAGAACGAAAGCACGAAAAAGAATTGAATATCTGAATTTCGTGTTTTCGACCTTTCGTCCTTTCGACCTTTCGTGATAAAATTGCTTATGTATTTTTTGGTTTATTTATATCAATCAGATAACACATTCCGAGACGGCTAGAATTTGTAATTCCCATGTGCGCATACCAAGTTGTCAAACACGTAGAATGCAAAACCGCTGGGGATTTTATTGATGCAATTTCTCCCTTCGGTCCACACTTTCGGCGATTTCCTCCTGAACATGCTTGGATTTTTCGTGGTCATGGTGATGACAATTACAAACTTGTGCCTTCTGCTCTAAGAGAAAAAAATATAAATAATCTTCACCAATTAGCACGAAGTGATTCTTTAATTGCCAATAAACCTGACTTAAATATCAGCCAATGGCTGGCTGAAAATAGGATTATTTGTGAATTCTTTAGCAGTGCAGATAATTCCGGGCGTGATCTCCCGGAAGATTCACAAATATTGCGTTCAAAATTGTTTGAAACATTTCGCAAATTACAATCATTATCAAAGGGAATTATTGATGGCACTACTACAGGTATTCCCGCAGATTTATTTTGGCCACCCCTTGAAGTTTTGTCACTTGTTGCGATGGCCCAACATCATGGTTTGCTCACGAGATTGTTGGATTGGTCCCAGTCGTCATATAAAGCTGCATATTTTGCAGCAATTGATGCTTTAAATCTTAAAGAAAAAAATGAACCAAGCAAGCAAATGGCAGTTTGGGCGATTCAACCTGGAAACATTTTTAAAAAATCATTTTTATGTAAAGAAGAAGGTTCATATTGTAAAATATATCCTGTTACAGTACCACATGCAGCTAATCCTAATTTGCACGCTCAAGATGGTTTATTTACAATATGCGGTAGGAATAATGAAAGCGTTAATAGCAAAGTGGATCGTCGGCCAATGGATATAATAGTAAATTCCGAAGATTATACCCATTCTGATACCGACGCTCAGATATTTTATCATTTCACCGTTCCTAGTAATGAAGCTGAATGCGTTCTTTGGTATCTCAATAAGCATCGAGTAAATGCTTCAACACTTTTTCCAAATTTTGATGGAAGTGCTCGTGCTGTTAGAGAACAATTACTTCAAAGAGCGCCCCATAATCCATAATCTATGAAATACAATTGTC
Source organism: Thermoguttaceae bacterium (assembly GCA_050013075.1). Lineage (GTDB taxonomy): Bacteria > Planctomycetota > Planctomycetia > Pirellulales > Thermoguttaceae > JBEKIK01. Next base: position 19,720 of record JBEKFZ010000050.1, on the reverse strand, counting down.
ACCTTGTGGAGATTATTTATATTTAAGAAAATAATATTACCCTAATTATTTGTTAATTTCGTGTTTTCGTCCTTTCGTGCTTTCGTGTTTAAAAATAGAGTAGATTCACCAATGGGACACGACTTTGAAGCGTTATCGGGCAAGATTATCGAGGCGGCCATCAGCGTCCATAAAGAACTGGGACCGGGTTTTCTGGAATCGATCTACGAAAGTGCCTTGAAAGTCGCACTAAGACATCGCGGGATCGTTTACGACGCACAAAAAGAAGTGACTGTCATTTTCGAGGGTGAAGAAGTCGGTGTCCATCGATTGGATCTTCTTGTTGAGGAACAAATTGTAGTGGAACTAAAAGCCATAAAGGCTTTAGAAGACATCCATTTCGCGCAGGTAAAATCGTATCTCAAGGCAACAGGCCTGCACGTCGGATTGCTAATGAACTTTTACTCGCCAACCTTAATAGTAAAGCGAATTGTTTTGTAAACCATTGACAAGATAATCACGAAAAAACGAAAGTACGAAAGCACGAAAAAAGGAAAATTATAATCTATCCTGGAAATTATTTTCCCATGTTTTGTTTCGATATTTCGTCATTTCGATATTTCGCGTTAAAAAAGTTTAGATCTTTCAAGCAATGGAACTGATTTTGGTCAATAATCGAGTCTAAAATACTACTTTATCCGCAGATCTCTGATTTCTATGGCGATTCATTTATTATCCAAGAGCCTGATCAACAAAATCGCCGCCGGCGAGGTTATCGAGCGGCCTTCGAGCGTGGTTAAGGAGTTGATGGAAAATGCTGTGGATGCCGGAGCTACTCGGATTGATGTGGCGGTGGGGCAGGGCGGGTTGGAGATGATTCGGGTGGTCGATAACGGGTGCGGGATCGCGGGCGGGGAATTGCCACTGGCGGTAGCTAGTCATGCCACTAGCAAATTGGCAAACGAAGACGATCTATTTCACGTGGGCACGCTGGGATTTCGCGGCGAGGCCCTGGCCTCGATCGCCGAGGTTAGCCGGTTGGTGTTAAGGAGTCGCACGGCGGAGAAGGCGGGCGGGGCGGAATTGGAAATCGTCGGCGGAAAGGCGGGAGAGGTTACGCCCTGCGGGTGCCCTGTCGGCACGGCGGTTGAGGTCTATAATCTGTTTTTCAACACGCCGGTGCGGCGAAAATTCCTGCGGACCACGCAAACCGAATTCGGACACGTGGCCGAGGCGTTTACCCGCATCGCGCTGGCCACGCCGCAAGTGCATTTTACGCTCAGGCACAACGACAAACAGGTCTTCGAGTTGGCAGCGGCCGACGGTCCACTTGAGCGGATCACCCGATTCTTCGGGCGCGATCTGGCCGACGCGCTAATTTGGATCGAAGGGACCGATGGAGAAATAAAACTCTCCGGATATGTCGCCCATCCCAGCCAGAGCCGCAGCCACAATCGGATGCAGTATTTCTTTCTTAACGGCCGGTATATCCGCGACCGCTCGTTGCAGCACGCCCTGGGCGAGGCGTATCGCGGACTGCTTTTGACCGGCCGATATCCGATCGCCTTTTTGACCCTTGATATACCGCCGGAAATGGTCGACGTAAACGTTCATCCCACGAAACTGGAAGTGCGGTTCCAGGATTCACCCCGGCTTTACAGCCAGTTGCTTTCCACGCTGCGGAGCAAGTTTTTGACCACCGATCTCAGCACCCGGGCGCAAACTTCCGGCGGTGAAGATCCCAGCGGCGGTCACGACGCGGCCCGGGCCCAACAGATGCGGCAAGAGCTGGTCGATTGGGCAAAAGGCAAGGTGGCCGGCTGGGACGCGGCCCAAAATGCCGGCGCCGAGGCCGCGGCCGGCACGGCATTATTTGGGGAATCGGACACCGGCGAGCGAAAACCACTGGGGTTTTATTCCTTGGATCCAGTGTGCGAGGCAGGCATCAGAACTCTGCCTGAACAGCACGCCGGATCGCCGATCGCGCCCGAGCGAATTTCAAGCGGCGTTCCCGTATCGGAAGAATTTTCAAAACATGCCTCCGTAACGGCCCTGCAAATCCACAATCGCTACCTGGTGACCGAGAGCGACGAGGGCGTGATGGTCATCGATCAACACGCCTTGCACGAACGGATTTTGTACGAGCAGCTTCGGCATCGCCTGAACGCGAATGCGATGGAGACGCAAAACCTTTTGGTGCCCGAGCCGGTCGATCTTAGCGCGCCAGAAGCGGCCGCGGCCTTGGAAAATCGCGATTTGCTGGCCCGCTTGGGCATGAAGATCGAACCGTTCGGCGGAGACACGGTGCTTGTGGTCGGATACCCCGCGATGCTGGCGAACATCAATCCCGTGGAACTGTTGCGGGAATTGCTGGACCGGCTGATGTCTCCCGGCAGGCAGCCCGAGCGGCGCGATCTGCTCGACGAATTGTTGCATACAATCGCCTGCAAGGCGGCAATCAAGGCCGGCGATCGACTCAAGCCGGAAGAGATTGCCGCGCTATTGGAGCAGCGTCACCTGGTCGATGACGCCCACCATTGTCCCCACGGCCGGCCCGCGGCACTGGTCTTCACCCGCGAGGAACTGGATCGGCAATTCAAAAGGATGTGAATTTAGGAATTGAGGATCATCAAAAAGTGGGCGGTGGGCAGTGGGCGGTGGGCAGTAAACGGCGGGCAGAGTAAAACCGCAAGCGATGTTTGAAGTTTTCGGCCGTCGGTTTTCACCCCTTAGCCCGCAGCCTCAAGCCTCCGGTCTTAAACCAATGTCAACTTAAAACAGCGCGTCACCACGTGTTTACGCTACGCGAAAACACGCTGGTTTTTGCATGATAGACGCGCTGTTTTAAATTAGAAAGCGTATTACATCATTCCCCCCAACCGCTTTACGGCCTCCTTTTCCCTCTGGCCCCGAATTGGGTTTCTCGCTAAAATTCGTGGCCTTAAATGCGTTATTCATGCTTGCTATGCTAGCAAACAAATAATGCAGAACGCAGAACTGTAAACTGTAGACTGAGAACTGAAAACTGAGAACTGAAAACCAAGAACTAAATAACCAGCCAAGCCAGGAGGTGCGATATGGCCACGGGCACCAGGGTGGAACGGCGAGAACCTTATCAGGGGCGAGAAATCCGCGAAAAAATTCCGCAAAAAACGCCGCGCCGCAGACGATGGACCTGGCGCCTGGGTTTATTCCTCATAGTCATGGCGGTTTTGGCATGGTTCCTGCCCGCCATTGTCGTTAATACGCCGATGTTGGGTTGGATCGTACGCAAGGCCTCGGGCGGTTTGAAGTGTTCCATCTCGATCCAATCCGTCTCGCTCGGCTGGCTTTCGCCGATAACGGTCAAAGGCGTTGCGATACGCGACGAACAAAATCATGTCATGTTCGAGGTGGAAAAAATATCCAGCGATAAATCGCTTTTGGCGATACTGCGCAACTACACTCAACTGGGCTGCTTCCGCGTGGAAAAGCCCACAGTTACGCTCGTCTTGCGCGATGGCGGCAGCAACGTGGAAGACCTGTTGGCGAATTTCAAGAGCGAAACTCCGGAAAAAAAGTCGTCCGCAAACGTGGCGATTGATCTGGCGGTCGCCGATGGCACGGTAACAATCATCGACCAATCCACAAAGCAAAGTTGGCGGATCGATAAGGTCAATGCGGACTTCAACATGCCCTCTGATGCCGCGCAAGCAATGACCCTGAAAGCATCGGCCGAAGTGGCCGACGCCCGGCAGCCGGGCAAACTTGCCGCCGACGTGTCTATCATATCTTCGCCGGACGACAAATCGAAAGCTTCCGGCAACATAGCGGTGCAGTCCGAAAATCTGCCGCTGGCGGCGGCCCAATCGTTTGTCGCCCGATATTTGACACACGCCAGGCTCGACGGCCGGTTGAATTGCAAAATTCACGCCGTTTGGGGCGGCGAAGAGGCCAAAGAAAAAACAGCCGTCCAGTACGACCTCTCCGCAGACCAGTTTTTATTTGCCGCCGAGATGCTGAAAACCGATTGCGTGCAATTGACACAATTCCGCGCAGGCGGGGAAATCAGCATTTTGACCGCTGGTTTTGATATCGGAAAAACGACAGTCCAGTGCGATTTGGGCAATTTCTCCGTATCCGGCAACATGAATCAGTGCGAGTTAGCTGGAAACGTGGATATTGCCAGACTGGCGGCAATGCTTCCCAACACGCTCCACATCCGCAAGGAAACACAAATCACCTCCGGCCAAGTGCAACTTGCTTTATCTCTCAAACAGCAGCCAACTGCCGACGGTCAAAACGGCGCGGTCTTGCACGGGCAGATTGCCGCCGGAAATCTCGTGGCAACGGAAAACGGCCGTCAATTCGCCTGGCCAAACCCGATCACCTTGATGCTGGACGCGCACGACACGGCACAGGGGCCCGTAGTCGATAGCCTGCAATGCGAATCCGATTTCCTTAAGATCCACGCCGCCGGCACGTCCGACAACTTGGCCGCCTCGCTAAGTCTGAATCTCAAGGAACTTGGCGACCAGTTGGGAAAATTCATCGATCTGGAGAATGTGCAACTTGCCGGCGACGGTTTTGGCAACGTTAATTGGCGGCGTGATCCGCAGCGGCAATTCACCGCCGACGCCGAACTGCAACTCCACAACCTTCAAGTTGTTCTGCCCGATAAGCAGCCCTGGCGAGAGGAAAATCTGCTCTTGTATTGCTCGGCCAAAGGTAAAACCGACGCAACGGCCGACACCCGGCTGGACGCCGCCGCGGTCAACATCCAGGCCGGCGATGATCGGCTGACGGCGCAGTTGCTGCAACCGGTCGCCGATATGAAGCAGGGCGGCATCTGGCCGGTCCGCGTGTTGATGCAAGGCCAATTGCGGAATTGGACCGCCCGAGCGGCATCGTTTTTACCCCTTTCGAATTGGCGCTTGTCGGGCGCGGTCGATCTCGACGTTCAGGCAACGGTGTCAAAAGACGGCGTAAACATCGGCCAGGCAAAAATCCACGCCACGCAGTTTGCCTTGACATCGCCCTACATAAATATGCAGGAACCGGAACTCGAACTTACCGCGGCCGGATCGTGGGACCAGCGGCAATATCGCTTGCAACTCGCCCCCGCCGCCTTGGCTACTACCAGCCTGGCGGTTCAGGCCGACAATTTCCTCATGACCATGCCGCAAAACGGACCGTTTGAAATCAGCGGCACGGTCAAATATCAGGGCGACCTAGGACGCCTGAGCCAATGGTTCGTCGATCACGCAAAACAGCCCACCTGGGCCATGGGCGGACAATTCGTCGGCAACCTGCAATTCAAGCAAGCCGCCGATCTAGTGAAAATCGAAGCCGCCGCCGATGTAAACAACCTGGCCGTGGCCGATTCGTCCGGCGGAAAATTCCAAGAACCGCTAATCCGCCTTTCCGCCCGCGGCGATTACGAAAACAAGACCGGAACCATCCGGCTCGAACAAGCGCAAATCGCCTCCAGCTTCCTCGCCGCCGCAGTCGCGGGCCGGTACACACAATCCGGCTTGGAAAAAGACACTGACAAAAGGGGCCCGCCCCCATCTTCCCCTCCATCCTCTTTGTCTTCTTCCCCACAAGCCGATTTTAACGGGCAATTTAATTACGATTTGGATCGGCTTTGCGGCCTGCTGCGCCCATACTTGGGTCAGAACATCCGCTTTGTCGGACGCGAGGCTTCCGGGGCGTCGTGGCGCGGTCCGCTCACCTTGACCGCCGGATCGGCCAATGCCGGACTAAAATGGGATTCGGCCGACGTGTACGGTTTCCAAGTCGCCCCGGGCGAGATAAAGCCCGTGCTGGCCGACGGCGTTTTGCGAATCGAACCCGCGGAGTTGGCCGTCAGTCAAGGGAAAGTGTACTTGGCGCCGAAGGTGCGGCTATCGCCCCAGCCGATGGAACTCACCCTGCCGCCCGGCCCGTTGGTGCGTCAGGTGCAAATCAATCCCCGCATGTGCGCATTCTTCCTTAAATTCATCGCTCCGGTGCTGGCCGATGTAACCTCGGCCCAAGGGTCTTTTTCCATCGACATGGAAGGCTGCCGCATTCCGCTCAGCGATCCGGCCAAGGGCGAATTTGCCGGACGGTTCATAATCCATTCGATAGAGATCGGCCCGGGCCCGTTGATACGCGAACTTGCGGTCCTGATGGGCCGCGAGACTCCGGCCAAACTCCGCCGCGAAGGCGTCGTGCCCTTCCAAATGGCAAACGGCCGCATATATCATAAGGACTTGGAGTTGATCTTCCCAGATTTCACGATTCGCACCTACGGGTCGGTGGGCTTGGACCAGACGCTGGCGATCATGACCGAAATGCCGGTGCCGCCCAAGTGGCTGGAAAATAATCCCCTGGCTGCAAGCTTGAAAAATCAAACCATCCGCATCCCCATCGCCGGAACGCTGCAAAAACCGCAACTCGACCGGGCCGTAATGGATCAACTCAGCCGACAATTCATCAAAAATGCCGCCAAAAATATGTTGGAAGACGGACTAAACAAAGGCCTGGACCAGTTGTTTAAACAGCAGAAATAGGGGCTTATGAAACTCATCCTCCTGGGCACCTCCGGATATCATCCCAGCGATCGGCGGCATACGCCGTGCCTGGTGATTCCCTCGTGCGGAGTGGTTTTGGATGCCGGGACTGGGATGTATCGGCTGGGCAGATATCTACAAACCGACGAATTGGATATTTTCATTACTCATGCACACCTGGATCACGTCATTGGTTTATCCTATCTGTTCAGCGTCATGTGGGAGCATCCCCTAAGCAGAGTGACCGTCCACGGCACGCCCGAGAAACTATACGCAATTGAAAAACATCTTTTTTATCACGACTTGTCCGTCCGGCCGTCTTTCGATGTAAAACCTTTGGCCGAAGAAACGCCGCTGGCCGACGGCGGGCGTCTGACGCATTTCCCTTTGGACCATCCCGGCGGATCACTCGGTTTCCGGCTCGATTGGCCCGGCCGTAGCATGGCTTACATAACCGACACCACCGCCGCCGCGGACGCCGATTACGTGGATAAAATCCGCGGCGTGAATCTTCTGGTTCACGAGTGTTTTTATCCCGATAGTCGCGCCGATCTGGCGGTAAAATACGGCCACAGTTGCATCACTCCGGCGGCCAAGGTCGCCCGGGCGGCCGGCGTCGGCCGTTTGATCCTCACCCACATCAACCCGCTGCTTGAGGCCGATTACCCCGCCGACCTTTCCACCGTCCAAAAAATCTTCCCCCGCGTCGAAATGGGCGAAGATCTAATGGAAGTGGAGTTCTAGTGCCTCATCCGACTTGGTTTCACACGTTGGCCATCTTATAAACCGCTTGCGGTTTCGCGATAAGCCAACAAAATGCCGTTTTCCTGAAATAATTGCTAACTCAAACATGTGTCTAAACGCAGGTTTGAATTAAAATTGGTATTACCCGCTCATTGGGTGGGGTACTAGACAAAAATCAAAGTATTGCTCTGATATATATTAATTGCTTTGATATGTATTGACATAAAAGTCCAGCCATCCGGAGGTTGCCATGTTCCAAGCTTTTCCTGCTCTTCTGGCTCTAACTGTGCCCACGATATTTGGTTTGGGCATATTGCTCGTCTTCGGGGCAATCGGGCTTTTGGTCATTCTGAACTACGGCGGACTGTGGTTCCAGGCGTACATGTCCAGCGCCGATGTCACACTGTGGAGCCTTATCGGCATGAGTTTTCGCCGCGTCAACTCCAGATTGATCGTCCAAGGCAAGATCATGGCCATGCAGTCCGGCATCGGATCCGAACCTGAATCCGGTATAACCACCCGGCGGCTAGAAGCCCACTATCTCGCCGGCGGAAACGTGTTGCCGGTTATCCGCTCGATCATCGCCGCCCATCGGGCCGACATCGATCTGGATTTCGATCGGGCCGCGGCCATCGACCTGGCCGGACGCGACGTGATCGACGCCGTGCAAACCAGCGTCAATCCCAAAGTGATCGACTGCCCGGACCCAAAACGCACGCAAAAATCCACCCTAAGCGCGATCGCCAAAAACGGCGTGGAACTCAAAGTCCGAGCCCGCGTGACCGTGCGAACCAATATCCCGCAGCTTATCGGCGGGGCAACCGAGGAAACGATCATCGCCCGAGTTGGCGAAGGCATCATCACCGCCATCGGCTCCGCGAACAGCCATTTGGATGTGATGGAAAACCCGGACAAAATCTCCAAGGCCGTCTTGAACCGCGGGCTGGACGCCCAAACCTCTTTCGAGATCGTGTCCATCGACATCGCCGACATCGACGTCGGCGAGAACATCGGCGCCCGGTTGCAGGCCGATCAGGCCGAGGCCGACACCCGCGTTGCCCGGGCCAAGGCCGAAGAGCGCCGCGCATTCGCCATTGCCCGCGAACAGGAAATGAAGGCCGCCGTTGCCCGCAACCGCGCCCAAGTCGTCCTTGCCGAGGCCCAAGTCCCCCTGGCCATGGCGGCGGCATTCCGCGAAGGGAATCTCTACGGCAAAGGCGGCGAAAACGCACAGAAAGCGTAATTATCGTTCTGCCTTTGGCAGCTCAAGCTGAGCGATTGATGACATGCACCTTGGAGATGACGTGCAGTGACAAATTTGCCCGCTTCAAGTCATTCGCCTGCACAGAAAATAGGCAAACGGCTGAGTAGTCTGTCAAAAAAATGTCTTTTTTCTCTGCACGATCAGCAATAACGTCTTGTCGCAGAGAGTCTTAAGATTTCTCATCCAATCCTGCTTATTTCTATGGCACACTATTTGCTTACTATAGTTCAATTTTACTCATTTGCATTACAAGGCCATAAAACCTTGCATTAATGCTCCTATGTCATTTAGCTGGTGAGGTACTTCTATAATGATAAGCCGTAGAGACTTTAGGCGCTATGTAAGCGCGGGCCTGTTTTTAATTGTCGCGTGGTTTTGCTGGATTTCGCCGGCCCAGGCCCAATCGCCGGGCGATCAGATCACCGTTATTCAGGCCCCCAAGGACTCGGCCGACGTAGACAAGTTCAATCCTGCCGATAAAACGCCTGGGTGCTCACCTCCTCGGCCTTGGTGCTGATGATGACGGCCCCGGGATTGGCGCTATTCTATTGCGGACTGGTCCGCCGCAAGAATGTGCTGAGCGTCATGATGCAATGTATTTTCCTGATGTGTCTTATGACCTTTCTTTGGGCCTTGTATGGCTACTCGCTGGTATTCGGCGGCGAAGGGCCGTGGATCGGCGGCACCCGCTACCTGTTCATGCACGGAGTCGATGCCTCGTGGACGGAAAAAGGATCGCAACTGGCTCTATTCCCCAAACTGACGATCCCGGTGATGACCCACATGCTGTTCCAGGGTATGTTCTTCATTATTACGCCGGCCTTGATCTGCGGGGCATTTGCCGAACGCATGAAGTTCAGCACCATGATCGTGTTCATGATTCTGTGGGGCACGTTCATATATTGTCCGCTGGCACATTGGCTCTGGGGCGGCGGGGTCCTGACCTACGGCAGCCAGCACGCCAAGGAATTTTCGGCCGGCGGCGCTCTGGATTTCGCCGGCGGAACGGTGGTCCATATCTCGTCGGGCGTGTCGGCCCTGATCTGCGCCCTGTTGCTCGGCAAGCGCTTGGGCTATGGGACCGAGCCAATACCGCCGCACAACATGACTTATACGGCCGTGGGGGCCGCGATGCTATGGGTCGGCTGGTTCGGATTCAACGCAGGCAGTGCCCTGTGTGCCGGTCGGCTGGCAACCTGCGCATTTGCCGCTACCCATTTCGCCGCGGCGGCAGGAGGCCTTACCTGGGCCGCCTTGGAATGGATCTATCGCGGAAAACCGAGCGTCCTGGGCTGCTGCTCGGGCCTGGTGGCCGGCCTGGCTTGCGTGACCCAAGCGGCCGGTTATGTCACGCTTATGCCCGCCCTGGTCATCGGCGCAGCCGGAGGCGCGGCCTGCTATACGGCCTGCAACATGGTCAAGGCGCATTTCGGTTATGACGACTCGCTCGACGTTTTCGGCGTTCACGGAATAGCCGGTACGCTGGGCGCTATTCTCACCGGGATTTTCGCCGTCCGCGCAACCGGGGCCATCGAAGGCGGCCAATTGCTCGGCCTGCTCGAAGGCGGTTCTGTGCTTAAGGCCCAGTTCATCGCCGTTGCGGCCGGCTGGGGCTTGGCAGTCGTCGGTACGTTTGTTATCCTCAAAATCCTCGATGCCGTGATGGGACTTAGGGTTTCCCAAGCCGCCGAGATCGAAGGCCTGGACCTCAGCCAGCACAACGAAGAAGGTTATATATTTATTTAGGAGTTTACTGATGAAGAAAGTGGAAGCGATTATCCGGCATTTCAAGGCCGAGGACGTGAAGAACGCCCTCACGAAGAACGGCATCATCGGCATGACCATCACCGAGGTGCGCGGGTTCGGCCGCCAAAAAGGCCACACCGAAATGTACCGCGGAGCGGAATACAAAGTCGACTTCGTGCCCAAAATCAAGGTCGAAGTGGTCGTACCTGACGAAAAACTCCAGACCGTGCTGGACGCCATCATTCACTCGGCCCAGACCGGCCAGGTGGGCGATGGAAAAATCTTCATAAGCGACCTGACTGGCGCGGTGCGCATCCGCACTGGCGAAAGCGGCGAAGCCGCAATCTGATTCCATGCATAATGCCGAGAAATGCGGCTATAGACGATCTGTTTAAAAATACCGATCGACGATCTCCCGCACTCTGCCGAGCCATTGTTTGCGTTGTCCCTCGCTGCTGGTCACTACCACGCCGAACGTTTCGCGATAGAAATTTTCCACCCCGCACAGCCCGAATACGCAGTTTTTCCACAGGGTTTCCAGGGGATCGCCGAACGCGGCCGTTTCGCGCTCGGCCGGGGTGTTGGAGGTATTGAGGACCACGGCGGCCTTTGCCTTGAGCAAACCCACGGGCACGCCCTCGCCTCCGTCGCCTTCGAGGAATTTGTAGGCCACGCCCGGGCGGATAACGCGGTCCACCCAGCCCTTTAAAATCGCCGGCGGCTGCCCCCACCAGTTCGGATGAACAATAACGATCCCATCGGCAGCGGAAATTTCCCGGCAATGGCGAGCGATTTCCTCCGGAAGGTGTGCGTCTTCAGAAATTTCGCCAATCGGCAGAATCGGATCAAATCCTTCCGCGTACAGATCGTGCAAAACAAGCCGATGCCCGTTTTGCGTAAGCCGCTCCGCGGCAGTTTGTGCAATAGCGTGATTAAAACTTTTTGCATCAGGATGAGCAAGTATGACCGAGATTTCCATTGGCGTGAATATCCTTTAGGCTGTAGCCTCCATTTACACGCTAAACCTGATGAAAATAATATCATCCTCCTTGACAACATAATCCTTATGCTCCTGGCGCATCAGATGTTGGGCCTTGATCTCGCGTTCGCTGCCCAGGCGCAGCAGGTCGCCGACCGACATTACTTCGGCGCGGATAAAACCCCGGGCAAGATCGGTGTGGATGCCGTCGGCGGCCTCCATGGCAGTGCCGCCCTGATGAATCAGCCAGGTGCGGACTTCTTTTTCCCCGGCCGTGAAAAACGTCATCTGGCCGGAGTGCTTCAGTAACGTGCGGATCAGATGATCGCGGTCGGTCCCCACCAGGCCCATTTCCTTTTCGAAATCGGCCCGGTCCTCGGGTGTCATCTTCGATAGTTCCAATTCCAGACCGGCAGGAATGGCCAGCACCGGCACGGTCTCGGTCGACCACTGCGTAAACCGCTGCGGATGCTGTTCGTCGTCGGCCGTACTGACGATCACCACCCGGGTTTTCTCGCAAAACAGCCGGAAAGCGCGGGTCACTTTACGCTGTTCGTCGGTCATCTGAATCTCGGTTAACGCCTTGCCCGACTCCATTGCCGCCAGCAGAATTTTCAGCACGCCTAGTTCGTGTTCCAAAACCTGGTGTTCCTGGCGGGGAAGGGGTTTTTTCAGCGATTCTTGCACGCGATGGATCCGCCCGGATACGATTTCCATGTCGGCCAGCAGCAGGTCCTCATCGAAAGAGCGCAGATCGGCCAGCGGATCGGTGTTGCCGAAGGCCGCCGCCACGAAAACCAGGCAATCGGCCTCGCGGATCATCGCCATGCGGGCCGCGTTGCCCTCGTGTTTGCGGCTTAAGCCCGGCGTATCCACGATTTCGATGGCCGCTACGGTGATTTTCTTGGTGCGATACAAATCGGCGAGTCGTTGCAATCGCGGGTCCGGAACCGAGGCCATCCCGCTTTGGCCGGTGTGCGACAGGGCCGGATCCGCCGCCACGCCCGTCAGCCAGTGAAACAACGTGCTCTTGCCCGAGCCTTGGTAACCGACAAGTCCGATTTTCATGACGATGTTCTCCGCGGGGACAACTTCAAATTGATTGCACATTGCAAAATGTAAATTGCAATAAAAACCACACACTAAAATGCGATGGGTTAGCCCCTGTTAACGTCGCAAGCGGCGATTTGGGCCAGCGATTGTTGTACCGCCTCGGCTTGGGCGTTGTCCAGGGGGAGCCGGCCGAATCGAACGCGGTAAAAAGCCTCGGCCACGCGAACGGGCAACAACGCCAAGCCGGTTTCGCCGCAAACGGCCGCCAGGCTGCATCCGGCCCAGCAGGCGAATTCGCGTTGGGTTTGACCGGCGGAGCGGACCAGGCCGCGCGCGGCCAAAAGCCCTTCCAGGCGGCGGTAAAATTCCACTTCTACTCGGGGACCGTCCCGGTGTTTCGGGCAACGGCCGGATAATCGCCGCCACAATTTTTCCCCCAGACGCCGGGCTAACCAACACAAAAAACCCAGCAAGGCCGCCGAGACCAGACTTGCCGCAACGAGCAATCCCCAAGCAATCGCCCCGGGCAAGCCGCTTAGATGCAAAGCATCGCCGATATGTTTATACAAGTTGCGCCAAGTTTGTGTGTTGAAAACCGATTTATATAAAAACGTGAACGCTTGCGCAATGGGCCGAAATATCGCGTTCCGCTGCCGTTCATAATTCAACTCCACCACGTAATACGACCAGGCATAATCGAACCACTGGAAGGCATTGCCGATCGGGCTCCACCAACCGGCCTGGGAACTTGCCCGGCCTTCCGGCGTGGGATCCAACTGCAACCAGCCGCCGAATTTCGACCAATTCCAAACGTCTTCGCCGTGCACCAATTCGCGCGGAATCTGGCCGGGACGCAGGTAACATTCCACCCAGGTATGCGAGTGCAACTGGCGGACTTGATAACACTGGCCGATCTCGTTCCATTCATCGGTGCAATAACCGACCACCATCCGCGCCGGGATGCGCTGGCTGCGGAGCATCAGGGTCAGCGCAGTGGCGAAGTATTCGCAATGCCCGGCGCGGTGCTTGGTCACGAAATCTTCGATGGGATCGATCGCGGGGTCGCGGTTCTGGCTTTCCAGGCTGTATTTAAACATGCCCGAGAGGGCCAGTTTCCGCTCCAGGTACCGCGCCCGGCCGGCGCGATCTTCCTGCGGCAGTTTCGATTCATCGATCCAACTCTGGGCCAGGCGAGCGAGATTCGGCAGGCCGTTTTCCCCATCGGGCTGAGCGATGCGCAAGGCCGCATCATAATTCTCGCCCCGCGCTATGGGCGTCAAAAACTGTTGCCGGCCCTTGACCAGCGCCGTGGTGCCTATTTGATATCTGAAACGCTGTCCGCGGAGATTCTCCGATCGCAACAGCCGCAACTGCGATTCGTCCACGGTAATGTATATATCCGAGTTGACGGGCACGTACGGAGCGACGTAAAACAGCTCGGGCCGGTCCAGGCCCTCGATGATGCACTCCTGCCGGACAAGATTCGCCGGCAAACGTTCGTTATGCCTGCGCTCCAAAGTAGTAATCCCCAGCGTAACTGCCGGCCGGCCCACGCTCCATTGCCCCCGTTTGTAATTCATCAACACCGCCCCGCGCAGATAAATCGGACCGTAAACCTCATAAGGCGCGTCGGTAGTATGGTCGAAAAAGCGAATCCGCATCACTTCGCCGGGATTTTCGATAATCTGGCCGAATTCGCCGAGATTGACCTTGTCGTCGAAGCCCACCGTTTGCGTGTTGCCCATGATCTCGCCCATCCAGCCCACTTGACCGAAGCGGGGGAGAAAAATAAACAACACCACCGTCACGGCGATGGTCCTCATGCCCACGCCCGCAAGCCGCGAGTAAAGCTCCCGGCCCAGTCCAAGGTCCATCCCGCCCGCACTTGCGCCGGCAAAATCGGACTTCTGGCCGGCCAGGGGCCAGCGGCCGGGGGCGGAGACAGGCATTGGGTTTTCCACCGGCAAGAACTCCTCCCACTGCCGATGGAACACCAGCAGCGTCAATCCCAGCGAGGCTATCAGCATGTATATTATCAGCATCAAACCGAAAACGACGCCCTGACTGAACAACGCCGCCACGATCACCTGCAACATACTGAGCACGATCAAAAGCCAGTAGCTTCGCGCGTCTTTCTTTTGAAACAGCACGATGATCTGCAGGTATATCAACAGCCGCGCAAAACCGACGGCTTGCATTTCCCCGCGATACATTATTAATTCACGCACCGAAACCGCCGCGGCCACAAGCATGGCGATATTCGCCACCGTCCGATTCAATCGCAACAGACCTCTAACGTCGGTAAGCCACACCGAAGTGCCCGCCGCCAGTATCATCACCAACGGCAAAACCAAATCGCGCTGGCCCATGCTCAAGAGCAAAGTCCCCAGCGCGGCTATGGCCGCCATCGTGATTTGCAGCAGGCGTTTCAGTTGCATCGTTGTTTTATTGAGTGTCGGAGCCGGGGCGTGTAGCCCCGGTAATTCCGGGCCGATACGGCCCGGCTCTGATGGGATAAAATGCCGGGAGGATTTTCCATTTGTTTATGTCTCATTCCGCGATAAAAAACTCCTCCAATTCATCGCTCGAAGCATCGATTGATCGGATGTGCCCGGCGGCGGCATGAAGTGCCGGGTTCGACCAAATGGCGGCAAACCGCTTGCCGTCGGATATATCCACCGCCCGGGTCGAGATCAGCACGATCTCCGTGCCCGAGGCCATATTGCCCAAGACGTGTTCGAGGAATTGCGGCAGGCTATCGCCGGTCCGCGCCTCGAGCACGGCAAGGGTCTTCATCATGTCTTGCAACAGCGCGGCCGAGGCCGGGCCGCCCACGCACCGAGGCTCACCGTCGTACACGCCCAAATGCGCATTGCCTCCGCCCTGGCGGCATAAATCGGCCAGGACCGTGGCGGCAAAGCTGACGGCCAGCTCCACGTTTTCCAGTTGTTCGTCCGTCGGTTGTTCGGGCAGCCAAAGGTCCAATAAAACGGCCGCGTCGCGGTTGTGCGGCTGTTCGAATTGGCGGACCACGAATTTGCCGGTCCGCGCGGAACTGCGCCAGTGCATCAGGCGCAGGCTGTCGCCGCCGCGCCACTCGCGGACCCCGTAAAAATCGCCTTCAGGCCCGCCCCGGCGTTGCCGCCGGTCAGCCCCGGCCAATGCCTGTCTGCGCCGCCCAAGCCAGCGCCGAGTTAGCCGGCCCAGACGCGGATATACATAAACCGTCTCGCTTTGGCCGATTGCAAGCTTGCGGGAAAAAAGCCCGAAGGGAAATCGCGAGGAAATCCGCATCGGCCCCAGCCGATATCGCCCGCGCCGCACCAGCCGGCCGCGATAAGTGCCGGCGCACTCCTCGCCGGCGGGAATATAAGGAAAAAACACGCTTGTAAAAATCGGCTTGTCGTGGTTGTGTTTATTATGCTGATGCTCGCGGCCGAGATTCGTCCCTGATCCGCCCGGCTCGCGTTGAATACGCTCTTCGACGGTGATCGCCCAACTGCCGAATCGCGCCCGGGTATTGCTCAATCGCAAACCGACGGCCAACAGATCCCCGGCGCACACGGCCGACGGGGCCTTACGCTGCAATTCCATTCCCCTAAGCGAAACAAAAAGCACCTGCCAATGAAAAAGCAACAATCCCAGCATCATCCCGGAGAGCAACAACAGCAGGTTCACTTCCTTTACCATCGCCCCGGCAAAAACTACCGCCGTGACCAATAAATAGTACCAACCCTCGCGGCAGATCGTGGTGTGCGGACGGCGGAACATGGGTAGGTAATAGTTAATAGGGATTAGCGATTAGAAATTAGTCTTTGTGTTGATGTTTGAGCATATTTTGTGCGCATGTTTTTTTATTGCAAATTGGTAATTGCAAATTTCAAATTGCAAATTGAACAATCATAAGCACTTGCGCGACTTGTCTCTCTACTTCGTACACTGTACTTATAACTGAAAACTGATTACTGAAAACCGAGAACTAAATTTAGTCCTATCTCTAAATATTATCTCGGCACGTGCACCTCATCCACAAGCCGCTGGATCAGCGCCTCCACGGCCTCGCGCTGGCCCCCGTGCAGGTAGCCTTTGCTTATGACCCGATGGGCCAGCACGGGCAGGGCCAGCGATTTTACGTCGTCGGGCACAACATACTCGCGCCCGGCCACCAGCGCCGATGCCTGCGCGGCCCGGTACAAAGCCAAGGCCCCGCGCGGACTGACTCCAACGTGCAATTCGTCGCACCGGCGCGTGGACTCGACGATGTCCAACAGGTAATTATTGATGGAATCATCGACCTTTACCCTGCGCACGTCGCCTTGCAGCGACACGATCTGCTCGCAGGTCAAAACCGGTTGAAGATTATCGACCGGTTCGCCCTCGCGATGGCTACCCAGCACGCGCAGTTCGATCTCCCGGGCCGGATACCCCATCGGAATGCGCAGCAGGAAACGGTCGAGCTGGCTTTCTGGCAAGGGATAAGTGCCCTCGAACTCGGCCGGGTTTTGCGTGGCGATGACCATGAACGGCCGGGGCAGCGGGTTCGTCTGCCCGTCGACCGATACTTGCCGCTCGCTCATTGCCTCCAACAATGCGCTTTGGGTTCGCGGCGTTGCCCGATTGATCTCGTCGGCCAGCACGATATTGGCGAAGATCGGGCCGCGATTGAATGTGAATTCCTGCGTGCGGCTGTTGAACACGCTGCTGCCGGTAATGTCGGTGGGCATGAGATCCGGAGTAAATTGGATGCGGCGGAACTCGCCCGACACGCTCCGCGCCACGGCCTTGCCGGTCAAAGTCTTGCCCACGCCCGGCACGTCTTCCAAAAGCACGTGTTCGCCCGCCAGCAGGGCCACGACGGTCAGCCGAATGACTTCGTCCTTGCCCAGCACGGCCTGGGCGATGTTGTTTTGAAGTTTCGCGATGAGATTCCCGACGTGCTCGTTCATGTGACAAGATTTTCAGTTTTCAGTGATCAGTTTTCAGTTATGAATGTCTCATTAAAAGTTTAGCCCGGGAGCTTGCTCCCGGAGTTTTTCCATGCTCCATACGATATTATTTATCTGATTATAAATAAACGATGAATACGACAATCAATAGACGATTTATCACTGTCTACCGCCCACTATCCACTGCCCACTGTCCACTTATTTTTATACTCCAAAACCTCCTCCGCCGATAGGGGGCCATCGACTAGATGTTTGCAAACGTCTAGTATTACACCAAGACCATCCCGGAGTCAAAAACCATGAATACGCTTGCGGAACTTTATAAACCCTCGTTGGGACTGCTCGCCGATCTGTATCAACTGACCATGGCCTACGGCTATTGGAAAACCGATATGAAGGATCTGGAAGCGGTATTTCATCTGTTCTTCCGCCAAAATCCTTTTCGCGGCGGATTTACCGTCGCGGCGGGACTGGCCACCGCCGTCGAATATCTGGAAAATCTGCGTTACGATCAGGCCGAACTGGATTGCCTTTCCACGCTTCGCGGCAACGACGAAAAACCGCTCTTCGATCGGGCGTTTCTCGAATATCTAAGCAACCTGCAATTGCTCTGCGACGTTGACGCCGTGCCCGAAGGCACGGTGGTGTTTCCAAACGAACCGCTTTTACGGATAAAAGGGCCGCTCGTCCAGGCTCAACTCCTGGAATCGGCGATGCTGAACATCATCAACTTCCAGACGCTTATCGCCACCAAGGCCGCGCGCGTGGTGATGGCCGCCGCGGGCGATCCGGTCGTGGAATTCGGGCTGCGCCGCGCCCAAGGCATCGACGGGGCGCTCTCGGCCGCCCGTGCGGCATACATCGGCGGATGCGAGGCCACCTCGAACGTGCTTGCCGGACGCATCTTCGGCATCCCGGTAAAAGGAACCATCGCCCATAGTTGGGTAATGTGCTTCGACGACGAACTCGATTCGTTCCGGGCTTATGCCCAAGCCATGCCCAATAACTGCATATTCCTGGTCGATACTTTCGACACCTTACAGGGCGTTCGCAACGCAACCGTAATAGGCCAAGAGCTGCGCGAAAAAGGGCATGAAATGATCGGCATCCGCCTCGACTCTGGCGATCTGGCATGGCTGAGCATCCAGGCCCGGGAGATACTCGACGACGCGGGCTTTCCCAACGCCGTCATATTCGCCTCGAACGATCTGGACGAAAATATCATCGTCAGCCTGAAAGAGCAGGGCGCCAAGATCGACGCCTGGGGCGTGGGCACCAGGCTGGTCACAGCGCACGACGACCCCGCCCTGGGCGGAGTGTATAAACTTTCGGGCATACGGCGATCGGGCGGCCCTTGGGAACATAAAATAAAACTCTCCGAGCAGGCGGTAAAGATTTCCAACTCCGGCGTTTTGCAAGTGCGGCGCTATCGCCGCGACGGCCAATGCGCGGGCGACGTGATCTTCGACGAGGAACATCCCATCCGCGGCGATTGCACCATGGTCGATCCCTTCGACGTAACCCGTCGCAAGGTCATGCCCAAAGACGCCGCACACGAAGACCTTCTGGCGCCGATCTTTCGCCAGGGTCAAAAAGTTTATGAATCTCCGGCCTTGGCAATCATCCGTCAACGAACCGGGCAACAACTCGCCATGTTTCACAGCGGCATAAAGCGATTTGTCAATCCGCACCAATACCCCGTCGGCCTGGAACATGGCCTTAACGAACGCAAGCAAAAACTTATCCTTCAGGCCCGCGGATTTAATCACTGAGCCCGGAGACTGTGGGCTTTTGCTATGTAAAGCCGCGACGGGCACCATCGGGCACCGCGGCGTAGCCGTGGTCGGCATGGTCGGTTGGTCGGTCGCGGTTTGATTGCGGCATTTATTGAGAGTCAGGTAATAAATGTCGCGTTTTCGCCTCAGAGCCGGGCCGTGTCGGCCCGGAATTACCGGGGCGACACGCCCCGGCTCTGACTTTTTATGCAACATTCTTTTTCTAAGACTCAATAGCCCCCGGTGAATACACCGGGGGTTTGGTTGCGGCTTTATGCCGCCCGTTCACTGCCGCCTTTGCGCGACCACCGGTCGCGGCTTTATACCAATCCTTAATCCCTAGTCCCCTTCAGGGGACGGATTGCCTTAGCTAGCCCCAACATGGCAAAAGCGCCGACAAGAAGAACGAGGGTGGATGGCTCGGGAACGGAAGTGATTGCGCCGCTTAACGCCCCGCCGGTGATCGATTCGATGGTGACCATCGCGTCGTTGCCGATGGTTAATGTGTCTTGGCAGATGGACGCGGCAGTCAAACTTGCGTCGCTATCGACCTGTGTGGTTCCGCTGCCTGAGATATCGCCCACCTCATACGTGCCGCCGGACACTTCGAATAATGCCGCAGTAGCCGTGTAGATATCCAAATTGGTCTTGCTGATATTCGTAGTCTTCAAAATAGCAGTGCCCGACTCGACATCAAT
>JBEKFZ010000049.1:0-31220 GCA_050013075.1 Thermoguttaceae bacterium | reverse complement strand
CCTATGGCCTAACACCCTGAATGAATGAAAAATCGCCTATGGCATAAAGGTAGCGGTGTTTTTCGTATGGAAAATTAGGTAACCTCGGCATTTTTTAGGAAAGTGCAGTCTTTTATAAGAAAGGATTATAATATAATTAAATGGGTGGCTCCATTCCCCTCAAACACTGCTTTTCTAAGGAGGGCGGACCATGAAAGAGCAAACTCGAGAAGATCCGAAAATCCTCGCTGCCGCGGAACGGCAAATGCAGGCCTGGGCAATAAACAAGGAAATCGCCGACCGCTCTATCAGCCGAACATTCCACCAGGCCCATTGCCGGCAAAATAAGTGCTTTTTGACCATTTCCCGGGAAGCCGGCGCCGGCGGAAGCGAAATCGCGGCAATCGTCGGCAAACGCCTGGGCTGGGAAGTGCTCGATAAAAACCTCCTGGATAAGGTGGCAGAGCGTTTCAATATCGACCGGTCGATGCTCAATCTGGTCGACGAAACCCGCAGCAATTGGGTCTACGACGTGCTCGGCTCGTGGATGGACAGCAAGGTCATTCCTCACGAAACCTATGTTTCGCAATTAAGCCGCGTCATCCTGGCCGCCGCTAGGCAATCGAACTTTATTTTCGTGGGGCGAGGGGCAAGATTCCTTTTACCCCGCGAAAAGGTCTTGGCCGTACGGCTGATCGCATCGGAGGGGTTTCGTTTAAAGCGGATCATGCAATACCACAAGCTCTCCGAGGCCGATGCCCGACGGCTCATGCACGAAGTCGATCAAGGGCGCCGCGAGTTTGTGCAAAGGTTCTTCCACCACGACATAACCGACCCGCATCTTTACGATCTGGTAATCAACACCGAAGGCCTCGGCATCGAATGCGCGGCCGAGGAAATCATCGCGGCCGTGTGCCTTGAACAGCCGACGACAGTTTTAAAATAAATGCCTTTCGCGATTCATATTTATTGGGTATCAGAAAAAAATGTAGCATTAAAAGTCAGAGCCGGGGCGTGTCGCCCCGGTAATTCCGGACCGACACGGTCCGGCTCTGAGACGAAAACGCGGCATTCATTACCATAGACTTAATAGATAAGATCTCATATTCCCCACCCGGTCGGGGTAAAAAACCGCCTTCTCTTGACGAACCATTTTCCGAATATCTTCTCTTCTAATAAACCGCCGAAATAAAGCGCCTTCGATCCACGGCCACGGCCCCCCTTGGCGGTTGTAAAAGAAGCTCGGTATATTACTATCTTTCCACCGAGTAAGTTTAGCTGTTTCTATTGCTATCCGGACACAAAAAATGACGCGAATTGCCATTTTGGGAGCAACGGGCTATACGGCCTTGGAACTGATCAAAATCCTCCTTCGCCATCCTGAGGCGGAGATCGAGGCCGTAACCAGCCGACAGGAGGGTCAGCCTCCTATCGCCATGATCCACCCCTCGTTGACCGACCGCCTGGAGTTGCGCCTGGAGGATCTCAGCCCGGCCGAGGTCGCGGCCCGGGCCGAGTGCGTGTTCAGTTGTCTGCCCCACGGGGCCAGCGCCACGGTCATTCCGCATTTATTGGATGCAAAAATGCGCGTGGTCGATTTCAGCGCCGACTATCGCCTCAACGACGCGGAAGTCTATGCCCAATGGTACAATCAGAAACATGCCGATCCCCAGCGCTTGGGAAAAGTGGCCTATGGTTTGCCCGAATTGTTCCGCCGGCAGATTACCGCCTCCCAGTTGGTGGCGAATCCGGGCTGCTATTCCACTTCCGCGATCCTGGCCTTGGCGCCCTTGTTAAAGGCGGGATTAATCGATCCCAAGTCGATTATTATCGATTCGAAAAGCGGCGTTTCCGGAGCAGGACGCACCCCGAAAATGACCACCCACTATCCCGAATGTAATGAGAGCATTTCGGCCTATAACGTCGGACGCCACCGCCACACCCCCGAGATCGAGCAGATACTGGGCACTGCCGCCGGCACGTCGGTGGAGGTTATTTTCACGCCGCACCTGGTGCCTATGGACCGCGGAATCCTCACGACCACTTACAGTCAGCCGATCAAGGAACTGAGCGAAGAAAAGGTAATGCAAACGATGCGCGATTTTTACGATGCGGAACCATTCGTTCGTGTGGTCGATCATTTTCCCGGCACCAAGGACTCGATGGGGACGAATTTCTGCGACATCACGGTCCGCGTCGTGCGCGGCAGAGTGCTGACGATAAGCTGTTTGGACAACCTGATAAAAGGCGCTTCCGGGGCCGCGGTGCAGAATTTCAACCTCATGTTCGGTTATCCCGAGACAACCGCGTTGTAGGGTTCAGGGTTCGGGGTTCAGGGTTCAGTATTCGAGTTGAAGATAAAATTCTGAACCCTGAACCCTGACCACTGAACCCTTAAAGGAGGAGAGAATAGAACAATGTCGATCACCGTTCCCAAAGGATACCTTTTGGCCGGCGTGCATTGTCGCATTAAGCGCGATTTGCAAAAACCGGATCTGACGTTGGTTCTTTCGGATACTCCTGCATCCGCCGCGGGCGTTTACACCCAGAATTTGGTCTGTGCAGCGCCGGTGCTGCTCGATCGCTCGCGCACGCCTAGCAATCGTATCCGTGCCGTGGTAATCTGCTCCGGGGTGGCCAATGCCTGCACGGGCGAGCGCGGACTGCGCGACGCGGAGGAAATGGCCCGTCTGGCCGCGGCCGCTTGCGGTGCCAAGGGCGATCAAGCCCTCGTTCTATCCACGGGCGTGATCGGGGCCTTTCTGCCCATGGACAAGATCGAACAGGGTATTTCAGCGGCCGCGGTGAAATTGGGAAACAACGACGCCTGTCTGCTTTCCGCCGCCCGGGGCATGTTGACCACCGACACCGTCCACAAACTCTCCGGTCGGAGCGTGACCATCGACGGGCATGAAATCCAAATCACCGGCATGGCCAAAGGCGCGGCAATGATGGGGCCCAACATGGCCACCATGCTCGCCTTGATCTTGACCGACGCCGCAATAGATCCCCCCACGGTCCAGGCTGCCCTTCGCACGGCCACGAGCGATAGTTTTAATTGCATCAGTGTTGACGGCCACATGAGCACCAACGACACGGTCCTGCTGTTGGCCAATGGGGCGGCCGGCGGTCGGCCTTTGGCAGGCAAAGATTTGGAAATCTTTCAACAGGCGCTCAACGAAACATGCGTCGATCTGGCTAAATCCATTCCCGCCGACGGCGAGGGCGCTACGCATTTGATTACCATCGAAGTATCCGCCTGCGCGGATCGCGATTCGGCTCTGGCCCTGGCTAAGACCGTGGCCAACAGTCCTCTGGTGAAGACGGCCATTTCCGGCGCTGATCCTAATTGGGGGCGGATCGTTTCGGCGGCCGGATACGCCGGTGTGCCCTTTGATCCCAACGGCGTCAGCCTGCGGGTGAACGGCTTTTCGCTTTACGAAAAGGGGGCTCCTGTGCAGTTCGACGCCCATGCCGTCTCCCGCTCGATCCGCGACAATCGCGATACCTTGATTCAGCTTCAGTTCAGCGAGGGCGCGGCCTTCCGCCGCTTCTGGACCACCGATCTGACGGCCGAATACGTGCGGCTTAACGCCGATTATCACACGTAATCCGGACCACGGCGAGCAATAAAAAAGCCGTTTAATAAAAATCAGAGCCGGACCGTGTCGGTCCGGTGCTTCGAAGTAAATCCGGGCCGACACGGCCCGGCTCTGACGCACGATCCGACCGGCTATCGGCGGGGACCTTGACGATTCGGTCCGCCTTGGCAATACTCTTGGGGGTGTCTGATTCTGTGCATGAAAGCATTATTTTGAAAAGGAGTTTCACGATGTCAAAACTTCGCCTGGTGATGCTGCCGCTGGCATTGATATTCATCGCCGCAGGATGTGGAAAATCGGGTTCCGGCGCCAGGGAAACCATAATCCGCGTTGAAGGGTCCGACACTATGGTGAACGTCGCCCAAGCCTGGGCGGAAGACTATGATAAACTGCATCCGGAGGTGAGCGTCCAAGTCCTGGGCGGGGGATCGGGCGTCGGAATTGCCAGTCTTATCGACGGCAACTGCGACATGGCCGATACCAGCCGGAAAATGAAAGCGGATGAAATCGCCCGGGCGACGGCCAAACAAGGCGCCGCCCCCATCGAACACGTCGTGGGCTTCGACGCCCTGGCCATTTATGTCCATAAAGACAATCCAATCGACTCCATATCGCTGGAAGAACTAGCGGAAATTTACGGCGATGGAGGAACCATAACCAAATGGTCCCAGTTAGGCGTCAAAATTCCCTCCGGTACGGATAAAATCACCTGGCTCAACCGTCAAAACAGCTCCGGCACCTACGTCTATTTTCGCGAGACGATATTGGGCGATAAACGGGATTATAATATGGGCTCGTTAAATCAGAACGGCTCGAAAGACGTAATTTCGATGATTGCCCATACGCCCGGCGCCATCGGATATAGCGGAATGGGCTACGCTACAAATGAAGTGAAAATGCTAAAGGTATCGCACAAGAAAGGCGAACCGGGCGTAGCGCCTTCCGTGGAAAACGTACATAATAACACGTATCCCATTACCCGGCCCTTGCAAATATATACCCTAGGCGAGCCTAAAGGCGCGGTAAAAGCCTATTTGGATTGGATCAAATCCGCTGAAGGCCAGCAAGTGGTTTTGGATAAGGGCTACGTGCCGGTGTTCAAGCATGATAAATAATGCCGCAGATCCCAGCGCTCGTGATAAGAAGCCTATTTCGATCGCCTGGTTCATCCGTGCTGGATCGCGATACGCTGAGCCGTTTATTGAATTTGTGATCCGGCTGTGCGGTTGGAGCGCCATTGTTTTCGTAATCGCCATCTTCTTCTTTGTCTTCCGCGAGGCTGCGCCGATGCTCTTCGGCGGCTTGAATCTGGCGGAATTTTTCACAAGTCCGATTTGGCAACCATCCTCCGAGGTGCGTCCCCAATACGGGATTTTGGCGCTATTGGTCGGTTCATTGTCAGTAACCGCCCTGGCCACCGCCCTGGCCATGCCCTTGGGACTGGGAGCGGCCGTGTACATCTCGGAATTCGCCGGCGGAAAAAGCAGGGAAATTCTCAAAATCGCCGTGGAATTACTGGCCGCCGTGCCCTCGGTCGTCTGGGGATTCATCGGCTACATGGTCCTGGGGCCGATCATCATCAAACTCACCGGGGCGCCGGTGGGACTGAATCTGCTAAACGGCGGAATTATCCTGGCCTTGATGAGCGTGCCGATCATCGTATCGGTCGGAGAAGACGCCTTGAAGGCCGTGCCCGACTCCTATCGTGAGGCGGCCTTGGCCATGGGCGCAAGCCGTTGGGAGATCGTGTATCGCGTGCTTTTTCCCGCCGCGAAAAACGGTTTGCTGGCCGCCGTGCTCTTGGGCATAGGCCGGGCGATAGGCGAAACAATGGCGGTGCTCATGGCCACCGGCAACGCCGTGCAGATCCCGCACAGCCTGCTGGATCCAATCAGCACGCTGACGGCGACAATCGCCTCCGAACTAGGCGAGGCCGTGGAAGGCGGCACGCACTATCGCGTCTTGTTTCTCATCGGCGTGGTGTTGTTCGCGATAACGTTCATCGTCAACCTCACCGCCGATCTGGTAATCAAGGGATTTCGCACGGAAAAAGAAAATTAAGTTTAGCCCGGGCACTTGTGCCCGGTGTTTTTACACAAAATTATACCTCGTTCCCACGGTCCTCCGTGGGAACGAATAGTCCGCGATGTTTTGCATCGCCGTTTACGACGCGAAAAGCGTTGGGGAAATCGGTTCCCACGCGGAGCGTGGGAACCAGGGAGCAATTAAGTTGGAACCAAATCCGAAATCTCCCGCCCAGGGGCTTGAGTATGTGCTTCTCACCGGCATTGGCGTCAAAGCGCCGGCCGCAACGGCGGCTTCGTTTGCTGGTTTGGAAGAAGCCTTGTCGGCGATAGCTCAATATCAATTTCAACCGGCCGACGCGGTCGATGGAGTTGCTCGCCCGGCGCCGCAATTCGAAATTGTTTGCCGCCGGCCGGGTGAAACCGTGCGATCGGGCAAAAAACCCGAGCACCAATTCTATGTGAATGTCCGGGCGGCGGACCCGGGAACCGTCGAGGGGGATGGAACCGAACAGTTTCCCTGGAACGGCTTGAATTCGGCGGTCGCGGCGTTGCTCGGCCGATGCCGGGAAGGGAGCCTTTTCCTCAAGCCGGGCCAACGCCTGCTCATTTCGCACAAAGAGCCGTTTACTCCGTCCGCTCTGGAACGGTGGAAAAAAATAAAGGAAACCGCCGCCAAGTATGTATTCCTGGCCATGACCGGCGTGCTGGTCTTGCCCGTGGTCCTAATTCTGGGTTTTTTGGTAATCAAGGCATGGCCGGCTTTGTCGTTTTCGTTCCTTTTCCAGAATCCCACGAACAACATGACCGCCGGCGGTATATGGGCGCCCTTGATAGGCACTTTCTTTCTAGTGCTGCTGTCGCTGGCAATTGCCGCGCCCATCGGCGTTTTGGCCGGAGTTTATCTGAACGAATACGCCCGGAACAACTGGTTTAACCGCCTGATCAGCCTGGCCGTGGTCAATCTGGCCGGCGTGCCCAGCATCGTGCACGCGCTGTTCGGCGTGGGGGCGTTCGTATTGTTCATGCACATGGGCAAATCGCTCTTGGCGGCCTCGTGTACCATAGCGGTAATGACGTTGCCGGTGATTATTACCAGCACCCGCGAGGCCCTGGCTTCGGTACCCATGGCCTTTCGCGAAGCATGTTGGAACCTTGGCGCCACCCGATGGCAGACCATCCGCACCATAGTGCTGCCCAATTCCATTAGCGGCATCCTTACCGGCGTGATCCTGCAAGTCTCCCGGGCGGCGGGCGAAACCGCACCCATACTGTTTACAGGCGCCGTGTTTTACATGCGCGTGCCCGATCACGGCTGGTATTCGTTCTTTCCCTATGGGCTTCACGATAAATGCATGGCCTTGTCATACCACCTGTTCACGCTCACCACGCAAGTATCGGGCGTCAGTTCCGAAATACAATACGGCACCGCCGTAGTGCTGGTCGGTTTGGTATTGCTCTTAAATAGCGTTTCCATTGGGCTGAGAGTTTATCTCCGCATGAGGAAGAAGTGGTAAAGCGATCCATGCCGGGCCATATTTACTTTAACAACGTGACTGTAACCTACGGCCCGAAAACGGCGCTGGCCGACGTTACCCTGGATATGCCCGAGAAACAAATCTTTGCCATTATCGGTCCGGCCAATTCGGGCAAGACCACGTTGTTGAAGTGCATCAACCGCACCATCGATTTCGCGCCTTCGGCCAAAGTACAAGGCCAAGTATTGATCGACAACGAGGACATTTTCCGCGTGAAAAACGTATACGAACTCCGCCGCCGGGTGGGAATGGTGTTTCCACTGCCCGTGGGCCTGCCCCTGACGGTTTTTGAAAACGTCGCTTATGCCCCGCGCAGGGCCGGAACGCACGACCGCCATGAACTCGAGAGCCTGGTCGAAAAATGTCTGCGCCAAGCTATGCTCTGGGACGAAGTCAAGGACCGGCTCGACCTGTTGGGCACCAGACTTTCCGGAGGGCAGCAACAACGCCTGACCTTGGCCCGGGCGCTTTCGCTGCAACCGGAGATCCTCTGCCTCGACGAGTTTTCCATTGCCATCGATCCGATCACCACCATGCGGATCGAAGACATACTCCGCGAACTAAAAAACCAGATGACGATAGTGCTGGTGACCAATCTGGTGCAACAGGCCCGGCGATTGGCCGATCATACCGCGTTTTTCAGCAATTCCCGGCTCATCGAGGCCGCTGAAACGGAAAAACTCTTTACCCAACCCGCGCAAAAACTCACCGAACGATACTTGACCGGAGATTACGGCTAATGCCAAAGTCCCCTCTACCTTTGGGAGAGGGCTAGGGTGAGGGTAATTTGATTGTGGATATAATGTTTGAGATAATTTCATAATGCATATCGATTCCGCCCCCATACCGCCCGCTTACAGCATCCATACCCGGGATTTGAATCTCTGGTACGGTGTGTTCCACGCGCTTAAGAACGTGACCATTAACGTCAAGCCGGGCATCATCACCGCTCTTATCGGGCCTTCGGGATGCGGAAAAACAACCTTGCTTAGATGTTTTAACCGCATCAACGAGCGATATCCAAACGTCCGCACCGCCGGTGAAATCGCCGTGCTGGGCAAAAACATATACGACCCCGACGTCTCGCTGAGCGAATTGCGCAAAACGGTAGGCATGGTTTTTCAACGCCCCAATCCCCTGCCCATCTCGGTCTACGAAAACATCGTCTTCGGAGTCCGCGTGCATACCGCCAGCGGCAAACTGAAGCGGGCGGACCTGGACGCCATGGTGGAATCCTCCTTGCGCGACGTTCAGCTTTGGGACAGCGTTAAGGACAGGCTACGCACCAAGGCCACCCGCCTGACGCTCGAAGAACAGCAAAAACTGTGCATCGCCCGGCTGTTGCCGCAAAAGCCCAGAGTGATTTTAATGGACGAACCTTGTTCGGCCCTGGACGGCGAAGGAATCGAACGCATCGAGGAACTGATCGATTCCCTCCGCCGGCGCTATACGATCCTCATGGTCACTCACAACATGGGTCAAGCCCGGCGCGCCAGTCACGAGTGTATTTTCATGCTCATGGGCGAAATCATCGAACATGCAAATACACTCGATATATTCATGAACCCCAAGCAAAAACAAACGGAAATGTATATCACCGGCCGATACGGCTAAGCGGTGAACAGCGGGCAACGGACAACAAGGGGTGGGCAGTTCACTGCCCACTCTATATCGCACAAAAAGGAGTGGACATTTCACCGCCCACTCTCAACATAAAATCCCCGCGAAACCGCAAGCGGTTTCATTCATCATTCTGATTTTTTTTTATTTCGCATTTTTCAACCATTCGCTTATCACCCATCCGACTTTTGACAGGCTAAGGGCCGAGCATTTATCCGGAGTATCGGCTCGCGTGTGCCAAGGCGGATAATCAAAGTCGATAATGTCAATACAGGGGATTTTACCTATTTTGTGAAGCATTATATGATCGTCTTCCACCTCGTATTTGGGGCGGGGGATGAATTCACGGACGCCCAATCGCCCCGCGGTCGCCCAAATGGACTCGACTACCGGCTGCGTGTCTATCCATCCCAGACTATAACGCTCTGCATAGATTTGCAGGTCCTTGTCGGAGATCATGTCCAACAGTACGCCCCAGTGATAACGATATTTCGGTGGCTTATCGACATAATTCTTGGCGAAATACTCCGAGCCCAGGAAAAAGCGGCCGTTCGGAACGAACATGAATTCCTCGCCGTCGAGAAAAAGAAAATCAATGCCGTACTTGCCGTCGATTCTGGCCATCTCGTGCGCCAATTCCATCAGCAGCGCCACCCCGCCGGCATTGTCGTTCGCCCCCACAAACACGCCCCGGGGATTGTTTTTATCCATCAACGGAAAAGGCAAAGTGTCGTAATGCGCGCACAAAAGTATGCGTTCGCTTTTTTCCGGATGCCAATGGACTATGATATTTGCCATGTCAACGGGCGAATTATCCAGCGGATGAGGCGTCCGGAATCGCTGAAACTCGACTTCTCCGTGGAGTTTTTTAAAATGCTCGGCCAGGAGTTTTTGCTGGGCTTCCATGCCGGGTGACCCGCTGGGGCGCGGACCGATCGCGCACAGTTGCTTTAAATACTCATACGCCCGGCCGCCGTTAAATGGGATGTCCTCCAAGCGCAACGACGATACGGCCGGCGCGGCATCGACGTTCAAACCGCGGTTGCCGAAAAGTAATATCCATCCCAGCCCTGTGCAGGCCAAGACAATCGCTGCGAAAAGCAACAGCGTCTGAAAAGAGAACCTCCCGGCGTGCGAAACGCTCGGCCGTGCCTTCATGACCGATCCCTCCGCAATCGAGGCGGTGAACTGTTGGCCTGCCGACGCCATGCCGGTGCGATCCTCATTTGTGCGGTTTGTAAAGGTTGTAAAGGAGATTTAATATAGCTTCAGTGTCCCCTCTCCCTTTGGGAGATGGTTAGGGTGAGGGCTGTTAATGCAATTATTACACACCCTCACCCCCTGCCCCTCTCCCAAAAGGAGAGGAAAGTAGTTCATCTTATATGTATGATTTCGTGCAATTCGCACAAAGCGGAATTTCCTCTTGCCGGCCATCCCTGTGCAACTGCCGCACGCGGCGATAAGCCGGACTGTTCCATATCTCGCGAATCGAGGCCTTTTCATCCACGCATCCCAATAAACATTGCCCGTCGTAGTCCAAACAACACAACGACACTTCGCCGCCGGCAAGCACGGTCAAGTTTCTCCACAGGCGCTGACAGGGTTTGCGCACCCGGCCTCCGTTTTTGACCTGTTCGCCGTTTGCCCAGTTGTGAATTTTAGTAAAGGAAAATCCGTCGACTATGTTTTTCAGGGGCCGCATGGTCTCTTGTCTGTCGGAAGTGCTGCAACAAGTGATATGGACCTTCAAACGGGAATGTGAAGTATTGCGCATGGCAACCAGGTCGATGATGTTCCGCATCACGGTTTCAAATCTAAGCGGCACGCGTATGCGCTCGAATTCCTCTTTCGTGGCCCCGTCGATGCTGATTTTTATCTCATCCAACCCCGCCTCGATCAATCCCTTCGCCCGATCGCAATTCAACAAGGAGCCGTTGGAAAAAATCTTGACTTTTTTAATTCCCTTGCCCTTTGCGTAGCTTACCCGGTCTTCAAGTTGTTTGTCCATAAGCGGCTCGCCGAAATTATGAAGGTGTATTTCCCGGCACCCGAACCGGGCGCATTCATCGATCAGCCGCCCATAAAGGGCGTCGTCCATCCGCGTAATCCGCCGTCGGATGTCTTTTCGCGGGCAGATAGTGCAGCAGGCGTTGCAGGCGTTGGTGGTTTCAATCCGAACCACGTCTGGGAAGGCATGTTGGGCAAGATCGTACACGCCCCCGCCAATCCGGCACACGGTTTTGGACAACATATTGTTTAGCGATTGCATAGCGACTATTTACTAACAGAGTGTCCGAAATAAATCAATCTCAAGATCACTCCAACTCTGCCCATATCAGCGGGTGGTCAGAGGCGTCGTTTTCTATAATCCCGGCATCCACGCATTTTAATCCGCGGACAAAAATCCAATCGATTCGACCGGGATCCTTTGGACCTAAAACTTGTCCCATGACATCAATCACGCCAGGTAAAGACGCAAGCTGGTGAATTTGGGCGTCTTGGGCAGTTGAGTTCAAATCGCCCAATAGTACAGCCGGTTCGGCTAAACCAAGAAATAACGAGATTACTTCCTTAAGCTGGGCCTCCCGTTCGCTGTCATAGCGGCGGTTGACATGCGTAAGTAAAACATGAATCACGCGATCCTTAGTGCCACATTCCTGCCGCAAATCCACGCAAACGGCGTTGCGATAACTGTAATCCACCCGTCTGATAAGGGGAATTCTGCGCCAAGCAACAACCGGCACTCTGGTAAGCAATCCATTGCCCGACTCCATCCAATACCATTGCCTGACAGAGGGGGTAAAAAGCCAAGCCATACCCAACCGTTGGCCGAGCAATGCCGCCTGGTCCTGTTTTTCGAACAAATTCGCCCCATGTACCTCGTTCAGACCCACGAAATCCAGCCCTTCTAATAACTTAGCCACGCGATCCACATCGCTCCGGCCATCCAAACCCTTGCAACCGTGGATATTAAACGTTCCCACGCAAATTCGGGTGGACTTTCGATCATCCATAACGTCAATCGGGACAGGGAGTTGTGAGTTATTTTCAGCCGAATCGGCTTTGGCAGTGTGTACGATAAAATCCGCACCTTGGATTTCCACACCATCGGCAGGTCCGGTTGGCCGGTGCATGGAAGCGTGCCAAATTCCTCCGCCGACAAGCACAGCCGCAATCAGACAAATGTACCGCTTACGTATTTTCATGTTGTCCCAAACCCTAAAATTTGCTAATCTGCCGCCGTTTTACAGGCTGCCTTCCCGGCAGCCGTTCTTTTAAGAAAACTTCGTCTCTAAACCGCATAAGGATTATTCATCCATGATTGACCTTCAGGCAATAACCGCCTTGCACGCCGATACAGTCCAGCAGTGGCATCAACATCAGATAGATAACCAATACGAAGATTTTTTGGAAATCGTTTGCCGGCAGCACCAACAAAACTTTAAACTCTGGCACCAGGAAGACATCGCCCGCAGCCCGGACGTGAGCGATTCCGATCTGGCCCGGGTAAAACGCGGCATAGACAAACTAAACCAGCAACGCAACGATTTGATCGAACAATTGGACGATTACATCATACACCGGTTAAACCTTCTCGGCGTCGCGGCTCAGCCGAATGCCAAGCTAAACACCGAAACACCCGGCAGCGTAATCGATCGCCTTTCAATCCTCTCGCTGCGGATCTATCACATGGAAGAACAGGCCTTCCGCACGGACGCCTCGGAGGAACACGTCGCCAAGGCCAAGTCCAGGTTGGAAATCCTATACGAGCAGCATTGCGACCTGTGCCGCTCCCTCCAGGACCTGTTGGATGACATATTCGCCGGCCGGAAACTCATGAAAACATATCGGCAGTTTAAAATGTACAACGATCCGAGCATGAATCCCTATCTCTACAATGCCGCAAAACGCCCCGCGGCGTAAAAATTGCGTTACACTTGTTCGCTCCGGCGTGGAAACGCAATTTCTCTTCTATATTATGCCCACTTCCGTATATCCAATGTTTTCCGATTTTCATCCGATCGCATGATTCTATCGCACGCACTGCACACGTCTTCAACTGTGATCGCTTGCATCAACTCCGCCGAGGCATGACGCCGCTGCCGGGTCGAGCCATCGAAAAAGGCCTTTTGCACGGTGATATGTTGGGGGCCGTAGGGGCCGTGTATTTCGGCCGGCCAGGGTCCGTATAGTCCCACGCAGGGCGTGTCAACGGCCGCGGCAAGGTGCAACGGCCCGGTGTCGGAACCGATAAACATCTTTGCCCGCCGGGCAAGCGCAGCCAACTCCGGCAACGTGGTCCCCGGTGCGATTTGGGCATGGCCTTGCGAGCCTGTCCCGATCAAATTGCTCATTTGCATTTCTTCTTCGCCTGCCCAAACGACCAGCGTGGGCAATCTCCATTTAGTGCCCAGGTGCCTGGCCACGGCAGCAAAGCGATCGGCGGGCCAAAGTTTCGAGGGCCAGCCCGCCCCGGGATTAATGATTGCAAATCCTTCTTCCAAACCGTGCCGGAGGATGATTTGTTCCGCCGTCTTTCGGTCGGCCGAGTGTTCGGGCACCATGAATCGGACCTTCGCCGACTGGATGCCCAACGGACGCAATAGCCGCATGTTGCGATCGACCACGTGCAGCCCGGGCGTATCGACTAGTTCGTTGTTCAACCATTGTGTCAGTTCCCGGCCCCAAGGATGCCCGAACCCGATTCGCCTGGGCGCGCCGGAAATCCAGGCCGCAATCGCAGCCTTGGCCAAGCCTTGGGCCTCCAAAACCGCGTCGAACCGCAATTCGCGCAAGTGCCTGCGCAGCCGCCATACCCTGCGCGGCGATTTCAGCCAACCCCTGGGCAATTCAATCACCTCGTCGATAGCTTCATGTCCGCGCAACACCGCCGCCGCTCGTTCCTCCACCACCCAGGCCAGAAACGCCTGCGGAAAATGTTCCCTCAGCGCACAAGCCACGGGCATGGTATGAATCACGTCGCCGATTGCGCTAAGGCGAACTATCAAAATTCGCGGCAATTTGGCTTCCATTGTTTAAAAATATATTCGTTACAAAAACCTACTTATTTAATCTTAGGTAATGAATGTCGCGTTTTCCCAGCAGAGCCGGGCCGTGTCGGCCCGGACTTACCGGGGCGACACGCCCCGGCTCTGACTTTTCATGCGACATTCTTTTCTGAGATTCAATAGCCCACGGTGAATACTCCGGCGGCCGCGTGAATTATAATTTGCCGCTCATCAATTCCCCAATAGATATTCCCGGGCCAAAAAACTAAAATACACACGTCGGGGGGATGGGAAATCTTTGCCCATGAGCTATTCTTCACTCCTTTATATGGGGTAAAATAAAATAATTCGACCATGCCTTCTCCATCCAACGATCATGCCCGAGAGATCCAAACGTCAATCCAAATCCAATATCCCGCGGCCCTTGCCGATGACTCCCCAGGAGGTCGCCGCTCGCGGTTGGGATTGCGTGGACGTGGTTTTCGTCACCGGCGACGCTTACGTCGATCATCCCAGCTTTGCCATGGCGCTATTGGGCCGAATGCTGGAAAGCGAAGGTTTTCGCGTTGCCATTCTCAGCCAGCCCGATTGGCATTCCTGTAATGCCTGGAGAACCTTCGCCCGTCCGCGATTGTGCTTTGCCATAAGCGCCGGAAACATGGACTCGATGCTCAACCATTACACCGCCAACCGCAAGGTCCGCAACGATGACGCATACAGTCCCGACGGACAGATCCATAAGCGGCCGGATCGGGCAACCCTGGCCTATTGCCAAAGGGCGCGCGAGGCGTACAAGGGAGTGCCCGTCATCGCCGGCGGTGTTGAAGCCAGCCTGCGACGCCTGGCCCATTACGACTATTGGAGCGACAAAGTCCGCCGCTCGATCATCCTCGACGCTAAGGCCGACCTGGTCGTGTTCGGCATGGGCGAACGGCCGCTTTTGGAAATCGTCAAACGCCTCGACGCCGGCCACGCCGTCGATCGACTCCGTGACATCCGCGGCACGGCCTATCGGCTTGGGGCCAAGGAAGTGGGCAGTGAACAGTGGGCAGCGAACAGTAGGCAGTGGGCAGTGGACAGTGGGCAGAAAGAAATCAACTCCCCTCTCCCTTTGGGAGAGGGCCAGGGTGAGGGCGATAGCAATGAAAGTATTCAGGGTTCAGGGTTCAGGGTTCAGAACTCTACACTTCCCACTCTCCACTCTCCACCAATTCATCCTTTATCCTTCATCCCTCATCTTTTCGATACCATCGTCCTTCCTAGTTTTGAAAAAGTTTCCGCCGACAAAACCGCTTTCGCCGAAATGACGCGGATCATCCATCACGAAACCAACCCTTACAACGCCCGACGCCTGGTGCAGTTTCATGGACCCGAGGCCGTGGCGGTCAATCCGCCGGCATGGCCGCTCACGGAAGAAGAGATGGATCGAATATACGATCTGCCTTTCACCCGGCGCCCGCATCCGAGTTACGGCAACAGGCGGATTCCCGCCTTCGAGGTGGTAAAGGATTCCATTCAGATCGTGCGCGGCTGTTTCGGCGGGTGCGCTTTTTGTTCGATCACCGCCCACGAGGGCCGCATCATCCAAAGCCGCAGCGAAAAGTCAATCCTCTCCGAGATCCGCCGCATGGCCGGAGATCCGCATTTCAAAGGCATTATCAGCGATCTCGGCGGTCCCACGGCCAACACCTACAAGATGAACTGCTCGCGCCCGGAAGTCCGTGAAAAATGCCGGCGTCAAAGCTGCCTGCATCCGGTAATTTGTCCGCTTTTGGACGCCGACCACAGGCCGATCATCCGTCTTATGAAAGCTGCCCGCAAGGAAAATGGCGTCAAGCAGGTCTTCATAGCCTCGGGAATCCGCACCGATTTAGCCCTGCGAAGTCCCAAGTATATCGACGAAGTCGCCAAATATCATACGGGCGGATTACTGAAAGTCGCCCCGGAACACACCGAACCGGATGTCTTGGAATTGATGCGAAAACCGCCCATCGAGCAGTTCGAGGCGTTTGCCAAGGAGTTTCGACGTGCATCGGCCGCCTCGGGCAAGGAGCAATATCTAACGCCGTATTTCATCGCCGGACATCCGGGCAGCGATCTAAAGTCCATGATCCGTTTGGCCTTGTATCTGAAACGCCACGGGATAAAGCCCGACAAGGTCCAAGATTTCATTCCCGGTCCAATGGATCTAGCCACATGCATGTATTACACCGGACTGGATCCCATGACCGGCAAATCGGTTTACGTGCCTCGCGGCGCACGCGAGCGAAGATTGCAAAAGGCGCTCCTTCATTTTTTCAAGCCCGAAAACTACGGCGACGTAAAAGCGGCATTGATCGAAGCCGGACGAACGGATCTCATCGGCGACGGCACGGAGTGCTTGATTCCTTCCCAGCCTCCGAAACAGATCGGAATTGCCGGGAAAAAACCCGCCGGCCGCACTCCCCGAAAAACCTCCGCCGGTTACCGCCCGCATCGAAAAACGGCGAAAAAAAGAATTAAACCTATTTGATCCCTGTTCATATTTAGCCCCGGGTGAATACACCCGGGGGATAATGTGTTTTTTTATCTTCATGTCCAATAATAAATTCGTCTCCGGCTTAGCGGCAATGTTCAACACGAAAGACTATCAACTTTTGGATTTCGGCCGCGGCCGGCGCCTGGAGCGGTTTGGAGATTATGTCTTGGATCGGCCCTGTCCGGCGGTCGAGAAGTCGGAAAAAAGCGATCCGCCCGCCTGGGACAAAGCGGACGCCCTTTTCGAGGACAACGGCGAAATGGAAGGCCGATGGATCTGCCGCCGCGAATTGCCCAACCGCTGGACCGTCGCACACGGCACGCTGCGATTTGAATTGAAACGCACGCCCTTCGGCCAGATAGGACTGTTTCCCGAACAAGTCGAAAACTGGGACTGGATCGGAGCGAGGGTTCAGGGTTCAGGGTTCAGGGTTCAGGATTTAGCATTTTCCAAAGACCTACAGCCTTCTCAACAGGCGGAGGGAGACAAACTCAAAATTCTCAATCTCTTCGCCTACACCGGCGGGAGCACGCTTGCGGCCGCGGCGGCCGGAGCGGAAGTTGTTCACGTCGATGCCGCGAATAATATCGTGGCCTGGGCCCGCCGTAATGCCGATCTTTCCGGTTTGGGCAACGCCCCGATTCATTGGATTACCGAAGACGCCGTGAAATTCGTCAAGCGAGAACTCAAACGCAACAACCGCTACGACGCCCTGATCCTCGATCCGCCCAGTTACGGCCACGGACGCCGCGGCGAAGTCTGGCGGCTGACAAAACATCTGCCATATTTGCTTGAAATGTGCGGCGAGTTGACCGCCGGGCAATGCCGATTCATTCTCCTCACCTGCCACACCCCCGGCTACGACTCCGCCCGACTTGCGGATATGCTAAAAGAAACCATTCCCGACGCCCGCACCGGCACAATCACCGCCAAAACCCTAACCATCCCCTCCGCCGACGGCCGGGAGTTGCCCAACGGATCGGTTGTTCGCTGGACAGTTTAGAACAATCTGTTGGGGCAGCAGTTAAACTGCTGTCCCAACAGAGGACAGTTTAGCCCGGGCACTTGTGCCCGGTTTGAAAATTCCATGCCACTCATTACCAGTTTGCAAAATCCGCGCGTGAAAGACGCAATTCGCTTGCGTGATGCCAGGCATCGGCAGCTTAAACGGCGGATCATCATCGACGGCGTGCGCGAGTTGTCCAAGGCAGTGCGCACGGACATTCGCATGATCGAAGTTTTTATTTGTGAACCGTTGTTGGCAAGCGAAGAATCGCGCTTGTTGGCAAAAACTCTTGAAACCTGCGGCGCCGAAATCTTCCAGGTTTCGGAACCGGTCTTTCAAAAGCTGGCCTTTGGCAGCCGGGCGGAGGGCGTTTTGGGCGTGGCCGAAATGCCGAAAAACACACTTGCCGATTTGGAGGTTTTAATCGGATTGGCCGCAAAAGGCCCTCACCCTAGCCCTCTCCCGACCAACCTTCGGTCGGTGCCCGGAGAGGGGACTAATAAAAATCCCTTGATCGCGGTGCTGGAAGGCATGGAAAAGCCCGGCAACATAGGCGCGGTCTTGCGTAGCGCCGATGCCGCCGGCGTTTCAGCCTTGATTCTAGCCGACGCCCGAACCGACCTTTACAATCCCAACGCCATTCGGGCAAGCCTGGGCACGATATTTACCGTACCCGTGTGTCAAGCCACAAGCGGCGAGACGCTTGCCTGGCTGCGGGCGAAAAATATCACGATTGTCGCCGCCCGAGTGGATGGTTCCGTGCCTTATGCCGAAATCGACTACCGCGGTTCCACTGCCGTTGTCCTGGGCAGCGAGGCCGCCGGATTATCAAAAGCCTGGTCCGCCCCCGACATCACCCCCGTGAGATTGCCCATGCTAGGCGCGGCCGACAGCCTGAACGTCTCCGTCGCCGCCGCCGTGATCTTTTACGAGGCCCTGCGCCAACGAAACTTAAATATACTGCCACCCATCGGCTAATTGGCCGCTCTCGACTAACCAGGCACGCCAAGCTGAATACCAACACCACCATGTGGCTTCGTGGTTGTCCCAAATAGTATTCCAATGTCTGCTTTGATACCGCTACCTGAACCCATTATCACAGTACCGCCGCCAGGGTAGCCAATTCGTAGTCCCTTACCACCAGGCCCCGCCTGCATAGCTTGAAAAGGAGTAGAAGGATCATTGAACAATAGGCCAGACACGGAATCGTCGCTCCATTTCATAAACGACCCATCATATGTGAAGAGTTCAGCCGTTACTGAAACCGCAGCAGCCTCCTTCCGTCGTATCTCAAAGATTGGTTGTCCTTTCAATTCGCATACTGTCAACCCTGGAAAATGCAGCATTGCTACCCCGACTTTCTTACCTGCCTCGGTCGGATATAGCTGACTGCCTTTTGCGTCCGCCAGTTGGACGCCATCCTTATTGTAAATCGGTATCTTTGTTGTATAAGATTCCGTGTTCAGTGTCGTTACCTCTTTAATTAATTCTAGCATCGGCGTGTCATTATACTGGATTGCGACACGTGTAATGAACGTCACATTGGCAATGACAATATTCGGTGACTTGATGAATAGCAGCTTGTTGGATTCGTCTATCATTCGCTCCTCCTTATGGCGGTTGATCTTGACACCCTACCCACCACCATAACAGACAAGTTAGGCGCTAGCAAGGGTGGCAGGAACACGCAACGCGCTGGTGCCACTGCTGGTTTGTGCAGCAGTGCTGGTTTTGGTTTACCACGAAGCCCACGAAGATTACGAAGGTAAAATTTGTTTGTGGATAGTAGTGCTTGGAGATTTTTTTGTGCTGAACCCCAAATCCCAAACCCTGAACCCCAAACCCTGAACCCCGAACCCTGACCACTTAATGCGCCGCTGGCGTGATCCCGATTGGCGAAAGACATAGGATGGGGACCAACAGGGCCAGCCAGCCGATTGCGCGGCGGAGCGGGTTTAGCGGCTCGCTGTCTTCGTCGCTGGGCGGATGGTTGATACCCAGAAGGATGATTACCACCAACATCACTACCCAGCCGTATTGTTCGGTAAAGAGTACGAAAATGATCGCCGCCACCAGCACGCCTCGGGCCAGGCCGTGGGCGCCGCGATCGAGCAGGGCGTAGGCCACGTGTCCGCCGTCGAGTTGGCTGATGGGCAGCATGTTCAAGCCGGTGACGAACATTCCCACCCAACCGGCCATCAGATACGGATTGAACTGGTTCAGATCGAGGTACATCGGCGTGGGATATTCGGGCCGGAGATACGCGATCAGCAGTTGGAAGATCAGGGGATTGTGAAAACGGAAGCCCGAGCCTACCGCCGGTGCGTCGGGCAGTTGCCAAATGCCGATCAGGGTGATGGGCAGGGCAATGGCCAGGCCGCTGAGCGGGCCGGTTATGCCCAGATCGAACATCTGCCGCCGATTGGCGTGTGAGCCTTCCATGCTGATTACCGCGCCCATGGTGCCGAAGGGAAGAATGGGCACCGGAATGAAAAATGGGAAACTGGCCGGGATGCCGTAACGCAAGGCCATGAAATAATGGCCCATCTCGTGAATCAGCAGTATCGACATCACCGCCAGCATGTAAATCAGCCCTTTGGACCAATCCAGGTTCAAGATGGCGAGCGATTCGCGCAAGGCCGCACCCCAGGACCCTTGCGGCAGATTTTGCCAAAAGGCCCAAAATGCCCGCTCAAGGGCGTCCAGATGGGCGTAAGGTCTCCAATTCGTTCCCGCCGCCCAGAAGGTCGATAGGCAAGTAGCCAGGAACAATACGATCGGCAGCCAAACGCCGTTTTTCCGCGGCTGGCGTGTTTGGTTTTCGGCTGGGTCTTTAATCGGCATATTCAACGAGTCATTCTTGGGCCACTGAATCGTATCGCGAGGAATTCTTCAACAGTCTATGAAAGTTTAAGCCCCAGGGCAAGTCAAAATGGGAGGGGGGGTGTGTTATCCATAGCGTGTGTTATTCTACGCAGGACGACTTTGGAAGTCGTTTAAAGTCGTCTTAGCGGCTGTCTAAGAATAACTTTGGAGTTTGCAAGGCAACCCGCCCTCACCCCCGGCCCCTCTCCCGCAAGCGGGCGAGGGGAGTAATACTTGGACAGCCGCTTACACTAACAAAAACTCCCCACACAAGTGCCGCGGCTATTGAGTCTCGGGTATTTAAAGTTGCATGAAAACACGAAAACACGCTCGCCGCTGGCTCGCGGCTAAACGATGAGTACGACATTCATTACCTGAGATTCAATAAACTTAATTGCCTTGCCGAGAGCCGATCGCTGGTATAAACTTTGTGTTTTCGTCCTTCATGCCTATCACCTATTACCTATCACCTCCATGAGCGATCCTTATTTTCAATCCCTTTTTGCCCAGCGTATCGGCGGCAGCCTTTATGGCAAAGGCACCGAAATTTATAAATTCGAGAAAATCAAGCGGGCCAAGCGCAAGGCCCTGGCCGATCATCCCCAGCGG
Source organism: Thermoguttaceae bacterium (assembly GCA_050013075.1). Classification (GTDB taxonomy): domain Bacteria; phylum Planctomycetota; class Planctomycetia; order Pirellulales; family Thermoguttaceae; genus JBEKIK01. Next base: position 10,450 of record JBEKFZ010000049.1, on the reverse strand, counting down.
AAACTGGTCGACTTTGGCATCGGCGAAAACGACGAAATGGCCCCCGAATCGGTCCGCCGGGTGATGGCCCATGAAATCAATCAGCCCCGCAATCGCGGTTATGCCGACAACGGCATTGCCGAGTTCAAAGAGGCGGTTGCGCGACTGATGGCCCGGGAGTTCAACGTCCGGCTCGATCCGGTCACGGAAATCAACCACTGCATAGGCTCGAAAACCGCATTGGCCATGCTGCCGGCGGCGTTTATCAATCCCGGCGACGTGACGCTTATGACCGTGCCCGGGTATCCGGTGGCGGGCACGCACACTAAGTATTACGGCGGCGAGGTGCATCGACTGCCGCTTCTGGCGGAAAACGATTTCCTGCCCGACTTGGATTCGATTCCAACAGATATCCGCCAACGTGCGAAACTGCTGGTGCTGAATTATCCCAACAGCCCGACCGGCAAGGTGGCCACGCGGGAATTTTATGCAAAAGTGGTCGATTTTGCCTTGGCGAACCAGCTTGTGGTCGTCCAGGACGCCGCCCATTTAATGCTCAGTTATGAACATCGGCCGCTGAGCTTTCTGGAAGTGCCCGGCGCCCGGGACGTGGGCGTTGAGGTACATTCGCTCTCAAAGGGCTGGAACATGATCGGCTGGCGCTTGGGCTGGGTGTGCGGGCACGAGCGCCTGGTACGGGCGTTTGCCGACGTAAAGGACAACTGCGACTCCGGCCAGTTCATTGCCATCCAAAAAGCGGCAATCACGGCCTTGGACGATGCCGAAATTCCCTGCCGCACCCGGGAAAAATATGAGCGACGGCTTAAGAAACTGGTCGAAACACTGCGGCGCTGCGGCTTTAAATGTCAAATGCCGGGAGGAACGTATTTTTTATATGTGCCCGCTCCAAAGGGCATAACCGGCGGACCGAGGTTCGCCACGGCCGAGGAGTGTAGTCAATTCCTGATTACCGAACATTCGATCTGCACCGTGCCATGGGACGACGCAGGTGCGTTTTTGCGGCTTTCGGCAACCTACGAAGCCCCGGACGAAGCGGCCGAAGACGCCTTAATGGCCGAAACCGAAGCCCGATTACAAAAACTGCGCCTGGTTTTTTGACAACATACTCCCTATAAACTAGGTTTTTAGGGGAATCACAAAAAAGGACTGCTTGCTGAAAAATGCGGCGTCCATGGCATTTGTCAACTCGGGAAATTGTCTTGCCTGAATCGGGGTCGTCTGCAACCGAAATCGATAAAGCCGTCGCGCCGACGGGCGATGATCTGTTGATCTTGGCCGACGGAAACACGATCGAGCTGGGAGCCTTGTCGCACGAACAGCTTGTCGATTTGCAGTGGCGGGAGGAACAAGAATCCGCCCGCCAGATACTCTCGGCCCCCAAAGGCTCGGCTGAGCGGGCGGCGGCGGTCAGCAGGGCTTACGATTCCATTGCGCGGATCATTTCCGTTACTTGGGGTTCAGACGATAAACCGATGTCCTATGGTTACGACGCACGACTCGGCCGACTGATCCTTTGGATTCTTCGACGCCAGCAACGTCGCGTCGCGTCGCCTCGATTTTTTGAAATCGGCTATGCGAACGGAATACTTTTGAAACTCGTCAACGACGCGGGCTTTTCCATAGGGGGCATCGAGGTCTCGGCGAAACTGCGGGAAGAAGCCTGCCGGTTGCTGGGCGACGGGGCGGAGTCGCGTTTGCACTTGGGCGATTTTTTACAGCGGAAGTTTCCCGAATCCGAGCGGTCTTACCAGGTGATCTATTGGAACGATGTGTTTGAGCACATTCCGCCCGACGAAATCCGAGATTATCTGCAGCGCATCCACGAATTGCTGGCTCCGGGCGGACAACTCATCACCGTCACGCCCAACTGGCACATTCGCCCTTCGGACGTGACAAAAATCGCCTGTCCTCCGCGGACCGAAGCCGCCGGTTTGCACCTCAAGGAATATACGCTTTGCGAAGTGACGGCCCTGCTCCACGATGCCGGCTTTTACCGAGTGGCGATGCCGCTATTTGTTACGCCCCGGTGGATTGTTCTTTGCGGCAACGGCGCCGCGAACATCAAGAGGCTAATAGAGCCGGCTCTCGAACTGATGCCGTTCCCACTGGCCAAACTTCTCTGCCGCGGGCTGGGATTATCGATAACCATCGCTACCAAACGCTTTAGGTAGCCTGATTTTGTCTATCACGCCCCTCATCCTAATGCCCTTCCGGAGATGTGGGAACTGACGATAAAAAATTCTTGACCAGCCATGATTGTGAACGTATTATCACAATAGAGGAATATTATGAGCGAAGAGAAGCTGGATACGCAAATTCGCCGGGAGCAGATTGCCCAGGCTGCGCTCGAACTAATCGCCAGCCAGGGATTGCGGCGGCTGAGCGTGGCGGCCGTTGCCCGGCGGGTCGGATTGGTGCCGGCATTTTCATAGCAAGGCCGAAATCCTCCATGCCGTGCTGGACCGGATCAAGCAGCGATTGATGGATAATATCCGGATTGCCTGCCGGGAGCATCCCGATCCGCTGGAATGTCTTCGCGACATACTGATGCGGCACATCCGCTTTATTCGTGAAGGCCGGGCAATTCCGCGAATCATCTTTTCCGAAGACTTTCAGGGCGGGCACCCGGAATTAAAAGAAAAAGTGTTGAGCCTTTTTCGCCAATACTCCGGCCAAGTGGCCGATATAGTCCGCCGCGGACAAGTGCAAGGCCTTGTACGAAGCGATCTTGATCCGGCCACCGTGGCAATGATGGTCTTTGGCATTGTGGTGCCCGCTGGAATCTTGTGGCACCTGACCGAAGGCGGATTTGACGTGACACGCCATGCCGCGCAGGCATGGGAGATACTTCGCGCCGCCATTGTTCCTACTGAAGGAAAGTAGTGACTGTCAGCAAGATGTGAATATGTATTCACCAAGTTAATCATCAATGAAACATGAAACTGAAGATCCTGATGCTGGTTTTGTTATTGGCCGCGGTGGGCGGCGGCGTGTATTGGTTTCAAACCAATCGTATCAAGGCAAGTACGTCGTCGGAGATTCGTGTTTCTGGCAATATCGAGGCGACAATTGCCGAGGTGAGTTTCAAAATACCCGGCCGAGTGACCGACCGGCCCGTGGACGAAGGATACATGGTCAAAAAAGGCGATTTGGCGGCCTTGCTGGACGATTCAGATCTGAAATGCGACGTTGCCATCCGTGCGGCCGATCTTCAGACCGCCCAGGCCGTTCTGGCCGAATTGGAGGCCGGAAGCCGGCCGGAGGAAATAGCCTCGGCCAAGGCCGCCATGCAAAAGGCGGAATTCGCACTGGCCGATTTGGAGGCCGGTTCGCGCCCCCAGGAAATAGCTTATGCCGAGGCGTCGCTTAGCGCGGCCGCGGCACAGAAGGCCGAGTTTCAATCGGATTACATCCGTGCAAAACAACTCTTTGATAAGAAAATGATCTCCAACGAGCAATACGACGCGGCAAAAGCCGCCTTCGACGTGGCCGCCCAACGCTATCGCGAAGCAGTCGAACATCTTGCCTTGGTCAAGGAAGGATCGCGCAAACAGCAGATCGAGGAGGCCGGAGCCGCCTTCAATCAGGCAAAAGCCCAGTATGATCTGGTCAAGGCCGGACCGAGGAAAGAGACCATCGATCAAGCCCGGGCCAAAGTCAAACAGGCCGAAGCCGCCTTACGACTGGCGGAAACTCAGTTGAGTTACGCCACGCTGGCCATGCCGATGTCGGGCGTGGTGCTCTCGAAAAACATCGAGCTGGGGGAATATGTGGCGCCCGGCACGCCGGTGGTGACGGTGGGCGATTTGGTCAACGTGTGGCTGAGGGCGTACATTCCGGAAACCGATCTGGGACTAGTCAAGGTAGGTCAGAAGGCGAAAGTTACCACCGACACGTATCCGGGCAAGGTTTATGTCGCCCGGGTGTCGTTTATCGCCCAGGAGGCCGAGTTCACGCCCAAAAATGTGCAGACTGAAAAAGAACGCGTCAAACTGGTATATCGCATTAAGATCGACATCACCAATCCCAATATGGAACTCAAGCCCGGAATGCCCGCCGATGCCGTGATCGAAACAGAGAAATAGAATTGGGGAATAAAATAACTGCTTGCGGTTTCGCGAGGCACAATATTCATCGCAAACTCTCCTTTGCCCAGTTTTATTATGAACGCCATTCGCACCGAAAATTTGACGAAGCGTTTCGGCGACCTTACGGCCGTCGATTCGCTTTCGCTGGAAGTGGCCGAGGGAGAGATATTTGGACTGGTAGGGCCGGACGGGGCCGGCAAAACGACCACCATGCGGCTCTTGACCTCGATCATGGAACCCACCTCCGGCGACGCATGGATCGCCGGTTATCATGTCACAAAGCAGGCCGAAGCCATCAAGGAGAATATCGGTTACATGAGCCAGCGGTTCGGACTGTATCCGGACTTGACCGTGATGGAGAACATGGATTTCTATGCCGATATCTACTGCGAGCCGCGAAAAGGCCGGCAAGAGAAAATCGATCGCCTGCTGGCCTTCGGCAATCTGACGCCCTTTAAAAAACGGCTGGCCGGAAATCTGTCCGGCGGCATGAAACAGAAACTCGCCCTGGCCTGCGCATTGATCCATACGCCCAAGGTGCTATTTCTCGACGAGCCGACTAACGGCGTCGATCCCGTGTCGCGCCGCGATTTCTGGCGGATTTTATACCGCCTGCTGCGCGAAAAGGTCACAATTTTCGTTTCCACGGCGTACCTCGACGAGGCCGAACGCTGCAACCGCCTGGCCCTGATCGATCGCGGCAAGATGCTGGCCTGCGGAAAGCCGGATGAAGTCAAAAAACTGATGCGCGGCACCATCCTGGAAATCCGCTGCGAACAGCCGCGCCGGGCAAGAGCTTTGCTCAAGGAAAAATTGACCGGCGTATCGGTCGGCTTGTTCGGCGATCGCGTGCACGTCGTCGCCCACGAACCGGAGGAGCGCATTATCTCCGCAGTCAAGGGTCTATTCGTCGATGCCGGATTGACCGTGGCCGGCATCAGGCAGATCGAGCCGACCCTGGAGGACGTGTTTGTTTCAGTGCTGGCGGAAAAAGATTAATCCTGGTTCCCACGCCGGAGCGTGGGAACCAGATAAAACCGCGACCAACGGTCGCGGCTTTATGTTGGGGACGGACGTCAAGATGAACGTGGCGAACAACGACAAAGCCGTAGTGGTTGAGAACCTGGAAAAGCGATTCGGCGGGTTCACGGCCGTCGATCGCATAAATTTCCAGGTCGCCGCCGGCGAGATATTCGGTTTCCTCGGGCCGAACGGGGCGGGCAAATCGACCACCATCCGCATGTTGTGCGGCATTCTCGAGCCTAGCGGCGGCACGGGCATGGTAGCCGGTTATGATATTCGCACGCAGCCGGAAAAAATCAAGGCCAACATCGGCTATATGAGTCAAAAGTTCTCGCTCTACCAGGATCTTACGGTGGAGGAAAACATCGATTTTTATGCCGGAATATATAACATTCCACGCAAATTGAAGGACCAACGCAAGCAGTGGGTCATCCAGATGTCGGGCCTTGAAGAGCACCGCCGCCAGCCGACCTCCTTGCTTTCCGGCGGTTGGAAGCAGCGGCTGGCGCTGGGCTGTGCGATTCTGCATCAACCGCCCATCGTGTTTCTCGATGAGCCTACATCCGGCGTGGACCCCATCAGCCGCCGGGCGTTTTGGGACCTGATTTACGAAATGTCGGGCAAAGGGGTTACCGTTTTCGTTACAACGCACTACATGGACGAGGCCGAGTATTGCGACCGGCTGGGGCTTATTTATCGGGGAGAACTGGTGGCCCTGGGAACGCCCGAGCAACTCAAACACGAATATATGGCCGAGGACGTGTTGGAGGTGTTTTGCGATCGTCCTGAAAGCGCCATGACTGAGATCGAGCAATTGCCCGAGGTCAAGGAAGCGGCCCTGTTTGGCCGCGGTCTGCACATTGTGGCCGAGGACGCCGCGGCGGCCGCTCGGTCGATCCGCCAGTTGCTCGACCAACGCGGTTATCGCCTCGAACAGGTGGAAAAAATCACCCCCTCGCTGGAAGACGTGTTCGTTTCGCTCATCGAGGCCCGGGACCGAACACAACGGCCACAGGAGGAGGTGCGAGGATGAGGCTGATCCGCATTTGGGCCGTTACCCGCAAGGAATTTTTACACGTTCTGCGCGACGTCCGCAGCCTGGGCATGGCGATTGCCATCCCGATGATGATGCTCATGCTCTTCGGCTACGCGCTGACGCTCGACGTGGATAAGGTCCCGCTGGTGGTTTGGGATCAAAGCGGCACCCGACAGAACCGCGATCTGATTGCCCAATTCACCGGTTCAAAATACTTCTCTCTGCGAAGCTATTTTGACAATTACGCCGACATTGTGCGGGCGATCGATTCGGGCCGGGCGTTGGCGGCAATGGTACTTCCGCGCGATTACGCGCAACGGATTTCCGCGGGCCGCGACGCCGAGGTGCAATTCATCGTCGACGGCAGCGATTCGAACACGGCCACCATCGCCCTGGGATACGCCGAGGCCTTGACCAGAACCTATTCGCAAAACCTGGTGATAAAGGCGATCCAACGCAGCGGCGCGCCCGCCTTGCAACAGCCTCTGGACGTGCGTCCGCGGGTATGGTTCAACGAAGACATGGAATCGCGGAATTTCATCATTCCCGGCCTGATCGGCGTATTGATGATGGTCATCGCGGCGCTAATGACTTCGTTGACCGTTGCCCGGGAGTGGGAGCGGGGAACGATGGAACAGCTCATTTCCACGCCGGTTAAAGGTCCGGAACTGGTCATCGGAAAACTGATCCCCTATTTCACCATCGGCTTGTTCGACGTCCTGCTGGGCGTGCTGATGTCGAAATTCCTCTTTCACGTCCCGCTGCGAGGCAGCGTCGTCTTTCTTTTCGGCATGGCGATCATTTTTTTGATCGGGACCATGTCGTGGGGAATATTAATCAGCATTAACGCGAAAAACCAGTTGCTGGCCAGCCAGTTCGCCATGATATCGACGTTTTTGCCGTCGTTTTTGCTGTCGGGATTCATGTTTTCCATTGCCAACATGCCCGAGCCGATTCAGATAATCACCTACGCGGTGCCGGCCAGGTATTTTGTCACTCTGCTAAAGGGGATCTATCTAAAAGGCGTGGGTTTTAATGTCATGCGGGGCGAAGTGATATTGCTGACCGTTTACGCGATTGTGACGTTCGCATTGGCTATAGCGCGGTTCAAAAAGAAATTATCGTAGGGTGCGTGAAAGGCACCATGTTTTATATGTTTGAACGCATAAAACAAATGCTGATCAAGGAATTCATCCAGGTCTTCCGCGACCCGCGGATGCGAATGGTGATTTTCGTGATTCCTTGCGTGCAGGTGCTTGTGATCGGTTACGCCGTATCGACCGACGTAAAGCACGTGCGCACCGCGTTGTTCGACCAGGATAACAGCCAGTCGAGCCGCGAGGTCGTGGCGAGTTTCGTGCAATCGGGCTATTTCGACGTGGTCGAGCGGATCGGCACGGATGCGGAGGCCACGGCGTTGCTCGATCGCGGCACGGTCAGCGCGGTGCTGCACGTCATGCACGGATTCGCCGACGACCTGCACGCCGGACGCACCGCCCGACTACAGGTGCTCATCGACGGGACCGACTCGAACACCGCCAACATCGTGCTCAGTTACGCGGTCAAAATTGCCGCGGCCTATTCCGAAAATACATTGATCGAGCGCTACCAGAGGCAAATGGGGGCGATCACTCTGCCCGGCCGGCCTGAACTGCAAACCCGGGCCTGGTTTAACGAAAACCTGGAAAGCCGCAATTTTTTCGTCCCAGGCGTGCTGGTGATCGTGGTTTCGGTCGTTACCATGCTCCTAACCAGCATGGCCGTGGTCCGCGAAAGAGAGATCGGCACCATGGAACAGATCATGGTCACGCCCATCACGCCCGCGGAATTCATCCTCGGCAAGACCTTGCCTTTCACGGTAATCGGCTTTATCGACGTGGCGCTAGTGACTCTGATCGGCGGGTTTTGGTTCGAGGTTCCCATCCGCGGCAATCTTGCCTTGCTGTTTTTAGCCACGGGATTGTACTTGATGACCATGTTGGGCATCGGTTTGTTTATCTCCACGATCAGCCAAACGCAACAGCAGGCCATGATCAGCACGTTCTTCTTTTTCTTTCCGGCCATGCTGCTATCCGGATTCGCCTTTCCCATCGCCAACATGCCCGAACCGGTGCAATGGCTGACGTTGTTCGATCCCTTGCGATATTTCCTGGTGATCGTCCGCGCGATATTTCTAAAAGGCGTGGGCATGGATATCCTTTGGCCGCAGATGCTCGCTTTGGCCGTGATGGGCGTACTCATGCTCTCCCTGGCGTCGAAACGCTTCCACAAGACATTGTAATGGAATGTTGTGGGATAAAGAAACCGCTTGCGGTTTCGCAATCCGCCGACACACAAACCGCTTGCGGTTATGTAATCGCCGACACACAAACCGCTTGCGGTTTCGCGATGGTATTCCAACGCCCACACTAACCAAAACCGATGCTCGCGCCTTTACACAACGGGATTTTGTTGTGATAATCGACATTCATTACCTGAGACTCAATAAATATGAATCCTGGAACTACTCATCATGAATACTTACGCCGTTTTATTTAACGTCTGTTTGCTTGCAGCGTGTTTTGAAGCCCGGGCGGCTGATGATAATCCGGTTTTTGCCGAATTGCTGCAAAAAGGCGTGACTATGTCCGACGGCAAGGCCTACAAGTTGCCCGCACCCGCCGTGGCCAACGACTTGGACGCAGCGGGCCAACTCTCGGCAATCGAAAAAATCTCCGGCGGACGCTATACCTATGAAGATCTGGTGCAAAAAACCTCCTCCGCGCCGGTGATGATCAGGATTCGCACGCTCAAGACGGCTGAAGGCGAATCGGCCACGATTCGGGCAATCGATGTGTGGTTCGTCGCACACGGCAAATGGGAAACGTTAAACTCCAAGGATTTCTTGGACAGTCTGGCCAAGGGCAAAGACACCGAGGGCGAAAACCGGATTGTATCCAAGTCTGGCTTCTTGACCGACGAGGAGATGCAAAAACGCAATCTGAAACTGCAAATGCCCGAAGGTCAGGAAGTGAAATTCGTGTACGCCACGTTTTCGCTCTTCGATCAGGTGGAAGTCAGCACGACGCGCTATTCGGTGGTTACTAGGGGCAAAAATAATTTGCTTGTCGCCGGCCGGATCGATCCGCGATTCAACGCCGACCACGACTATCCCAACCAGTGGCGGCCGATACTCCGCGACGCTGCTGCGAACATCAGCCTCGGACCGCCCCAACTTTACACGGGCGCCGGGGCCTATGCCAATATCACCCGGCTTGCCGAGCCTGCCGACTCGATTTTAGTGGAAGGGCATATAGTCTTCGAGGAGCCTTACGGCTGGTTCGAGGGCGGCAACGAACTGCGATCCAAGGCCCCGACCATGATCCAGCAAAGAGCTAAAATATTCCGCAGCAAATTCGGCATCGCCAGCGCGAAACAACAATGAAACCGCTTGCGGTTTCGCGCTCAAATAAACCGCTTGCGGTTTCGCGATGAACCGTCAAACAAACTCCTACTGCCCGCGAGTGGGGCCGCCTTCCAGCAATTTGCCGTCGGCGCGATTGCCGAGCTGTTCCAGTAATTTCAGATCGATGTCGTTGTCGGTGAAGCGAACCGCGCCGTCGCCGAATAGGAAATTGACTCCGCAGAGGTGGTAAGATCCGAATCCACCCACGTAAAGATCGGATTCGGTTTTTGCCTGGGCGGTTTTTTCCTTTTCTTCGCCGGGTTTCTCCGATGCCGCGGGTTTCTCCGACTCAGCGGTTTTCTCCGTAGCGGCGGGCGTTTCCGCAGGCACTTGACCGGGCTGTTGGGCGGATCGGTGCGGGCCGTCGTCGAGCATCGTTTGCCCGAGTTCGGTCCCGCAATTCCGCAAGGTCGCCCTGGTGCCCGACATCCATCCCAAATCCCCTTGGCAGCCGCTCTTTTCACCCGCGAAAATCGTATTGGCCGCCCCGTCGGTTATGTCTTTGTTCCTGATGCGGCTGTTCAAAAACAACACGCCGTTGTTGTTTTCATCTATCGGAGCCTCGACGCCGTTATGACACCCGGCGTAATTGCTCAAGGGCGTTTCCGCATTCTGCCCGCCCGCATAACTGGGGCATTTGAACAAGGCAATCGACAATCTCCGTACGGAGGCGTTTTTAGGAGCGTACGCGCCCGCCGATAAGTCGATATTTTTATACGTGTTACGCTCCTCGATGTACGGCAGGATTTGCACCAACCAACTGATATGGTTGCCTTGGGCCACGTTATGGATCGGGCCCTTGTCGTCGATCGTTCCCGGAGGCAAACACTGATTCGACGATTGGTAGCTAGACAGGGC
>JBEKFZ010000048.1:0-31569 GCA_050013075.1 Thermoguttaceae bacterium | reverse complement strand
GGCGGCCTCCAAGTCGGCGGCCGATGCCGATGCCAATCTGGGCTATAAAGAAGAAATCGAACATTGGGCATGGTGCGTCCGTAATCCGGCGCCTGAAAATCGGCCGCGGTGTTATCCGGCCGTGGCCTTGTGCGACGCCGTGATCGTCCATTCGGCGAACATCTCCGCCCGCCAGTCGCGGAGAATCGAGTTTAAACCGGAATGGTTCGATATCCAAAGCGACGAAACTCCCGAGGGAATCGCGCCCGATCTGAACCGCTACAAGGCGTGAAGTATAAGGCTGGAGGCTGGAGACCGGAGGCTGAAGACGGAAGGATGAAAGAAAAATGATAAATGCTGAACGATGAATGCTGAATCCATGGAACTGAATACTGATAACTGAAAACTGACAACCCCTATCCACTCTCCACTAACCACTAAAATGTACTTAACTCCCGAGCAACGAGCGATCGGCAAGGAAAACTTCAACGCGGCCGTGGGCAGCAAGCCGATCCGCCGCGAGTTGCTCAAAAAAACGATCAATGCCGAAGCCGCCTCCGGCAACGGCCTGGGAGAATTGTATTTCGGCTACGGCAAGTCGCTGGCCGACCCGGTCCGCGTGGGCGTCATCGGCACGGGCGACGAAGGATCGGTGCTCATCGGCGCGATCAACCCCAAGTTCATCGCGGTCAAGTCGATCGCCGACATTCGGCCTTACAACGTATGGCGGGGGTTCCACGGCGATTTTTACAGCGAAACCGCCCGAAAAGTCCGGCCCGGCATGTTGAGCGTCTTCGACTGGAAATCGGAGGATGACGCCCGGAAAAATGTGAAAGTCTATGGGGCCTTCGAGGAACTGATCGAAAACGCTCGCCAGGACGGCATCGAGGCCGTCATAATCGCCTTGCCCTTGCACCTGCACGCCCGGGCGGCAATCGCGGCCATGAAGGCCGGATTGCACGTTATGACCGAGAAGCTCATGGGCCACAGCGTCCACGAGTGCAAGGAAATGGCCCGCGCGGCAAAGCAAACCGGTTTGCTCCTGGCCGTCGGGCATCAACGCCACTACAACATCCTGTACAACAATTCGGTGGAGATGATCCGCAAGGGTTTGTTGGGCGACTTGCACTACATTCGCGCCCAATGGCACCGCGGCAATCTGCCGGGCAACGACAGTTGGCAGCCGCCCATGCCCAAGGCCGCCAAACCCGACGATCAGCAAGCCGAGGTGTTGGAAAGAAATCTCCGCGATTGGACGAAAAAACTCGATCAATTGAAAAAAGAAAACAACCGCTCGGCGGCCGATATGGAGCGGAAGGTCGCCCAGGTCAAGGCCCAGATCGAAGACGCCGTGGTCAACGCGAAAAAGTTCGGTTACGAAGATTTGAAACTGAAAGACGGCGAGGGAAAGCCGATCTACGACCGACCGGCCATCGAGGAGTTGATCCGCTGGCGGCTTTGGGATCGAACCAGCGGCGGATTGATGGCCGAATTGGGCTCACATCAACTCGACGCCGCGAGCATCTTCATCTCGGCCGTCCACGGCGGGCACAAGCAGATGCCGCTTAACGTGTGCGCGGCCAGCAGCCGGCCGCTCTTTCCGGCCGACCGCGACGTGGAAGATCACGTGTTTTGCGTTTTCGAGTTTCCGGCCCCGGGCTACGACGCCAACGATCCCCAAGCGGCCAAAAAAAAGATCGGCGTGCAATACGCCTCGATCAACGGCAACGGATTCGGCGGATACGGCGAGACCGTTTTGGGCACCGAAGGCACGCTTGTGCTGGAAACCGAAAAAGAGGCGCTGCTTTATAAAACTTCCGAAACCGGCAAAAAACTCAAGGTTGTTATGGGCAAAGACGCCCAAAATAAGCCCCGGCCGGTTCTGCAACTCGACGAAGCCGGCGACGTGGAATCGGCGGCCATCGGCGCCCTGGGCACCCTGCCGGCCGAACGCGGCTATACCGAGGAATTGGAACACTGGGCCTGGTGCGTGCGCAACCGCGATTCGGAAAACCTGCCACATTGCACTCCTCAAGTCGCCCTGGGCGACGCCGTGATCGCGCTTACGACCAACATGGCCGCCCGGCAAGGCGCTCGAATTGAGTTCAAAAAAGAATGGTTTGACATCGATAGCGACGAAACGCCAGAGAACGTCAAACCGGACGTGAGCAGATATTAAACATCATGGACTCTGATCTCTGTCCCAAATTTAAGAAAGTGATAATCATTGCCGGGCCTAATGGAGCGGGAAAAACAACTTTTGCATGCGAATATCTGCCTCGGGAAGCCGATTGTCCGGAATTTATCAACGTGGACTTAATTGCCGCCGGTCTATCGCCCTTTGGACCGGAAAGAGCGGCATTACGTGCGGGACGAATCATGCTCCAGGAAATACATCAACGAATTCAGCGGGGAGAAAGTTTTGCTTTCGAGACCACGCTCAGCGGACGCAACTATATCCGATTAATTCCCCAATGGCGCGATACAGGCTATCATGTAAAGCTTTTATTTCTATCGCTACCTGCGGTTGAACTCGCGATTGCCAGGGTTGCATCGAGAGTTGCACAAGGCGGCCATGCCGTGGCTGAAGATACAATACGTCGCCGGTTTGACAGCGGTCAGCGTAATTTCTATAATGTATATTGTCAGATTGTTGACAGTTGGATCTTATATGACAATTCGGGTTCTGCCCCGTTTTTAATTTCTTGTGGAGATAATCCATGATCCAAAAATCTCTAAAGTCAAAAGATCCGGATATTTTGGGTTCATTTCCGGCATTGCGCCGGGCGGCAAAACGGGCACTTCAGATCGGCATCGAAACCCGCACGCCAGTTTATGTTCTGAAACGCGGCAAAATCGTAGATATTGCGGCGCGGAAAAAAAGTCGTAAAAAAATGAAATAAAGTTTCTAGAAACAGAGACTGTTAGAGCATATCATGTCAATGCCAGGTTCGGGAGCCGACAATCTCGGGTCTTTTGGAAACCCGCAAGGGAAGGAAAAGGCGGTTCCTTCGCTTGCCGCGGAACGGCTTAAATCTCCGGCGTCTATCGTGCAAGAGATGGATAATCTCTATGTTTTCATCAGGGGCGCGCTTTATGCCAATGCCTTGGGCGAGGCGAAAAAGGCCTTTCAGGAAAGGAATTACGCCGAGGCATTCCGATTAGTGCGGGAAACGGGCGAACTTTACCGCCGTATGCACTTGCAGACGATTAAACTAGATCCGGTAAAAGCGGGCGGCGGAAAAAAGGAAGTCCAAAAACTCCGCGATAAGCAGGCAAAGATAAAAGACGTGCTCGAGCGCTTCGACGGGCTTGACCGTCAACTGGAGAAAATGGCCAGGCTGCAGCCGGACAAATCCAAGGACTCTGTTTCCGCAAGACCTCGGAGCGAAACCAAGCCTGGAAATGCACCCCGGGTTTCCGAAGAAGCGCCGGCTTATGGGGCGGAAGACGCGGTTGAACAAAAGAAAGATGTCGCCTCTCACATAATCGACATGGGCTCGTTCAGCCAACTGCAAACCGCCGCCCAGCTAACGGGCCTTGTGCCCAATGCCGATGTGATCGGCTTCGTCAGAGATCATGAATTCCGCACAGGGAAGTATCAGGCGGCCTTTGAACGCATCGATGCTGTTTTCATGCAAATAAGGTCGGAGGCCGAACAACGCCTGCGAAAACTCCGCCAGGATGAACTTCATTACAAAAGCGGGATTCTCAAAATGTCGCCCAAGCAGTGGATGATAAAACAGCAGACAGACACTGCCCAGACGCAGAAAATCGACCGGACCCTGCGCTATTTCGCCAGGATTTTGGACGGGCTTCGCATAATGATAACCTCCGCCGCCAATGCCCCGCCGCAAGGCCCTGGACCGGGTCCGTGAAAGATTTATAATTGCTCTGTCGCAAGTAAACATTTCTTCTTGCAATGGAGGATTTGTCATGGTCCTGGTCGAGTTCAGCGTGTTCCCATTGGGCAAGGGCGAAAGCGTGGGCGATTACGTCGCGCGGTGCCTGAAGATCGTCGAGCAAAGCGGCTTGGAATATCAATGCCACGCCATGGGCACGACGATCGAAGGAGAGTTGGACGAGGTTCTGGACGTAGTGAAGCGATGCCTGAAAGAAGTAAGCACCGACTGCAACCGCGTGGAGTGCATAATGAAACTCGACTATCGCAAAGGCTACACTGGGGAATTGAAATCAAGACTGGCCAGGGTTGAAAAACGACTGGGCCGCGCGGTCAATAGGTAATTTGTGCAACATCGTCAGCCGACCGGTGTATTGAGGGTGTAAACGGCATACAGTATAATACCTTTGTTCTATCAAACCCGACGCCTTTATTTTCCAGGAGATTTACCTTGAAAACGAAAACAATCGCGGAAACAATTCGGCTTTCTTTTTTACACGTAGTTTTTCTCTTGGCCATTGCCGCCGCTGCCCGAAGCGAGGATGTCAAGCCCACGGTGCTTATCGGCCCGGACGCCGAGCCGATGCAGACCGGCAAGTTCGAGCCCACTTGGGAGTCGTTAAGCCAATATCAGACGCCCCAGTGGTTTCGCGACGCCAAGTTCGGCATCTGGGCGCACTGGGGGGCGCAGTGCGAGCCGGAACAGGGCGATTGGTACGCCAGAAACATGTATTTCGAGAACGAACGGCAGGGAAAATACCATCGCGAACACTATGGGCATCCGTCGAAGTTCGGCTTTAAGGACGTGATTAACCAGTGGAAGGCCGAAAATTGGGATCCGGAAAAACTTATGGCCCTTTACAAACGGGCGGGGGCTCAGTACTTCGTGGCACTGGCCAATCATCACGATAATTTCGATAACTACGACAGCAAGTATCAGCCGTGGAACTCGGTCAATATGGGTCCCAAGAAAGACCTAATCGGCGGCTGGGCCAAGGCCGCGCGCGACAACGGCCTTAAGTTCGGCGTCAGCGTTCATGCGGCCCATGCCTGGACCTGGTATGAAATCGCACAGTTAGCCGACACAAAAGGCCCCTTGGCCGGCGTGCCTTACGACGGCAAACTCACCAAGGCCGACGGCAAAGGCCAATGGTGGGAAGGCTTTGATCCTCAAGATTTATATGCACAAAATCACACACCCAGCAAGAATGCCGGCAATGTTGGCAGTATTCACGGCATGTGGGGCTGGGATACAAGTAAAGGATGTATCACTCCAGACCGGGCCTACTGCGAAAAATTCTACAATCGAACCGTTGATCTAATAAACAAGTATCATCCCGATCTGATCTACTTTGACGATACCGTCCTGCCGCTTTGGCCATTCAGCGATACCGGATTAAAACTCATTGCACATTACTATAACAGCAACATGCTATGGCATGGCGGAAAACTCGAGGGCGTGTGGAATGGAAAAATGCTTGACGAGCAGAAGCGTAAGTGCATGGTCTGGGACATCGAACGCGGGCAGAGCAACCGCATCGAGCCTTTCGTCTGGCAGACCGACACCTGCATAGGCGGCTGGCATTACGACAAGGGCGTTTTCGACCGGCACCGCTACAAGAGCGCGAAAACAGTCATCCAGACCTTGGCGGACATCGTAAGCAAAAACGGCAACCTGTTGTTGAGCGTCCCGGTGCGGGCCGACGGAACCATCGATTCCGACGAGGTGAAGATCGTGGAAGGCATTGCCACCTGGATGGACGTCAACCGCGAAAGCATCTTCGGCACTCGCCCGTGGAAGGTCTTCGGCGAAGGCCCGGCCATCGCCTCCGCCGCTCCAATTAGCAACCAAGGTTTTAACGAGGGCAAAGGAAAACCTTTCACCGCCGAGGATATACGTTTTACCCAAAAAGGCGATGCAATTTACGCCATCTGCCTTGGTTGGCCGACGCAGCCGCTAAAGATCAAGTCGCTGGGCAAGCAAGCCAATCTTCTCGACAAGCAGATTGCGGACGTTCAACTGCTCGGCAGCGATGAGAAGATCGAGTGGATCGAGGGCGATGACGCGCTGACGATCGATCCGGCGAAGAATAAGCCGTCGGACGCGGCCGTGGTCTTCAAAATCCAATTGAAATAAATGATGAATCGAACGCTCTAAGTAGGGAAGGCTTCCACATGCCGCAACTTTCCATGGAAACCACCCATAGCCTGGGCCGGGAAGAAGCCGCGCGACGATTGAAAGAAAAATTCCTTGCCGTGCGCGACCGTTATGGTTCGCACGTGGACAATCTGCGGGAAAATTGGACCGATCACACCTTTTCGTTCGGTTTTAAGGCCATGGGCATGGGTATATCTGGTATTGTGGAAGTGGAAGACGGCAGCGTAAAACTCAAGGCCGAATTGCCCTTGGCGGCGATGCTTTTCAAAGGCTCCATCGAACGGCAAATCCGCCAGGAATTAAGCGGCTTGTTGGCGTGAATTATGTGCAGGCAGGCCATTCTCGTCGTTTTTTGATATAAAGACGTCGATCCAACCGACATTTCTCCTTGTTTTCCATCAACCAGGGCTTGGATAATATCCGCGACATAATTAGATTATCAGGGTTGATGATTTAAAATTCTTATAATCAAGCATTTTATTACTTTTCTGGGAAGTATCGTTTTTTTGAGGCTTTTCAAGTGAGTGCAGCCAATTCGATAAGACGGAAATGAATAAGTATATCTTATATTATGTATTAGCATCTGCACGCTTTTTAATTCCACCGTTATTGGCTATAATCGCTAACTTAAGCTGCTTACCTGAGAAATCGACTGTGTATGATTGCCGGCGGCCAATCAGAACAGTTATCGATATTTGTCTTGAAGATGTTCTTTAAGTCGTGAAACGAAAGAAGCAGCCATCAACCACCTTTCATAATAAAGGAGAAATCAATCGATGCAAAAGTTTGCCGAAATGGAGCACAAAGACGTCCACTCAGCCAAAGTGGCTGATTTCATGGAACAAGTCGTAACAAAGAATCCGGGCGAGATTGAATTTCATCAGGCCGTGCGCGAGGTCGTGGAATCGGTGATGCCGGTCGTTGAGGCGAATCCCGCTTATCGCAAGACCAAGATCCTCGAGCGCATGGTCGAACCCGAACGCGTCATTTTGTTTCGCGTGCCTTGGGTTGACGACCGCGGCGAAGTGCAAATCAATCGTGGTTTCCGCATCCAAATGAGCAGCGCGATCGGCCCCTACAAGGGAGGTTTGCGTTTTCATCCCACCGTGACTTTGGGAATTTTGAAGTTTTTGGCATTCGAGCAGGTGTTCAAGAATAGCTTGACTACCCTGTCGATGGGTGGAGGCAAAGGCGGATCCGATTTCGATCCCAAGGGAAAGAGCGACATGGAAGTCATGCGTTTTTGCCAGTCGTTCATGAACGAGCTATATCGGCACATCGGTCCCGACACCGACGTGCCTGCCGGCGATATCGGCGTTGGCGGGCGCGAAATCGGTTTTCTTTTCGGACAATACAAGAAAATCACAAACCGATTCTGCGGCGTACTGACGGGCAAGGGATTGGAATACGGCGGTTCGCTCTTGCGTCCGGAAGCCACCGGTTACGGATGCGTTTACTTTGCCGAGGAAATGCTCGCCACGCGCGGAGATAGCGTGCAAGGCAAAACCGCGACCGTGTCCGGCTCGGGCAATGTCGCTCAATATACCGTGGAGAAGCTCAATCAGCTCGGCGCCAAGGTTATCACTTTATCCGATTCCCACGGCTTGATTGTCGATCTCGACGGAATCAATCCCGAAAAACTGGCTTGGGTCATGGAGTTGAAGAACGCCCGCCGCGGACGGATTAGCGAATACGCCGAGCATTTTAAAAAGGTCACTTACCTGCCGGGCAAACGTCCTTGGTCGGTCAAGTGCGATTTGGCGTTCCCCAGCGCCACGCAGAACGAGATCGACGAACAGGACGCGAAAACGCTTGTCGGAAACGGCTGTTTTCTTGTGGCGGAGGGCGCGAATATGCCCACCACGCCCGGCGGCGTGGACGTCTTTCTGGAGGCGAAGATTCTCTATGGTCCGGGCAAGGCGGCAAACGCCGGAGGGGTGGCTACCTCGGGCTTGGAAATGACGCAAAACGCCGGCGTAACCCGTTGGGTTCGCGATGAGGTCGATCTAAGACTCCGGCAAATCATGCAGTCGATCCACTCCAACTGCGTGCAATACGGCAAGAACGGCGCATCGGTAAACTATGTGCAAGGCGCAAACGTGGCCGGTTTCGTGAAGGTCGCCGAGGCTATGCTAGCGCAGGGCCTTGTTTGACTTTTTTTACATAAGTTTAATTACATTAGATTATTGAAATAAATCGGCGCGGCCGGTACAATCCGCCGCGCCGGTTTGATGCAAAAACCTTAAAAAACATAATAAGAAGTAATTGTAGTAGCCATTACTCGATCCGACGTTTTTGTACAGGCATCTCTGGCAATTATTCCGTATTATATCATCGCCGTCTTTGTCTCATCCTGTCGGGCATAACTCCTTGCAAATCGCGGCGATGATGCATCCGGCTTACTTTCAACAGGGAATAATGGGGTTTGGCCTTGATTGGTGTTTAACATAGATAATCGACGCCGGTTTCCAGTTTCCGGCCTATGGCCTGGCCAGCTTCTTCAGGGCCTCGATGCCGCGTTGGATCACTTTGTCGGGGGCAGCGTAGGAAATTCTAAAATGGGTGTCGCGGCGGGAGAAGACGCTGCCGGGGATAACGAGCAATTGATATTCTTCGATTGCCCGGCCGACGAATTCCATGCCGGTGCCCCAGGGTAGTTTGGGAAATGCGTAAAACGCCCCGCCAGGTGCGACCAGTTCGTAATCGTCGGCCAAGCCGGCAACGATCATGTCGCGTTTGCGGCGATAGGATTCGATCTGGCGGCCCATGTCCACGTCCAGCGCGGCAGCGCCGGCCCATTGAAACGGATGCGGGGCACATACGAAACTGAACTGCTGCAACTTGATCATCTCGTGAATAACGGCCGACGGACCATGGGCGAATCCCAATCGCCAGCCGGGGATGCCGTATGTTTTGCTGAACCCATCGATGACCAGCGTTTGTTCGTTGAATTTTGTCGGCGAGATGAACGGCCCGTCGTAGCAAAATGCCCGGTAGATTTCGTCGCTTAAAAGCACGACGTTTCGTTGGGCCGCCAGTTCGGCCAGTCCGCGCACGGTCTCTTCATCCGCCACCGCGCCGGTCGGATTGGCCGGGCTGTTAAAAAGTATTATTTTTGTCCGCGGCGTGATTGCATTGGCCATGCGATCGAGATCGATCTTGAAATCCGGATAGGTGTCGATCGGCACGACCTTTCCGCCGACGACTTTTACCAGGGCGTCGTACATCACAAAATACGGATCGAAAATGATCACCTCGTCGCCGGGATTGATAAGCACCATAAGCGCCAGCATCAGCCCGCCGCTGGTGCCCGAGGTGACGAACAACTCACGATCGGCGTGTGCATATTCCTGTTTTATGCGGGCGTGTAATTTTTCCCGAAGTTGCGGAATGCCCTGCGTTAGGGCATAGCCGTTTTTGCCGCTTTGGATGGCTTCGATTGCGGCCCGGCGGACTTCATCGGGCGGCTCGAAATCGGGCTGACCGATGGATAGATTGATCGGATTTTTGAGCTTGGCCCCAAGGTCGAAAACCTTGCGGATTCCCGAGGCGTCGAATAAACGTGTGCGGTCGGCAAGCCAATGGGTGAACATGGGTGGTAGGGAATAGGTGATAGGGAATAGTATGAAGATTATGCTTCAGAATAACCTTTATACAAGGATTTACTAATTAAAAATACATGACTTTGTTTTAATTCCGTCATGCTAAAGTATTATTGATAAAACTAGGATGTTTACATACCCTGCTTCTACCCTGGGGGATCGTAATTCATGAAACTTAGCCTATTAGGAAAATCTCTTGGCTGAGGCAAATCTATTTTTCCAAATGGTGTGATTAACGGTAGACTTATGTCTAAATAATGAAAGAAAAAGGCAATCCGAACATCATTACTCCACCATTCCGGTTTTTTATCGTCACTCATCCATGGATCTGCTATAATTCTTGAACCTGACAAGTCAACTATTTTCTCGCCATACGGGACCTGCCAATCGCTTCTGGATCGGCCGGTTAATTCCTGTGTGAATTTTCCAATATCGAATACCTTTTGTGAGTTATGCACTAAAATTTCAATAAGATGGCAAGGTTCGGGAGCGTCAAAAGGATATAAGCCAATAACCTCTGCGCGAGTTTCCATTTCACATGGCCTCCGAGTTATTAGAACAATCTAACAACACTAATAAAGTTGTTATGCGAACGATTGGCTTGCTTTGCACCGATATTGATTTATTTCTCCTTGTCGATTTCTTTACATGCCTTATGCAAAAGATCGTCTACCCCCAACTCAATCGCCCATTTTTCAAGATAATCGCGATCAAGAGCGTCCTGTTGAACTTTCATCACGCCGAGTATGTCGTTCCATTGTTTGTCTGAGATTTCGTCGCCCAAGCGGTACCATTCGAGCTTGGCAAGCAATATATCTTCCGGAGAACTCAAATATATTTGATAGGATTTATCCTCGTCGTGAAGAATGTCTTTTCGACGACGAGACATACTTAGGCCATCGAATTTGCGGTTTTTTAATACAAAGACATCGATTTTATAGGAAGTTGTCAGGTGTATTAAATTGAAACATGAGTGGCGACGGATTGCCTCTCGAATCATGTTGCCATCGATGTAATATGTTGAACGGAGTTTATTTACAAGAACATCGACTTTGTTTTCAGTCAAATCGGCAATAATATCCACATCGAGCGTCGAACGGCCAATGCCGCATAAGGAACTTGCAATGGAACCGCCCACGTAATAATCGATCCCTAATCGCTCAAATTCAGCGATTACGGGCATCATGGCGGCCAATGCGTCGGCAGGTATCATTCCCATTATTTCAATAAATAATCACGAACTCGTTGTGAAAGTTCTTTCCCATACACAAGTTCAATATATTTTATCCGCAATTCATCTGGACTTAGATCGGGATTTGCCCGTGCAATCGCGCGGCGAGACAAATCTATAGTGAAGGCAGTCAATGACCGCACTAAGGCAAATCGCTCGGAGACTGTTTTTTTTCGAAGAAGTTCGATTTGCACTCGTTCTGCTTCTGGATGGGTATCGGTAAGCATCGCAACCGCTCCTTGACGGGGATTTGTATAGTATTATCCCTAAAAGAAACACCGATGGCAATAGGCGGCAGTGGTGCGTTCCCATGGGGACCGTGGGAACGAGATGACCGCAACTAAAAGTGCGACCGACGGTCGCGGCTTTATGGTATGATGGATGCTCTACCGCACTTTGCAGCAGAAGCGGATGATGCCGCCGCGGCCCACTTCGAGCGGATTGGCCAATTCGCAACGCACCACCAGTGAATCGCCTTCGTTGGGCTGGGTGGAGAATTTCGCTTCACGGCTGCACTGGGCGCTACCTTCGACGTATTCCAGACGGGTGCTGAGGCTGTCGATGATCGTCACGTTGCCGATGGTCTGATTGCCGACATTGTCGAAGCGGAGGGTGAACCATACTTCTTCGCCCGGCAGGGCATAAGGCGTGGATGCCAACTTGATAATCCGCAGCTTGGGATTGCCCGGCGGCAAGGCGACGGTGAATATCGATTCGGCCTGCTCGTCTTGTACGGCGGCCATCGCGCCTTTAAGATCGAGAATCACCTGCACCGACTGCACATGCGACCAGACAACGGCCGACTGATGGCCGCGAGCCAAAAGCGGCCTTTCGGCGTTTTTGTAAACGCCTTGGCGAATGACCGTGAGATTTTCATAAGGTTTATAGGCATTTTGGAAGCCACGCGGGCCGATCACGCTGGACAGCGCTCCATCGCCCTGTTTCATTCTGAACGCCTGTGCGGGCCGGGCGCCGATTTCGTTGCCGGGTTGAATTTGTTGTTTCGCGGCGCCGATCTTTTGGATCACAGTGGGAGCGGCCAAGGAAGTATTTAAATATACATCCGAAAGACGATTCCTTTGTTCGTTCGCCACAAGACCCACGACCTGCCGGACCGCAGTGAAGCGAGGGCTGTAGATGTAGACTTCGTTACTGGGGGTGACGAGCGTTCGGCCGTCCAGGGTGTCGTAAACCGCCACGGTATCGTCCATTTGCAGACCGGCAACTGAGGATTGGCCCGGCGCGCCGACCGGCGCGACATTGCCGCCGCCGTCGCGCAGATACTCATCTTCAGGCCAGGGTTGACGTATGCCCGGGGGCGTCCACGGCGGATAAGCCGCCTGTGCCAACGGCGCGCCTTGTTGCATCGCCGGCTGCTCGATGGGACACGCGCTTATGGCGGTTACTCTCAGGGCGTCGCTGTGAGCCGGGGGCGGAGACAAAATCTTGACTTCCGGATTATTCTGGTTTGCGGATAAAAGCCGCGGCTTTTCGTTTCCGGCCGTCTGTTGCGGTTGGGATGGATAACTTACAAACGGCGGACAACCAAATAGGAAACTCGGATCAGGACTTTGCGACGCCTCCGGCAAGCGGCCGCCCATGCGCAAAATGGCCACCGGTCGGCCCAGGGCGTCGGCAATGGCCAAAGGGTCCTGGCCGGGTTTGACTTCGAACCAATCTTGTGCTTGCGGATTTTCCCGGGCCGGCAAGGCATTGCGCGGATCTTCCAGGTAGATCACCCTGGTGACAAACTTCCCTTCCAAAGCCAGAGAAAGATCTTCCTGGCTGAGTTCGACAGGGATGGGGAAGCGAAGTTCCATGCCTATCGGCGCGTAAGTCCGGTCGATGATTTCGACGGTGGGAAAGAGCTCCAAACCCGCGGCCAGGCGGATGCCCGTTACTTTAAGCCGATATACCGCCCCGATTAGCAAGCCGGCTTTGCGCGGTCCGCCTTGAGGCTCGTCGAACCGGCCGTCAGAAGCCAGCGAAATCAAGGCCCCGTCCGGGGCCTTGATTTCCACCGGTTGGAAAAACCCGGGCAATGGACCTCCACGCGTAAGTTGCCTACTGCCAATCGCTCCCGGCGGCATAGCGCCTTGATGCCAGTAATGGACCCCGGGTTGCTGCGCCGGCAACATCGTGGCCAGACCCAAGGACCCAAAAACCATCAGGACGACTCTGCCGGCAACTTGTTGCATGGAAAGGGTTCATGGTTCGGGGTTCAGGTTTATCAATATGCCGGGCAATTTTCCGGGTTTTGGCTCGGACAAGCACTCGATTCACCGTCAGCAATCGGGCATGACCGGCCGTCAACACAAGGGTCGCAAATCGTTTCATGGCGGTTGCCCGCGGGTTGAAGGAACAATCCACCCGGCGATTCGGCACGTTCGACAATCCGCACATGATCGACGGGTTTTGGATAACTGTAGCCGGGCATTTGTTTCACATCAATGCGAACCTTCGCGGTCGGCTCAGGCAGATGCACGCGCGTGTGATTGACAATGGTATTTTTTTGCAGTCTGGCTGGCACTCCCAACGGCACATGGGGCGGGCCGGGCAGGCCGATCGGCGTGCCGCACATCGGCATCCCATACTGCGGCATGGTCACGCCGGAAATGTAATTGCTGTTTGGCATGGTGGTCGGAGCGCCCACGGCCATGCCCATCGGAACTGATCCGCCGGGCATCTGTGCGCCGGGAATCATACCGCTGGGAATCGGACAGGAATATGCAACCTGCTCGATATTGCCTCCTTGGGCTCCGGCAGGCGTGGGAAGCTGCAAGTCCTTGTTGCCCAGTCGGACAATTGCCAAAATCGCCCCGCGGCGGTCGGCTTCGACGATCGGGTCCACGCCCGGATCGAGCCGCGTGCTGACCAAAGTTTCCACGCCGGCAACGGCCAGTTCCTGGAATTCAGGATCGGGCAGATAAATCACCTTAGTGACGAAATTGCCGCTTAACACCTGATCGAAGTCCTCTTCGGCGAACTGCACGGGAATGGCATTATGCGCCAAGAAGGCTTCGGATCGCGGCATGGCAGGGCCGACTTCCAGGGTGGGATACAGTTCCACGCCGGGCCGGCCGGAAATATTGGATATTTTAAGTTGATAGATAGCCCCTTGGGGGAAGTTATACCGGGCCGGACAGATCAGCGGCTCGGAATCGAATTGGCCGGGGGCCGTCACGTCCCAGGCCACCGACATGCCTTCAGGACCGATAAAGGCCATTTGTGAAGATATCTGGGCGTTGGGTACTCCCGGCTGATACATCATCACTCCAGGGCCGGGACCATCGACTCCGGGTCCGGGATGCATCAGCATTTCGGACGGCGGCAGGTTTTGCTTGCAAGGCACATGGCAGCAGCCCGCCGTGGCAATGGCGACTACTAGTAATGTCAATATAGAAACCCTCATGGCGTCCCCCTCACTTCTGCTTCGAGCCCATGCCGGGTTAACGCCCCGGTCGGGCAAGAGCGTGGACTATATTTCGAAGTAAAAGACTTACAACGGCGTGCCGCGCAAGAACAATCCGCGCAGAACATCTGTCTGAGGGTATTGGTCGGCCTGTTACAAAGCGAATCTTTGGAAAATCCGGTAAGACCGTTAAAATTATGCCTGACCAGCAGAATTTGCGCCATTTACGCATCTTGATATTTATCGTTTTATTTTGCAGCTAATCTGCTTATTCTGCTTAACACTTGCATACTACCATCCTCACGAAAAGCCTTTTCGGTTTCGGAGGCCATAATAGGTCGCTGGTAGTTGATATGTTTTCGCGGTATATTAGAAACATGGTTACCATGCGGGAAATCGAAGATTTAGGGGAACAAATTGCCCGTGGATTTCATCCCCAGCGGGTTATTCTCTTCGGTTCCCACGCCAGGGGCACGGCCGAGGAGTATTCCGATGTGGATTTGCTAGTCATCCTGCCTTTTGAGGGGAAGAGCTTTCGCAAATCCTTGGAAATTCTAAATCACCTCGACTCTCGTCTGCCAATTGATTTGCTCGCGCGCCGACCGGACGAAGTTCAACGTCGGTATGCAGAGGGCGACCCTCTGATCCGCGAAGCCTTGAACCATGGCAAGATTCTTTATGCTCAACGAGACGGTTAAACAGTGGATCGCCAAGGCCGAGGGCGACTTCAGTGTTGCCTGCCGGGAACGCCGTGTCCGGAAATCACCAAATTGGGATGCCATTTGTTTTCACGGCCAGCAGTGTGTGGAGAAATATTTAAAGGCCCTCTTGATCCATCACGGCGTCATGCCTCCGAAAATCCATGATTTGATTTTATTGGATGGATTACTGACGCCTGTTTGCGACGGATGGTCCTGGCCGCTGGAAGAATTGCGTTTCCTCACCCGCGCCGCTGTTGCGTTCCGTTATCCCGGCGAATCCGCCGACAAGGAAGAGGCCGTCGAAGCCTTGAAAATCACCAGGAAGATTCGCGCGAATTTATTGGCGATTGTTCAACAACTTGATACGGATCTTTCGGAACAATAAATACTGGACTAACGGAAAACCAGCCTGATATTTTGCTTTGTTGTTTGCATTTCATTAATGCCCATAACGATTTTGGGTATGGCACAATGCGCCAATCCGCCTTCCGTCCCCGCAAGTTTTCCTGAAATATCGGTTCCTTAAACCTTTATCGGTAGTGTTCGTCAATATGCGCACATTTGATTTTAGGTAGTCTTAGTCTGATAGAGGATACTCCCCCTGCTCCCCTAACGCCTCGCCTCTGGCAAAAAACAAAGCACCCTGGATAGCACCAAAACATGGTGATTTTTACAGGGCTTATCTACGAATGTATAGCACCGCCAAGTGTCAAACATTGTGCAACATTAGCAATGCAACTTCTTGTTTAAAAACAAGTTATGACACTTGATTTTCCTCGGAGGCTATGCGATCTCAGTCCAGTTAGCATTGCCGTTCAGTGTGCCATTACAATCGGTATAATCGGAAAATTTTTCGCAAACTAATCATGCTCCGAACCACTCTGGACCGAAAATGATTCAGATGGGTAGTCGTCTAGTCTAAGCAATCAAAAGGAATCTAATCATGAAACTGATAATTTGCACCAATAAAGTGCTTTGGCTTTTCATTCTGTCTGCATTCATTATTTTCAACGTGGCAATGGCTTACGCGGCCACGCCGACCGTGGAACAGGCCTTGAATCTGACGCCCGTCCAGCCGGGGGTCGATTACGATCGTCCCGGCCCCCAAGAAATACCCAAATGCAAAATTCTCGCAAAAAAAATCAACGGCCAGGTCGGCTGGATCGTAGAAGGGCCTGATGGCACGATACTCCGTAAATTCGTGGACACCAACGGCGACAATGTCGTCGATCAATGGAGCTACTACAAAGACGGCATCGAGGTGTATCGCGATATAGACTCGAACTTTAACGGTAAGGCCGACCAGCATCGCTGGTTCAACACCGGCGGCACGCGCTGGGGATTGGATCCTAAAGAAGACGGAACGATCGAATCGTGGAAGTCGATCTCGGCCGAAGAAGTAACGGCCGAAGTGGTAGCCGCCTTGGCCGCCCGCGACCAGGATCGTTTTGCCCGCGTGCTGCTTGCGTCCGATGAGTTGAAAAACTTGGGCCTGGGCAAATCCCGCTCGGGGGAATTGGCCGAAAAAGTCGGCAAACTGAGCGCTGCGTTCAAACAATTGGCTACGCGGCAAAAAACCGTTACCGCTCAAACCACATGGGTGCAATTCACCGCCGGCAAGCCGGGTGTTGTTCCAGCCGGCAGCGACGAATCAACCAAAGACATCCGAGTTTATGAAAATGTCGTGGCGATTGTCGAGACGGCGGGAAAAAACAGCCAATTGCATATCGGTACCCTGGTTCAGGTAGGCGACGGCTGGCGGGCAATCGACTTGCCCCAGGAGATTGCCGAAGGCCAGGCCGATTCCGCGCCGGCGGGCTTCTTTTTCCAAGCGTCGCTGGTCCATCGCAGCGATTCGGCGGCCAACGCTCCCGGCGAAAATAGTCAAAAACTTATGGCCGATCTGGACAAACTCGATCAGACCGCATCAGCGGCGACCACTCCCGAAGAACAAGCGAAATACACATCTCGCCGGGCCGATCTTCTGGAACAGATCGCCGCTGCCACGCCCAATGCCGAAGAACGGGCCATGTGGCTGCGTCAGTTGACCGACATGATCGGCGCGGCAGGACAAATGGGTGCATATCCCGAAGCCGTCGACCGCCTCAAAGCACTGTTTGAAAAACTCAAAAAGAACGAGGCCGACAAAGACCTGGCGGCTTACGTCAAATTCCGCCTGCTGATGGCCGATTATTGGCGGAAAATGCAGGATCCGAAAACGAATTCCGCCAAGGTTCAGGCGGAGATTCAAACGGAATGGCAAAAAAATCTGGAACAATTTCTGACCGACTACCCTGCCGCCCCTGACGCGGCCGAAGTAATGCTCCAATTGGCTATTGCCCAGGAATTCGCCGGCCAGGACGACGAGGCAAAGCGGTGGTACGCCCGGGCGGCAAAAGAATTTCCCGATTCCCCGGCAGGCAAAAAGGCCCTGGGCGCCCAAAGCCGGCTGGATTGTGAAGGCAAAACGCTCTCATTCACCGCTTCGGGACTTTCCGGCAAAGCGGTAAACTTGGCAAACTTCCGCGGCAAAATCGTACTCATCCAGTTTTGGACCACGCATAGCGACCAGGCCAAAAGCGACATGGCCATGCTAAAAGATTTAATAGCTAAATACGGCCGCTCGCTCACGGTGATCGGCGTCAGCGTGGACAACAGCCGTAAGGAATTAGACGCCTATCTTTCTTCGGCCAAATTGACTTGGACGCAAGTTTTCGAGGAAGGAGGATTAGACAGCCCGCCAGCCAACCAATTGGGCATTCTCACCGTGCCCACCATGATCCTGGTCGATCAGCAAGGCAAGGTGGTAAATCGAAACATTCAAACTGCCGAAATCGAAGCTGAAGTTAAAAAATTATTAAAATAGTGGGCAGTAAGGGAGTGGGCAGTGGACGGTGGTCAGTGGGTGGCGGGTAGTAGAGTTTGTGTATTTTGTTGCATTTGCCCGACCGATATAGTTCCACACATGACCGGGCGAGATTCCTTAACACGTTATATGACAAGGAGTTATGTGGCGAAGTGTTATAAACGGCCATTCGGCATTATCCGGAAGATCAGCAAAATCGAAAAAAAGCTCCCTTTCGGTACAATCCGCAACCGAAACCTATATCAGGCAGCAATTGACGGAAATGAGCATTGCAGGGGGGTAACACCAATCCCGTCCACTCCTTTAAGGAATGGTTTGTGGTTCCCCTCCTCAAGCGACCAGTTTCAATGCTGAATAAACAAAGTCAATAAACGATTCCCCGGAGGTTTTTTGCCACGGGGTTGATTCAAAGAGGAGGGAAAGCATGCGACGAAAGTTATTAGTTATTGTGGTCGCCGCGACGACCATACTCGTACCCATGTTCGCAATGGCTGGGAATCAAGAAGTAGCCGAGCAAATCGTCCAAAATTTAAAGCACAGCGGCAAGTTGAGCGATTACCGCATCGGCGTGAGATACGAGGACGGTACGGTCATTGTAAAAGGCCGGGTCTCCAGTCAGGAGCAGATGAACACGGTTTTGAGGTTGGTATTCAAAACTCCCAGCGTTTCCCGAGTTATTAATCAAATGACCATCGGCGAATTGGAAACTACAACCACTGCTGCAAGGAATAGTTCTATGCATTCGGCCCAGCGGGTTGCAGGTTCTGATACGTTTTCGCCCGTGCAGCAGGTCGTGGCCACGGAGACTGAAACGCTTCCGCGCCAGCATTTAGAAAACAATGCTCCCGGTCCGATTAGCGGTCAAACGGCGATTCCGGTTGTTATGATTCAGCCCATACCCGTGCAGAATTCCGGGGTACCGGGCGCTCCTCGTCCCATGTATTCAGCGGGTGCCCAAGGCGGAGTCGCTCCGGTTCGTTATGATCAGCCGAGTATGCCGAACTATGCTTGGCCAAGTTACGCGGCTTATCCAAACTATGCGGCGGTAACCTATCCACGGCAATACTCCCCTACTGCTTGGCCGTACATTGGCCCATTTTACCCATATCCACAAGTCCCATTGGGATGGCGAAAAGTTACCTTGGAATGGAAAGACGGCTGGTGGTTCCTCGACTTCAAGGATGAGCCGGCCTGTTGCTGGCGATAACTCCTTACAGATCAAAGACTTAAAAAACCCCCTGCTCGAAGTGATATGAGCAGGGGTTTTTATTTGATCTCGGCAAAATAATCCATACAACCGGAAAAACCCGCAAGTTTGATACAGCTTAACACGATAAGTAATGTAACCGCAATTCAGTTAGTCGAGGAACTACTGATGTATACAAAAACCGCTTTTGCTCTTGTTTACGTTTTAGGGTTCGTGTTGCTGTTGTCCAGCACCGGCTGCCAGGTAGACCTCGGACCGAGCATAGGAATGTTGGGATACCCCATCCCGGTCTCACCCTATTTGCAAAAGACATTTGAAGACAGGGAACATAACTGGGAACGTTATTCACGAATGCCGATTTTGGGTCCCATCACTCCCGGCACACCCACGACCGCCTTGGATACGCCGTCGGAAGACGAAGTCATGCGGGCGTTGGAAGAAGCCCGGCCCATACAAGGCGGTTTGCCCCTCATGCATGAAATACAACGCAATAATGTACGGATCGTTGTCGAACCGATCGCCGATTATATTGATCCCCCGCGCGTGTATCCGCTGGTCGGACCGGCACAACTTCATCATGCTCAATACAAGTGCATAGTCTACTTCACCGAGGTGAACCGAGTCGGCTGGCCGATCCCATACACCACCACCGATGAGGAAAGCCAAGAAGTGATTTACATCGATCACGACCACTTGCACATGGTGGGGAATGTTGATCCGGGCCCGGGCACGGGTTACTAAAGAATCGTAATGCGATATAACAAGCAAATCAGGAGGCCAGACATTCTTGTCTGGCTTTTTTTATTTCCCGGATTTATCGGGATATTGGGCCGGCTGGACGATGCTAGATAATAGGAAAATGGCTTTTTGCCAGGCCGTTGGAGATATCGGAGATGTCAAGGATGGAAATCTTTACGCTACTACATAAAACGGTAAGCATTTGGGCATTGCTGGCAGTGCTAGCATGTTTCTCGATGCCGGGGCATACCGCCTGGGCAGCGGTCGAAGACCGAAGTTCGCCATCGGAGGTAATCAATCCCGATAGTCAAACGGAGTTTTCCGTTCCACGCGAATCGGCGTCGATTCCTACCCGCAACCTTCGCAGAATCATGAGCGACGGCGGACCATTGATGTACGCCATTGCCCTTTGTTCATTCCTGGTGGTCACGTTCATGTTGGAGCGGTCGGTCAATCTGCGGCGCAGTCGGGTAATCCCCAAACCCTTTGTCACCCGGTTCATGCAACAGTTGCGCGAAGGACAGCTCGATCGTCAGCAGGCATTGGATCTATGCGAGGAAAACGGCAGTCCCGCGGCCCAGGTCTTTGCCGGGGCGGTGCGCAAATGGGGTCGGCCCGGCGTGGAGGTCGAGCAGGGCGTAATCGACAGCGGCGAACGCGTTACCAATGGCCTGCGCCGATACCTGCGCATGTTTTACGGCGTGGCCACCGTGGGCCCTTTGTTAGGATTGATGGGCACCGTGCTGGGAATGATCCAGACCTTCAACGTGATTGCCGCCGCCGATGCGCAAGGGCGGCCCGAACTTCTGGCCGGAGGCATTGCCAAGGCCCTGTTAAACACGGTCGGCGGTCTGGCAGTGGCCATTCCCGCCTCGATTCTTTACGTTTACTTTGTCAGCCGGGTGGACCGATTGGTGATCGAAATTGATCGGCTTGCCCAAGACGTGGCCAACGCCATCTCGGCCGAGGAACTCAACGATGGCGATAAAAAAAGCAGTCGAAAACGCGCCGCTTAATAACAAGGGATTGGAGATTAGGGATTAGATAGGGGTGGGCAATTTATTGCCCACTTAAATAATATTTTATCGCGAAACCGCAAGCGGTTTGATAAATTTTCAATAATAATCCGTTCCAAACCTCCGACCTAAAATTCAATTAAAACTTCCGGTTTTTACTTTCATCCTTTATCCTTTATTCCCATGCCCCTGAAAACCAATATCGACGAAGAACCGACCTTGAATCTGACGGCCATGCTCGACGTCATGTTCCTGCTTATTATCTTCTTCATGCTGGGAACAAGATTTGTCGACGACGAGCGGAAAATCGGACTCAGCGTGCCCAAGGTGGTCGATAAAGGCTCGCTTACCTCCGCGCCGTCGAGGTGCGTGGTCAATGTGTATCTCGACGGCACGATCGCACTGGATGGGCAGCCCGTCAATCTCGAAGAGCTTACAGCCAAACTCAGCGCTGCCCAGCGTCAACACGGCGACATCGGCGTGCTGGTCCGCGGCGACGGCAGCGACAGGTACCAACGAATGGTCTCCGTCCTGAACGCGTGTAAACAGGCTGGAGTGAAGAATCTGGGAATTTCGGTCCGACCCGTTACAGCGAAAAAATAGCAGATGAATTCGCTCCGCACCAATCGGGTTGTTGATTTTTTCTCCGGCGTCGATCCGGCGATGGGCGTGCTCTGGCTGGGGTTGGCCGCATTCACCTTGGGATTGCTCATTTTAAGGTACACGCGTTGGGGCCAATCGCACCAATTGGAAAAGTGCATGGCACTGTCGGTCCTGGCCCATTTGTTGCTGTTGGGTTACGTTGCCACAATGCACATTATCAAGCCGCCGCCGGGCGGAGACTCGGTATGCTTCATCGCACTGGAGGAGGACACCGATAGCGAAAAAGGCGAGCCGGGCGGAAATCGGCCACTCGCCGGCAACCAGCAAAGCCCTGGCAAGGAGCAACCTTGGCAATTGCACCCGGAAACGGCGCCGCGGCCGAAGATGCCCGAACTCAAACTCGACCCGGCCGACCTTCTCCCGGAATCAAAACGCCTCCTAAGCGAATTGGAAAGCAAGTTGCTTGCCCCGTCGCCCTTGGGACAAACGGCCCTTGATCGGATAATTGTTCCACGGCCTCAACCGGTCGACGCAAGCGCACCAATTGGCCGTTTAGTGCCGATCGATCACAATGATTCCCCGGCGGCCGAGACAACATCGCCGCAATCGGGCAATCCCAACGGCATAAATACGGATAATGTTAATCTCCCCGGCCAGGGAAACCTTTACGAAGCCGACGACTCCGACGGCAAAACCCGCCGGATAGACCCGCAACCCAATTTCGTTGCTTCGCTTGATGGAAAAGTACCAGGCGGCGCCGATATCGGCATCAACGGCATAAGCGGCACGGGTGGAGGTTCGCTGCCCGATCTTTATAAGCTCCGCGTAATGCCCAATCGCTCCGGAGTGGCACAACAACACGGCGCTACGCCGGAAAGCGAAAAGGCCGTCCAAATTGCCTTGCACTGGCTAGCAAATAATCAGGCCGACGACGGTCGCTGGAATCCAGCCGAGCACAACGCCGGCCGGGAACTGAGCATACAAGGGCGCAACCGCCAAAACGCCGGAAGCAAGTCCGACTCGGGCATTACCGGCCTGGCCTTGCTGGCCTTTTTGGCCGGGGGACACACCCATCAACAAGGTCCATACGCCGAAAACGTGCGTAGCGGTTTGGAATACCTGCTGCGGATCCAAGCCCTGGACGGCAGCTTGGGCGGCAAGGGGCAAGCCTATGAATTCATGTACTGTCATGCCATGGCCGCTTGCGCAATAAGCGAAGCCTACGGAATGACGCACGACCCGCGCTTGGAAAAACCCGTCCGGCGGGCGATCGGTTTTACAGTCGCCGCGCAGGATTCCCGGGGCGGCGGCTGGCGCTATCGGCCCGGCGATCCGGGCGACACCAGCCAACTGGGCTGGCAATTAATGGCCCTGAAAAGCGCGGAACTGGCCGGCATTCCCATGCCGGCTCCAACCCGAAGCGGCATCATCCGTTTCCTGCGTAGCGTTTCATCCGGCAGCCAAGGCGGCCTGGCATCGTATCGCCCGGGCGAAGGACCCAGCCGCCCAATGACCGCCGAAGCCCTGGTCTGTTGGCAGTTTTTGGGACTGCCCCGCGAGCATCCCGCCTGCAACGAGGCGGGCGATTATCTGCTAGCCGAATTGCCGGGCAGCGGAGTGGCCAACGATTATTATTGGTATTATGCGACAATTGCAATGTACCAGTTACAAGACCCTTATTGGCAGCGCTGGAACGAAGCCTTGCAATCCACCCTCATCAGCCGGCAGGTCAAGGACGGACCGCTGGCCGGTTCCTGGAATACCGACACCCTCTGGGGCGGCTACGGCGGCCGCGTCTATACCACTGCAATCGCCGCGCTCGCCCTGGAAGTCTATTACCGATTTCTGCCCCTGTATGTCGCCGGGAACGGGAATAAACAACAGGTCAGATGATTTTGGCGTCAATTTCCATGGATAGAGCATTGATAAAGTCATTTATAATTGCCATTGCTTAAATCCTCTAAGCTGCTGTCCAAGAATAACTTTGGAGTTTGGAAGGCAAGGGGCCCTCACCCCTGGCCCCTCTCCCGCAAGCGGGAGAGGGGAGTAATACTTGGACAGCCGCTAACTCTTTAAGCAACCGCTCCTTTAGTGACCATCATGAATACGTCTTCCAGCGAGGGTTCTTTGTCGGCGAACGAGTGTATGCGCACGCCCGCCGCCACCAGTTTTTCCAGCAAAGAGGCCACTTGCTGGTCGTCGGCGGCCAATTCCACGGTAACGGTGTGATTTTCGATCTGCACGTCCCGGGTTTCCGGCATGGAGCGGATGATCGATATGCCCGTTTCCATGTTCGTCATAAAATGTATCTTCACTATCCGATTGCGGCGGATGTGCTTATACACTTCCTCAATCGGGCCGTGCATCAGCAGTCGCCCCCGTTCGATAATCCCGATGGAAGTGCAGCAGTCGGCCAGTTCGGTAAGGATGTGGCTGGAAATCAGGATTGTTTTGCCCATCTGCCGGAGTTCCTTGAACAGGGCCTTGATCTCGATTCTCGCCCGGGGGTCAAGGCCGCTTGTGGGTTCGTCCAAAATAAGCACGGGCGGATCGTGTACCAGGGTTTTGGCCAGGCAAAGCCGCTGTTTCATGCCCCGGGAAAGGGTGTTTACGTATGACTCGCGTTTTACAGTTAAATCGAGCAAATCCAGCACGTCGCCGATGACCTGCTTTCGCCGCAGGCGGGGAATTTGGTATGCCAGGGCGAAAAAGTCCAAGAATTCCCAAACCCTCATGCCGTCGTAAACGCCGAAGTTATCGGGCATATAGCCGATGCTCCGCCGCACCCCCATCGGATCCTTGCTTACCCGATGACCGTTTACTATCCCATCGCCCCCGGTGGCCTTAAGCAACGTGGAAAGAAAACGGATGGTGGTGCTTTTGCCCGCCCCGTTAGGCCCGATAAAACCGAACATCTCACCCGGTTCGATTTTCAAATTCAAACAGTTCACCGCGACCAATTCGCCGTAATGTTTGCTGAAGTTAATTAGTTCGATCATAAGTGGGTTATAGGGGATAGGTTATAGGTGATAGTTGATTGAACTCCCATGAAACCGCTTGCGGTTTCGCATCAATCTCCTCAGCGCTTGCGGTTTCGCGATATTTTTTCATAAAGTGGGCAGTAAACTGCCCACCCCTGGTTTTTCATCACTTAAAGTGGGCAGTAAACTGCCCACCCCTGGTTTACAATTTATCGGCCCTATTGGCATCCGGACGAGGCTCCTCGTTCTTGCCGTAATCCATGTGCGCTAAAACCAGCGCGGCATGACGCGATTGTGGGGCGGCGGGTTTGATATTCAAACCGGGCAAAGCCACATCTGTCCAGGCCAGCAATTTGATCTCGCCCGGACGCATGGTTTCCAGTTTTTCGGCAAGATCGAGCAAATTCCGGAGGTTCAATTCGCCCTTCAACTCGCCGGGTTCTTTTGCCGCGGTCAACGGCGACTGATCCCGCTCGTCCGGCCACAGCCGCCCGCCGGCTTGCGTTGACAAGCGATTGACCCAGGCCACGGTCCTAACCGCGCCGGGTTCGAGTTTGCCCACCCAAGCCACTTGCAGATTGGGGGACTCAAGTTTCTTGATCAACCCGACTCCTTGTAAAGTCAGGCGGGTTTTATTTACAATCTCCAAACCACCGCTTAAGTTTTGCACCAGGGAAAGTTTGCCGCCCAGGTCGAACATCTCCTCGCTATGCATCAGCGCGGTGGAATTTGAGGGCACGGGCAGCCCCTGGAGAATCGCCTGGTCCGAGCGGGTAAAGCGGAGGTTGCGCCGTTGTTGCCCGGGGGCCATTGCGAAAAACTTCTCATCCGAAACCGACGGAAACGGCAGCACCGCCGCCCCGCCGTCTTCAAAATTGAAATCGTACGGCGTCGACAGCGACGTGTACAGGGCATTGTACCGGGTAAGATGCCCGTGCAAGTGCTCGCCTTGAATCTCCAAAACGGCGATTTCCGTGCGCGCACGCACAAAGCCGATATCCAATTGCGCCAATTTTATGACCAGGACGGTGGATATGATGGCAATGATCGGCGCGGCAACCCATGCCCATTCCACGCGGTCAAAGGTATGAAAAATGCTCCAATTAAACGGCACCAGCACGAGTAAATAAACGAACAAAAACAAGAATATAAACGTGCGATCGGGAATTTCGACCTGCGCGGCTTTAAGCAGCGATTCGCGGGCCGCGGCTGCGACCGGACTGAAGTCGTTCCAAGCGGCAATGCCCGGGCCCGCCGGAGGCGGCTCCGTATAAACCGGCTGGTTCCAACGATTAGCGACGTCGTCCGTCGTTATATCGATCTCCTTGGGCA
Source organism: Thermoguttaceae bacterium (assembly GCA_050013075.1). Taxonomy (GTDB): domain Bacteria; phylum Planctomycetota; class Planctomycetia; order Pirellulales; family Thermoguttaceae; genus JBEKIK01. The sequence goes on along the minus strand of JBEKFZ010000048.1, from coordinate 5,842 downwards.
GGTCCGTGCAATAATCTTCGAGCTTCAAACCCGCGTCGCGGGTAAAAAAACGCAGATTCGTGATCCGCGCGGCATCCAGGCGCTGGTGGCCGTCGGCCCATAGCACCTTTAGTTTTTCTTCCTGATCCCGCATAAAGCGCCGCGGCGGCCGTCGGAGCAGGAAGGCGTTGAAAAACTCATCCACCCCCGGCCAATTGGCGAATTCCCGGTCGCCCAGCCTGAAGGCCGAGGCCACGATCCGCCCCCGGCCCACTCGGCGCTCGACCAGCAGATTGCCGGAGTTCGGCACGAATTCGGCCTGGGGATGCTTTTGCAATTGGATGCCGGACCAAGGTCTTACCGGCGCAAGCTTGCGGATCGTCTTGCCCGAGAAGGCGTTGATTTCGGCCAATTCATCCGCGCCGATCTTGCATCCGCCCGAAGAAGCGGCCGGCAGATATGGCTCCAAAAAACTCCCCTTTAGCGTATCCAGTGTGTCCGGTCCGCTAACGATCACTTGCCCGCCCCAGTTGAGCCAATCCAGAAACGCCTGCTGCACCTCCGGGTCTAAAGCCGTTGGCGCGGCGTCGTCCCACAACACATAGGCTATGCCGGTCCACAGCAAAGGATGAGCAGGCAACGGCGCATGCCGGTCGCTTCGGATCCGCGTGATCCGGTAATACGGATCTATGCGGTTATCGATGTCCTTGATATCGAACGGCTTCACCGAGAAAAGATTATTCAAGAAGCCATATTGCTCCGGCACCCGGGCAAACACTATGAAGTGATATTGATAAGAAGGCATGTTTTGCAAGGGCGGTTCCAACTCGAGAACCGTGCCGCCGCCCCTGGAAGCGTTCAGCCGGCAGGAAATAAAGGCCTTGGGCGTGTGGGGAGGAACAAACAACACCGAATCGAATATCTTGGCCTGACCTTTGGACAGCGCCGCCTGTCTGGCCGTGATCAAGTTATAAGGAGTGGCCGGCAGGGGAAGCGGTTTCCCCTTGACATCATTGGCCGCAATTTCCATTTCACCCACGAAATCGTTGTCGTTGGCCTTGACGTTTTCCCAAGAAACGCCGGTCCAATGCCCCACCTTAAATGCTCTTTCGGCCGACTCCCTGTCGTTAAATTCCTCGGCGCTTAGCTCTCCACGGTCGGCCGATTTCCCCTTGCCCGATTTTTCCCCGTCCGACTTCCCCCCGGCAGGCTGAGTAACCAGGCGATTGGCTTCAAAAGGATCTTTGGGTTTCTCTTTTTTCTGGGCTAACTCTTTCTCCTCTTCTTCCAGAGTTTTGGCAGCAGGCTTGTGGCAGCCGCGGCAACCCGACACCCCGGTAGCAAGCACAAGAATTATGCCTAACCACATGGCCGCGCGAAGCGTGCGCCAGTGTCTTCTTTCATTGCCGCTATGGATTCCCCCAATTGCAGCCATCGCTTGCCATTCCTCCTTTATCTGAGTTTAGCCGTTTGTTGCAAAGGAGGAAAGATGGGGGAAAAAGAGTGGACAGTGGACAGTGAAGGATGGACGCAGTTCACTGCCCACTTTAGTAATGTTTTTTGAGAAACCGTAATTGATTTCGTTGATCATTCAGCATTGCCCATCACCCACCATCCACTGCCAACCGACCACTGTCCACTCTTTATTCCCCAGCGTGTTCTTCGGCGAACTCGATGGCCTTGAGCAAACCCTTGGCTTTATTGAGGGTTTCGTTCCATTCGTTCTCCGGCACGCTGTCGGCCACAATGCCGGCCCCGGCTTGAACGTATGCGATGTCGTTGTGGATGACCACCGTTCGCAAGGCGATACAAGTATCCATATTTCCGTTGAAATCGACGTAACCCACCGCCCCGGCGTATGGTCCGCGCCGGTGCGGCTCTATTTCGTCGATGATCTCCATAGCCCGAACTTTAGGCGCGCCCGACACAGTGCCGGCCGGCAGACACACTTGCAAGGCGTCGAATGCGCTTTTATCCGCGGCCAACCGGCCGCTGACGTTCGAGGTGATGTGCATTACGTGGCTGTAGCGTTCGATGGTCATCACGTCGGAGACTTGCACCGAGCGGTACTCCGACACCCGGCCCACGTCATTGCGTCCCAAATCGACCAGCATTACATGCTCCGCTCTTTCTTTCGGATCGGCGAGCAATTCCTCGGCCAGGCGGGTGTCTTCTTCTTCGCTTGTCCCGCGGCGCCGGGTGCCGGCCAAAGGACGGACCGTTACTTGGCGATCGACCACGCGCACCATGACCTCCGGCGAACTGCCCACCAAGGTCACGCTGGGGGTGCGCAGATAAAACATAAACGGACTGGGATTGATGACCCGCAGGGCACGGTAGATTTCAAAAGGATGGGTGTGGATCGGCACTTTAAGCCGCTGGCTGGGAACTACCTGGAAGATATCGCCGGCTCGGATGTATTCCACGCATTTTCTCACCGCATTTTCAAATTCCTCTTGAGTAAAATTTGACTCGTATGCAATTTTTACCGGCCCTGCAACGTGGATATCCATCGGTTTTAGATCGCACGACCTAGTCGATAGTTCGTCCACCAGGCGGTCGATGCGCAGGCACGCTCCTTGATAAGCCATAGCCAAATCCACCCCGGGCTTGTCCACCCTTGCCATTGCCACAACGTCGATGCTTTTAGTGACGTTATCGAATACCACCATCTGATCGTAAAAGGCGAATGCCAGATCAGGAACCTGGCGATCATCCGGGGGGACATGCGGCAGATGTTCGATGTAACGCACGGTGTCGTACCCGGCGTATCCGACCGCCCCGCTATAAAAGGGGGGCAGTTCCGGCAAATGGACCGCCCGGATTGCTTCCACCCGGCTGCGTAGTTCATCCAACGGGTTATCGCAGTCGAACTGCCTGGTAACCAGTGTGGGAATACCTCCGGCCGAAATGCCCGTATAAGCATTCGTCGTTACCCTTTTGCCATAAGCCTCGATTTCGAAGAATGGCTCAGTGGCCAAAAAGCTGTAACGTCCCACTTTCTCGCCGCCCACGACGCTCTCCAGCAAGCAAGCGCAACGCCCGGCGTCGAGTTTATGGAAGGCGGACACCGGCGTTAGGGCGTCGCTCAGCAGTCGGCGATAAACGGGCACCAATTGCACGCCCTGGGCATGATTTTTAAACGTCTCAAAGTCGGGATAATAGCGGCAAGATGAGGTTTTCATTTTTTCCTAACGCGGCATAAAACCGCAACCAAAATGTTTATGGTATATGGTTATCGGTTTTCAGTTATCAGTTTTCAGTATGAAAAATGTAGTACGCGGCACGAAGTACGTAATAAAATATCAAATTGCGAAAAGTAGTTATTCAATTTGCAATTTGCAATGACCAATTTGCAATACATAAAACTCGTTCAAATTTCAAACAAAGAGTCTAATGCGACAGCGCCTTGTCGGAAATATCTTTTCGGCACCAAGCGCCTTTCCAGCGGATGCATTTTACCGCGCGGTAGGCGTTGAGTTTGGCCTGGGCGATGGTGGAACCCAGTGCGGTGACATTCAAGACCCGGCCGCCGGCGGTTACGATCTGATCGTTTGCCGTGGCCGTGCCGGCGTGAAAGACTTTTACGTCGGGCAGGATTTCGGCGTTTTGCAGGCCGCGGATGGGATGCCCTTTGCTGTAATAGCCGGGATATCCTTGGCTGGCCATGACCACGCATACGGCCGGGCGCGGGTCCCAGTCCAGGGGTGGAAGCTGGTCGAGCCGGTCATCGACCGCGGCTTCCAACAGGTCCAGCAGGTCGGTTTTCAGCCGCATCAATAGGGGCTGGCACTCGGGATCGCCGAAGCGGACGTTATATTCCAGCACTTTCGGTCCTTGCTTGGTGACCATCAAGCCCGCATATAAAACACCCTTAAAAGGCCGGCGGGAACGCTTCATGGCATGGACGGTGGGAACCAGGATGCGTTCCTCAATATCGTGCAACATTTCAGGGGTAATCAGCGGGGCAGGACAGTATGCGCCCATGCCGCCGGTGTTCGGACCGGTGTCGCCGTCGAAGGCCGGCTTGTGATCCTGGGCCGCAGGCAGGGTAACGATGGTCCGTCCGTCGGTTACGGCCATTACGCTGGCTTCCTGGCCGTCGAGGCGCTCTTCGATCACCAGCCGATTGCCCGAGAGGCCGAAGATTTTTTGCCGGGCGATTTTATCCACCGCATCCAAGGCCTCCTTGCGGTTGGAGCAGACGAACACGCCCTTGCCCGCGGCCAGACCATCGGCCTTCACGACCACGGGCATGTCTTCCCGATCGCGGAGGAATTTAGTTGCATCTTCGGCATTGGTAAATTGCTGATACTCGGCCGTGGGCACGTCGGCGCTGCGCAACAGTTCTTTGCAGAAGACCTTGCTACCTTCCAGTTCGGCGGCGTTTTTATGCGGGCCGAATATTCGCAGGCCGGATTGTTCAAAGACATCGACAATGCCATCGGCCAAGGGTGCTTCAGGCCCGACAACGGTCAGGCCGACGCCGTTTTCCTTGGCAAAGCGGATAAGTTTGGCGAAATCGGCGGCTTGTATGGGGACGTTTTCGCCGTCTATGTCGGTTCCGGCATTGCCCGGGGCCACAAATACACGGTCCACGCGCGGACTTTGTGTGAGTTTCCAAGTCAAGGCGTGTTCACGACCGCCGCCGCCAATGAGCAAAATGTTCATGCTATGTCCTGGTGAACAAAGGAAACAGGCGACTTGCACAATCCCGGTTACGATGGAAAAAATCATCTGGCACGGAGCCAGTTCATTTTTTGTCTGGAGTCGGTACCGGATTCGAACCAGTTATCACAACTCCCAATTCTATAAAGAGTTATTGGGGGTGCAATACCCGGGGGTGCGCAAAATCCGGCGCATTCGGCACACATCGTGGGGATTCTTAACCTATCGATCCCGTTTTAGCGGAACTCTTAGGTGGAAAAGGAGACGGGGTGGAATGAGATATAGTCCACTGAAAAAGTTGGGGCGGCAGTTTAACTGCCGCCCCAACGAGGCGTTTTTACTGCTTCAGCACTTTACCGGCGGCGGCGCCAGTAAATTCCCAGTCCCATGGCGGCCAGCATGAGCATTGCCCAAGTGGCCGGTTCGGGAACCTGCGTCAACGACGAGCTTGATGTCGAGCCGCCGTTAAACGTGGCAATGTCCAACGTGTCCCCGGTCCCGGAGCCGATGGTTAGGGTGTCCTGAACTATCGAATTGGCGGTCAGAGACGTCGTGCCGCCCGATACTGTAGTGGTGCCTCCGCCAGTGATGGCGTTCACTGTCTTCGAGCCACTGGTGATGTTAAGCTTGCCTTCGTTGTCCACGCTCATGTGGGTTGTTCCATTGGAGAAGGCATCATTGCCACCGACGTTCAGCGTGCTGTTTGAGTCGATGCTCATCGAGGCTAGCGCGCCCACGTCCGGAGCGCCGCCGGTCAAATTCAAGGTAAGAGCGCCATCGCCTTGTACCGACAACGGACCCTCGAAATCGACCACGCCGGAGACTATGGTAAGCGTTTGGCCCAAATCGACCTTGATTGCACCGCCGTGGGAGCCGATTGTAAAGGGCCGGGCGAGTGCGTATTGGAAGGTGGCCGTGGACTCGAGAACCGCTTGCGACATGCCGGTTGCCTTGTCAATGGTTATCCTGCCTGGATCAGCGCCCACGTTGTTATCGTTGTTGACGACTAGGGTACCTCCGTAGATAAAAGTGCCGCCGCTGTAGGAGTTGTTGTTGGAGGTCAAGGTGATGGTTAGCGTGCCCGATCCGCTTTTGACCAGGCTCGTGGTGCCGGCGATACCGCCCGTCCCGCTAAGAGTGTAATTCAACGTCGATGCGTTGAAGGTCACGGCGTTGACGGTCACGGGATCGGTCA
>JBEKFZ010000047.1:0-32144 GCA_050013075.1 Thermoguttaceae bacterium | reverse complement strand
ATATCCAAATTGGTCTTGCTGATATTCGTAGTCTTCAAAATAGCAGTGCCCGACTCGACATCAATAAGCGATGTGCCGGTGGAATCAATTCCCCCGGCAATCTCCACCGTCCCGCCCTCGATGAGAGTCGTGCCGCTATAGCCCAGGGGAACTAAGATTATTAACTTGCCGCCGCCTTGTTTTACCAGTGAGCACATACCGACGATGTTGTAGCTGCCTTGCAGCGTATAGGTCTTTGTGGAACTGAAGTTGAACAGCAAGCTGGCGGGTCGGACATAGTCCCAGTCGATGTTGATCGTCGTATTAACGGCGGTGTCGTCGAAGATTACATTGTTTAAATCCATGTAACACGCGGAAGCGCCATTCTTGCTCCAGTTCAGGGCCAACGGGTCTTGGTTCCAGGAGGAACTTTTGGAGCCGGTCCAGGTAACTGGGTTCAACGCCGCGTCATAACGTCCAAGGGCCTCAAGGTAGTAGTAATCGCCGTAGCTCGTGCCCACACGGCTGGCGCCGCCTCTGGCTGGACTGGCTGTAGTGCCTTGTAGCAAAATACTCTGGAACGTCGAGCCGTCGGAGAGGAAGCCGGGGCCGGAGAGGGCTAGAAGCATCTTCTTGGCGGCATCGAAGTACCGCTGCCGGTCGGTGGCGCCGACGTAATTCATCAGTTCCAACAGGCCCGAGGAGGCGACCGCCGCGGCGGACGAGTCCCACGGGGGCGGGTTGGCCGGGTCGTTGAAGTCGTAGTACGGCACGCCGGCCGCCGTCAAGTGGTCGAGGAAGTAGTTGGCCAACTCCTCGGCCGTATCGAGGAACCGCGAGTCGCCCGTCTCGCGGTAGCTCATAGTGAAGCCGTAAATCCCCCATGCCTGGCCGCGCGACCAGGTCGAGTCGTTGCTGTAGCCTTGAGACGTATACTTGCCAATCACCTCTCCGGTGGTTCGATTGTACTCGACGACGTGGTACGTGCCGCCGTCGGGGCGCACAAAATCTCGTTGCGTGGTCAGGGCGTGCTGAACGGCGATGTCGTAGAGGTTCGAGCCGCCGCCATGTTTCGATGCCCAGAAGAGCATCTCGAGGTTCATCATGTTGTCGATGATCACCTGATATGCGCCGGTATTGAGGTCGCCCCAGGACTGGATCGCACCGACCGCCGGTTTGTAGCGAGTGGACAGTGTGCTGGCGGCGGTGAGCACGACGTCCTTGTAGGCACTGTTGTTCGTCAGCTTGTAGCCCTGGCCGAAGGAGTTAAAGATTTCGAAGCCTATGTCGTGCGTGCCGTTGTTGTACTCTTGGCTTTCGAGGCCGGCCGTGCGTGTCGATCCCGCGGTGCTATATAACGTGTCGCTAGTATACCTGTACATCTGCCAGAGTTCGCCGGGGTAGAAGCCGCTGGTCCAACCGCTCGCGCCGGTCGTGTTCCAGGCGCCGCTGGTTGTCGTCGTGCTCAGGTACGCCGTCGTACCGAGCCAGCTATTGATGGAGTTGATGCGTAGGGCGGCGAATCCGTACAGCGAAGACACGTTGAGCGTGGGGCTTACCGAAGTGGAGGGAATTTCCCCGTCCCCGGCGGCAACGCCGCCGATCCAGGCGTGGACGTCGTCGATGATCACATCGTCTAACGTGCCGGTGGAGACCCGGGCAAGGAACCTGTCGAGTGTTGCGGTGGTCGAGCCGTTGCGGAATGGCAGGCCCGAACCGACCAGGACGCGTTCCGTGGAATCAGCACGGCGGATATAGAAGTCGGCCGTGTCGGTGGAATTGTTGACGACCATCCAGACGTCGGTCCACTGGAGCGGGCTGAGGGCATTGGCCCCGCCGTTCTGCGCCAGGTCGACGTAGCTGCTGCCGCTGCGGCCTTGCACCTTCACGTCGCGGGTGTCGTTATCAATCAGTGCCGTGGCGCGGTAGTTGTCCCATGAGTTGGGGGCATCGACTTCCGTAACTCCAATGCCGTGATTGGACGCGGCCGAGGTAGCCATAAAGCGGAAGAAGATCGTGCCGGTCTGCCCGTTTGGGATAGCAGCGGCGCCTAACGACTTGTAGATGTCGTTGTCCGCGCCGCTTAGCCGCAGGAACTGATTCCCGCCGCGGGTAAAATCCCGTCCGACGCCCGCGGACGCCGAGTCGGCGTGCCAGCCGTTCTGACCATTGATTGCCCCGACGCTGAGACCCTCGAAGTCGTCGAGCACCACGGCATGGACCGAACCGACCGCGATCAGCGCAGCTAGGCAACCGGAAACTCCAGCGGACAGAACTTTCACGGTGCATCTTTCGTTGTCAAGCGAAGCTAGATTTCCCAACTGGAATCAGGCGGAATTCACCTATCTTAACGACCTTCCTTTTTTACCATGGCCCCCCCCCATTTGTCAAGCGCCGGACATAGAATTGATGATTTATGCGCCCGTATAGCAACCACTCGCTCGCAAATGACAGATATGTGGATATTATTGACCTTTGCCTGGGCAATGAACTGTGGGGCAGGTTGCCAACCTGCCTTTTTTGGGCAGATTAGCAATCTGCCCCACTACTTAATGCTCCATTTGCCGGGCAAAAATCAATAGTTGGTGGTTAATGGTTAATTCAACATAATACAGAATGAAAAATACAGGCTGAAACCTGACTACTGATTGCTGAAAGCTAAAGAGATTCTTCACTGCGCTCAGAATGACAGCAGGCACTGTTTACCTTCACTGCCCACCGTCAACTTTTATTCCTTAATCATTTCCCTCACCGTCATGCCTGTGGGGATCATGGGCAGGACGTGTTCTTGGTAGGGGATTTGGACTTGGAGGATGTATGGGCCGGTTGCGCTGAGCATCTCCTTGATCGCGGGCACGAGATCGTCCTTGGCCGAGATCGAGCGCCCGTCCCAGCCGAAGCCGCGGGCCACGGCGATGAAATCGGGATAGTAGCGCTCCTGGGGCGTGATGCCGTTGCCCAAGCCGCGGGCCTCGGGATGATCGATGGGGCCGAGATACGTGTGTGCCCGGTTGGCGTCGTGGAAACGATCTTCCCACTGCACGACCATGCCCAGGTGCATGTTGTTCAACAGCAGCACCTTCACCGGCAGTTTTTCGCAGAAGCAGGTGGCCATTTCCTGGATGTTCATCAGCAGGCTGCCGTCGCCGTCGATGTCGATCACGAGTTTGTCGGGATGCGCCGCCTTTACGCCCATTGCGGCGGGCAGGCCGAAACCCATGGTCCCCAGCCCGGAACTGCACATCCAGTGCCGCGGCTTGGTGAACTTGTAATACTGGGCCGACCACATCTGATGCTGGCCCACGCCTACGGAGATATAAGCGTCGCGATCCTTGGTGAGTTCGTACAATTCGTGGATGGCGTGTTGCGGCAGGATGCCGGGATAGTCGATGTTGTAGCGGAACGGCTCGTCGCGCTTCCAGGCGGCGATTTTGCGATGCCATTCGCCGAGATCGGCCGGGGCACGAACAATCTTGTTCAATTCGGCCAAGGCATATTTAAGGTCGCTGCAAACCGCCAGATCCACCCTTTTGATCTTGTTGATTTCCGAGGCGTCGATGTCGACGTGGACGATCTTCGCCCGGTGGGCGAACTCCGAGACCTTGCCCGTCACCCGATCGTCGAAACGCACGCCGAAGGCCAACAACAGGTCGGCGTTATCCACCGCGTAATTGGCGTAAATGCTGCCGTGCATGCCCAGCATGTCCAGGGCCAACGGATGATTGCCGGGAAATCCGCCCAGGCCCATCATCGTGGTGGTCACTGGAATGCCGGTCTTGCGGACCAGTTCCAAAAGTTCTTCGCTGGCATCGGCCGTGATTACGCCTCCGCCGGCATAAATGACCGGGCGCTTGCAGTCGCGGATCCAGTCGGCGATTCTTTCGATCTCCGCCGGCTTTGCCCGCTCGCATCCCACGTGATAGCCCGGCAACTGCAAGGGATCGTCGTAGTTGGGCGTGGTCTGCTGGAGCTGGATGTTTTTAGGTATATCGACCAGCACCGGTCCGGGCCGGCCGGTAGTGGCCACGTAAAAAGCCTCGCGGACCACCCGGGCAATGTCGTTGACGTTGGTCACCAGGTAATGATGTTTCGTGACGCTTCGGCAGACTTCGACGATGGGCGTTTCCTGAAAGGCGTCGGTGCCGATCACCGGAGACCCGACCTGCCCGGTAATGGCCAGCAATGGAATGCTGTCCAGCTTGGCGTCGGCCAAGGGTGTGACCAGGTTGGTTGCGCCCGGTCCGCTGGTGGCCATGCACACTCCGATCCGCCCGGTGCTGCGGGCGTAACCCTGGGCGGCAAAACCGCCGCCTTGTTCATGCCTGGGCAAGATCACGCGAACCTTATCGCGGAACCGGGTCAGGGCCTGATGCAAGGGCATGCTTGCCCCGCCCGGATAGGCAAAAATCGTATCCACGCCATGATTTACCAAGGTCTGCACGAGGATATCGGCCCCGCTGGTTATTTGGGGTTTGTCAATCGGATTGGATGGCGGCCGGCCGGCGGCGGCTGACTTGTTTTTGGATACTGCTGACACTGATTTTCACCTATCTGCTTGTAATGACACTTTGAAACCGACAATGCAACTACTTTTGTCCCAAGATCTTAGGATATGCACCCAAGCGGTTCTTTTCAAGACACTAAAACCGCCTTGAAAGTTCAAACTACACTGACATTATATATTATCATGAACAATTTATCGTCCTAACCCAGAGCCTAGGTTTTTTAACGCATAGTGCAAAACACCAGCCCGAAGCGCAAGCGAGGGTAAACTGTTTGCCATCCCTCGCTTGCGCTTCGGGCTAGTGTAATTTCATAAATAATCCGGGCTAAGGAACTCGGAAAACGCCGCTTACCCCACTAAAGACGGGCTTTCGCGCCATCTTAATGTCTGAACGGGAGGAGTTTTTCCTGATCGCAGTGTGCGCAACTGGCTTGTTTACAAGCAGTTGTAATTTTTCAACAGAAAAGATAAGGGCGATTGTTGGCCAGTCTATGCCCAGAAGGGGCACAAAGAAATTTATTCACCACGAAGAGCACGAAGGACACGTAGAGACGATAGGCTTTAGGGTGAAGGCGGACGGCAGACAGGGGAATGCGGGAATTTCAGTTAGTGGGCAGTGGGCGGGGGGTAGTGGTCGGTGTACAATCGCCAGCAAAACACGGACAAGCAAGCAGTGGCACCCGAGCGGATTGGGCCTGATTAGAATTCATTCCAATGTTGATGTAGATATATTTGTATTCCTAAACCAGGTGTATAGCTTGGAAATAGGTTCATAAATTCAGATTTGGCATTTTCATAACTTGAACCATTTATTCTGTGCAAACGCTTAGCAATAAAGAGTAAAGCCAAAGATGGCGCACGTGATTCGCCCAGATTACAATGAATTAATAGATTCTTTCCTTTATTCCAATGCTTTTCTGAAAACCATAGAAAATCGATAAATAATTTTGGCATAAAGAGAGGACGCGGAGGATCAACCATATTTAATATGAGATCATTTTCTCTTTCTAATACTAAATAATTTGGATGAGTGCTTGGTAAACTACCATGATATCCTACTTCTCTCTGATGGCAAGGACTTTTACACGCATGGACAATCGCCCATTCATTATTTCCAGAACGACAGTCTTCTTCGGTTCCAATATAAAGTCGTTCATAAATACTTTTCATAACAAAAACCCTATTCTTTCAGGCCCAATGTTCAGCGGATAAGCTGCGAGCGAAGCGTATCTAATCGATCCGCTTGTTGGACAAACGCATGTCCTCGCGACGCATGGACCGCCATCCTCTTCGGTCTACTTCCAGTACGCCTTGTCAACCTTGACGAAGTCCAGCCTATCTGGAGCAATCCAGGAGATGAAGGCTGACGGCGACTTCCATCCATCCGCGAAGTGACGCGTATACACAAGCGTGCACTTCTTGCGCGTGCGCGTCAGTCCGACCACGAACTTGCATATCTCTATGTCTTTGACAGATGCCGGATCTCGTGGTAGCTCCCCGTCATGCAGGCCAGCGATAAAGACGTGTTGGGCGGATAGACCTTTTGCGCCTTCAAAGGATGTCACCTGAACACACCGCAATTCTACTGGCTTCTTCTCTTTGTCATCCCGTGTCGACTCCGCTGGCTTGAACACATTGACCTCAGCGATTACGCTTTTGCGGTACTCAACAGGAATAAGACTGGCAAGTGCCTTCGTCCGATCTGCAGTCTGCTTTATTGCCTCCCTACGAAAGGGCGGTTCATCTATGCCAAGGATGATCCTCCAACCGATGTTTGAGTTGCGGTCCCTTTTGAGAATCGAAAGACCTGTCTCCCGACTCAGTTTCGGGCTGGACTCGCCCCTTGTCTCGATAGCGAAACCATCGCTCTTCAAATAGGTGATGATCTGATCGCGATAGGGTTTGGCCACGATGACCAAGGCAATGGGATAACCACCGGACATCGCTGCCTTAACTTCATCTTGCGGAATCTCCGCAATCGCCCGCGCAATATAGCGGCCCATGTAGTTGACTTTCTTGCTCTGAACGGTCGTCTCTACCCTGGCGATCTTTGGGTATTTCTTGCTATCGGCTCCCTTGGCGGGATAAAAATACTTGTACGGCTTTTCGATCCTCCCCTTGAGCTTTCCTAGTTTATGAGCCTTAGTGATTACATCCCTGACAGCATCAACCACTACTTTCGGGCACCGCATGCAGAAGGGAAGTTCGAAGAACTTGTACTCTCCGACCGTCCTTAGAAGCCGAATGTGATCCCAACTCGCATCTCTCAACGGGCTGTATAATGCTTGGTCGTCATCACCAGCAATCAGAATCCGGTTGTGGCCCCCGAGAAGGTCGATTATTCCTGCTTCTAACGCATTGAAGTCCTGATACTCGTCGACCAATACCAGTTCGTAGCTGTCGACCGCGACTCGACCAGCCTTGAGACCACAAAGGACACGGTACACGTTGTCATCAAAGTCGACGGCGTCGTAGTAATCCCCGCGCGCGAGGTAGAACGGGATGTGGTTCTTCTCAGCTAGGCTCCGCATTTCGCCCACAAACTGCGGAGCCTCACTTCCCTCGATAAATTCCCAGTCCTCAGCAATAAGGCTTGCGAGTCCCGGACAGCAGCGGAAGTCTGGCGACAGAGAACCTCGAAGTTTCGCCTCGCGGTAGAGCAGACGGAGGCAGTATGAATGGAGCGTGAAGACCTTGGCGAGGTCGCCGAGGTCTTTTTTCAAGTCATCCTTAAGGTTGTTGATGAATGTAAGGACAATCCTTTGGCTGGGCTCTCCTGGTGCGACCTCGAGCATCTTTTTGAAGAGGGTCGTTTTGCCTGTGCCTGGGCCGGCAACTACTAGTTTCTTGGGGCTATCTGAGTTAAGGATAGCCTCAACAGCTGCGTTGAGTTCAGCCTCCTCCGGGCTCACTGGCTCGTACTTAGCCATGAAGTCCCCTCAACTCAATGCTTCGGCCCAATAGGTATTCAACCACCGAAGTGCGGTAAAACTTTTCTGCATTTTCGTTTTCGAGCATGACGTTGTCAATCCTGATATTTCATACTATGGAACGGGTTACCCGGTGCCATGCCCACGCTTGTCGTGGGTATGTGTGACATGCAAGCAGGCCGCAATCATGGCCATGGCACCCGCCACCCGCACCCGTGCGGTTCACTCGGTGATCCATGCGTCGCTGCCAGCGTCGGTCCACTCGCCGGGCGGTCGGCGATGACGGTGGAACTGCTCGATCATGTTCCAGGCCTCTTCGGCGGTCTCGGCAAAGGAGATCAGGTCCAAATCGGCGTCTTCGACCGTGCCCGAGTCGGCCAGGAAGGTGAAGTTGATGGCGCGTTGCCAATACTCGCGCCCGAACATGATGATGGGAATCTCCTGCATCCGTCCGGTTTGGCGAAGCGTTAGTGCGTCGAACAGTTCGTCGAGAGTGCCGAACCCGCCGGGAAACACCACCAGGGCCTTGGCCCGCATGAGAAAGTGGAATTTCCGCATGGCGAAATAATGGAATTGGAAGCACAATTCCGGAGTGATATAAGGATTGGGCTGTTGTTCCCGCGGCAGGCGGATGTTCAGTCCGATGGATTTCGCCCCCACCTCGTAAGCGCCGCGGTTGGCCGCCTCCATAATGCCCGGCCCGCCCCCGGTTATGACTACATAATCGCAGGCCTCTTCTTTTTGAGAAACCGTCGAAACCAGCCGGGCGAACTCCCGGGCGGTTTCGTAATAATGGCTCCGCTTGGCTATTTCCTCCGCCCGGGCCACCGCCCGCTGACGCCGCGCATCGTCGGGCGTTTCGGCCAGGCGGGCACGGGCCCGCTCCAATTGCTCCCGAGCGGCGGCCGGCTCGATGATCCGCGTGCTCCCAAACAGCACCACCGTCGAGCGGATATTGTTCCGCTGAAAATACAACTCCGGCTTCAAGAGTTCAAGTTCCATCCGCGCGGCCCGCAGTTCGGGCTGCATCAGGAAATCCACGTCCTTGTAAGCCACGCGATAACTAAGCGACTGCAATATCTTTCGCAGATTCATCTCTCGCTGGTGATCTTCGTTCATGGTTCTTCAGTTATCAGTTTTCAGGTATCAGTTTTCAGTAATCAGTTTTCATTCCTCCGGCCTCCGGCCTCCAGCCTATAGCCTTTTATTCATCCTTCATCCTTCATCCTTTTTTTATCCCCAATTCCTATCATATCAAATCGACAATCACCGACCATGCCAATATCCACCCCAAGGTAACAGTATATAGCCATAGGGAAAACGGCCAAGCCCCGGCCTGTTTTCGGCGTTTGCCAAGTGCCGCGGCGAGCAAAGCCAGCAGCGAAATCACAAATGCCACGCCGCAGACGGCCTGCCAGCCCAGAAAAACTCCCACGCACAGCAGTCCCCAGGTTATGCCGCCGGGCGATTTTATTCCTTGTATGCGCCAGGCTATATAACCCAGCAATCCGCCCGCCGCCAACCCCGCGGTGCAATCCAGCACCCGGCTTGTCCAATCGGGAAGCGCCAGCCAGGCAGGCATCGGCCGCAGATAAGGCCAAACCAGCGGCGCGATCACGCCAATCGCCAGGGCCGGTACAAACAGGCGCCGCGGCGGTTTTTGGCGGTCGATCTCGATCCATGCCGCGGCCAGGAGCGTGCACAAAAGCAATAAATGATAGAGCAATATCGTGTACAGTTCCGAATAATTTCGGCTGGGAAAGCCTGCATTCCCGGTTTCGTAAATTTCCCGCACCGGCAGGTTGATTCCCCTAAAGGTGAACTCCGCCGCCCCGAGCAGGGCGAACATGCCGGCGGTTACCGCCTCCACCACGAGATATCGAGCGGAGATCGCCGCCCGGCAATCGCGGCATCTTCCGCCCAACGCCAGCCACGAGGCAATGGGGATATTATCGAACCAGCGGATTCGATGATTGCACGCCGGACAGTGCGACCCCGGCAAGATCAAACTCATTCCTTGCGGCAACCGAAATACCACCACGTTCAAAAAACTGCCGATCACTGCGCCCAGAACAAAGAACCATGCAATTATCAAAATGTCGTAGGATTGAATGTTTTCCATGTTAAAACTAAAGGCAAATTAGCGCACAAAATGGATCATTGGCAGTGGACGGTGTACAGTAGGCGGTGGACGATGGTCAGTAGACGATGCACAGCGGGCAGCGCGAAACCGCAAGCGGTTTCATTCATCATTCATCATTTAACCCTCATCCTTCATCCCTCATCCTTCATCCTTCTCCAATCCCCAATCCCTAAATAATACCATGCAACGGCCCTCCCCGGGCGGCCAATGCGTCCACGCGCTTGCTCACCGCCGGGTCCTCTACCAGCGGCGGGGCATGGTGCGGCTTGCTCCGAGCGTCGATAACCAGCGAACCCAGCGCGCCCCAATGCTTATCGACCGTGAACGATTCGATCCCGTAGATATCCGTAGCCGGATTGCTCCGCGTAAACGTTACCCAAAGAAAATTTTCCAGGCTTGCCGCCGCAAATTCGCTTTGATCGACAATCACCACCCAGGGAAAAGCGTTAATCGCCTCATGCCGGGTATAACGCGCGCAAAACCGCTCTACCGCCGAATCGCGCCCGTCGGCCTCGACGCGGTAGGGCGGACCCTCGATCACCAGTATCCCCGGCAGAAATATCCGCGCCTTGCGAAAACCCAAATCCTCAGGCAGCGCAAGCCGGCTGTCGATCACCACGGGCAAGGTCCGTTTCGCCGCTCCGGCCGCGGCGATTACCACTTTCGAGCCTTCGTGCAACCGGCCGGAACTGTAATCCAGCGTGTCAATCGTGGTGCAAGTCTGAAAGTGCAGATCGCGCCGCCAATCCACCCGTTCCAGCACGTGGCGAAAGAAATCGGGGACGTTGCGCACGTCGAGGTCCGGCCGGTCCTCGCCGGCAACGATCCACAAATACTTGGCCAGCGACAATTGCCCCTGACCCAACAGGGCATTGGCCAGGGTGAGCAATTCCCGCGGCCTGCGCGGTTCGTCGTACGGCGCGTAGCGTTCGCTGCCCAGGGCCAAAAGCAGCGGATGCACGCCCGCCGCGTCCACGGCATGAACCGCCTTGACGCCCGGAATCGTCTTTGCAATCGTCTCGCCGGCCAACTCGTGAATCAACTCGC
Source organism: Thermoguttaceae bacterium (assembly GCA_050013075.1). Taxonomy (GTDB): domain Bacteria; phylum Planctomycetota; class Planctomycetia; order Pirellulales; family Thermoguttaceae; genus JBEKIK01. Next base: position 21,541 of record JBEKFZ010000047.1, on the reverse strand, counting down.
CGAAGATCGTGTCTTCCTGCGGCGGCCGGCCCACCACCGTAAACGGCCAGATCGCATCACGTCGATGATACACGTGCTCCACGCGCAGCACCGGAAACTCGTGCGCCAGGCTGTAATAGCCCAGGTGATCGCCGAATGGCCCCTCGGACTTGAGCCGTTTGGGATCCAGATAACCGGTAATGCAGAAATCGGCCTCGGCGGCAATGGGTAGCTTATTCGGCCGGCGGATCATCGCCACCCGGCGCCGACCCAAAAGACCGGCGAATCCCAACTCGCTCATGCCCTCGGGCAGCGGCATCACCGCGGCAACGGTCATCGCCGGCGGCCCGCCCACGAAAACGTTCACCCGAAATACATCCTTGCGCCGAATGGCCTTCGCATGATGCACGGCAATGCCCCGCTGCAACTGGTAATGCAATCCGGCCTCCAGATTCGGCTTGTATTGGCCGCCCGAAATCTGCACGCGGTACATGCCCAGATTCGATTTTGCGAATCCCGGCTCCTCCGGATCCTCGGTGTAAACCTGCGGCAGCGTGATGTATGCCCCGCCGTCGCCAGGCCACGATTTTAAGTGCGGAAGCTGTCCCAACGTAATCTCATTGGCGAGTACCGCTCCGGCGCGGACTTTTTTCGGCCGCATGTAAAGCGCCAACCAGGACGATCGTAAATACAGCCTGGGATGACGCAAAATATCCGCGGGATCGGCCTCCAGCGACACCAGCCGTTTTAGTCCCGCTAGCGCGTCGCGAAAAATATATCGCACCCGCTTCATCGTGCCGAACAGGTTGCCGAGCATGGGGAATCGGCAGCCTTTAACCCGCGCAAAATAAATCGCCGGTCCGCCGGCGCGAAACACACGCCGCTGAATCTCAGCCGCCTCCAACTGCGGATCGATCGGCTCCTCGACGATCGCCAATTGGCCCGTGGCCGCTAAATCATCGACGCATTGCCGCAGCGTTCGGTAGCCCATGATTACGGGAATAACTGAAAACTGATAACTGAAAACTTCAATAAAACCGCTTGCGGTTTCGCATCCGGCCTTTATCCGCCGCGATTTTCGCTCGCGTGCCACTGCCGTGCGTGCCACTGGCTTTGCCAGTGCCGCGTGTGCCACTGGCTTTGCCAGTGCCGCTCATCCGCAACCGCTTTTGCAGTTTCGGAAATTTCATCGCCGGCATCCGGGCGGTTTTTTTGACGTTGCGTGACATAAAAGTAGGGTGCGTGAAACGCACCGATAATCAAGCAATAATATACATAGGTGCGTCGCACGCACTTTACTATCAACTATTGCGCTCCCCTTCGGGTCGCGGCTAAACTTTTTTTTCCCCAATCCCTAATCCCTATTCAATGAATCTTTTCAAAATTATTGCCTTTTCCACGTTTAAATCCTGTCCGCGTTGAAACCCAACCGGAATAGTGCGGTCGATCATGAAAAACGCCCGGTGACGCACGATTTCCCCGCTGTCAGTGCCCATTTCCTGACCAAGTTGATACCCGTCGGGATGAACGGCGTCAACTCCGGCGCTCCAAGGCGTCACTTCAAAATATCCCACCGTGATCCACACGGCATACACATTCGACCGCGTAGTCGCCAAATTCGCCAGGCGTTCCAATCCGGAATAGCGGAAAAACGGATTGCGGGTCGTATTGTCCACGGCGTTGGTGGACTGGTGTTTAAACAGAGGATCGTTAGTGCTTTCGGGATAGGCGCGGAGCAAGGTGGCGTTGATTTCTCGATTAGGCAATAGCGGATTCAATATGGACGGCAAAACCGGCGCTACTGGGGGAACAAGCGAACCATTTCCAGCCGAACGGAACGGCCGGGCGAATTCCGTGGGAATGCCGCTATTGTCGACAAGGATGGTGTCGGTAGTATTTGACGGATCGCCTCTTCGACTGGCCACAAAATATTGCCATGCACTCGTACTCATGGCAGGAACATTCAATAATCCCTGCAGAACATCTTTATTATAAATCGTATTCAAATTTATCTTGCCCGGTTCGCGATAAGTTGGAATAAAGTTGAAAGGCGGGTAGAACGGCTGATTATCGCTTGCCATGGTCGATGGATTACCTTGAATATCCGTACCCGCGAACCGCGACGGCACGCCGACATAGTCCAGTAGCCGATGCAATTCCACGGCGGCGGCCGTTCCGCTCAATTCCGCACTGTTGAAAAAGTTCGGCAAATGCCCGTAGGGATCGACGGCATTAGAGGCTGAATCGAGATAATTTGTGTAAGGATTTGTGCCAGTGCCGGGTAAAGCGTATTTTCGCAGGAGTTGATACGAAGAGGTGGCCGGAACCAGCATTAGCTCCATGTTGCTTACATAGGGGCGGTTGTTCCACGTCAGCCAAGGGAACGGCGACGCCGGACAACCCTCGTAACCCGTAATCGTGCTGACGGGAGTCCCGAAGCAGACATTCAAATACCCAAAGGACTGGATGGGGTTTTGAGTCATATTATGCGTGCTGCTGGTGGACAAGGAACGGCTGCCTTGAATATCGCTTATCGCCGTCGAATCCGATTCATGGAGCCACAAATCGTTTGTATGGGACGTGTCGTTTTTTGTGCCCCGCTCGCGCGTGAAAAATCCTTGGTCAAGTGTAATGGAAGCATCCAAGCCTTCATCCCCGTTTGCCGGCTTAGCTGTCGTGATACCATTAAATGTCGTCAGATTGACCGACATCGAATCTATCGTGCGATATGGATTCATAGTTGCGTCATACGGCAACAGCGGATTCGCCAGTCGCTGCAGATGCACCACGGCATATCGGGGAAATGTGCCGTTAAACTTCAAATAATTATCCCAGACGGGCTGTTGCATCGCTTTGTCCTGAGGCGAATCGTAGGGGGTCGTATATCCATTTCCAATTATCGCATCATAAGCTATGCCGGTAGGATCCACATTCGGATAATCTGTAGAAGGTTCGGAGATGCTGAGGCGTCGGGGGCTATTGATGACCACGGCCACGGGCGATTGGATGGTTTTCGAACTGCCGCTGTCGGCCGGAGTAGCGTTTGAAGCGCCATCGGGATAGACGGCAACTTGTCCCGCGGCGTCCGGATCGAGGTTTGGCGTCAGTTCAATGCGCCGAGTGGAAGCGTCGCCTTGATACAAACCCGTGAGATAACCGATATACGTTGTGGCTTTACCGCCGGTGGTGTTGCTGCTATTGCCCGGCCCGATAACGGCGTAACGGCCGGGCTTGATAGGCGCGATTTTCGCTGCGTATGCGCTGTTTGGGTAAAATTGCACGTCCGCTTTCGTCGTGGGATTTGTATTTGTCTTGTCATTGGGAAGAACGGCTCCCGACGATGGATTGGCGAAGTAAATCGTCCTCGCATAAGTGACCGTGGCGGATGATGGATCGTCCGGGTCGTTGTCCATTGTTGCACTGTCGGTGACAATCGCCAGCCGCCAAACCGGCGACCCGCTGGAATTTATTTTTGTCAGATCCACGCCGCCGTTGATCGCGTTGGATAGTTCGTAAGGCCGGGGCTCTTGATCGGTCCAGGGATTGTAAAGTTCGATAAACAACGAGCCCTCCGGTTTATATTTTTGATCGAAATCATCGTCTGGAGGAGTATCGGTGGTTTTCTTGTGCGTGGGATCAGAGTCCAAGTCTTGCGTTCGCCGGTCGTGAAAGGCCAAGGTCTCGGTAATCAACAGTTCCGGGCGCTTGCAGCCCCAAACCACCCGATTATTTGTAATGTCGGCGGCAGTGGGCAAACCGAGTGACGTCCGCCAGGTGGGCGGAGTCGGATTCGTGCCGAAATCGTTGAGCGGATCGGGATCGTAGATAAACGGCGTCATTATTGAATCGCGGTCGCGGAAATCGACCGCGTTCACGGCCCATTGGGCTAAATACCGTGCGACGTCGTCATTCGTCGCGGTTTTCTTTAGAATTGTGTTGAGTTGAGTTTTCAGCGCCGAACGGTCGACCACTAGCATGGCCAAAATATATAAATATCTGGCTTGAAGTTGCCTGGCCTGCAAGGAATCGGTTGCCGTGTGCGTCGGATCGAAATAGGTCTCTGAAAAAGTGCCTTGCGAGCCGGAGGTTGCGTAAAGCAGCAATTTGTTCAGCGCCTCGCCGGGTTCATCCACCACTTTGTTGCCATCGCCGTCGCGGCCGTCGCCGTATGGGCGATTAAGGTTCAGTTTCAAGCCGGCCAGCATTTCCGGCGGGAAATAACTACCCCAATTCGACTCGGAAACGCCCTTTGCTTTAAGCAAATCGCTCAAACTGGTTGCCCGGCCGTTCGTCAATAATGCGCGTTCTGTTGAACTAAGCGCGGCTGTATCGGGCGCGGGCGCGGGGACGTCCCAACTCTCCGTGGTCGCTTCGGAACGTTTGGTAATCAATGTGGAATCGGCATACGGCGCTGCGGCGCTTGGCGACGTCAGTGCCGCCAATCTGGCCGGCAATTGCGCGGCGTCGCGGTCGAACGGGCGCAATATCCGCTCCAATTCATTCACGCTAAACGGATTGTTGACGGCAGTCGGCAAGCCTCTGGTAATGTTCGGCGCTAAATTCAGCGCATAAGGGACATTCTCCAGAGTTGAACCGCTTGCGACATAGTTAACAAGGTCGCTGCTCCAGACGCCGAAATTGGCGTAGATTGGCCGCCCCGCCGGATCCAATCCTATCGAGCCCGCCCCTTGCAGGTCGGGCGGCGATCCATATGAACCCGCATTGTCGGCGGAACTCGGATCGGCGTAATTGCCGCCGTATTCAAACCATTTATTTACTGTCAAAGGATCGTTAGCCACCGTGCCGGGCAATTGTCTCGATCCGTAATGTCCTTCGTAAACGCCGTTGCCTATAAGCATATTTGAGTAATTACTGCCGAGCAACGGATATAGATTTATATCCGCCGGACTGTAGCCTTGCGCCCAGAGAAGATTGCTGGCCGTGCCAATTCCTCCGCCGATTCCATCTGTAAAAAATATATTGCTGGGCAATGTTGTCGTGATGCCATAAGTCGATGTATTGTTGGCCTGTGCCAGGTTGCCGTGGGCGTTGAGGTTCAATCGGCCGTCCATGTCCACGCAGAGAATGGCAAACAGCGGCTTGTACAGTTTTCCGTCTTTTGTGGCCCGGACGGGCAGGCCCAGATCGACCCAAATGCTGTCCGGCACGCCGTCGCCGTCGTTGTCAACGTCCCATTGATAACTGGTGCTGGAAGATATTACTCCATTCCATGTCGGTTCGAAAGTTGAATTGCCGCCGGTGAAATTGGAATGATCGGGGCTGTTGGAGACCGTTAAATTATTCATGATGCCAATAGGCCGCATCATGATTTTACGGCATAAATCGGGATATTGAGTCCAAAGACTCAACCATGTTCCTGATGCTCCAAGTTTATTATTGATCCAATAATTCACCAATGCCGGGCGGTGTAGCGAAGGCAAAACGCCCGTCACTTTGCCGGTCGTTGGGTCGGTAATTTGCGCGGCCAGCAGCATGTTTTGATAATCGGCGGCGTCGTAATCTTCGTTGGCCCCGCCCGGCGGATTGCTTAAAGGATTCGTTATTGGTCCCCATGCCGAAGAATAATATAACGTCATCGGCAAGTTCGGCAGCAACGCTGCCGGGAGCAATGTCGAAGTGGCGGTGGGGGGATTGTCTGCGGCGCTGGTCGATAACCCGCCGGCCAATGTGTCATAAGATAGGTCGAGTTTGCCCGTGTCCGGATTATAGCCAAAACCCGTGCCGCTAAACGGCGCGCCGTTGATTAGATAGAAAAGCGGCTCCTGTATTTTCGTAATAGGATCATACAAATCGGCCAAGTCGGCGGCAATGTTGTCATAGGTTATCGCATCGGTGGCTACGATTTGAAAATAATCGGGCGTCGAGCCGGCGGCGGGAATGTATGCAACAATACGCGTGCTATGACCCATTGTCCGCGGACCGTTAAGAAAGGTTATCACCGTGCCGGAACACGAAGCCGACGCCCTTGGAGGACTATCGGATAGTTTTAACGCCGGCAAAGACCCTTTGATGGAATCGGGAATCGGCGAAGGAACGCCGATCTGAATCAATTGTCCCCCGGCAACGGCGAAATAAGGATATAAAGTGTTGGCGACCACTGCCCCGACCCGAGACGTGTTCCCGTACATGTCTTCCAGCAGACTATGCGGCCCGATGACCGAGACCGGATTGCTGGCGCCGCGGGCGACCTGCATCATGGCTTCGCTCAGGAGTTTTTGCGGATCCTCCAGCGTCTGGTCCACGCGCTGCATGTTCTTCGCGCTCCGCTGCGACTGGCCCGAGATGAGCACAAACGCCACGGCCACCAGGCCGAACAACGCCAATATGGCCAACACCAAAAGCAGCAATACGCCCCGGCGGGTATTGGAATATCTATCACTCATTGAAGCCGTCCTCTTAATCGATTTCTCGCAAAGACGCAAAGAATTATTTTAAAATAAATATTTAACACATTATTTCATGAGATAACCAAAATTCAAATGTGTCGAATCAATATTTACTCGTGTAACTTGTGATTATTATTTAATTTCCCTTGCGTCTTTGCGACTTTGCGAGAGATTCTATAAACCGTTAACAATACGTACTATACCGTCTTTGATTAATGCTTCACCGAAATTGATTAGCAGGCCAAGTTTCATATTTGTCAATCTAAGATATGTCAGAACTTGTTTCTTATGCACGTTGCCAAGGCTCTCAATGGACTTAAGTTCCACGAGTACCTTATTTTCCACAATAACATCAGCTCGAAAGCCTTCGTCGAATTTAATTCCTTCATATTCAATTGGTATAATGACTTGTCTTTCGACCTGTAATCCGCGCTTTTTCAATTCGTATGCAAGCACAACCTCATAAACAGACTCGAACAATCCCGGGCCAAGCTTAACATGTATTTGATAAGCCGCATCGACGACTTGCGCGGCGATTTCATTTTCGGTAATCTATTTGATCTTTCTAAAAATAATAATTCGTTTCTCGCAAAGCCGCAAAGCCGCTAAGGAATTAATAAAAAACAAATCATTTATTACAAATAAAAACAATTTATTGTCATTTGGCTTTTTTATTTTTGATTATTCTCTTCTCTTCTTTGCGCCTTCGCGTCTTTGCGAGAAATATGTTGTTTTACTTCGTCCAAAGCGGATCCCAATCCAGTTCCACGGTGGTGTTATACACGCCGATCACGCCCGGTACCACGACCAACGCGGCCGACAGGTTATAATCCCAATCCGGCCCGTTAAGGTTTATATAATAAGTTGCAATTCCGCTCGAGTCCGTTGTTTTACCCACGCCCACCACGCGGTACCAGTTCAAGCGATTCAATTGCGGATACCCCGATTTTGGATTCCCTGTATTATCCAAATGCAGATGATACATCATCACCCACTGGTTTTCCTTGACATTAATATTGTTTCCGGCGTCTAATTGAACCGTGCCGCCGCCTATGCCCATGCCCGGAAAACCGGTGACTGCACTGATTATCGCGACGTGTTCGCCCTCCAAAGTATTCGTGGTTGTCGGATTACCCGGATAGAAATTGTGTGTACTATCAACATAAATTTGGAAATTTCGCTTATAACACACCGCCACCGACACGTTAAACAGCCGCCGTTGGGCCACCGGCAAAGGACTGACCGTCGGCGGAGTTGTGGTATAATCGATCCGCGCTTCACTCGCCGCCGGCATAACCGTGAAAAACCAGGAATAATCGCCATTATTCGTAGTCACTACCCCAGTGCTCGTCTTTACCAATGTCGGCCGGGCTACGGAATTCTTCGTCGTATCGAACGGCAGATCGTCCGACCAGAAAAACAACTGCCCATTGATTAACGTTTTAGGAGTACTCGTGGGCGTCAGCGGCATCGTGCGCAGCGTTCGGCGAGGCAAATAAACGTTGTACGTTATTTGCCCGAACATCTCCGGCAATCCCCTTTCTCGGCCCAACGGATCGATCACAAACGGCAGGGAATCAAGATTAGGAGGATAATTTGGATCATTGTATCCGGCGGCAACATGCGAATAATCATCCGCAATAGTATTAGATGTAATGAGTGGAGGATTATAAAAACCCCAAAAAGAATTCAGTGGCAAGGTTGGGCCCGGCGTCCAATACCAGTAGCGGAAGTCGAGCAGGCGACTGACTTGGATTTCGCGAATGGCGGCCCGGCCGCAGGCCCCGGACCGGTCGGCCTTGGCCGTTTCCCAAAGGGCCATTTGACCCAGCGGTATTATCGCCGCCAGGCCCAAAAGTCCAATCGACAACACGAAAATTGATATCAACACCTCCATCAGACTGATCCCGTGGCGGGAAGGATGAAGGATGAAGGATGAAGGATGAATGCACTGCCCACCGCCCACTGCCCACTGTCCACTTTTTCCTGAACCCCGAACCCTGAACCCTGAACCCTTTTGTTCGTTCTGCATTCTGCATTCTGCATTCTGCATTATTTTCATCTTACCGTCCCCCCATGCTCTGCGATTGCCGGGCGTAAATTCGGGATAGATTAATGAAATACGGCCACGTAGAAACCTTAGTCCAATCAATGAGGTTGCCTCCCGAATCCATTTTCGTTGAAAAATTTATGGCGTAGTTGTCGTCGATCGATACCATGCCAGTTTGATAATTGATCGTGACCCAGATGCTCGACAGATCGGCCCAGTTAGGCAAATCATTAAGATTGGGAACGGCCGGAAGCGGCTGGGCGCTAAAGTCCCGCACCCGCGACCGGCTGCCGATGAGCATGAATATCGGCCCGAGAGCAGGGGAGGGCTGGTTATTCCAATAATAGCCTTCCACCGAGCCGTTGCCGGAAAAAATCACCGCCACGTCATATTTATTGCCGGACAGATTCTGGAACGATTGATTATCCAGGCCCGAAAAATCCAAGTCCACCACCGCCCCGGCGGGCAGTTGCAGCGGCGAAGCCGACGATTTCACCGGCTGACGTAAGATCAGAAACGGAACAGGAGACGACCACAGTTGTCCTGTTGGCGATTGGATAAACTGTGGCCAAGGCAACATTTGCATCGGCGTTACCTTCTGATCTAAAACCATGGTCAACCAATGCGAAGTTACCCAACCGGAACCGGAAGGATCAACTACTAAATCGCTCGGAGAAAAATTATAATAGCCATTAGGATCATAAGCGCCATATACATCAACGGGCATGAAATCTTGAACCTGGGGATCGGTCGGCTGATTCATCGCCGGAGAACTAGTATATGGCGGCTGGGTCCTTAGACTGTCCGAAGCAATGGTGGTGGGATTATCGTATATCAAGGTATAAAAAGGCCCTTGGCCGTTGAGTTGCACTAAATCGCCCTGGCGAAGTAAATTGCTGGAAAATTGATAGTTTTTAATTTGGACCTTAAGAACAGTCCATATTTTTGTGACGCTTGGGTCTTTATCAATTTTGAAATATGGGATTCCGTCCGGCCTGTACGTCCAATCCTGCACTTTTACGACCGAATCCGTTGCATCGCCGGCGTACGTCGGCGGCACTTCGCATTGGTCCAGGACCGTTGAGGCGGTGGGAAAATTGGTGCCGTTTGCGCGGCGGAAGATCACGCCGCATGGCCGGCCGATTTCGATCGCCCGATTCCGCGCCGATGAAATATACACGTTCACCGCCCGGGCGGCCTCGCGCACGCGGCGATCCTCGACCGGCTGCATCAGTTTAAGCGCGGCAACCGTCAAAATCGCCATGATCGAAATGACAATCAGCATCTCCACCAGCGTCACGCCGCTGGGGGAAGGATGAAGGATGAAGGATGAAGGATGAATTCTGAACCCCGAATCCTGAACCCTGAACCCTGAACCCTGAAATACATGCGCCGGCCGTTTTCCGGCGGTCGTTGACCGCCGGCTGCCGCCCGTACTATTCGTTTTGTGTCCGCTCGGGTATCGCATGTTACTGCTGTTCGATACGATGGTTGTGGATGTTGTCGAGACGATTAACCGCGGGATCGGAAGGATTTTTAGATGGTGATCCAACTAAAATATCTCCATAAACTGTCGGTAATTTTGCATAAGGATTTAAATCATCTATTGTATTTACGGAGGGATCGACCCCATAATATGCGTTATACTCGGTGCCGTCTGGATTTTGTGATGTCGCCATTATTCCATATTTTTTGTCGTTTTTTGGGTCATGACCCGCCTGGTCCGGGCCTGGGGAGTAGATGAGGGGAATTAACCGATAATTGCTGGGACATATACGCCGCGAATCAAACGGATCATGGTCGTTTATCGCATCGCCGGTTTGGACTTCGGTATCGCAATTAGTTTTGGGATCAATGGAAGGCAAAAAACCCGGCGCCCAGCGAAGGAACATGATTGGATTTCCCCACCCGTCGATAAATACCGGCCAACCATCGCGGTCAAGGTCCGCGATTTCATTTTGATCGAATTGTTCCATGGCCTCCGGATATGTCATACTTATCCACATATAAAGATATTTAGCGGCAACATAGTTCATTTTAGGATTATTCTGAGTATATTTTTGATAAAACATCTGGCTGAAAGCGGGCCGGGCCGTCCATGGATTAGTAAGTTGACCCAATCCAAGCGGGCCATTTATGATATCATACGTTCTCTCCGGCATTTCCATCCGCATCAAGTCCAACAGGGCGCAATAACGAAGCAGCGCAGCTTGTCTTGGATATGTTGTACTTTGTTGTATACTTTGCGGAATTGTTATTGGCACTCGCCGCGTCCTGTACGACTCATACCGCCGCATTACGAGATCGTTGAGTTTGGCGATGGTGGCCTTGGTTTTCGCTTCGGCGGCGGCGTGGCGGGCGTAGCGAATCGCCCCCAAAGTTATGCCCGCCAATATGCTGATGATCGCAATGGTGACCAGCAACTCGATTAGTGTAAAACCGCTCAGCCGCTTAGGGGCGGGCAATTTATTGCCCGCTTTCGCTGAAGGATGAATGAAACCGCTTGCGGTTTCGCGCCGCCGGGTACCCTCTGGGTGGCCCGCCGCCCACTGCCCTCTGCCCACTTTCATCCGCAATTTGCAATTTGCAATCGAACGTTTTGTCCTTTGTCCGCTAGTAGGGCGATTTACATTCATGGCGGTTTCTCCGGGCAGTATTTTTGTGTAAATTGCGGTCTAATCTGTCTGCCTTGGTGCATACAACGCACCATACGAAACCAACCTTGCCCTTTTTGTCAGTTATCGGTTTTCAGTTTTCAGTTATCAATTAGTGGTCAGTAAACTGACCACCCCACTCCACTCTATTCCCTATCCCCTATTCCCTATCCCCTTTTATCATTTGCCTCCAGCCTCCGGTCGCCAGTCTGTTTTACTTGCCGCCTTTGGTAAGGGTATCGATCAAGCTGATCAACGGCATGAAGATGGCGATGACGATAAAGCCGACCATCCCGCCCAGCACGATGATCAATATCGGTTCCATCAAGCTCATCAGGCTTTCGGTCAACACGGCGACTTCTTCGTCGTAGGTATCGGCCACCTTGTAGAGCATGGTATCCAGTTCGCCGGTTTCCTCGCCCACGTCGACCATGTTCACCACCATGTCGTCGACGATGCGTTTATTCATGCGCGTAAGATACATCAGCACGCCGATCGGTCCGCCGATGAAGAAAAACCAGAACAACAAGGTGACGACGTTGAATCCCGGCTTGGAATTCTCCTTCATCGGTTTGGAAATCGATTCGCCCTCGCGTATCGATTCGTAAACCTTTTGAAACATGTTTTCGAACACGCAATTGCCCGCGGTTTCCTTGGTTATGTGCAGGGCTTCGAGGATGGGCACGCCGCTGGCCACCAGCGTGCCCAGCGTGCGCATGGTCCGAGCCACGATGTTTTTTTCTATGAGCGCGCCGAACACGGGTATTTGCAGTATGAACAGGTCCCACCCGTAGCGCCCCGCCTGAAATTTACGTATCAGTTTTATCAACAGCCAAATGCTGATGGGAATGCCCGGCAAAAGGTACCAGAAATGGATAATGTAGTACGATGCGCTCATAAGTATCTTGGTAACGGTCGGCAAAGGGGTTTTGAAGTCCCTGAAGATTTTCTCGAAGGAGGGCACGATCTTCATCATGATGAAGGTCAAAATGCCCGACGCGAAGATCACCACCGTGATGGGATAAACCATTGCGCCCTTGACCTTGCGTTTCAGCGATTCGGAGCGTTCCTGGAACTCGGCCAGACGCTGCAGAATGATTTCCAAGGCCCCACCCGCCTCGCCGGCCTTGATCATGTTTATATAAAGCCGGTTGAAAGCCTTGGGAACCTTGGCCATGGCCTCCGATAGCGTGGACCCGCTTTCGATCTCGTCACAGACGTCTATCAGCGCGTTTTTCATGGCCCCGGGGGGCGATTGATCCTGGAGAATTTTCAGGCTCCGCAATATGGGCAAACCGGCGTCCTGCAAAATCGACAACTGACGGGTGAAAGTAGTCAGCGTCTTGGTCTTGATTCCGCCTATGGTGAAGGATTTGCCTTTCTTTGCCGTTTTACTTTTCATGGGCGCGGCCCGGCTCTTCTTCACGGAAATCTTCGTCACGAATAACCCCATCTGCCGGATCGTGGCTTGCGCCTCGTCCTGGCTGGGGGCTTCGAGTACGTCCTTGATCTCCTGACCGGTGGCGTCCATGGCCTCGAATTGATATGTCGGCATGACAGCTTCCAGTTATCAGTATTCAGTTATCAGTTATCAGTTTTCAGTTTAGCCCCGGAGCTTGCTCCGGGAGAATTTTCCACAAATGTAGTACAAATCCACTATCGCTTACTTTCATTCATTCACCATTCCTCATTTTCCTTCATCCCTCATCCTTCATCCTTCCTCCTCTACATCTCCGCCACCGTCTCCCGAATGACCTCCTCGATGGTGGTCACGCCGGTGAAAACTTTTTCCAGACCGGATTCCCGAAGCGGCACCATGGCGTTTTGCAAAGCCACGTCGCGGAGCTTTTCGGTCGAGCATCCGCGGTTGATCATGTCCCGCAGTTGGTCGTTCATGGGCAACCACTCGAACAATCCGGTGCGGCCCTTGAAACCCGTGTTGTTGCACGACGCGCAGCCCCGGCCGTGATAAAACTTCTTGTTGATGACTTCCTCCGGCGTCAGGCCCAGTTGGGCCAGGGTATCGGTGCTGGGCGTGGTTTGCTCGTAGCAATCCTTGCAAATCTTGCGCACCAAACGCTGGGCCAAAACCGCTTCCAGCGTGGCCGTGATCAAAAACGGCGGCAAACCCATGTCGCGCAAGCGGATTACGGTGCTCGGCGCGTCGTTCGTGTGCAGCGTGCTAAAGACCATGTGCCCGGTCAGCGAGGCTTGCACGGCGATTTCCGCCGTCTCCAGGTCGCGGACTTCGCCCACCAGGATTTTGTCCGGGTCCTGGCGCAGGATCGATCGCAAGCACTGCGCAAAGGTGTTGCCGATCGAGGCGTCGATCGGTATCTGCACGATGCCGTCAATGTCGTATTCCACCGGGTCCTCGGTCGTGATCAGCTTGTCTTCGATCGAATTCAGTTCGTTTAAAGCCCCATAAAGCGTGGTGGTCTTACCGCAGCCGGTCGGACCGGTCACCAGCACGATGCCGTTGGGCCTGCGAATCACCTCGCGGAAGGAACCGAGAATTCCCGCCGACATGCCCACCGTGTCCAAATCCAGCATCACCACCGACCGATCCAGGATCCGCATCACCACGCTCTCGCCGAACATCGTGGGCAGCACGCTCACGCGCAGATCCACTGGATGCCCGCCCACCGTCAAGCGAATCCGCCCGTCCTGCGGCATACGCCGTTCGGCAATGTCCAAATCGGCCATCACCTTGATGCGCGTGGTTATGGCAAACGCCAGGTGACGCGGCGGAGGCACCATCTCGTACAATATGCCGTCCGACCGAATGCGAATTTTAAACTCGTTCTCGAACGGCTCGAAATGCAAGTCGCTGGCGTGATCCCGAATCGCCAACAATAACACCATGTTCAACAACTTCCGCACCGGCGCACTGTCGGCCAGGGCCTCGGCGCTCGAAAGGTCCACCACCTGCGAGGCCTCCATGGCTATCGCCGCCATGTTCAACTCGTCGTCCTGCTCCATGTCGGCGATCAAGGTTTCCACGCTCTCGCCGCCCACCGTGTAATAACGCTCCAACGCCCGCAGCATGTCCTTCTCGGTGCAGACCATGGCCTTGATTTCGTACCCCAGAAAAGTCCTCAACTCGTCGAGGATCTGGAGTTTCTGCGGATCGCACATGGCAATCGTCATCGTGTTGTCCTCGAACGACAAAGGTATGATGCGATAAAGCTGAGCCATCGGCTCGGTAATCATCGCTAAAACCTCGGGCGATATCGCCGCGTCGCCGAGGCTGATTACCTGCATGCCCATTTGCTCGGCCAGACCCTGGGCCAATTGATCGTCGCTGATCAATCCCATGCTCACTGCAATATGGCCCAACATCTCGCCGGGACGCTGCTGCTGCTCCTCGAGCAGCATTTCCAAGCGATCCTCGCGCAAAAAACCCAGATCCACCAGAATCTGACCGATTCGCCGAATAGCCATGGCTGAAAAACCCCCGCTGTTATGTCACGTTGTCGATCTGATGCGTTAAATATCCGCGCCGTTTTCCCCTCTCCCGACCAACCGACCATGCTACGCATGGTGCCCGTCGGTGCCCGGAGAGGGTTAGGGTGAGGGCAGTTATGCAATCTTTTCCGTAACTCCGCTCTAAATGCGCTCCATTGCCGCCCGCTCAGGCGGCATCTGGTCGCCCCTTTTCGTCTTCATCGTCTTCAAAGAGTCCACGCTCCACACGCGCGATCTTGGACGCCAATTCTTCGGGATTGACGGCCCGCAAAAGCACGTCGCTTTTCTCAACAAGCCCTTCTTTCCACAGTCTGAACATGTTGTCGTCCAACAACTGCATGCCCTTTTTTTGGCCCGTCTGAATAACCGATGTTATTCGATAAGTTTTATTTTCACGGATCAAGTTGGCCACGGCCGGTTCCACCACCAACATCTCGTAAGCCGCCACCCGGCCCCCGCCGATCTTCGGCAGCAAGGCTTGCGATAGTATGCCGATAATCGCCGTGGAAAGCTGGGTGCGGATTTGTTCCTGCTGGCTGGTGGGAAACACGTCGATGATCCGGTTCACCGTCCCCTGGGCGCCCGTGGTGTGCAAGGTTGCGAAAACAATGTGCCCGGTTTCCGCGGCGGTTATGGCCGTCTCGATCGTTTCCAAATCACGCATTTCGCCCACCAGGATCACGTCCGGATCCTGACGCAACGCCCGGCGTATGGCCTCGGCAAACGTTGGAACGTCGACCCCCAACTCCCGCTGGTTGACCGTCGATTTCTTGTGCGTGTGATAAAATTCGATCGGGTCCTCGACGGTGATAATATGGTGGTCGAAGTTCTGGTTGATGTAGTCGATCATCGCCGCCAACGTGGTGGTTTTGCCTGAACCCGTCGGGCCGGTAACCAATACCAGGCCTCGGGGACGGGCACACAGATCGACGATCACGGGCGGGGTGCCCAAGTCTTTGAAATCCAACAATTTGTTGGGAATCTGCCGCAGTGCTATCGCCACGTGCCCCTTGTCCTTGTAGATAGAAACACGAAATCGGGCCATATCACCGAAAGCGAAACCAAAGTCCGATCCGCCTACCTCTTGTAACTCCTGTTGGCATCGCTCCGGTGCAATGCTTTTCATCAAAGCCATGGTATCTTCAGGATCCAAGACCTTGGTTTCCAGACGGTGAAGATGTCCATCGATACGAACCACCGGCGGCTGACCAACCGAGATGTGCAAGTCGCTTGCCTTGCGATTTACAACCGTATGCAGGAGTTTATCAATCAGAATGGTGCCCATTGCAGCAATTTTCCATTGAGTTAAAAAGGTTGAATAATATCTAAAATAATCACTAAATTGATAATGTTATTAAAAAACCGCCCGTATTTTACATTGCTAATCTACGATTGGTCTGTCTCGATTAACCCCTTTTCGCCTGCTGATGGCGAAACTCAGCCGGGCCTTTCCCGCATTGAAATTATTCGCAGGCCGATAGATATTGCCAAAGAAATTCCATTGCTAATCACTAGTCTCCCTCGACTCGTTTTGCCGTTGACAATACCTCTTCCAGCGTCGTAACGCCGCGCAACACCTTATCAATGCCGTCCCAATACAGTGTTTTCATACCCTCAGTCAGTGCGGTTCGGCGGATTACGTCCGTTGGCTCGGCGTTAAAAGTTAGTTCACGTATTTTAGACGACATGAGCATTAGCTCAAAAATGCCTAAACGACCGCGAAAACCGGTCCCTTGGCAGTGTCCGCAACCCCGTCCTTTGAGAAAGTTGGCATTTGTCGCCATTTCTTTGGTAATGCCCGCTGCTTCGATCATGGTTTGAGGTGGGGAAAAGGATTGTTTGCATTTTTGGCAAATAACACGAACCAGTCGTTGAGCCATTATGGCAACCACCGAGCTAGCCACCAAATAAGAGGGCACACCCATATCGATTAGACGTGTAATAGCACTAGGCGCATCGTTCGTATGTAGTGTACTGAAAACCAAGTGTCCAGTCAGAGATGCCTGAATGCCCATTTGTGCCGTCTCAAGATCTCGCATCTCGCCAACCAAAATAATGTTCGGCGCCTGTCGTAACATCGCCCGGATCACACGAGCAAAATCCAACCCAATCTCATGCTTGATTTCCACCTGATTCACGCCGGCTAAGTAATACTCCACCGGGTCTTCCGCCGTTATAATCTTCTTATCCGGTGTATTTAATTCATTCAAAATTGCGTACAGCGACGTCGTCTTTCCGGACCCAGTCGGTCCAGTTACTAAAAGAATCCCATTCGGCCGCTGGATCAGGCCCCTGACCTTTTGAAAATCGTCGTCAGCAAACCCCAATTGCCGTAGCCCCACCTTAATGCTGTCCTTATCCAATATCCGCATCACCACCGACTGGCCGTGATTGGTGGGTATCACACTAACCCGCAAATCCAACTCCTTTTCTCCTACATTCACCTTGATCCGGCCGTCTTGGGTTCGCCGCCGCTCGGCAATGTCTAGTTTGGAAAGAATCTTAACGCGGGATAACAATGCCCCAAGCAACCTCCTGGGGGGGCTGTCACGCTCCACCAACACGCCGTCAATCCGGTACCGTATGCGAATGCGATCCTCAAACGGCTCGATATGAATGTCCGACGCCCGCAACTGCACGGCCTCGGTAATCATCATGTGCACCAACCGGACCACCGGTGCGCTGGTCTCATCCACGTCTTCATCCCGCGTCCCCTGCTCATCCATGGTCTCGGTGAAATCAATCGCCGTATCCGTGAATTCTTGTAGCATCGAGTCCGCGCTCTCGCCCACGGTCTGCCCATAATGGCGATTGATCGCTTCAGTAATGGCATCGCGGGGCGCCAAGGCCATTTCGATGGGACGATTGAGAATAAATCGCAGTTTCTCGATCGTTTCGTAATCGTCGGGATCGCTAATGATTACCGTCAATTTGCCATCCCCCTCCGAAAGAGGAATTACTGCGTTTTCCCTGGCTACCGACTCCGGCACCAATTCCACTACACTCGGTGGAATAACCACTTCGCTTAAATTGACGTAATCCAAACCGTGCTGCTCGGCCATCGCACGGGTAATGTCCTCGCCGGTGGCGTAGCCCAGCCGGATAAGTGCATCAGCCAGCTTAGTACCAGATTCGGTGGACAACTGCTGGGCTTCCGCCAATTGATCAGAGCTGATAACACCCTTTCGGACTAGGATATCAACATAAGTTCCTTTTCGTTTCGCAACCATGAACAGCTCCGATTATCGTTTCTACCCATATCAGCGGGTACGCGGAAACAGCACCCCACAAAGCAAAATGCGGAGAAAATGCGTTTTTCCCCCCGTTCACGCCAAACTATTCATTCATTCCCACACTTTACAGATTAATGGGACTTTAAATCAAAGTCAACTAAATTACACATGGGCTGCTAGCATGTACCACTTTGTGTGGGGTAGCCCCTGAACTACCACCCCAACAAAGTACCATATTTCCGCATTGACAGGTTTTGACCGGCTCAGGATAATCCCACCCTCCGATACCGGGCAAGTCCCGTCCGGTGTTGCTGCGCTCACTTTTCATAACTGTAATCTGAAACCGCTCCTGTTTTCGCACCGCCCACTTAACACTTAAAACTGACAACTTAAAACTGACAACTTAAAACTGATTACTGAAAACTGATAACTGATGACTGCCCGAGGCTCGCGTTTTCTTATCGCATGGCTTGTGGTGTCCGCTTTGTTCGCTTTGCCGGCGAGCGGCCTGGGCCAATCATCCGACCAAACCGCCAACCAATCCACGATATTTCCCTCCCTGGCCGTGAAGGCAAAAAAAGAGGCCGTGGTTTGGCCTGAAGCAGATGTTAAGCAAACCAGTCCCACGCACAAGACGGTATTCGAGCAGCCCGAGTCCGCTCTCGGCGTGCCAGTGCCACCCGCCGCCCTCGGCGTGCCACTGGCTCAGCCAGTGCCACCCGCCGAATCGTCCCCATCGTCCTTGCACGGCGACGAATGTTGCCCGCAGTGCGGCCGCCCGCTGGATCATCCCATCCTCGGCACTTGCGATACTTGCGGACCCGTCCGCCGATTGTTGTGCACGCTTTGGCCCGGCAGGATTTTCGCCCATCCTCCCGGTTCGCCCGTGTATCACGAGCCTTGGATCAATCGGCCCTTTAGCGTCGGCGTCTTTGTCGGTCCGATGGTGGGCAGCCCGTTGATAAACGATTGGGTCGGGCAGCAAACCGGCACCTTGGCCGGCATGCGCTTCGGTTGGGACATGGACGACGACTGGGGCATGGAACTCCGCCTGGCAACCGCCAATATCCCCACCTACGACTGCGATCCCGCCTACGAAGCACAAAATGGTTCGACAAGCACCTTGCCCATTCCATACCTGGCCGGCACGCGCAACGCCGATCAGTTCCTCTGCGACATCGATTTTCTTTACTATCCCTGGGGCGATGCCTCCCTCCGCCCATACTTGCTCTTCGGCATAGGCACCGACCGCATCAAATTCACCGATCGCATGGGCACCAACTACGCCCGCATCCTCTTGGGCATGCCCGTGGGTCTGGGCGTGAAAATGCACTTAAACGATTGGCTAATCTTCCGCGTAGAAGCCACCGAAAACATGGCCTTCGCCGGCGGCAGCATCTTCCAAGCCCAACAAAACTTCTCCATGACCGGTGCACTAGAAGTCCGCCTCGGCCGCACCAAAATGCAATACTGGCCCTGGGATCCGGGAAAATAGTGGGCAGTGGGCAGCGCAAAACCACAAGCGGTTTCAATCGATATCCATCGTCAATTTTTCATCCTTCATCCTTCATCCTTCATCCTTCATCCTTCATCCTTCATCCTTCATCCTTCATCCTTCATCCTTCATCCTTCATCCTTCATCCTTCATCCTTCATCCTTCATCCTTCATCCTTCCGCCCTTCCCCCTTCCTCCTTCCCGCCTACAGCCTATCAATTGCCCGAGCCGCGCACCGACGGGCACCACGCACGGCATGGTCCGATTGGTCGTGGCGCCCGCACGCCACTGCAGGAAATAGCCCCTTTTCTAATAAGGTATAATATAATAGAGTAGATTAGTTGCCCGGAACCCCATCATAGCCTTCGAACCAACGTCGATGGGATTGCGGAATTCCTTGAACACAACCAAATGAAAGGGGACAGCCATGTTTACAAGGTCAATTGCCAGTCTTGCGTTTTTAGTGTCGTGTCTAGTTGCTTCATCCGTCCTTGCGCAGTGTGGGTGCGGCTACGCGACAAGCGCATATTACGCCCCAGAGTATACGTCCTATTACGCGCCGACAACCGCGTACTACGCCCCAGCGTATACGTCCTACTACGCGCCGACAACCGCATACTACGCCCCAGCGTATACGTCTTACTACGCGCCGACCGCCGCATACTACGCCCCGTCGCCCTATGCGACCTATTACGCACCGTCAGCCTATTATTATTATCCGCGGTATTATGGGCGGCCCTTTATGCGCTGGTAGTGCAACGCTCCGTCGCGTCATTTAGTATTGGCCCTATGATCCGGGAAGATAGGGGCAGTGGTTAGTGGGCAGTGTTCGGGTTTCAGAGTTCGAGAATTAGGAGAAATATGATAAAACCTTTATGATTTCGAATAAATCCGACGTTCAACGTTTTCAAGAAAACTTGCTGCCCATTCATCATCACGAGCCAATTCTAGTAACCTCTTCAGAATTTGTTGTGCTTTTCGATTAAAGGATTCTTCCTTTGGGTGGTTTTTTGCTTTATGTGCCAACCTAGCTGCTTCATATAGGCTCTTTGCATCTACAGTCACCCAATCCGATCAGCCTCTTACGGTGCCCGAAGTTGCTAAACTACTTCGAGTCCGACAGGATAAGGTTCTCAATTGGATTCATCGTGGCGATCTGCCGGCCTTTAATATCGCCGAGAGGCAACTTGGGCGACCAAAATACCGAATCAGTTCCGAAGACTTGAAGGCCTTTAGGCAACGCCGCTCGCCCCTGCCACCAGTTCCGAAGAGTCGCCCATCTCGACGTTTGCCGAAGATTGAACAGATTGTTTAAAGAGCCAATTATGAACGTAGTTGGAAACAATTAATAATCGCTCTTCATCGACATCCTCCTCGTTATACACAGCAAGCATGTCATTGGCCCCAGCCGCGTGCCCCATCATCACCCGAACAGCGTCTCTATCTTTTGTCTTTAGTGCAATTGTGGCAAAAGTATGTCGCAAACCGTAAAAACCAGGACAATCATCTAAATGAGCGTCAATCAAGAGTTTCTTAAACTCTTTCGAGATCGGCGAGTCATGAACATATTTAGGCGTCCAAGGCTCTAATTTGCATGTAATGAACACACGATTCTTATAGGTTGGATCACGCGCTTCCTTTCGCTGTTGCAATACAGCCTTTAGGGCTTCTACCGTTTCAGGCCAAAGTGGATTATGGCGGCGGCTGCTGGTTTTCGGTCGAGTGAAATTTACCCAACCACCCGGAAGCTCTACAGCACGTTTCGACAGCATGGCGCAGTCGTTATTCCCAAATCCACAGTTGATCCCAAGTAAAATCATCGCCTTCATCTGAGCTTTTGCGAGACTCAATAATGAACGAATCTGATCGGCCTGAAACATACGGATTCCTTTCCGCTCACGTTCCCGTCTCAGTACGGTTGCGGAAGGAACCTTGAATCCCTGACCATACCGCACCGCCCGCTCAAGATGCCTCTCGTCTAATGCGAAATTGAAGAAGGCTTTAATTTTTCGGATGTCGCCTTTTATCGACACCAGACTCTTATGAGTTTTTTGGAAATCAGCCCGTAGCCGCAAGAAATCATCCGGCGTCAACTGCTCAACTACACTGCGACGCCCCAAAACTAAAATAAGCCGTTTACCATAGACTTTATATTCTTCCTGCACTTTCCTAAAAAATGCCCAACTAGCCCAGTTTCCAATTTAGGATGATTTCGATAACTACTGAAAAACGCTGGAAAGAGTAAAAAACACTAT
>JBEKFZ010000046.1:0-32251 GCA_050013075.1 Thermoguttaceae bacterium | reverse complement strand
GCGAGAATCGTGGAAATCTTGTCGCGGACCTCCTGGGCGGCCACGTCGCGGTTCTTTTCGACCACGAAGGCAATCACCACCTGCGAAATGCCCTCCTTGGTCGTGGATCGCAACTCGTCGATGCCGGAAACGGTGTTGACGATCTCCTCGATGGGTTTGGTCACGCTGGTTTCCATCTCCTCCACGCTCGCGCCGTTGAGCGTGGTGGTGACCGTGACTATGGGCATCTCGACGTTGGGCAGCAAGTCCACGCCCAATTGCATGTAACACACCGCGCCCATCACCAAAGGCGCGGAAACCAACATTACCGTGAATACGGGCCGTTTTATGCAAAGATCCCAGATGGTCATGGTTGAGTGATTAGGGATTGGGGATTAGAGATTAGGGATTGGAAAAATGCTGAATGCTGATTGATGAATGATGAATAAAAACCGCTTGCGGTTTCGCATGTATAACTGAAAACTGTCAACTGAAAACTGATAACCGATAACTGAAAACTATCGCACTTTAACTTTTGTTCCTTCGGCCAATTGGTTCTGGCCGCTGGTGATCACTTGGCTGTTGAGGTCCAGTTGGCTGGTGATTTCCACCCAGTTGCGCCCGGCCACTCCGGTTTTGACTTCCACGGCATGGGCTTTTCCGTCCTCGACGACGAAAACTTTCGTCGTGCCCACGGCCGTCACCAGGGCCTCGGACGGCACGGTTTTGGCCTGCGTTTCCACGCGGGTGAGAATCGACGCCTTGGCAAAACCGCCGGGCTTCAGTTCACGCGCCAGATTGGGTACCAGAACCTCGATCTGGAACGTGCGGCTCAGGCGGTCCACCGTCGGGCTGACGCGGGATACAATGCCGTCAAAAACTCTGTCATGGTACGCCTCGCTACGGATTTGGACTTTCAGCCCGATCTTGATTTGACTGGTATAGACCTCGGGCACGTCAGCCTTGAACTTCAACAACTTGTCGATGACCAGGCGATACACGCCTTTGGGATTGACACGAGTAGCCATCTCGCCCTCGGAAATCATCCGTTTGTCCACGGCGTATTCGACCTCTTGTGACGAACGCGCTAATTTCGAGACCGCGACGGAAGGCGCCGGCACCTCGACTTTCGTGTCGCGCAGGCGCTGCTGGGCGGTGTCCAAAATCGCCGCCTGTTGCCGGGCTTTGGCGATATTCGCCTGGGCTTCGATCTTCACCTGCTCAACCGTGGCCTTGGCCACTTCGTTATCGGTGTAAGCCTGATCCCAATCTTCCTTTGTGGAAATTTTTTGTTTGTAAAGACTGTCGATCCGTGAGAACCTCGACGAGGCATTCCGGTATTGATTGTATGCGCGAACCACGGTGGGTAATTTCATGATGTCGAAGTCCGCCCCCGGCAATGCCGCCAGCCCCACCTTGGCCAGTTCCGATTCGATCGATTTTTTCTCTTCCTCCACGGCAAGTTGATAATCGGTGGGGTCGATTTCCAAGAGCACATCGCCTGAGCGGACGATGTCGCCCACGTCGCAATGAATGCGGACCACGCGGCCGTCGACCTTGGGCGTGACCGTCAACTCCTCGCAACCCTCGAAACTGCCCACCACGTCCACTGTCCGCTGAATGGACTGCACTTCCACCTTGGCCACGGTCACGGGGACCGCCGATTGCCGGGCGGAGTCTTTTTCCTTGACGCCGGCGTCTTTTTCCTTGTTGTTATCGGCGGAAACCGGGGGCTGGGATGACTGGCCGAGAATGGGCGGGCTCAGCTCGATGAAAACCAGCAGCAATGCCGACAACGCAATCACAAACGCCCCGCCGGCGAAAAACCATCGTTTATGCTTGTTTGTGCTCATGGGTTGGTTCTTAGTTGTCAGTTGTCAGTTATCAGTTCGTTTAGTAATGTTGTATTCATCGTTTAGCCCCGGAGCTTGCACCGGGAGTATTTTCCACAAGTGAAAACCCATAACGTTATTTATGTGATTATCAATAGGTGCGCGAAACCGCAAGCGGTTTCATTCATCGTTCATCCTTCATCCTTTTATTTTCATCCTTCATCCATTGTTCTTCTTCTATTTTCCCGTTCCGAATCGCTTAAGAGTCCGTACAAGACGATATCGGAGATGTCTTTGGCTTGTTCGATCGTGGAGCGATTGCGTCTGGCAAAGTAGTTGGTGAACATCGTGCCATACAGCAGGTCGCCCACAACGGCGTTGAACTTCTCGAATGGTGTGTCGAGGATGCGGCCGGCCGCTACCAATTCCCTGAATTGATCCTGGAATTCGCAAGAGAACTTTTCTTGATTTTCAAAAAAACTGGGTTTATCCCGGTCCTTGAAATAAGCCCTTTCCTGAATCATCAGTTCCACAATTTCCGGATGGTCCTTGAAGTATTTTAAATAGGCGTTTACGGCGTGGAGCAAACGATCGATTGGGTCTTCTATCTCTTTGATGGTATCCGTAATCGATAAATGTAATTGCAGCATCAATCGATCGACCGCCGCCAAAAACAATTCCCGCTTGGAGGGAAAATAGCGATAGATAGTGCCCTTTCCCACTCCCAAGCGATCGGCCAGGGTTTGAGTGTCGGCTTGGGAGTAGCCACGTTCAGCGAAAAGAAGGGCGGCGGCCTCGAGTATTTCCTGTTCGCGGCGGAGTTTGGTGTTGTTGGGGTTGTTTTTTTCAGTTTTTATTTTCAAGGTAATACCCATGACGGTAATGAGTGCATAAAAACGGACTGACTGGTCCGTCACTTTAATTCTACTATGTTCTATTGATTTGTTCAACTCCATTTGGTTTAAACTGCTAGTGTGATTGAATAACACTTGACCGGATAAGGACTTAGGATAAAATAAATTGATGATTTATTGCCTTTAGTCATTGTGCCCGCTCCCCGACCAACCTTCGGTCGGTACCCG
The DNA here is from genome assembly GCA_050013075.1 of Thermoguttaceae bacterium. Classification (GTDB taxonomy): domain Bacteria; phylum Planctomycetota; class Planctomycetia; order Pirellulales; family Thermoguttaceae; genus JBEKIK01. The sequence continues at coordinate 29,358 of JBEKFZ010000046.1, read as the reverse complement.
GTCCCGGCTATTGAGTCTCAGGGAATAAATGTCACATTTAATAGCCGGCGGCTAACAGCCGCCGGCAGGATTTCGCGAGTTTCCCGGCGGTCGTTGACCGCCGGCTAGTAACATTATTTATCAGAGACTCAATAAACAAATGAAAAACGCTGTTAAACCGGCCATTTAATTTCAGATACCCAACCCACGCCATGCGATATCGACCTCTTGCCAACACCGGGATGCGGATTTCCCAGGTCGCCTTGGGTTGCTGGCCCATGGCCGGCATGACCACGCCAGGGGTGACCGAAGCCGATGGCATCGCCGCGATCAGGGCTTGTTTCGAGTTGGGCGTCAATCATCTGGATACGGCCTACATGTACGGGGCCAACGGCGAAAGCGAGCGGCTTATAGCCAAGGCCCTTGGCAATCGCCGCGCCGAGATGATCATCGCCACCAAGGGCGGTTTTCATTGGGGACCCGACGGCAGTCAGGTTCACGACGCCTCGCCGGCCACGCTGCGCAGGGAGTGCGAGGAGAGTTTGCGCCGGCTCGATACCGATCACGTGGAACTGTACTATCTGCACGCCCCGGATCCAAAAGTGCCCCTGGCCGAGTCGGCCGGAGAGCTGAAGCGACTGAAAGACGAAGGCAAAGTCCTGGCCCTGGGTGTGTCGAACGTCAACCTGGAACAACTTAAGCAGTTCGCCGCCGAATGTCCAATCGCCGCATTCCAGCCGCCATATAATATGCTTCAAAGGGAAATCGAGAGCGACACGCTTCCTTGGTGCCGCGAACACGGAGTGTCGGTATTGGTTTATTGGCCGCTGATGAAAGGGCTTTTTGCCGGGAAAATCCGCCCGGAATCGCTTCACCAGCGCGACAATCGGCGAAAATATCCTCAATATCAAGGTGAAGAACTGCAAAAGAATCTGGAACTAGTGGATAAACTCCGGACAATTGCCCAAGACGCCGGCCACACGGTGGTGGAATTAGTAATCAATTGGATCTTGCGTCAGCCGGGCATCTCCTGCGCAGTGTGCGGGGCGCGGCGGCCGGAGCAAATCCGCGAAAACGCCGGCGGATCGGACTGGGAACTAACAGACAAACAACTGGACGCAATCGAAGAAGCCATAAAACAACGCGGCCCTGCAAAAACAAGATCGGCGGTGTAGTATTTATCATTAGCTTTACGATGAAGCCGCGTTAAGTGGGCAGTAAACTGCCCACCCCTTTACACAAATTGCATTAATGAGTATTTGTTTCACATTAAGCGGGCAGTAAACTGCCCACCCCTTTACACAAATTGCATTAATGAGTATTTGTTTCACATTAAGCGGGCAGTAAATTGCCCGCCCCTTTACACAAATTGCATTAATGAGTATTTGTTTCACATTAAGCGGGCAGTAAACTGCCCACCCCTAGTTGCCCGATCCTCGCTGCCCGATCCTTATTACCCCTGTCCACAGCCCACTGTCCACTATGTCTGCTCTGCTGGAAGCCTGCAATCTGATTCGTCGGCACCCTTTTGGTCAACGGCGGTTGTTGGAAAACATCTCCTTGACGCTCAATCCCGGCGATAGGGCGGCAGTGGCGGGTCCCTCGGGTTCGGGCAAGACACTGCTGCTTAGGGCCTTGGCGCTTTTGGACACGATCGACGGCGGCCGGGTATTATGGCACGGCCGTCCGATCCGCAACCAAGACGTTCCCGGTTTCCGCTGCCATGCGATTTATCTTCACCAGCGACCCTCACTCTTGGCCGACACCGTGGAAGCGGCTTTGCGGCAACCGCTTGCCCTGGCCGTCCACCGCCGGCGGGAATTCAATAAGCCGTGGATCATCGAGCGGCTGGCTTTTTTAGGCCGGGATGAAAAATTCCTGGACCAAAAAGTCGCCAATCTATCCGGTGGAGAGATGCAAATCACGGCCCTGCTCCGTGCCGTGCAACTCGAGCCGAATGTGCTTCTGTTGGACGAACCCGCATCAGCCTTGGATCCCAAAACCGCCGCCGCCGTGGAACAGTGGCTTACCGCCTGGATCGACCAGTCGCCCGACGCCCGGGCCATGATCTGGGTGACCCACGATGTAAATCAAGCCAAGCGCGTGGCCAATCGCATGTTGCACATGGAAAACGGACATCTGAAAACAGCGGAGAGTGGAGCGCGGAGAGTGGAGCGTGGAGAATAAGTTTATTGAGTTTCAGATAATCAATAGTTTCTAACATTTTATCCTGCCTCCGAAAACTCATTTTATCGACTTGAGATCGTTCCTTCCAGCGGGCTGCTGGCGGTGGCATAGAGTTTCTTGGGGATCCGGCCGGCAAGATAGGCCAGGCGGCCGGATTCGGCGGCCAGGCGCATCGCCCGGGCCATGCGCATGGGGTCTTTGGCATGGGCGATGCCGGTGTTCAAGAGCACGCCGTCGATGCCCAGTTCCATGGCCGCGGTTACGTCGCTGGCGGTGCCCACCCCGGCATCGATGATTACCGGATAATCAGGATCGTCGGCCTTGAGATATTCCAAACATATCCGGATGGCGTTGGGATTGAGAACGCCTTGGCCCGAACCGATGGGGCTTCCGGCCGGCATTACGCTTATCGCGCCGGCCTGTTTGAGCCTTTTTGCAACCACCGGATCGTCGCTGGTATAGACCAGCACCTGGAATCCGTCGGCGGTGAGTTTTTCCGTGGCTTCGAGTGTGGCGATGGGATCGGGCAGCAGGGTTTTGGCGTCGCCGAGCACCTCCAGTTTGACCCAATCGGCCCCGGGATTATTCAATTGCGAAAGAATTTCCCGTCCCAGCCGGGCCACGCGAACGGCGTCTTCGGCGGTAAAGCACCCGGCAGTGTTGGGCAGAATCGTGTATCGGGCGGTGTCGATGAAATCCAGCAAATTCTTGCCCGAGGCGTCGATCAGGCGTTCGCGTCTCACGGCCACGGTAATGCACTCCGTGCCGGAGGCGGCCAAGGCCTCGCTCATCAATTCGTAGCCGGCGTATTTTCCGGTCCCCACGATCAAACGGCTGGAAAACCTATGCGAACCGATCCGCAGCGAATCGCCGTTGCCGGTTGATTTTTCCATCGGATTATCCTCCTCCCACAAACGTGACGATTGTAAGTGGGCAGTAAACTGCCCACCCCTCTTATCCTCCTCCCACAAGCGTGACGATCGTAAGTGGGCAGTAAACTGCCCACCCCTCTTATCCTCCTCCCACAAGCGTGACGATTGTAAGTGGGCAGTAAACTGCCCACCCCTCTTATCCTCCTCCCACAAGCGTGACGATTGTAAGTGGGCAGTAAACTGCCCACCCCTCTTATCCTCCTCCCACAAACGTGACGATTGTAAGTGGGCAGTAAACTGCCCACCCCTCTTATCCGCCGCCTACAAGCGTGACGATTTCCAGCCGATCGCCGGCCGAAAGTCGATGTTCGGCATGTCGGCCCTTTGGAACCAACTGGAGGTTTACCTCCACGGCCACGGGCTTATCGCTTAATTGTAATTCTTCGAGCAACTCAGCGATCGTGAGGTCCTCGGCCGCCTCGCGCGCCCGGCCGTTGACAATAATTTCCATGATTGCAGACCCGGCATTATCTTTACTGGGTAGTGGTTGCCCCTGCAACGCCACTGATCGGGGCGGCGCGAAACTGATACGTGGCTACCGGGACAAGTTTTGCCGTCATTGTTTGACCGCTGGCGGCTATGGAAGGATTCCAGGGGATGGCATAAGCGCCCATTCTTCCGGAGGTGACTTCGGCAACATAAACCACTGCCCGGCCGGCCTGCATGCGCGACCCGCCTCGCCGCAGGTTCACCATGCCGGTGGCCATCATATAGCGGGGATTTTTACTGGGATCGATGCTTAAATGACCGGCCACGTTGAACGTATAAATTCCAGAAATGCCTCCGGCTTGTCTTCCCATGACTAGTGCCCGGAGTTCGCCGGTAAGAAAATCCAAAAAATAAACGGCTTCAACGTCATCATCCACAAGACCGGTGGCCATGGCAAACGTATCAATTCGATCGGTGGCCGTGGCATGTAGCAAAGTTTGCGGCCATAATCCGCCGAGCATCAATCCGACCGCCAAACCGACTGCAACCGCCAAGCCCGCCGCCAAACAAGTAATCCGGCGTATTTTCCGTACCCTATACATTCCAAATCCTCCTCAAAAAACCATTCTAAGCGGCGTATCGATTTTTTTTCAAAAACCACGCGCCCGTTTGAGGCCATGGTACCCGGAACCGACGGAAAATGCCATATGGAAGTTTAAGTGGCATAATAATATATGCGGGGGTTTTGCCTACATGCTTTTTTATTGCAAATTGGTAATTGCAAATTGCAAATTGAACAACCACAATGACTTGCGCTTGACCACTCTCCACTCGCCACTCGCCACTCTCCACTTTCCCACTTTATCATTCGCGCTTCATCATTTTTTTCGCTGCCGGCCTCTTGTCAGGCGGGAAAAATCGGTCTATAAACGCACTCCATCGGAACAAATACGTTGAGGAATGGTAATGGCGACCATCAATGTGGCACTGATCGGCCAGGGTTTCATGGGGCGTTCGCATTCGAACGCCTGGGGGCAAGTGGCCAAGTTTTTCCAGCCGCCTTTAAGCCCGGTAATGCATACGGTTTTTGGTCAGGCCGAGGAAAATCCCCAGTCGTTTGCCGCAAATTGGGGTTGGAAACATGCCTCGACCAACTGGGAGCAACTCGTAAAATCGCCCGAGATCGGACTGGTCGACATCGTAACGCCAAACTACATGCATGCACCGATAGCTAAGGCGGCCATTGCCGCCGGCAAGCCGGTGTGCTGCGAAAAACCCATTGCCGGCACGCTCGAGGACGCCCGCGAAATGGTCCAGGCCGCTAAAACCGCCAATGTGAAAACATTCGTGTGGTTTAACTATCGCCGGTGTCCGGCTGTGGCATTGGCCCATCAGTTGGTTAAACAGGGCAAACTGGGCGAAATCCGGCATGTCCGGGCAGTCTATTTGCAGGATTGGGCTTCAGAGGCAGTGCCTTTGTTATGGAGGTTCGATAAAAATCAGGCGGGGTCCGGGGCACATGGCGATTTAAACGCCCACATTATCGACATGACCCGATTCGTTACCGGAGAGGAAATTACCGAAATTGCCGGGGCGATCGCCGAGACATTTATCAAAGAGCGAACCTTGCCCGCCGGCCTGTCCGCGGGCGGAATCGCCCAGGGGCGGTCCAGCGCCGAAGGCAAAGGCAAGGTGACCGTGGATGATACAGTGCTTTTCCTGGCCCGATTTTCCGGCGGCGCGGTGGCAAGTTTCGAGGCCGCGCGCCAGGCCACGGGCAACCAGAACCGCAACGCCTTCGAACTGAACGGCACAAAAGGGTCGCTAAAGTTCGACTTCGAGCGAATGAACGAATTGCAGTATTACGATGCCGCATTGCCCCGGGCGGTCCAAGGCTGGACAACGATCATGTGCACCCACGGCGGCGATCATCCTTACGTGGCGAATTGGTGGCCCGACGCGCATATTATCGGTTACGAGCACGGGTTCACCAACCAGGCTTATGACATTTTGAAAGTCTTGGCCGGCGATGCGCCCACCGTGCCGCTCCCCGATTTCGATGACGCCTACCAAACCCAACGAGTGCTGGAAGCGGCACTAAAATCGGCCCGCGAGCGCAGACCCGTTAAACTCGATGAGGTAAAATAACCGACACATTATGTTTTGCGAGCCGCTTCCTACCCCATCGCGGCTCGCATTAGTTCGTTGCGCGACGAAAGGGCGCCACTGGCGGAAGGATTCCGCCCGTGGCGCCCAATTTTATTGCGGGTTGAGGGGCAAGTGAAAGGTGGTTGTGAAAAAATTAGGCTGGCTCCCTTTATTCCCCGTACAATTCCGGAAATACTTCTTCCGGCAGGCCCTGTTTGCGAATGGCGTTGCGTATTTTGGCCACGCACTCGAACTTGTAGTTGGCCACGGTTTGCTCGGAAATGCCCAGCCGGTCGGCGACTTGTTTATTGGACCAGCCGCGGACAAAGAGCAACTCGGCACATTTGAGCCTGTCCCATTGGCCCTGACTGCGCCAATGCTCGATCTGATCGCCCAGGGCGGCAACCAAGGCGTCTTCTTCCAGGTGGCGTCGTTCGCGGCTGCGGGCGATACTGCTAGCCCCGCGCCCCGGGCCTTGTGGTTCCCAATCGCTGCTGTTGGAGGCGTCGGGCACCAGGGGCAAGGCGGGCCGGCGGCCCTCGCGGCGCAGATAATCGGTCAACTTGTGGGCGGCAATGGAAAAAAGATATCCTTCCAGCGAGCGCCGCTGGTCGTAATTCGGCAGGCTGGTTAAAAAACCGATAAATGTCTCCTGCACCAGGTCTTCGGCCACGCCGCGATGTTTCGTGCGGCTCTCGACAAAGGCCAAGAGCCGGCCTTCGTAACGGGCAATCAACTCGTTCCAGGCGTCGCTGTCGCCCAAACGGATATGATCGATCAACAGATTATCGGACTCTCTGGAAGCACTCACGGCGGAAGTTCTCGGTTTACAGTAATCAGTTTACAGTTTACCGTTCACAGTAATGTATTTTATAAACTGAAAATTGTAAACTGATAACTGTAAACCCATCAGGCCAAAGATCTCAACACCAGTAATCCCATTGTAACTATTATTAGTATGGCGAATCCGGCGGCCGCCCGCAAGCGTTTGCGATAGGCTCCTTTGGTGGTCAGGTCCAATTTCAGATAGCCCCAAAATACGGCCAAGAGCAGCCAGAGGGCGACGAATCCCGCGCCCGCAACTGCCGCGCGCCGGGTAAAGATGTCCAGACGCAGGGCTTCATCGACAAGATATTTGGCCTTCTTATCGAAGTTCAGGAGGAGGTGGATTTGGGTCATCATGCCCACTCCGTATGGCCGGGTTTCTTCATATTCCGTCACCACCATTTGCCGTAGTTCTTCGAGCGTCAGATTCACCCGATCCGCTGCCTGTCGTCCAAGATCCGCTTCCACATATTGATACAGAGCAGTTCGCAAAACGGATGGAATTACGGCTTCACATTCCTGCCGAGTGGTGTATGGATCCGTGGATATGTTCATCACATAGCAATCGCCTTCTCTGGGCTTACTGTTTACCGCTTGATAATAATCGGGAATATAGTTGGCGTTATTAAGGCGGTATAAGAACGGAGGTTTGCCGACCCAGTCGGGCCGCTTTGGCGCCGAGGACGCATTCGCGGTTTTGGCGGAAATGGCTTTATCCGAAGCGGCGGATTCCACGGCGCCGGTTATTGGAGCCTTCGCGGTTTTGACCGAAGGATCCTTGGAGGGCAATTCCACCGCCGAAGTTCCATTTTTCAAGGAGGCGCTGGCGGACGCCGGTTGCTCCGCTACGGTATTGGCTGGGAAGGACGCGTCGGAAGCGACCTTTGTGGAATTCGCCGGGGTGATGTCTATTTGGGGATTACCTTCCTTCATCCTTTCAGTCATTGCCTTTGCCAATGCCTGGCCTATTGAATTGATCAAAAACGACGATCCGGAAATGGTAACTTGTCCGATATCCTGGACGTTTATCCGTAGAGTGCCAACTTTCTCTTTAAGATCATCCTTTATTTCCAGTTTTAAAGGCCGCGTGAGCGTCTTATAGTTGTTGAGAAGCAATTCGTAAACATTGATCAATTCCTTGGAATTGGGCCTCTGATTGGTTTGCTGCTCGCCTTGCGAGGACTGCATTGTGAGAGTTTGCGGCGATGCGATTGGAACCGGGGCTGTCGGAACCCGGGGCCGGACACGTTCTGGAGTCAACTGCACGATGCCCGGAATGCCTCTGAAATCAGTATAAATTGTAAATAAAAGTCCCACGCCGATAAGCACCAACAAGATCGAACCGGCCGCGAGAATGACGATGCCGAGGGTCCGGGTTTTCGGAATCGACAACATGGTAATGGAAAATGCCAATCCTCCCAGTAACAACAATCCGAGTATGGGTAGAAAGACAAACAAGGTTGGACCTGGAACAGATTGCTGCACGCCGGGAAATGTGGAGGATATTTGCGGGTTTTCGGGCCATTCGCTTGCGGACTGGCCGACTGTTTGGTTTTCTATTTGGGCGTTGGGAGCAGAGACGCTGATCGTACTGTTTCCATCGTTGGTATGTGACATTTTTACGGCGGGTTGGGAATAATCGAATTGAACTATCCGACTGGGGTTTGACACGCTGGAAACGCGCCATGCAAACACGCCCAAGACTCCCAACACCAGGAGCGAGCCTAACAGTATGGCGCCGACCTTGCGTGTCTCGGGGAATGACAACAAGAACACGGCAGCTAAGGTTGTCAGCAAAATTAAAATTATTGGCATTTGACCGGCGAAGACTGTCATATCATAACTCCGTTTTTCGGAGGCCGTTATTTAGCCCGCCGGGAATACACGGCGGGTTTTATGGGTAATTCTCCGTTCCCACGCCGGAGCGTGGGAACGAGTTTCAATGAATATCGCGTTTTCTCATCAGAGCCGGGCCGTGTCGGCCCGGAATTACCGGGGCGACACGCCCCGGCTCTGACTTTTACATGAAATTATTTACCTGAGATCCAATTATTGTTATGTTTTCCGGCCTTGTTTCCCGGGATAGGTCCAGGGGCTGGATAGTTGTACGGTTACCGAAATTGCGCCGGCGACCATGGGCAGCCAGGGTTGGGGGAAATGTAAATAGTAAGCAATGATCATGGTCGCCAACACTGTAACCAAAACCGACCAAATGCGCAGGCGCTTTGAACGCAGAGGATCGGCCTGTCTCCACCATCGGATGATTAAGAACAACGCGCCGAAGACCGCTAAATAAGCCATCAGCATGGGCTGGCCGTCAAACCTGTAAAAATTCTGTGGTAGATGTGCATAATATGATGGGCTGCCCAGCGGGAAATGCGGCGATGGCGGCAAAGCGACCATGAACAACATGGCTATGAAGTAGGCCAACTCGCCCAGGCCCAATCCCAGCACCATCATTACAAACCGCCTTAGCGCCGCATCGCCGCGTGTGCCCTCCCAAAGCTTGGATGGAATCAACACCATCCACGCGCCTGCAATGGTTGTCAAAAACAGCCAAGCGCACTGCTCGGGTTTGGCAGCGGTATTGTTGAAGTGACTGCTCAACAAAATCATCACCACGGTCATGGCCGCGGCAACCAAAGTGCTTAAAAGCAATGAGCCGAGGAGTTCGGCGGTTCGTTCCCGGGGCGTGCCCAGCACCAAGGCCGGTATGGCTTTTTCAAAACGTTTTCTGGCGGCCTTTAATTCCTGTTTTCGTTGATCCTGAACGGCGGCTGCGGGCGATGCGCCGGGCCGGCCTTCCGGCGGCGGCGCCTGGTGCGAAGGCTGCGAAACGGGATATCGCACGCCCGCCGGTCGCGCTGCCTGCCTTCCCAGTACGAGCGCTCTAATCAATCGATAGAAGCAATATATGAAAAATAAAATAATGGCGATGGGAATAACCTCCATGCCACTGGCCGCAAGAACGAAAAACACCCCTATGATCAGGCCGATTCTTACCAGTGGAGGCAAGTCGGCTTCCTTCCAAGTTTTGCGGATGTGCGCCCACCCTTGTTTAATGGTGCGGAGCACCGGTTCGTCGTCGGCCGCTTGAGCCAAGACGATGGTTTCGGCCAGATGCTTTTTGGAGCCGTTTTCCGGGGGAACGTCGCCAGCGTAAGGCCGGCCCGGCGGCAACCGGCCGTCGCCTGGAAAGGCTTGCTTGGGTTGCGGCAATGCGGCGAGCATTTCCGCCGCCGAACGATAACGGCGATCGGGGTCTTTTTCCAATGCCTTGGCGACCACGTCGCGGAATGGATCGGAGAGCATGGACACGTCGGGCTTGGCCGTAAGGTGTTTCATCAACACCTCGCCCACGCTCTCGCCTTCAAAGGGCACCCGGCCGGTGAGCATCTCGTATAGTATGACACCCAAGGCATAGACGTCGATCTCCTTGCCATAGCGGCCGTTGGCCACTTCGGGCGCCATGTAATGGACCGTGCCGATGCTTTCGGTGTGTCCGCTACGGCGGGAGCAGGAGATGAATTTCGACAGGCCGTAATCGCCCACCTTTACCACGCCCTCATTGGAAAAAACGTTGCCGGGCTTTAAATCGCGATGCACTATGCCGTGGTCGTGCAGGTAGGCCACGGCCGCGCCGATGCCGTGGATCCAGGCCAGCACTTCATCGACCGGCAGGCCGTGGGGATTATTGTCCAAGGCGTCTTGCAGGCACAGGCCGCTGACGTATTCCATTACTACCCAGGTGTCGCCTTGGGCGTCCTGGCGGATGTCGTAAAGGTCGATGAGGTTGGGATGCTTTATGTTCAGGCACTGGCGGATGCCGCGGAGTTCCACGTCGAGATTTCGGCGGATGAGTTTCAGTGCGACTTCCTTGCCGGCATCGCTTAAGGCGTAGTAGATTTCGCCGAATCCGCCCTGGCCCACGCCGCGCTTGATGGTGTACCCGTCCAAGGGGCGCGATCCGCCTGGATAAATGAATTTGGCCGCCTGATAGGATACCGGACCGGACGTTGCGCCCGGAGGCGGGACAACGGCGGGTTTCGGCGTTTTATGTCCGTTCGGTTCCACGGCAGTAACCATTTCTTTCATGGCCATCTCGCTCCCAGGCCGATCCGGCAACCGGTTCAACCCGAACCATTATTATATCATCCCCATCCGTACCTTACCGCGACTTAAAGGTCGAAGTTAAATTGATTGCAAATTGCAAATTGCAAATTGTGAATTGCAAATTGAACAATCGATAACTCCAATCGAATTAAGAAGTTATGTCTTTTTCCGCTAGCGATCGCCTATGGCTCGCGGCTAAACGGTTTTTTCTTCCGGCGTTTACGTTTTACGTTTTATCGTTTATGGTTTATGATTCACTGTTAGTGGGCAGTGAACTGCCCACCCCTAATATGTTCACTATTCAATAACCACTCTCCACTCTCCACTCTCCACTCTCCACTCTCCACTCTCCACTCTCCACTCTCCACTCTCCACTCTCCACTCTCCACTTTATACGGTTATTCTTTCCAATTTCAGCGAAAATCCTTCTCCAGTGATATGGGAATCGCGTGTAATTCGTCCGCGGTCTTTGCATAACACGCCGTCGATTTTGAAGTTGCCGGCGGTGCGACAATATAGTTCCTCGTCGTGGCGGTACAAAATTACCTCCCTGGGCCAATTGCGACAAATTACGTGACTATGCCGTTTTGGTCCGAGTATGCAGGAATCGGCCATCAGCAGTACGGCATCGGCCGAAGGCTGGGTGCGGTGCCGGCTGGCAAAATCCAGCCGGGCCGTTCCGCTTAAGGCATGGGAACGGCGGAAAATCAAGCGCACGCTTTCGCCCAACTCGATACGGCAACCATCTCTTAACGATGCAACCGGACGCACCGCTCTCCCGTCCAGGCGAACTTCGCGGATGGCTTCGATCAGGTATCCCTCGCCGTCGCGGTGTATCCGGGCGTGACGGGGCGATATGTCGCCCAGGATCGGCACGTCGATATTCCCCGCCGCCGGCTGGCCGATGGTTATTTCATCGTTCAGGCAAACCCAATAGCCTCCCACGGCGTCGATCCACATCATAAACTTGTCGGTTTGGAAAGTGCCGCCGATTTCCATGGTTAACATTCCCCGAAATCTGTCTGCCAAATTAATCATTTTAATAAGGACTAGGGATTAGGGGCTAGTGGTTAGTGGTTAGGGAATTGGACGGTTGGCAGTTCAGGGGTGGGCAGTTCACTGCCCACCTCCTCACCGCTCTAAGTGGGCAATAAATTGCCCACCCCTCATTGCCCATTGCCCACCGCCAACTTCATACTTATTTCACGCTCGACGCCACCTTCACCGATGTTGCGGGTGCGGGAGGTGCGAAGTATTCCGTCACCTGGTCTACAATGTCCTCGGAATTGGGTTGATCCAGCGGTATCTCGTCGTGGAAATTGACCTCGGCATTGACCAGCTTTTCGGCCACTTCCATGCGGGTTTTCAAATTGGCGATCAATTCCTTGACGTGGCCCAACCGGCTGTCGTCGAATTGATAGTCGCTGGTGGTCTGGGCCGCGGCGATCATCTGCGATCGAGCTTCCAGGTTCTCGATTTCCACCTGTAATTGACGTTTTGCCGCCAACATGCCTTCCAACTTCTGCCGTGCCGCCTGCAAACTCTTTTCCCGTGCGGTGTGAATTTCCTTTAAACTGGCCAGCGTGGCATCGGCGGTCTTGTATCGCTCGAAGCGATTGGCCAGATCGGTTTTAACCTCGGTGGGCGTGTATGTCCGGCTGGCATAATGATATTGCTGCTTGGCCTCGGCCAGATCCGATTTTAGCTTTAGAATCTGATCCTTTTCCTTGGTCAAGCGAGCCTCGGCGTCGGCGATTTGTTCCTCGAGTCGCTGCACTTCAACTTCTTCCTTGGCAATGACGTGCATGTTTTTGCGAACCTCGGGAACCAGGTCCTTGATCAGCCCCCGGGCGCGTTCGATTTGGAACTCGATGGGCACGGCCTCTTGTGCCGACTGCCTTAAGTACCCAAACGAAGTGCGAATGTAGCTGATCGCGTCCCGACCAATAAACAATCCACACAAAAGCGCTCCCCCCAGACCGATAAAGATCACCTTCTTAATCATGATTCTCGTCTCCTTAAATAATAGGGCCCTATAGTTTTATGGCTGTTGTTTGGGCCGGCGACCTGTTCACCGGCTTCGATCTAAATGTAATTCGCCGGGAAAGGGAAAATATTGAGACGTTTTTATTCCCGGAAGGATGGGAGCAATATGTAGAATGAAGAATGTTGAACAAAACCGCTTGCGGTTTCGCACAGCCGGAACATCCCCTGGCCCACTTAACTGTAAACTGTAAACTGATAACTGAAAACTACATAACTTATGACCATTTCAACCGATCAATTTGTCCAGCAAATTCACGATGCGCCTACGCGGATCGTGCTGGCCGCCACCGGCGGGGGCAGTCGGGCCATCGCCGATTTGCTCGAAGTGCCCGGGGCCTCGCGTACCTTGCTGGAGGCCTTCGTGCCTTATTCGGACCAGGCCATGATCGACTACCTGGGCAGCCCGCCCGACGAGTTCTGCTCGAATCGAACCGCCCGGGCAATGGCCATGGCCGCGTTTCTTCATGCCCGCAAGTTGGGACAAACCGACGTTGCCTTGGGTGCTACGACCACGCAAAGTCCATCATCCGGCCTGTCCGGCAATGTAAATGACCCACAGTCTGTTGACCTGGCCGGCGTGGCTTGCACGGCCGGATTGCTTACCGATCGGCCCAGGCGCGGATCGCACCGGATCCACGTGGCCCTGCAAACCGCCGCGCTAACGGCAACCTGGTCCTTGGAATTGCTCAAGGACCGGCGCAGCCGGCCGGAGGAGGAGCGCGTGGCCGGCTGGATGCTGCTTAATGCCGTTGCCGAGAGTTGCGGCCTTGAGGCCCGATTGACTTTGGACCTGCTCGAAGGCGAAAAAGTGGAGGAGTCGCGCACGACGGCGCTAAGGCCGTGGCAGGATTTGTTGCTGGGCAAAGTGGAAATTGTTTCCCAGGGCAAAACCGTTCCGGCCAATCCGGCCATTCTTTCCGGGGCGTTTAATCCCTTGCACGCGGGACATCGCCGCATTGCCGAAATAGGCGCGGATTTGCTGAAAAAACCGGTGATAATGGAGATTACCATCCTGAATCCGGACAAGCCGCCGCTGGATTATTACGAGATCGACCGGCGAACCAAGCAATTTTCTCCGGAGCAGCCGTTGCTATTAACCAGGGCGGCGACGTTCGAGGAAAAAGCCCGGCTGTTTCCAGGCGCTACATTTCTGGTGGGCGCGGATACGCTGCGGCGCATTGCCATGGACCGATATTATCACAACAATCCCGTGGCCTGCCGCACTTGCTTGGAATACATCGCCCAGCGCGGCTGCCATTTTCTGGTCTTCGGCCGCGACTTGGGCACGGGCTTCATGCAATTGGCCGATCTCGACCTGCCCGAGGTCTTACGCTCAATCTGCCGCGACGTGCCGCCGGAAATCTTCCGCGAGGATGTCTCATCCACCGGCATCCGAAAATCCGGCGCGTGGTGAGGGTGTTAGTTGTTCCAAGCTATTTGGTTTTGATAAAGTTATTTTCCAAATCTTCATCCTTTTTTCACCAGCCGGTCTGGCAGGAATTGGTGGCGGGCGGTGAACAGGCGGAAATAGGCCAAAAGCACCACGCTTACGGTGCCTATTGAGGTGCCGGCGGCAATCAGGAACATTATTACTATCTGGTACAGCACGGCCTGGGTGGGTTTCATGCCGGCGATTATTTGGCCGGTCATCATGCCCGGCAGGCTGACTATGCCCACGACCATCATGGTGTTTATCGTGGGGATCATTCCGGTGCGGACGGCGGTTTGAATTGAACTTAGGGCGGCCTCCCAGCGGGTGGCGCCCAGGGCCAGCAGGGTTTCGACCTGGTCGCGCTTGCCGGCTAATTCGTCGCCAAAACGATCCAAACCCAGCGAGATGCCGTTGAGCGTATTGCCCAAAATCATGCCCAAAAGCGGAATGGAATACTGGGGATCATACCAGGGATATCCGCGCTGCGTGATTTGGATTATGCCCATCAAAGCCACAACTCCCACGAGCCAGGAACTTGCCCACATGGATACGACGCTGTCGGACCAGACGCCTTTATATCGGCGTTCGGTGCGGCGTACTGCGGAAATTCCGGCCACAAGCGTCATGATGGCGATGATCGACAGGATCACATACCACGGCCTGCCCGGGGCGAAAACCCATTGCAGTATCAGTCCGACCAACAAGAGTTGCACCACCGTGCGGATCGAGGCCATAAGCAGACGGCGTTCCATTCCCAATTGCAGCGCCAGCGAAATGCCGCAGCTAATCAGTATCAACGACGTGGCGATGGCGACTTGCCAAAAACTGAGATCAAAATATTTGGGGGTCATAAATGTGCCTCTGCTTATTGATACTCAGGTAAATATGTATGGCATATAGAAAAACTCCGGGCACAAGTGCCCGGGCTAAATAATTAATGCGGCATTCATTAGGGATGAGAAAATCTTAATCTCTATCATTTAGCCATTTTCTGCCCGCCGTTATTTAAGGCGTTTTTCCGCTGCTGGGCGGATTCGCCGGTTGCAGCGGAGCAATAGGGGTTGGTGTTTGCGAAGGTTTTGGAACTCCGGGTTTGGTTTCCAGTCGCCATGGAGGAGTTAAAGGCAGGGTTTGACCGATTTGGGGAAAATGCGCGAATACGCCGATATTTTGCCCTTCCTCTCCCATGGCCACCAAAACCTTGCCATCGAGTCCCACCGTGGTTATTAAGCCGCCGCTGTCGGTGGCGCGAATCTGCACCAGGGGCATACCGTTGGAGTTCATGGTCTGAATCACCCCGGACTGGGTGTTTTTGTCGGCCCCGGCCAAGATGGCCGGTTTGCCGTCGGCGTTGACGACCAGAATTGCCCGACATTCCGCCTCGCCCGCTTTAAGCTGCGCGCATTCGGCCAACCCGAGCGTGCGAATATGCTTGCCCAATGCCTCGTTGAATTGAAACTGCTCGCATTGTAGCTGGTTACATTGTGCATACTCTCTTATAACCAATTCGTTACAGGTGATTTTCTGCGCGGTAAGTTCGCCGGCCTTTAGATCCACCGCTCCGAATTGCCTCGTGGGCAAAAACTGATTGCGCAAGGCAATACCCAAAGTAAGAAAAACCAAAGGATAAACAATCCAGCGTTCGCGGTCGGACATGATTAAACTCCACAATAATTGGGAATTAGTGATCGGGGATTAGTTGTGGGCAGTTGGCGGTTGGCAGTGGGCAGTATAAAGTGCGAAACCGCAAGCGGTTTCATTTGAGTTTTCAGTTATCGGTTTTCAGTTATCGGTAAAAAGTACGGCGTACGTAGTAAAGTGGCGAATCGCGCAAGTGGTTATGATTGTTCAATTTACAATTTGCATTTTGCAATTACCAATTTGCAATAAAAACATACGAGCAAAACGCACTTAAATTTCAAACAAAGACTCAATTGCCTATTACCTATAACATTCAGTCTACAGCCTAAAGTCTACAGTCTATGGCCTAAAGCCTCCAGTCTGGAAAAATCGCTCTATTTCTACAAAGGATCAAACGATATTCTTAGGGCACAATTAAAATGAAGAGTTAGCACGCAAGGCGGGAATACTACCCATATTGCGCTTATTGCCCAGTATCACATAATGGATTTTCATTCTCTTCCTATCGAAACGGCGTGGCAGCGTCGCTTGCGACTGAGATTTTGCTGGCGCTGGCTGGTTATCCCCTTTTTGGGAATATGTATTTGGGGATGGTTTGACGTTCGCCAGCGCGGTTATTCTCATCCCGAGGATCCGCTGCAACACAAGACCGACTTTACAGTCTACACCGAGGCGGGGGCGGCGTTTTTCGACGGCCGGCCGCCGTACGAGGTGAGCAATCCGCGCGGCTGGACGTATTTGTATCCGCCCATGTTTGCCATGCTCATGGCCCCATTGCACGTTCTGCCTCCGCAGGATCAGGTGATGGTCTGGTTCGTCATTTCCTTGCTTTTATGCTGGGGATGTTTTTACGAATGCGCAAGAGTGCTCCGTTGGCTGTATGCCCAGGACAATCACGTGGCCCGGCATTATACCGCGTGGTATCCCTGGCTGGGGTTTGCCGCCATATTAGCCGCCGCGTTGCCCACGCTCAATTGTCTGCAGCGCGGACAGGTGGGCATTTTGAAGTTTTATTTATTGGCCTTGGGATTGCGATTGGTCATAAGCGGGCGCGGGTATTTCGCGCGATTGTTGGGCGGCATTGTGTTGGCCCTGCCGGTCGTGTTGAAGATCGTTCCCCTGTTGCCGGTGAGTTTTTTGATATTCGTGCAATTCGTGGTTTGGATAAAAAGCCGCCTGTTGCACACGCCCGCGGCAACCGACTCGACCGTCCCAGTCCGTCCGTCGGCCGGCTCATCCTTGGGACTCACGTCCGGGGGACTATTTGCGGGACTATTATTATTTTTTCTGATCATCCCCTCGATGCTGGTCGGATGGAAGGCGAATTTGCACCACTTAAAAACATGGTCGAGTTTTGTGCTCACCAAGGCAGACGACGGCGGCGATGACCCGCGATCAGGCAATTCCCGCTCGACGCGCAATCAAAGCCTGCAAAACGCCGCTTATCGCCTGGGAAATTTCGTCTGGCACGCGGCCGCCGGCGGACCGGACGATCGATTGGCGGATTTTTTTGAACGTCCTAAAACCATGTTTAACCGTCCGGAAATGATCATGGATTCGCCGCAGGCTGAATTGGTTTTGTTGGAATTAAGATTGGCCGTATTGGCGGCGCTGGGGATTGTCGGCATCCGCCTGGGCCTGCGTGGCGACGCCTTGAGCCTGGCAACGGCCTTTAGCCTGGCCTGCGTGGCCATGCTGGTCGTTTCGCCGATTGCAAGGGTGCATTATTTCATGCTCTTCGTGCCTTCAATTTTGTATTTCTCTTTGTGGCTTGACCGAGAGAACCATGCCCGGGCAGCCAAGATCATGGCCTTCATCCCCATCGTTCTCATCAACCTGCATTACATCTTCCTGTCTTATGCCGGGCGCGTGGGCCTGTTGGGCTTAGGCACGACCGTCTGGCTCTTGGCCGCTTTCGTCCTGGTCATGCGCGGCAGCCGGAAGGCCGCGGCGCCGGCGTTGCCGGAATCCATTCCGCACAACGCCTTCCAGGGGGTAATCAAGCAAGCGGCTTGATTCTTGGAAACAACTTGTTGGATCGCCAGTTGAACTGTCGCCCCAATAAATAGTCCCTTCGGGGCTTCCAAGGAAAAAAACGCCTTCTTTTCAGGGTCTGAGTGGTTCCCCTGATCGGCATATTAAGCCATAATAATATAAGTAGACCATGGCAAGTCCTTTTTTCCGGTGTATGCGAAATGAGCGATAAACATTTTTGGCTTTGGTTGCTACTTTTTGCAATAAGCGTTGCCGGATGTGCAAAGTCCGGCGCGGCTGATAAACCCCCGACCGCCGGCAATGGGCAACTCAATAAAACCGAAAATACGCCCCCGGAAAAACCGTCTACCGTATCGCTTGGGAAAGAAACCGTTCCCAGCATATCGCGGACGGCGGACATGCCTTCTTATCACTGGCCGGCCGATTTCAAATTGCCCTTGGTAATTGATATTCAGTCGCCCCAGGTGCCCAAGGAAATTCAAGGCCCTTCAGCGCCGATCGAAGAAGAAAAGAAACCTGCCAAAGATGAGAAGAAGTAGCCCTGGATGATGGGCATAAAAGGGCGGCATGTTTAACCCGAAAGAGGCCTCCGGCGTAAAATGCTTTGTTTTTTTGCTTTTCCAGGGATAATTTCCATTGAGATGGAAGCAATGGAATGAGGAAGGCATGGATAAATGTTTTTTTGTCTCTGATCTGCACCTGTTTGCCAGCCGCTCAAAGGCCTGGAAATATCTGGATGACATGATCCTCGCGGCCGGGGTCGCCGAGAATTTCGTACTTGGCGGAGACATCTTCGATTTCCGTTGGGCGCGCACGAAAAATCACCGGCAAACCGTGGACTGGGCCGTTGCCTGGCTTACGGATTTGATCCGTCCCTGCCCGCGGTGTAATTTCCATTTCATATTGGGGAATCACGATTATCATCAAGTGTTGATAGACCGCCTGGCGGATTTGGCAAGGAAATTGCCGAATTTCACTTGGTACCGATATTATTTGCGCTTGGGCAACAGCATTTTTTTGCACGGAGACGTTGCCGACCGCGACAACCATACCGCCGAATCGCTGGCCGCCGACCGCCAGCAGTGGTTGTATTCCCGGCGGCGCGGACCGTTTTTAAGCAGGCTTTACGACGTGGTCGTGCTTACGCGATTGCACAAACCGTTTCCGCATTTGGTTTATTCCAAAGCGGTCGTGGCGCGGCGGATTCTCGCGTATCTCGAGCAAATCGGCCAAGGCCGCCAATCCGGCGTGCGTAACGTTTATTTCGGTCATACGCATAAGCACATGACAAATTATGCTTACGGCGGACTGATCTTTCACAGTGGCGGGGCGCCGATAAAAGGCCTCAAATTCCGTATCATCGAGGCGGTTGTGTGAAAGAGGTTTAGGGGCTAGGGATTGGGGATTGGGGGTGGGCAGTTCACTGCCCACTTTTTATGAATGGATATTGCCGGAGGCAAATAAACCGCTTGCGGTTTCGCGGGGATTATCTTGATAGTGGGCAGTGAACTGCCCACCCCTTATCACCCACCGCCCAATGACCACTGCACTACCCGCTTCTATCCCCATTTTTTCGTTTAAGTTTGCGCAGCCGTTTTTGCCGCGTGGAATTGGGACTTCGAGTTTGGCTGAAGCCCCCATTTTACTTGCCTCAGACTTGCCGTGGTGTATGGTTTCGACGCAAGCAGTTGTCAGTGCAACAAAAGGAACCAAGCGATGCCGAAAACACTGCCGGTCTTAGTGGCGGTGGCCATAATTGCGTTTTCAATCGGATTTAACGCCGCGCGATATCCCAGCGTTTGGGAGATGGTCGGACCGTCGGCCCAATTGCCGGAGGAATCGGGCGGCTCCGAGGCGGCAATGGCTCCACAACCTGCAAAAGCGGATGAATTGACCGCATCCATACCAAGCGACAATCCCGCTCGGACGCCGTCGGCCGGAGCGCAAGGGCCGGCTGCGTTTTTTTCGGAGCAGGCCGCGGCGATAAAGGCCGAACCGGCCGGCGCCGAATCGTCCCCGCCGATGACGAATCTGGTGCCGGTGCCGAGCGATCTATTTAACGGCAATATATTGCAATCCGGAAAACAATATCCAGGCGTGCAACGTTTACCGCCGGTCTACGAGACGGCTCCAATTCCAGCCGGCCGTTACGCCGCCGAATATCCGCAATCGCCGATCACGATCTACCCGAGCACGGGAATAGAATAAGGGTTCAGGGTTCAGTGGTCAGGGGGCAGAATAAAAGTTTAGCCGCGACCCGTAGGGGAGCGGGTTAAAGGCGGCGCGAAACCGCAAGCGGTTTGATCTCATCACGCCCCAACGGCCGCTTGTTGTTCGACCACTTTGCGGACGCTTAGAAGGGCATTTTGAGCGCTCAGACAGACTTGACGGAATACCTCTGGCCGGGAAACGCCGGAAAGATGCAGCACTTCGGTCTCGCCGCGTTTGAAAATCAGTTCGCCGGCATGAAGCCATTCTTGGCCGGGCAGAACTTCAACCGCGATCGTGTCGAAGCCGTCCAGATCGACCCATTTGGCATCCAGGGGCTGCAAACCCCGGCGGATAATGATTCGCCGGTTGGTAAGCGTATAGCGGCGGCAAATATAGGGCATCAGTTGCCAGCAGAACACGGCCAGGCTCAGCGGAATGGTGACCAACGTCCAGATCTTGCCGAGCGTGAAGAACCCGCCAAGGCCGATCTTGCTTGCGCACAATCGGCCGACCAGACGACCCAGGGGATGGGCGCCAATCGTGGGCCAAATCGTCATCGCGTCTATCTCGTCCAATTCCGGAGGGACAAAACCGGGAAAAGGTGATTTCATGGGAAAGCCGGAAGATAAAAATTAAAAAGACACTTTAAATCAATAATTTGGCAATTTTAACGAATAAAGGTGTAAGGCGGAAGGCGGTGGAAAAGGGTAGATGACAGGGTTCAGTGGATAGTGGGCAGTGGATAGTGGGGGGCGCGAACCGCAAGCGGTTTCTGGGGGGATTGATTACCCAAATGATTATATTATTATAATTCTATAATTAGCGCAATGATTTTATCAGTTTATTCTTGCTCAAGGAGATTAACAATGCAAGCCGTGGCTCTAATTCCGTGGTCGTTTTTGTTTGTATTATTGGGAAGCTTGGGATTGCCCTTGGGCGTGCCTCCGCTTCCGGAAACGCAACTTCTCTCGAAAATCGCGCCGGAGGAATGTCTCTTCTATGCGTCATCATCCGGCATGGCCGCTCCGGATTCCAAGAGCACGAACCAAACCGAGCAACTCCTGGCCGAGCCGGAAGTGCAAAAAACCGCGGTCGAAATCGAAAAACTGATCCGGGCCAATTTGTCCAAGTCAATGGACAAAAAAAGCCTGCCGCCGGGAATGTCTTCCGACGAAATTGTGAATTTAGTTAAACTGCTGCTCACGCGGCCCATGGCGGTTTATGTTTCCGACGTTCAGATTGGCCCTAATGGGCCGAACATCCGCGCTGGGGCGGCGATAAAAATCGGCGACGATGCCGAGAAATTCAAAACCAGGCTCGAAGTGCTTACAAAAACTCTCCCGCCGCAATTTCTTAAAACGCGGGAGATAAACGGCAAAAAATACCAAAGCATCCAGTTCGCGCCCAACGCCTCGATTGTTTGGGGGGTTAGGAAAAATTACTTTATTGCCGCCATGGGCGAGGGCGAGATGGATGCGTTGCTGAAACGCGCAGCCGGCACTGCGCCCGCGTGGCTGAGCAAAATCCACCAGGACCTGCCCGTTGAGCGCGTTTCGACCGTGGACTATCTGAACGTCAAGGCACTGCTTAAAATCATTCTTCCCACGGCCGGGCCGCAGGGGGCAGTTATACTGGAAGCCTTGGGAATAAGCAACATCAACGGCATTGCCACAACGACCGGCTTGGACCAGAACAACTACGTTTCCAAAATTCTCGTTTCCTTCGACGGCGAGCCGCAAGGGCTGATGCAGTTCGCGTCGATCGAGCCGCTTTCCTCCAACGACCTGGCCTCCATTCCGGCCGACTCCACCATGGCCCTGGCCGCCAAAATAAATCCCGCGGGCTTTTTTGACACCTATATGGCAATGGTCGAAAAGGCCAATCCACAAGCGGTGACCTACATGCGCCGCGACATCGATAAATTTGAATCGCAACTGGGGCTGAAAATACGCCAAGATATCCTCGCCCCACTGGGCGATAACGTGACTTTGTATGCGAAGTCTAAAATGGGAGGCGTACCGGATATGATTCTTGTCGTTGGGGTAAAAGATTATCAACAAGCGTCAAATACCCATGAAAAAATCGTTCAACAATTTCAAACCGTATTCGAGGAGCTGGCAAAAAGCGGCCAGTCGGCCCCAAAGATCACAAAAGACAAAGTTGCCGGTAAGGAAGTTTATGTTCTTCAAATTCCCCAGCCCGGAGTTCCTTCCATATCTTGGTGTTTAACCGAAAAGGAATTCATTGTATCGCTGAGCTTGGAGCGCCTCCAATCTTATCTTTCCCGACCGGCGGACTTCAAGTCCTTGGCCCAATCGCCGGAGGTTGCGAAGTTATTCACGGGCGAAGCCGGACCGACGGCTATTTTCTATTGGAACACGCAACAAACGTTCAACGAGGTCTATCCCCTGCTGCCCGTAATGGCCGCCGCATTGAAGCCGCAGGGAATCAACCTGAACCTTTCGACGTTGTTACCGCCGCAAAACGTGATCGGCCCCCATTTAACGCCGCTGGTTTCCTCAGTGCGGCTGACAAAATTGGGCATCGAGATAACCGAGCGGTCTCCGCTGCCGGGCTTGGGCGTTACCCAGTTCGGGCCCATCTCCGTGGCGCTTGTGCTGCCTGCAGTGCAATCCGGGCGTGAGGCGGCACGGCGCGCGGCGTCGATGAACAACATGAAGCAGATCATGCTTGCCATGCACAATTATCACGATGCGAACAAAAAATTTCCGCCCGCTTATAAGGCCGACCAGGACGGCAAGCCGCTTTTGAGTTGGCGGGTGCTGATCCTGCCAATGATGGAATATGGGGCATTATACGACGAATTTCACAAGGACGAGCCTTGGGATAGCGAGCACAATAAAAAACTGATCGCCAGAATGCCCCCGGAATACATAAGCCCCAACAGCAATGCCGGAGCGGGAAAAACCAATTACCTTACGGTGCGCGGCGAAAACACGATGTTCCCGGGTAAGCAGGGCGTTCGAATCGCCGATATCACCGACGGCACGTCATATACAATAGCCATTGTCGAGGCCTCAGACGACAAGGCCGTGATCTGGACCAAGCCCGACGATTTCGAGATCGACAATAACAACCCGCTAAAAGGCCTGATTGGGCTGCAT
Source organism: Thermoguttaceae bacterium (assembly GCA_050013075.1). Taxonomy (GTDB): domain Bacteria; phylum Planctomycetota; class Planctomycetia; order Pirellulales; family Thermoguttaceae; genus JBEKIK01. The sequence goes on along the minus strand of JBEKFZ010000046.1, from coordinate 6,295 downwards.
CCGAGCGTTTTTCTGGTCGGTTTTGCCGACGGATCGGTACATACGCTTTCCGTCATGATTGATCCCGAAGTGATAAAAGGTTTATTTTCCCGCAACGGCGGCGAGGCCGTGCAAGGGAAGTATTGAAAGGATGAAGGATGAGGGATGAAGGATGAATTTATTCTATAGCAGGCTTTCTCTCGTTCCCACGCTCCGCGTGGGAACGGGCGAATGCGCGACCGACGGTCGCGGCTTTATTTTATAACAGGCTTTCCAGCAGGAGCCGCATTTTGCGCATTTCTGCGAGATGATCCACCTCGGGCATGGGAGCGATGTCGACGCACAGCGCACGATCGTAGCGGACCTTATGAAGCTGGTTGACCAGGCGCCCGTATTCCACTTCGCCTTGGCCGACGCGGACCTGCAATTGGGTTTTGTTGGTGTCGCGCAGGCGGACGTGGTAAACATACTTCATAATATGTTCGTAATTCTCTCTGGCGTGGGGGCCGTAGAGGTAATGGCTGGGATCGAGCGTGATGCCCAAACCTTTGACGTTGTCGCAGACCACGATGGCGGTATCCGGGTCCTGGGTCATGCGTCCGCCCTCGGTCAGCAGGCCGACGCGGATGCCGTCCTGCGACGCTATGGCGGTAAGTTCGCGCAGGCGTTCGACTTCGGCGTTGAACGGCGTGCCCAACTCGGCCGAACGGACGGTAAGGGTTACGACTTTCACCGCCTTGGCCAACTTCGAGCAGGCGGCAAACTGGCGGTAATATAAAGGCTCCGGGGCTTCGATGTCGATGCTGAAGGCAATCGGGGTCAATCGATGGGTCTGGCGGCAGAGCGTTATCGCTCGTTCCGGATCGTCCAGCACGGCGGAGGGCCGAATGTGTCCGCCCGACTCGTGGATCATGAGTTCCACGCACGTGTACTCCAGATCCGCGAGTTGCATTAAGGCTGCATCCAAGGTCATATCGGAAAAACATCGGCTCGTGGCGGCGACAAACACTCATGGCTCCTTTCACATTACATCTCAATGAATAATATATTGGAACATTAGCTTACCGCCAGAGTGCACCTTATGGCAACACCTGTCTGGAGGCTTTAGGCTGTAGATTGTAGGTTAAAGGATGAAGGATGAAGGATGAAGGATGAATGAAACCGCTTAGGGTTTTGCAAATCCTTTCACATACAAGTGGGCAGTAAACTGCCCACCCCTCACCACCCACTGTCAACTGTCCACTGCCCACTGAAAACTGCCCTCATTGCCAAGACACAAAAGCAGGGTACAATGGCACATCTTGAATTTTTAAAGGAGCTAAAAAATGGAAACCTCACCCCATTCTGAAGGGTCTATCGGACAACCTGTTATGGCTACGGTTATTCAACCCCCGACAGTTCAATCCCAGCCGCGGAAGCGTTCAATATTTTCACGGATTATATCCGTCTTTTTTGTGCTGATTTTCATCGGATCGCTGCTGCTGAACTTCCTTTTTTTATCGCTGCTGGGAATGGTCTGGTTCGGCGCAATGGATGACGAGGGCCGCGTGCAAGAGAGATTTTTTTCCCATCAATACTATGCCACCGATAAAGTGGCCATTCTTACCATCGATGGCGTGATTATGTCCGGCGAGGGATTTTTCAAGCGGCAAATCGAGCACGCCATGAAAGACGCCAAGTACGGCCGGCTCAAGGCATTGGTGGTCCGGATAAACTCGCCCGGCGGCACGATGTCGGGCAGCGATTACATGTATCATCATCTTTGCGAACTGTCCAAACAGACAAATATACCCATCGTGGTGAGCATGGGCGGAATCGCGGCCAGCGGGGGCTATTACGCCTCGATGGCCGTGGGCGATACGCCAGAGGCGATCTTCGCCGAACCGACGACCTGGACCGGCTCGATCGGCGTAATCATTCCGCATTATAATTGCGCCGGATTGATGAAAGAACTGGGCGTGGCCGATGACAGCATGGCCAGCAATCCGTTGAAGGAGATGGGCAGTTTCGCCCGGCCCATGACCGAAGAAGAACGCAAAATCTTTCAAGGCCTGATCACCGACGCCTTTGCCCGATTCAAGTCCGTGATAGAGTATGGGCGGCCAAAATTCAAACAGGACCCCTCTGCGCTCGATAAACTGGCCACCGGCCGGGTCTTTACCGCCGACCAAGCGCAACAAAACGGACTGATCGACAAGATCGGCTTCATCGACGACGCCGTTGATCGGGCGATCGCATTGGCGAAACTCGATAAAGACAACGTCAAGGTAGTAAAGTACAAGCCCGAGCCCAGTTTGGTGAATTTACTGCTTGGCGTACAGTCGGCCAGGCCGGCGAATTTCGATTTGGCGGCGTTACTGGACATGGCCACGCCCAGGGCGTATTATCTATGCACCTGGCTGCCGCCGTTTTCGGCCAAACCATAACACGGCAAGATGCCCGCGCCACCCAAGACTATTATTCTTCGATGACTTCCTTGACGAGTTGGACGAAATGGGGGGATTTCTGGGATTCGCTCAGGTCTTCGGCCTTTTTTTGGGCCTCTTGGCGTTGGCTATACTCGAAAACTGTGATTCGCCGAAGGGATTGATTAAAAACGCCCCAAAAGGCCTTTAGCCGAACTTCTTTGACTACTTTGGCACGGCTTTTTCGTTTGACGGGCGGTTTTTTTGCCGCGGCCGGTTTTTCGGCATCCAAGCGCTCGGCCGCGTCGTTTTCCTCGCGTATCTCCTTACGGTTCAATATCTTACGAGCCATAATCTCCCTCGGCAGATTGGAAAAAACCTCGTTTTGGGGACATCCGCCCCATATCCATCTCGGGATGGGGAATACTAATATACCCATCATAATCAATTAACTTGCTTCACGCTAGACTACTAGTGCTGCAACCGGCCACGAATCGACAGTATTGCAAGTTGGATGGCGTGCAAGAGGCCCACTCGGCGGCTTTGATCTGTTCGTCACCGCCAGCGGGCAAAGCCAACGCCTAAATCAAACTCAAACGCCTCTACCCGTCAATTCAGGTTTGAAGAGGCGCTAGGCTCATTAGCTAAGCAAACCTCGATAGTAAATCAGCCCATACCCTAGCCGATATAGGCGCCGAGCAAGGTCGAACCGCTGAACACCTTATCGACTAAAGCCGGAGCCAGGCTAGAACTCACATAAGTGGCGGAACGAATATTTCGCGCGGCGCCTCCGGCGCCCGGCGCGATCCAGATGGTGGTTTTCCCGGATGTAGAGCCAGTCATAGCCCTGGCGGCGACGCGCACGCCGCCGCGGAAGGTGTTTTCATAGGCCAGGAAACTGCTCAGCAGCGCAGGCGAACCGGTGTTGAAAAGATTCTTGCCGCTGTAGACGTTCACCATTGGCAGCCAGCCGGCCCCGGCGCCGCAAATAATGTCGTTTGTGCCATCGCCATTAAAGTCTCCCGCCGCCACGAACACTCCGCCGGTAAACGTAGTAGCAAAGGCATTGAAGCTCTTTTTGAGCACATAGGCTTTGCTAGTATATGAATAAACATTGACCGTGGGTGGGCCGCCTGGACCGCGAGCCACTATGACTTCGGCGAGACCGTCATTGTTCAGGTCGCTGGCTGCCACGGTTACACCGCCGCGGAAGGTATTTTCCACACCATTAAAGGCCGAACCGATCAAGGACCGAGTGGTAGTCAAGGTATTGCCATTGAATACGAAAATCTGGGGCAATGCGCCCGGTCCCTCGCCGATAACGACGTCTTGGCGGCCATCGCCGTTGACGTCGCCTACAGCCACGTTCAGGCCGCCATGAAACGTCGCGGCAAGCGCGTTGAATTTAGTCAACAGGGTGGCTGTATATTGTCCCGCGGTGCTCATACTACCCTGGAAGACGCGAACTTCCGGTGCCCGTCCTGCGCCCGGTACTGTGATGATATCGAGAATTCCGTCGCCGGTCACGTCGCCGACGGCAACCCGCACTCCGCCTCGGAAGGTGTTTTCGTAGGCCAAAAACTTAGTCTGCAGAACGCCGTTGGTGTCATATACCTTAACCCAGGGCAGATTTCCCCCGCCGGCATCGTCGCCGACAGCTATGATATTGATACTGCCGGGTATACTCCAAGTTACGCTTACTTGTTGCGAGGTTATCAATTGTCCAGAGCTATTGGTAAACCGCGCTACAATCAGGTCCGTGCCCGTTTTTCCATTGCTGGTATAGGTGAATTGCACCTTGCCGTTGGCGTCGGTGAGGAGCGTTGTCGGGCTGTACGTACCCGTGGCCTCGGCGCCGGCATTCGGCCCAGATAGAACTTGGAACGAGACTAGGGTGTTGGGTACGGGATTGCCGAGCTGGCAGGTAAGCTTGGCGACGACCGTGTGGCTTGCGCCCACCACTTCCTGGTTGGTGGCTTCGGTCAGGTTGATGCCGACGACACGAAAGGTGCATTGGAGATGGGAGGGATTGAACGGCTGCAGCAGTTCCTGAACCCAGATCTTCCGTATCATTTGCGCCCCCGTGTTACTGGATAAATAATCTGTATAGTCCTGGTCTAAGCCATTGTAAATGATTAATCCCGTGTTTACGTTATCAGAGGAATACTCCGCATAAGTGTGTACGGGACCGATGACCCCGTTGTAATTTTTGGCGGTCATGTCCAGACACCAATGAGAATCCATAGTCGTCATGACATTGGCATCTTGAACCGCATCCGTATTTGAAACAATCAAACTTGTATCAATGAAGTAAGGACTTGACGAAGTGCTGGTGGAAAGGGTGTTTTCTTCAATAATCTTTAATTCACCGCCGAAAGTTCCCGTAGGGCCGGCATTATTGGTTGTGAAGGGATATGGCAGCCAAGAGTAGTCCTGAGTCGGGCATTCGCTGTCGTATATTATTAACTTATGCCCGGTCCCCAGAAACGTGACAAGGGCCTGCTTCGCTGCCGAGGTAAGAGTGTTAACGTTTTCGTTCATCGCCGTGCTCGTCACGTTGAGCACGGCGGTGTCAAATGGAGCAAGGTGACTCGCGTCGACGTTGGAAGGAGCGAGATTCGTGAAATTTATGCCTGCTAAGTCAGTACCTGTTGTATCGAGGTGACCGCCCTCGGTAACAACAGGGTCGCCGATGATCGCGACATTTATACTTGACGCGAATAGCAACACGCGATTTTCGAGTTGCTCTATCTTAAGTCGACGAGTTGCAGTGACATGGTGGAACCGATGTCGCTTGGAATGACGTACATTGCTTAGAAAAGATGTCCACATAAGACCATGCTCCTTTTCTTGTTAAGTTGGGACTAGATTTTTTGTTGCCTGCCGAAAAATAGTCAAACTGGAGAATAAAAATTGAATGGAGAAAGACTGCTGATTAAGCAGATTAGCCTATCTGGTAATAATAGACATGTCAATAACCCCTAACAATCCATACTTATTCCTGCGTACCACCAAATTGAGGGGGGCGGCGATTCCAAGACCTTTATTATCAATTAGATAAGGCAAACTAGCGGTATACATCACATTGTTGTTCAAGCGGGTTTTTTTATCTTGAAATGGAGAATGACTCACCGGCCAACCACCCAGAACGGGTTGCATTTACCCGGCACTTATATTTCAAGACCTGGAACCATTCTAGAGTGCAATGATTGAGAATCTTGTGGAGAGTTTTTTCCAGCACAAGATGAGTATCTGGATTAGGCCGTGGACTGTCTGTCCAAGAAACGCAATGGGAACGGACCCCGAAGCCGGGATCCGTTCCCGTAAGGCATAATTGATTGATGATGTGAACGTCTAGTAGTTCACTCCGATCGAGATCTGGCCGCCAAAGAGGCTCAGGTTACCGTCCTGGCTGCTGGCACAACCGGCGCCGAAATAGGTTTGATCGACAAAAGCCAAGCGGGTAAAGGTACTGCATCGGTACAATTTTAATTCGTACTCCAATCCCACCTCAATTTCGCTAACGGCAAGCGTATCGGCCTGGTCAGAGGTTGCATTACCAAGGCGTGTTTGACTGCCGCCGGCAATCCCCCCTGGATCGTCCACGACTTCGTTGAACGCTAAGGACTGATCTGTGTCGCCCACCAGTAGCGAACCGCGGACCATGCCAAACAAAGAGAGCCGGGTATTACCCAGTTGCCGATGAGCCTCCAATGCCGCCGTGGGACCGATGCCGTGGAAGTTGTGGCGAAAATCAAGCACGCTGGTTTCCGTCGCGGTGTCTGCATTCACGGTCACGCTGTTGTGTAGGGCTTGATTGTATCGTTGCGCCAGTTGAAGGTAAAGGCGCGCAAAGATCGCGCCGCGCTCGTTTCGGTGGGAAAGAACATGACCCAGTACTACACCGCCTA
>JBEKFZ010000045.1:0-32665 GCA_050013075.1 Thermoguttaceae bacterium | reverse complement strand
GGGACGCAATGCGGTATTAGATAAGGGGTGGGGTTCGCCCAAGATCACCAAAGACGGCGTGACCGTGGCCAAGGAGATCGAGCTGGACGATCCTTATGAGAACCTGGGGGCCCAGTTGGTAAAAGAGGCCGCCACAAAGACCAACGACGTGGCTGGCGACGGCACCACCACGGCTACCCTTTTGGCCGAGGCGATTTATCGTGACGGGCTGCGGATGGTGGCCGCCGGGGCCGATCCGATGTCGCTTTCGCGCGGCATCCAAAAAGCCACCGAGGCCGTGACAAAATACATCGAAAAGATGGCCACGCCGATCAACGAAAAAGATAAAAAGGAAATCACCCAGGTGGCGACCATCGCGGGCAACGGCGATCCGTCAATCGGCTCCGTGCTGGCCGACGCCTTTATAAAGGTGGGCAAGAACGGCGTGATTACGGTCGAGGAAGGCAAGCAATCGGAAACTTATGTGGACGTGGTCGAAGGCATGCAGTTCGACCGCGGCTTCCTATCGCCCCATTTTGTCACCAATCAGGACGAGCAAACGGTGGAATTTGAAAAATGCCTGGTCCTGATCCATGAAGAAAAAATATCCAGCGCCAAGAATCTGATCCCCTTGCTGGAAGCGGTGAGCAAGGCGGGCAAGCCGCTTTTGATCATCGCCGAAGACGTGGAAGGCGAGGCCCTGGCAACCCTTGTGGTCAATAAACTCCGCGGCATTCTGAACGTGTGCGCCGTAAAGGCGCCGGGCTACGGAGACCGGCGCAAGGCAATGCTGGGCGATATCGCCACGCTGACCGGGGCGCAGGCAATATTCAAGGATCTTGGGGTAACGCTGGAATCGGTCAAGATTTCGGACCTGGGCAGCGCGAAAAAGGTGACCGTTACGTCCGAAGACACCACTATAGTCATAGGCGGCGGCAGCAAAGAGGCCATCGAGGGCCGGGCCGAACAGATTCGCAAGGAAATCGAGACCACGACCAGCGAATACGATCGGGAAAAACTGCAAGAGCGTCTGGCAAAATTGGCCGGCGGAGTGGCGCAGATTCACGTCGGCGCGGCCACCGAGACCGAAATGAAAGAGCGAAAGATGCTGATGGAAGACGCCCGGGCAGCCACGAAGGCCGCCTTGGCCGAAGGGATCGTGCCCGGCGGAGGAGTCGCCTTGCTCCGCAGCGACAAGGCCCTGGACAAGTTGGAACTTTCGGGCGATGAAGCGCTGGGAGTGAAGATTATCAAGAACGTGCTTGACGCCCCGATGCGGGCGATTGCCGAAAACGCCGGCCAGGATGGAGCAGTGGTTGTAAAGAATGTTCGGAAAGACAAAGATAAAATTGGTAAGTCTTATGGCTACGATGCCGAGAGAGATCAATATTGCGATCTAATCGAGGCCGGCATCGTCGATCCGGCAAAGGTGGTTCGCACCGCCCTGCAGAACGCTGCAAGCGTGGCCGGTTTGCTGCTTACGACTTCCTGCCTGGTGACTGATATCCCCAAGGAAGATGACGAAAAAGGCCACGGCGGTCACGGGCATGGCGGTGGCGGCATGGGCGGCATGGGGATGGGCGGAATGGGTGGCGGCATGGGCGGCATGGACATGGGCGGCATGGGCGGTTTTTAAATTTTCGTTGAAATTTTTTTGTTTATCGAGAGTTAGAAAAGAATGTCGCATGAAAAGTCAGAGCCGGGGCGTGTCGCCCCGGAAATTCCGCACCCGATACGGCCCGGCTCTGATAGGAAAAAGCGACATTCATTAACATTAACCAATCAATTCACAAATGTTAAAGAGGAATTAGTTATGAAGGATATCAACCTGAAGCCGTTGGATGATCGAGTGGTTGTGGAGCCGGTTGAAGCCGAGGAAGTTACCGCGGGCGGCATAGTCCTGCCCGATACCGCCAAGGAAAAACCCCAACGAGGCACAGTCTTGGCAGTTGGGCCGGGCAAACTGCTGGACAACGGCCAACGGGGTAAACTGTCGGTGGCCGTGGGCGATGAAGTGATCTACGGAAAGTACAGCGGCTCGGAGGTGGAGGTCGACGGTCGCGAAGTGAAAATCCTCCGCGAATCCGACATTTTGGCCAAGGTGGTGAAATAAAACAATTAAACCGCTTGCGGTTTCGCACTGGGCACTAAAGTGCCCAGCCCATTTCTGAACCATGAACCAAAAACTGTTAATTGAAAATCAATAAAGGATCAAAAGTGGCTAAGCAACTTTTATATGAACATCATGCCCGCGAGCGAATGCTCCGCGGAGTGGAAAAACTGGCCGATACGGTCGCCATCACATTGGGACCGACCGGACACAATGTAATATTGGATAAATCATACGGCGGTCCGACCGTTACCAAGGACGGCGTAACCGTGGCCAAGGAAATCGAACTTGAAGATCGTTTCGAGAACATGGGCGCCAAGCTGGTCAGCGAAGTCGCATCGAAGACCTCGGACGTGGCCGGCGACGGCACCACGACCGCCACGATATTGGCCCGGGGGATTTTCCGCGAAGGCCTGCGCAATATCGCGGCGGGCAGCAATCCCGCGGCCATCCGCCGGGGCATCGACAAGGCCGTGGAAGCAGCCGTCGCCAATCTGTACACGATGGCTAAAAAGGTTACCAGCAAGGAGGAGATTGCCAACGTCGGGGCGATCAGCGCAAACAACGATCATGAGATCGGCAACCTCCTGGCCGAGGCGATGGATAAAGTCGGCAAGGACGGCGTAATTACCATCGAAGAAGGCAAGACCGCCGAAACCACTTACGAGGTCGTCGAAGGGATGCAGTTCGACAAAGGCTATCTCTCGCCCTACTTCATCAACCGCAGCCCGGAGATGGATTGCCTGCTGGAAGACGCATTCATTCTCATTCACGAGAAAAAAATCAGCAACCTGCGCGACTTGATACCGCTTCTGGAAAAAGTGATGCAGCGCGGCAAACCGCTGTTGATCATTGCCGAGGACATCGAAGGCGAAGCGTTAACCACGCTGGTCGTGAACAAACTCCGCGGCGTGCTGCAAATCTGCGCGGTGAAGGCCCCGGGTTTTGGCGATCGGCGGAAAAACATGCTCTCCGACGTCGCCATCCTCACCGCCGGCACGTTAATTAGTGAGGATTTAGGCGTTAAATTGGAAAACGTCGCGCTCGATCAGCTCGGCCGGGCCAAGAAGATCATGGTCGACAAGGATAACACAACGATAGTGGAAGGCGCGGGCAAGCAGGCCGACATCAAGGCCCGTTCGGACCAGTTGCGAACGCAAATCGAAAACACCGATAGCGATTACGATCGCGAAAAACTCCAGGAGCGGCTGGCGAAGCTGTGCGGCGGAGTAGCGGTGGTTTCGGTGGGCGCAAGCACCGAGGCGGAGATGAAACAGAAGAAAGCCCGCGTAGAGGATGCACTGCACGCTACCCGGGCGGCCGCCGAGGAAGGTATTTTGCCGGGCGGCGGAGTGGCCTTGCTCAGATGCCGCGAGGCCGTGGAAAAGGTCCGCAGCAGCGCCCGGGGCGACGAGAAGATCGGCGTGGACATTATCCATCGTGCCTTATCCCAGCCTTTAAGGCAGATCGCCGACAACTGCGGAGTGGACGGTTCGGTGGTGGCCGACGAGGTGAGCGAGAAGCCCGCCAACACCGGTTACGACGCCAACACAGGCAAGTACGTGGATATGGTCAAGGCGGGCATAATCGATCCGTTGAAGGTCGTGCGCTCGGCATTGCAAAATGCAGCCAGCATCGCCGGACTGATGTTGACCACCGAAACCCTGGTCACCGACCTGGATAAAGACGATAAAAAGAAACGGCAGGTGGAAGGAAGCGTTAGATAACCGGCCGGCAACACCCCGTCGAGTTTATTTATTAAGGGCCGCCTCGTCATGGGGTGGCCCTTTGCATAATGGGAGTGCGTTAAAATAGATGTCGTGCTAGAATTATATATTACCACTCACCCTCACCGAGCAAGAAAGGGGTCAGAACTATTTTTTCATGTAACAAACACTTTTGACTTCTTATGTAGCCTAAAAAATAGTTCTGACCCCTTTTTTACCCTTTTTCGTGACCATGAACACAATGTCGGAAAAACGGGACTTTTACAATGTGCTTGGGGTGCCGCGAACGGCGTCGGAGGCGCAGATCTCCGAGGCTTATAGGAAGTTGGCGCTGAAATATCATCCGGACCGCAATCCGGACGACGACGAGGCGGTAGTCAAATTCAAGGAATCGGCCGAGGCCTTTGAGGTCCTAAGCCATCCGGAAAAACGGGCCAGATACGACCGGTACGGTCTTGCGGGCATGGAGGGCGGGGCGCCGCATTTTCGCGACATCAGCGATATTTTCCAGGCCTTCGGCGATATTCTCGGGGGCGGACTTTTCGGCGAGTTTTTCGGCCCGCGCAATCGCGTGCATCGCGGGGTCGACGTTCACACCGAGGTAACAATCGATCTGATCGAGGCCGCCCACGGCACATCGAAGATCGTGCGATTCATGCGGCATCAGCGCTGCAGCGCCTGCAACGGATCCGGGGCAAAGCCGGGCACCAGCCCGGAAATCTGCCGTTACTGCGGGGGCCGCGGCCAGATAGTGCAATCGACCGGCGTGTTTTCCATACAAACCACTTGCCCGTCCTGCCACGGCAAGGGCCGCGTGATCCGCGAGGTTTGCGGGGAATGTAGCGGATCGGGTTATGTACCCAAAAAAATCACTCACAAGGTAAATATTCCCGCCGGCGTGGACAACGGCACCCAAATGCGTTTAAGCGGCGAAGGCGAGCCGAGTCCGAACGGCGGCCCGACCGGCGATTGCTACTGTTTTATCCGGGTAAGCGAGCATCCGCTGTTCCAGCGCGACGGCAGAAACCTGATCTGCCAGGTGCCGATAACTTATCCGCAGGCGGCGTTGGGGACGAACATCGAGGTTCCCACGCTGGACGGCAAAGAGACCCTGGAAATTCCGCCGGGCACGCCGACCGGCGAAATCTTCACCTTGCGCGGCCGCGGCATGCCCGACGTCCGTACGCGGGGCCGCGGCAATCTACTGGTGCAGGTGCATATCGAAGTGCCCAAAAAAATCACAAAGGACCACGAGGAATTATTGCGTCAACTGGCGGAGATTGAAAATTCCAACGTAACTCCCAAACGCAAAAATTTCTTTGAAAAATTGAAAGAGTATTTTCAATCATGAGTCATCATCCGAACAAAAAAGAACCGGCTAAGGGCGTGGATCCGCAGGCAAAGGACGCTGAAACCGCCCGGGCGCAAGACGCCCAATCGCCGGCCGCCGTTGAAAAGGATAAGGAGCAAGCGGCCGAGGCGGAAAAAGACGTCTCTTTGGAGACGATTAATTCGCTTCGCGCCGAATTGGATCAGGCCAAAGAACGGGTTTTGCGCTGTCAGGCCGAATTGGACAACTATCGGAAGCGGGCCGCCCGTGAGATGGACGAACACCACCGTTATGCGAATATTGGGTTGATTCGCGAGTTGCTTCCGGTGCTGGACAACGTTCAACGCGCAATCGAGGCGGCCGAGAAATCCGCGGATGGCAGCGGGCTATTGGACGGCGTGAAATTGGTCGCCCAGCAGTTGCAAGGTGTGTTGGGGCGTCATCACTGCGTGAAAATCGAGGCCCTGGGCGCCCCCTTCGATCCGCACCTGCATCATGCGATTTTACAGCAGCCTTCGGACGAATATCCGGCCAATACGGTTATTATGGTTACGCAAGAGGGGTACCAACTGCACGACCGAGTGGTGCGTCCCAGCCAGGTAATCGTTTCCGCGAATGATACTCGTAAGAGCAATGATACATCCGTTTATTGAGAATCAGAAAAAAATGTCGTATAAAAAGTCAGAGCCGGGGCGTATCGCCTTCGTAATTCCGGGCCGACACGGCCCGGCTCTGAGACGAAAACGCGACGTTCATTACATGAGACTCAATAAACAATTCGATTTACATTGTTTTCAGGAAAATCAATAATTCAACCAGAGAGGATTGCCGTGCCCACTTACGATTACGTTTGCGATGCCTGCAAGCATGAGTTCGAGTTGTTCCAATCGATCAAGGAAGAGGCGAAGCGCAAGTGCCCGGAATGCGGGAAGAACAAGCTTCGCCGGCTGATCGGACCGGGCGCGGCGTTGGTATTCAAGGGATCGGGATTTTACAAGACGGATTACCGCAGCGAATCGTACAAGAAAGCCGCCGCGGCGGAGAAATCAAGCATTGCCTCCGCTGCCTCTGATGGCAAGAAAAAAGAAAAAAACAAGACGGAAAAAACCAAATAGGTTTATGAATAATGACTAAGCTCGAATGACGAATGACAGACAATAAACTTCGTCATTAGACCTTCGTGCTTCGTCATTTCCCCTTTCCCCTCGCCCATCAACATGGATATCAATCGCATACTTCGCGAGACGTTTGTGGTGGAAGCGGAGCACCGCGAGGAGTTGGGATCGACGAACGATCGGGCGGCGGATCGGGCAAAACAAGGCGCGAGCAGATTGCCGCTTTTGGTGATTGCCGACCGTCAAACCGCCGGGCGCGGCCGGGGCGGAAACCGCTGGTGGACCGGCTCGGACAGCCTGGCGTTCAGTTTGTTATTGGAATCCGCCGCGGTTGAGGGCAAAAAAGACACGCCGCGGTTTACGCTGAGGCGGCAGTCAAATTCACGCCCCAATATTCTTGTCGGCCTGGGCGCGGGCGTGGCCGTGGTCGAAAGCCTCAAGCCGCTGTTGGGAAACGAGGAAATCGGCATCCTATGGCCAAACGACGTAATGGCCGCCGGGCGCAAGCTGGCTGGGATACTGGTCGAGGTGCTGACGGACTGCCGGACCGTTATCGGCATCGGCATAAATACGAATAACTCGATGTCCGACGTACCGGCCGAACTGCTTTGGATCGCTACAACATTGCTGGAACTTACGGGAAAGCGGCAGGATCACACCGAGATTTTAATCGCACTTCTTAATCGGATGGAAGAGCAGATCACTATATTAAAGCGGGCCCCTGCCGAACTCGCGGCCCGGGCCGATGCGCTTTGCTTGCAGCGCGACAAGCCGATTGCCTTGCAACAGGGCCGGAAAACCATTGCCGGACTATGCCGGGGCATTGCACCCGACGGGGCATTGCTTTTGGAAACGCCGAACGGACTGCGTTCGTTTTATTCGGGCACGATAATAAGGTGAATATAACCCGGATTATTCATAGCAGCGGATTTTTAATGCAGAGTGCGAAACAGCAGCCCGAAGCGCAAGCGAGGGTAAACTGTTTGCCGTCCCTCGCTCGCGCTTCGGGCTAGTGTAAATTCACGAATAATCCGGGATAGTGCTTACTTTTGGAATACAGCCTTGATTTTGGGATGCAGACCGGGGTAGCGGTCGATCCATTCGGCGCGATATTTGTCTAGGCTTTTTTGTTTCTGTTCAAAGTCCGCGTGAGGATAGAGCTTTGCCGGGTGCATGAGAATGGAATCGACCGCCCGGACCGAGCGCGGCACGGGCAGATTGGTTCCTTCGGAGATCATCCAATCTTCCAGTCCGCCGCGGAGCACGGAGTCGAGGATGCCCATGGTGTCGGAGAGGTTGATATCGCGGAAATGCGAGCCCTCGCCTACCCAGCCGGTGTTCAAGAGGAAGCAATTGATGTGCGAGTTGCTTTTTAGGATGTCGTAGAACAGGTTGGCGTGTTCGGTGCAATTTCCGGCGATGAATGGATCGTAGAAGAATTCGTACTTGATCGTGCCGGCCTGGGTCGGATCGCCGGCGGATGACTCCATGGATTGTCCCAGGACCATGAATGCCGCGGCCTGTTCGTGGGTGAGTTTGGCGATTGCCGGGATGATGCTTCCGCGTGTGATAATGAACAGGTTATCGACTCGTTCGGCGTTGATATCGTTGCCGGCGTGCATGAAATCGCGGCGTTCGACCACCGCCCGGCCGTTGGAGGTCATTTCCATGTTGTAGAAATCGAGCGTACCGTCTTCTTCGACAAAGACATTTTCCATGAAGGTGCCGCGTTTGAGGCAGGAGTAATAGGCTTCGATTTGTTCGCCGGGATTGATGGCGTCGGTCTTGATGAACAGCCCGCCCGGCTCGAAGCCCAAAAAACGCCCGTCGCGGGTGAGAGTGCCGCCGTCGTCCTGAATGAGCCAGGATCGCTCGCGGCCCTTGCGGGCGAGCACTTTGCAGGTGGTGCTGGTCTTGCCGTTTGCGCTTAGTGCCACGAAAAGGGAATAGTTGGTCAGGTAAGGACCGTGCGAGGCTTCCAGCGTGTCTTTGCGGCAACCGGCGTGGAGGAAGATGGCATTGCCGCCTTGTTTTACCCGCCAGTCTTCGCCGGCGAATACGCCCTTTTTCCATTCGCCGAAATAGTTGCTGTTGCGCACGAACTTGACCATTTTTCCATCGGGCGCATGGGCGGTGCGGATGGTGATGTCCTTTTGCGGCAGGACCTTCGATTTGTTGGCTTCATACTCCTCGTCGAAGAACATGAAAACCTGATAGGTGGGGTCGTCGATTTTGGCGGGTTTGAAGAGCTTCAGCCCGGCGTAGGCGACGTGCGCGAACTGTTTAGGCAGGACCAGCCGGGCGGTGATGCCATCGGAGCCGTCGCCCACGCTTACGTCGATGCTTACCAGTTGTTCGCGGGCCAGGCGCTCCTGGGCTTGTTTAAGGAGTTTTCGCTCCTCGTCGCCGAAGTTGGTATCGATGTTATTCTTTGTATTTTTCGCCGCCCGAGACATGGGTTCCGACTGCACCGCCAAATTATCGTATTTGGTGCGGACGACATCGGGTTCTTCCAAGGCCAAGGCCCTGAGCTGTTCGTCATTGGGGTTGTAGATCAGCCGTTTTTCTTTCAGTGCGTTTTGAAAAATGGCCTTGGCGGTTTGTTGGAACTCGGCGAACATGGGATTATTCCCCTCCAATGTCTAGAGATCGTAATTTGCCTTATTTGCGTTGGTTTATAGGATCAAAACCTATAAAGTATGTCAAAAGACAATTTAGGTTGCAAGTAGGTTCCATCCGGGCAAAGCATTTAAAAAATGTATTAATTCAGCCGGCCTGCCCGGCCGCCTTTTCCCAAGTTGCATAAGAAAGAAATGATCGTTATGATTGCGGCTTATGAAACGAGAGATTTGGATTATAGTTGTAGTTTCCTTACTTATTTATGGGGGGCGTACGGGGCTTTGTAGAGCGGGGGATCCACAAACAGGCGCTGCCCTATCTTCCGTGGTTGAAAAGCCAAAGGCGGCGGGCATCGCGAATCCACAGGCGACTACGTCTGCCTCCATGCCGTTACCGCCCCCATCGCTTGATCCACTGACGAACTTGACCTCCCAAGTAACTTCATTTTTTAATGACCCTAACATCACGAGCCTGTGGACCCACAACAGTTTGACCGCCTGGATCATATTGTTGTTGTCGATTTTTGTGGGCATAGTTGCGGGAAAAACTTGTTCGATTTTATTACAGCGAGCAGCCTCGCACGGCGGCAAGACGCCCATCAAATTCTTTCTCGATCTAGCCGGCCCGGCCAACCTGGCCCTTATTACCATAGGACTTCAAATTGGACTCCTGTATATCAGCATGAGTCCCCTTTTGAAAACATTCTTTTTTAAAGTGCAGGTGTTGTTATATTCCATCGCGGCGTTTTGGTACGCCTATAATTTGATTTCGATTGTAGACACTCTATTTCACCAGTTTGGCAGGAAAACGGATTCCTCGCTTGCGATACACGTCGCTCCGTTGGTCCGCCGCACGCTGCGAATATTTTTAATAGTTATCGGAGTCATGTTTGTCGTCCAATCGGTATTCGAGAAGGACATCAGCGCGTGGCTGGCGGGCTTGGGTATCGCCGGGTTGGCGGTTTCCCTGGCCGCCCAGGATTCGCTGAAAAATCTTTTCGGTTCGATTACGATTATCATGGACCGATCGTTTAAGATCGGCGAGCGGATAATTTGCTCTGGGTGCGACGGGGTGATCGAGGACATCGGTCTAAGGACCACCAGGGTTCGCACGGCCGGCGGACACGTGATCAGCATACCTAACGCCAGCATCGTAAACAGCCCGATCGAAAACCTTTCCCGGCGTCCGGCCATCCGGCGGAATTTCAGCCTTGCGCTTAAACTGGATACGCCCGCGGAAAAAGTCAAACTGGGGCTTAAAATCGTCAACGATATTCTGGCTGAAGAAGGAATCCGCGAGCCGATTCATCCGACAATCACCGGTAAAATCACATCGCCGCAGGTTGTTTTCAGCGAATATAAGACAAACTGCCTGATCCTGGAGGTCACTTATTGGTTTGCACCGCCGAATAACGACCAGTACGCGGCCCATGCGGAAAAGATCAACCTGCGGATTCTGGAGGAGTTCAATCGGGCGGGGATAAATCTGGCGAATTCCTAATAACGTCATTCTGAGCGAAGCGAAGAATCCTTACGCAGCAGAATATCGGCCGAAGGCCAAATGTCAATGCCAGAGAGATCCTTCGCCGACCAACGCTGCGCGTTGGTACCCGTCAGGATGACATTGGGATTCAATCCAGTTCTTCTTCCTCTTCTTCATCGAGTTTCAAGGTCATCAAGGCTTCGTAGGCGTCTTCGTAGGATGTGAACGGGCCGGGATCGACGACCAGGCCGTCTTGTTGGCGGGCCGCTTCCTCGGCCGTGGCGCCGGTGGGTATCTCGATTACAGTCATACCTTCGTTGGTTTCGATTAATTCGTACCGCAGCATGGCAATTCTCCTTGGAAAAGAGGAACCTACTGCCTGGGACATATAATTTTATTCGATTTTTCAATAAGTCAACATCAGACGGCCCAACTCTTGGGGAATACTCCCGCAGCCGGGCCATTTTGAATGTGGAATTACCGGGGCGACACGCCCCGGCTCTGACTTTTCATGGGAAAGTCTTTTCCTGTGTATCAATAAACGATGAATACGACATTTTATCGTTTATGTGGCTTGCTTGCGCGGAGAAGATTGGTAATATAATTATACTTCATATTAAAACCGATTTTTCGAGGGACATTATGCGATACCTATTTACATTTTTTTTCGTATTTCCGGCCGCACTGGGCCAAGCGGCCGGGGCGGGGACGTTTTTTCCGTATCCTTACCAGCAGGAAACCCTGCCCAACGGTCTTAAAGCCATCGTCATTCCCATGTCCAGTCCCGGGCTTGTGGCGTATTTTACGGTGGTCCGCACCGGCAGCCGGGACGAGGTTGAGCCGGGCAAATCGGGTTTCGCCCATTTTTTCGAGCACATGATGTTTCGCGGCACGAAGAAATATCCCGGCCCGGTGTACGATAGCCTCGTCACAGGCATGGGCGCCAATTCCAACGCCTCGACGACCGATGATTTTACCATGTTTTTCATGACCGTCGCCAAGGAAAATCTGGAACAGGCGATCGAGCTCGAAAGTGATCGGTTTCAAAACCTGAGTTACGCCAAACCGGCGTTCCAGACCGAAGCCGGCGCGGTATACGGCGAGTATCGCAAGGACATCACCAATCCTTTCATGCTGCTGGAGGAAAAGCTGGCGGATCGGGCGTACGATGTGCACACCTACAAGCACACCACCATGGGTTTCGAGGCCGACATCAAGACCATGCCCGAGGCTTACGATTACAGCCTGTCGTTTTTCCAGCGTTTTTATCGGCCGGAAAACGCGGTGATCCTGGTTGTCGGCGACGTGGAAGCCAAGAGCACTTTCGCCTTGATCCGTAAATACTACGGCGGGTGGAAAAAAGGATACGCGCCGGCGAAAATCGCGCCCGAACCGCCGCAGACGGCCGAGCGCGGATTGGACGTCAGTTATCCGGGCAAGACGTTGCCGATTCTTTGCCTGGCTTACAAGGGCGCGGCGTTCGACGCGGAAAATCGCGATTTCGCCGCCGCCCGATTGCTTGGCAGTTTGGCCTTCGGCGAAACCAGCGAGCTTTATAAAAAGCTGGTCATCCGCCAACAGAAGGCGGAGTTTCTTGCGGCCGACGTTCCCATGAACCGCGACGCGCCTTTATTTACGATAGTTGCCATGGTAAAGAATCCGGTTGACATCGGTTCGGTGCAAAAGGATATCGAAGAGACCATCAAGGAATTCCAATCCACGCCGGTAAGCGAGCAAAAACTGGCCGACGTAAAGCGCCACGACAAATATGAGTTTTTGGACGGTCTGGATTCGCCGGATCGGGTGGCCGAGGCGTTGGTCCGTTATATCGCCCTGACCGGCGGAATAGAGGCCGTAGATAAATTATATGCCGAATACGACCGCGTTACGCCCGAGGATATACTCCGCGCAGCCAAAGAATTCTACCGGCCCGAGCGGCGCACAATCGCCGTGTTGAAAGGAGAAGAATAATGCCAAATGCTCAAACATTATATAATAAAACACGCTGCAACATCTTAAACGGACAAACACGAAATCGCGAAAGGACGAAAACACGAAATTTAAATAACAATAAAAGAAAATCATTTGTCCGTCTTGTTTTTCGCTTTTTCGTTTTTTCGTGTTTTCGTGATTATAATTTAAATTTCGTACTCTCGCGTTTTCGTAGATGCAATTTGCAATTTGCAATTTGCAATTTACGATTTGCAATTATTTTTCTCTGTATGTTCTCAATGTCCGCTTTCGTGGCCGATAATACGCGGGCGGTTGAGGCAGTACCGATGGATCAAGTAGTCGCACTGCCGGTCGAGGGCGATCCGACGGTTTGTTTCCGGCTGTGGTTCAAAGTCGGGTCGCAAAACGATCCGCCGGGCAAGGAAGGCTTGGCCGCATTGACCGCGCAAATGATTACCGAGGCATCGACGAAAAGCAACTCGTACGAGGACGTGCTCGACCGGCTTTTTCCCATTGCCGGAAGCTACGCGGCCGTGGCCTCGGTGGAACAGACGGTCGTTTACGGGCGGATCCACAAGGATAACCTGGATCGGTATTATCCACTTTTACTGCAGGCCGTGATGGCGCCGGCTTTCAAGCAAGAAGACCTCGATCGGTTGAAAAGCGATGCACTTAATAATCTGGAAAATACCCTTCGCTATTCCAGCGACGAAGAGTTGGGCAAGGCCGTGCTTTACAGCACGATTTTCCGCGGCACGCCTTACGGGCATTTGCCAGTGGGAACGATCGAAGGCGTAAAGAGCATCACGGTCGAGGACGTGCGAGGTTTTTATCGCAAATACTTCACACGCGACAACGTGGTTATAGGACTGGGCGGGGGATATCAAGGGCAATTATTGGATAAAATTCGCGCGGATTTAGCCGCCCTTCCCGCCGGCAAACCCCAGCCGGTTCCACCTCCGCAACCGCCGAAAATCGAAGGGCTGCAAGTGAAGATCGTGGAAAAAGACTGTTCGGCAACGGCAATCAGCATGGGATTTCCCATCAACTTGCTGCGCGGAGAAAAGGATTGGTACGCCTTGGCAGTGGCCAATTCGTGGCTGGGCGAACATCGCAGTCCCAGTAGTCATTTATATAACGTATTGCGCGAGATTCGCGGTTTGAACTACGGCGATTATTCGTACATCGAGTATTTTCACGACGGCGGGGCATTGCAGACGCCGCCGCCGAATTACGCGCGGCGCAGGCAGATTTTCGAGATCTGGATTCGCCCGGTGCCCAATGCCGCCCGTCAGTTTGCCTTGCGCGGGGCGATAAGAGAATATGAGCATTTAGTGGATAACGGCCTGACCGAGAGCGAATTCGATCTTACGCGCAAGTTCCTGCACAACTACGTGCTGCACTACGCCCCCACGACCATGGACAGGCTGGCATTCGCGCTGGACGACAAATTTTACGGGTTGGAAAAGGGGACAGGCCACTTGGAACTGTTTCGCAAGATGCTCGAGCAAGTCACTTTGTCCGAGGTCAACGCGGCCGTGAAAAAGTATTGGCAGTATAAGAACATGCAGATCGTCATTGTTACAAAGGATGCCGAGTCGCTTAAAAAGGCCTTGGCGACAAACGCCCCCAGCCCCTATACATATCCCACGGCCAAGCCCGAGAGCGTGCTGGAAGAAGACAAACAAATCAGCACCTTCAAATTGGATATAAAGCCGGAAAACGTGAGCATCGTGCCTGTTGGCGATTTATTTGTGAAGTAATAATTTAGGCACCTGACACCTTTGGTCATTACCTTTGGCCTTTCTCATTTAATCTTTAGGCGTCCACTGCTTGGCGGTATCGGACACGTCTTGGGCGGTTTCCGGTTCCTGCATGGAGATGATCCGGAAGTCCTTGGCGTTCCAATCGATCTTGCTGAGGTCGATCATCTTGAGCCGCCGGTTTTGGTAGGTATTGAAGTAGTAGCGAAGATGTTTCATATCCGCCGCGGTAGTCCAATTCGTGTAGTCGGCGATCGTCTTGCCGTTATCGTTGCCGCGAATTGCGCCTAAGGGCAGATCGAACTGGTTCAAGATATGGAATGCCTGCCACACGCACTGTTGGGCCGTATCGGTGGGCGGCGCGGTTTGGGTGAATGCTACCGCGCGGACGAAACGCGACGGGGGCGTGAAGTCGCCCGGCAGGCCCAACATGCCGGTCCCTTGGCCGAAGCCGGTAAATTTTTCACCCGACATCACCACCGGAGCCGCATTATTCGGGCTGAGATGGATGTAGTTGCGAAGGTTCGTGAGGTGCCAATCGAAGGTTGGAGAGTTGGTGATCACTCCCAGGGGATTATCGTAAACATACATTTTACCGTCGACGTACTCGATCACCGCGCTATGACCTTCGGCGTCGTTAACGGCGAAGTGCAAATCCAAAAGGGAATTTAATGACCCCATGTCGACTGTGCCGACGCGCACACCATGCAGCGCATTGACTGCCTCGTCGACCGTGGCGCACGTGCCAAGCAGGTAAACGGCCACCTGGATCGAAGTTATTGCACGGTCGGCGTTTTGTTTTTCAATTTTTTGGTAACCGGCGGTTCCGGGGAACAAGAAATTGCCCACTGCCAATCCTTTCTCATTTAGCCCGTCGCAAACATAGGGCAAGCCAAGGGCGTTTGGACCGACGAATCCGTATTTTGTGGTCCAGCGGAGACCGGGCGTATTGACGGCCGTTTCGCCGACGAACTCCCGCCCTCGGGGAACGATGAGCATATTGGACTCCATGCCTTCGCCGAACTCCAAGGTGCGGGCGTAGATAATCGATCCGTTGCGGGCTACGAGGCGAATCCCAGTGCAGGCTGTGGCAGTCGAAGCCAAGATCCCAATCACACACAGAGCCTTAACTATGGCGAACATGCCGGTCGATGCGGTTGAGAATCCTCTAATTTTCATTTTCAGCCCCCTTTTGTCGTGAATAAAAACTTGCGACGCCGCCTGCACCAAGAAGCGGTACTGCGTCGCTTCCCATTCGTGCAATTCTAGGTCAAGAAAATATGTGCCGGATGCTCAACTGTGAACATCCACGGCAACTGGTCACGTGTCAAATCTGTAAACCATTGCAGAAAAGAGACTTGCGTTCTATCGGTAGATAAGGGCAAAGTCAAACCCATATCGAGCCAGATTACTCTTTGTTTAGTTTGTATAGTCCCACTTGTCGATTTTGAGTTGGTCGAACAGAATAATGTATTATTCGCCCTCACCCTGGCCCTCTCCCGGAGGGAGAGGGGACTATTGGTTTAAGATCTCTCCCGGGGGGAGAGGGGACTTTCGTTTTGTTAGGTTCAGAGCAACAAAAATTAACGTACCACTGCCATGTCAAAATGCGTTCTGGCTTATTCGGGCGGGTTGGATACATCGGTCATTTTGGGCTGGCTGATTGATGAAGGGTACGACGTGCATTGCGTGTACGTCGATTTGGGTCAGCCGTGCGAGGATCGGGAGGCGATTTTGGAAAAGGCGCGGAAGATCGGGGCCCGCTCGGCGCGGATTATCGACGCCCAGGAGGAACTTTGCCGCGATTTCGCCTTTCCGGTAATGCAATGGCAGGCCAAGTACGAGGGGATGTACCTGCTGGGCACGTCGATCGCCCGGCCGCTTATAACCAAGGTTTGCCTGCAGGCCGCCCGGGATGTCGGGGCCGAGGAGTTCGTGCACGGGGCCACGGGCAAAGGGAACGATCAATGCCGCTTCCAGTTGGCGGCCGAGGCACTGAATCCGAACATCAAAGTGATTGCCCCGTGGCGGATGGAAAAATTCCGCAAGATATTTCCCGGCCGGACGGAGATGATCGCCTATTGCGGGGAGAAAAACATCCCTGTAAAGGCATCGGCGGCGAAACCGTACAGTTCCGACGAGAACTGCTTGCACATAAGTTACGAGGCCGGCAAGCTGGAAGACCTTTCGGTAAACGGCGTGGAATTGGTCGAGTTCGGCATGTCGGTATCGCCCAAAGACGCCCCGGATGAGGTTGAAAACGTGGCGATCGAATTCACCTCGGGCGTGCCGGTCAAAGTCAACGGCGACGCGATGGACGCCTTCGAGGTGGTCGCCTGGCTGAACGACATCGGCGGGCGCAACGGGATCGGGCGGATCGACATGGTGGAAAACCGCTTTGTGGGCATGAAAAGCCGCGGAGTGTACGAAGCCCCGGGCATAACGATCCTTTACGAGGCCCATCGGCTGGTGGAACAACTGACCATGGACCGCGACCTGATGCACCTGCGCGATCGGCTGGCCCCGGAAGTGGCCGAGATGGTGTATTACGGGTTTTGGTACACGGCCAAGATGGATGCGCTAATGGCGTTTATCCGCGAGGCGCAAAAACCCGTGACCGGCCGGGCGAGCCTGCAACTATATAAAGGAAATATCATCGTGAATGGTCGATCGAGCCCCAACAGCCTTTACGACGAAGGCATAGCCACCATGGAAGGCGGCGGCTCGTACAACCAGACCGACGCCGAAGGTTTTTTGCGGATCCAAGGCCTGCCCGGGCGGGTGCAGGCGCGATTGAGAAAAAGGGAGTGAAAAAACAATAAAAAATAGCATAAGCGACAATTACATTTTCTCAAGGAGGATAAAATCATGAGAAACAATCGAGCCGTTATTATTGCTTTTGTTTTAGGCGCGATTTTTTCGGCTTTCGTGGCCGGATCGTTCCTGCCTTTAACCCATGCTCAGGATAAAGCCCAGCAAATGCCGGTGTTCGGACAGATGCAGGCGGTTCCGTACATAAGCGGTTTGACGGGTTTCTTTGACCGCAATACCGGCATGATGTACGTTTACGACGTAAATATGGATAAATGCCTTTTTATTCGGCAGCTTGTCAAACCCGGCGAACCGATGAGAAAAATACAGAATTAGAACGCCCACTGCGTCGCTAATTCCTTGTACCTCATCCAGCAAGTCTTTGCCGGCGGCATTTTCCGCGAAGCCGCAAGCGGTTCGTCGATTGCCGGAATGAACTTTCAGGAAAGCGTACCAGACTCTTATTGCATCGCGGCGATCAGTTCGGCGGCGTAGTCGCCGATTTCTTTTAAAACCTCTTCCCTGGGATTTTGGGCCGCGCGGGACATGCGGCGGACTATGGCCGAGCCTACGATCAGGCCGTCGGCCACGGGCAACAGCATCCGCACGTGTTCACTCCGGCTGATGCCGAAACCGATGCAGATGGGCAGCGGCGTTTGCGAGCGGAGCCAGGCGACGTTGTCCAGAATCGACTGCGGCAGAGCAGTGCGCTCGCCGGTGATGCCGATGACCGAAACGTAGTAGATAAATCCGGTGGTCCGCTCGGCGATTTTTAATGCCCGATCGCGGGGCGTGGCGGGCGTGATGAGTTGGATCAAAGAAAAATCCTCGCGCCGGCAGACGTCGGCCATCGGTCCGGCTTCCTCGACGGGCAGGTCGGGCACGATAGCGCCTGCCACGCCGGATGCCTTTGCATCGGTCACGTATTTTTCCAGCCCGCGGCGATAAACAATTGAGTAACTGACCATGGTCACAATGGGGAGCTGGAGGCCGGGCGTTAGTTTTCCCAGGGTTTTCAGGATGTCGGCCAGTTTGATTTTTTTATCCAGTGCCCGGGTGTAAGAGGCTTGGATCACCGGCCCGTCGGCAATGGGGTCGCTGTAGGGGATACCCAATTCGCAGAGGTTTGCGCCCCGGGAGTCAAGTTCGCGGATCACCGCGGCGGTGAAATCCAGGTCCGGATCGCCCGCCGTGACAAAGGGCATAAAGGCCTTGCGCCCGGCGGAACGAAGTTGGGCAAAGAGTTGGTCGATAGCTGACATTAAAGGGATTGGGGATTGGGGATTAGGGATTGGAAAAAGTAGATAGTGGATAGTTATTCCCGCGAAACCGCAAGCGGTTTCATTGACCTCGCAGGCGGGCGATTTCGGCGGCGTCTTTGTCGCCGCGGCCGGACAGGCAGACGACGATGATTTCATCGGGTTTCAGCCGGGGGGCCTGTTTCATGGCCTCGGCCAGGGCGTGGGAACTTTCCAGGGCCGGAAGGATGCCCTCAGCGCGTGCAAGGGCGTCGAAGGCGTCTAGGGCCTCGACGTCGCTGGCGCTGGTATAGGCGACCCGGCCGGTTTCTTTCCAATAACTGTGCTCCGGGCCGGTGCCGGGATAGTCCAGTCCGGCCGACACACTGTGCACGTCGCTGGTCTGGCCGTCTTCGTCCTGGAGCACGTAACTAAAGCTGCCGTGCAGCACGCCCGGGCGGCCGTAACAGAGCGTGGCGGCATGGTCGCCGAGTTTGTTTGAGCGGCCGCCGGCTTCGACTCCGACGAGTTTTACCGCCTCGTCGGGCACGAACGGATAAAACATACCGGCGGCGTTGCTGCCTCCGCCCACGCAAGCCACAATTATATCAGGCAAACGGCCGAGTTGTTCAAGGCTTTGGGCCCGGGTTTCCCGGCCGATGACGGATTGAAAATCGCGGACGATACGTGGGAAGGGATGCGGCCCGACCGCCGAGCCGAGAATGTAGTGCGTGTTTTCCACGGAACTCATCCAGTCGCGAAAGGCTTCGTTTACGGCGTCGCGCAGGGTGCGCGAACCGCTGGTAACGGGCCTGACCTCGGCCCCCAGGAGTTTCATGCTCAGGACGTTTGGCTTTTGGCGGCGGATGTCTTCCTCGCCCATGTACACGACGCACTCGAATCCGAACCGGGCACAAGCCGTTGCGGTAGCCACGCCGTGCTGGCCGGCCCCGGTTTCGGCGATCACCCGGCGTTTTCTCATCCGTTGGGTCAAAAGGGCCTGGCCAAGCGTGTTGTTGATCTTGTGCGCTCCGGTATGGTTGAGGTCTTCGCGTTTCAGATAAATTTGAGCGCCGCCGCATTGTTGTGTAAGCCGGCGGGCGAAATAAAGCGGCGATGGCCGGCCCACGTAATGCCGGTATAATTCATCAAGTTCATTTTGGAAACTGGCGTCGGCGACCGCTTTATCGTACTCGGCCGCCAGTTCATCCAAGGCGTGGGTCAAGGTTTCGGGAACGTAACGGCCGCCGAAGGGTCCGAAGCGTCCGGCGGCGTCGGGGACTTTTATACTGGCTGGCATGGTGATGTTCTCGCTGGGCGTGGAATGGAATGATACATTTTCTTATGACTTTGCGGGATGGTCAAGGTCAATGGAAAGGATAAAATACATAAGGCCTGAAAAATACCAAGGACATCCAGTATTAAGAGCCGGGCAATGCCGGTCTGGTTCGCTCCCTTATGCCCCGGACTGACACAGTCCGGCTCTGAATAAGGAAATAACCTCTGAATATGGAAATAACCTCTGAAGAAGGAAATAATCATGGCATCGAAGCGGATTGTGATTGTCGGTGGCGTAGCCGGCGGGGCTTCTTGTGCGGCACGCTTGCGCCGCATGGATGAATTTGCCGAGATTTTCATTTTCGAACGCGGCGGCGACGTGTCTTTCGCCAACTGCGGGTTGCCGTATTACGTGGGCGGAGCGATTACCGACCGCCGGCTATTGCTGGTGGCCACGCCTGAAAGATTTCGCGATATCTTTCGCATCGAGGTGCGGACGCGGCACGCAGTGCGTTCGATCGACCGGGGGGAAAAAACCGTCGAGGTGCAAAATCTGCAAACCGGCACGGTCAGCCGGGAGCCGTACGATGTTTTGGTGTTGGCGCCCGGGGCGGCTCCGATTCGTCCGCAATTGGCTGGAATTGACCTGCCGGGGATTTTTTCCATGCGTACGCTACAGGACGTTGATTCTCTGCAATCGTGGCTTAACTATCACAATCCGGCTGGGGCGATTGTGGTCGGAGCGGGCTACATCGGGCTGGAAATGGCGGAGAATTTCAGCCGCCGTGGCATGGAAGTCACGTTGATCGAACGCATGGACCAGGCCATGCCTCAGATGGACCCGGAAATGGTCAGCCCCGTGTACCAGGAATTGCACAAGCAAGGCGTGGATTTGCATCTGAAAAGCGAGGTGGTTGCGTTTGAGTCGGCAGCGGACGGCAAGATCACGGCGGTTACCAAAAAAAATGAGCAGCACATGGCCGGAGTGGTTGTCTTGGCCTTGGGCGTAAAACCGGACGTCGAATTGGCCGTACAATGCGGCCTGGAGATCGGTCCGACGGGCGGCATCCGGGTGGACGATCAGATGCGGACCAGCGATGCGGTGATTTTCGCCGTCGGCGATGCCGTGGAAGTGCGGGATTTTGTCACCGGAGCGCCGGCGCTGGTGCCCCTGGCTGGACCGGCCAATCGCCAGGGCCGCATCGCGGCCGACGTGATTTGCGGGCGAGACGCCCATTATCGCGGTTCCCAAGGCACGGCAGCGGTGGGCGTGTTCGATCTGACGCTGGCCATGACCGGGGCCACGGAAAAGACCCTCCGTCGCGCAGGCATCGCCTACCAAAAAACCTACACCCATTCATTCCATCATGCCGTATATTATCCGGGTGCTGAACGAATTTCTTTAAAACTCCTTTTCAGCCCGGATACCGGCCGACTGTTGGGCGCGCAAGCCGTGGGCAAGGCCGGCGTGGACAAGCGGATCGACGTTTTGGCCATGGCAATACAAAAAAATGCCACGGTATTCGACTTGGAAGAGGCTGAACTTTGTTATGCGCCTCAGTACGGCAGCGCAAAAGACCCGATCAATATCGCCGGTTTTGTAGCTGGAAATATACTGCGAGGCGACGTGGCGGCGGCCTCATGGACCGATTGGAAAGTTTTGGCCGCGGCAGATCAAACGCCCGTTACCCTTGATGTGCGTACGCCCGCGGCGGCGGCCTCGGAATCGATCAACGGCTCGATTCACATCCCCTTGGGCGAATTGCGATCGCGCATGGGTGAATTACCTCGGGACAAAGAGATATGGGTGCTTTGCGCGGTGGGCCAAACCGCTTATTATGCCACCCGCATCCTTAAGCAAAACGGATTTAAAGCCCGCAACATCTCGGGCGGATTCGAGTCGTATAAGATGGAAGAAAAGTAAGTGGACAGTGGGCAGTGAGGGGTGGGCAGTTTACTGCCCACCTAAATGTGAACTCGCGAAACCGCAAGCGGTTTTATCGATATTTTTCAGAGTTGTAAAAAATCAGCGCGAAACCACAAGCGGTTTACACTTTATCTTTCTCAACTGGGCAATGAATTGCCCAGCCCTCATCGATCAGATTTCATCCTTCCCGCCTTGTCGGCCTGCCAGATTTGGCCGGATTGGATGTCCAGGGCGGTAAGATATCCTTCGCCGTAGCAGCAGGTGTCGATGCACTTGAGATAGCCCAGGTCGAGGATTTGGCCGTTGCGTTGGGCGGTGTGTCCGAGGATGACCGTCTTGCCGGAACAATGTGGGCCTGGAGGCGTGGCCCGGATTTTGTCCCAAAGGAGCATCTGCAAGGTCTGACGCTCAAGGGGCAATGCCGGATCGTAAGTGCCGTGAAGGAAAATGTGTTTTTCGGTCTCGTAATATAGCAGGCAATTTTCCAGAAATTCGATGTGTTGCTCGGGAATTGTTTCGGGTTTTAAAGTGCCATACGAGGCCAGGGTGGCGTTGCCGCCGAAAAGCAGCCAATCGGCCAACAAGTCGGCCCGGCCGCTATGGATATCTATTAGAAGTTCATCGTGATTGCCTAAAAGCGGCACCAGGCGGCACGAAGCCTGCAACCATATAAGGTAGTCAATCACGCCTCGGCTGTCCGGACCGCGATCGATATAATCGCCCAGCGTGACAATAGTATCGTCGGTTCCGGGCGCGATGGCGTCCAGAACGCTCCGCAGGGCCGCCAAGCAGCCGTGAATGTCGCCAATGGCAATGAGTCGATCAGGCATCAGACAAAGAAATCGCGGTATTATCCGAAGATTTAGCGTCCGGGCAATTGTTTTCAATGTTGGCCGTTAATTCAAGACGTCGTATAATAATTATGCTTGATTTTCGGGAATTTTACCACCCCGGGGTTATATTCTTTTGATATTTACGCCAATTGTTATAAAGCCGTGAGATGATATTGCCATGCTTTCCCGCTTGAAAATAATCGGTTGTGGATGTTTAATTTTGTTCCTAACAATAGCAAACTATTTGCGATCGCAAGATATGTCAGAGACGAATCAATCGAATTCAGCAATGCCGACGATGGGCGGAAAACAATTCTGGTCGGATGAGTTGTTTTTTCACAAATGGCGGATTCAGCGCAACGTGTTCAGCGGACATTATCGCCTGCTGGACGAACAAGACCGGCGCTACGCCTCGGGCACTTACGATGAATGCCGCGAGGTTTTGGATGACATCAAGCAGAAGCGTCATCTTCCGCCGATGAAGGGAAAAGCGGTGATCGTGCTGCACGGATTGTTCCGCTCGCGCAATTCGATGGACTCGCTGTGCGATTATCTCGCGGATCGCGGCGGGTACGAGGTTTTCAACGTGACGTATCCCAGCACCCGCGACGACATCGGCGAACATGCCCGATCGCTGGCCCACATTATCGACAACCTGGACGGCGTCGAGGAGGTGAATTTCGTCGCCCATAGCATGGGCAACATTGTTATCCGGCATTATTTGGGCGATTTGCGGAAACAGGAAGCGGAAAAAAATCAGGCGTCCATCGTGCCGGAGAATGCACGGGTAACAGAACAGCACAATGGGGACAGTCCCATTTTCGTTGACACGAAAATTGGGACAGTCCCCAAAAAACGGCCGGTATTTCGCCGCTTCGTCATGCTGGCGCCGCCAAATCACGAGGCGCAATTGGCCACGGTATTCGGCGATAACATTCTATTTAAAACCGTGTCGGGCCAATCCGGACAGCAACTGGGCCGGCAGTGGAAAGAACTGGAGCGTAAATTGGCAACTCCCGATTTCGAGTTCGCCGTAATCGCCGGCGGTAAAGGCAACGAAAAAGGTTATAATCCCCTGCTTAGCGGCGATAACGACGGAACGATTTCGGTGGAAATCGCGAAACTCACGGGCGCAAGCGACTTTATCGTCCTGCCCGTTTTACATTCGTTTATCATGAACGACGCCAAAGTTCAGGAGCTGACGCTCCAATTCCTGCAAAAGGGATATTTCGTATCCGAAGCCCAACGGCATCCGCTGGATAAATAATCATGAATCCCCAACCTAAATCTCCCGGCCGGGTGGCGGGCATCGATTATGGAACCGTGCGGATCGGCATTGCGCTGAGCGATCCGATGCGGAACATCGCCAGCCCGATGGAAACCTACACCCGACGGAATGCGGAACTGGATGCGCAACGATTTAAGCGCTTGGCCGAGGAGGAAGAGGTGGCACTTTTCGTGGTGGGATTGCCGGTGTTTCTGGACGGCCGGGAAAGCCCCAAATCGGTCGAAGCCCGGCAGTTCGGCCAGTGGCTGGCTGAAGTTACCGGGGTGCCGGTCGATTTTTTTGACGAACGCTTTACCAGCGCCGAGGCGGAAAATCTGCTCCTCGACGCCGAGTTGACTAAAAAGCGCCGCAAAAAGCGCGTTGACATGCTGGCCGCCCAAATCATGCTCAGCGCATATCTGGAATCGTGTGGCCGGGGTCGCCACGATCCCGGGGCATTGGACGATGGGCCATGACCGGGCTGAGAACTCTGCCTATTTTACCAATTCTAACGTTTATATGATCTGTATCGGATATTCTTTCAATGCCGGTGGTATGGAGTGCCGATGGTCTAAATAACCGACCCAGTGTAACGGCAATAAAAGCCATTTTCTTAGACAGTAATAAGGGGGGAATCCATGATCCGTAGGATCTTCCTGATGCTGCTTTGCGCAGCCTCGATTTGGGCTATTATGAACGTTGCCGATGTCCAAGCCCAGCAGGCCTTTGGATATCAATGGGGGCATACCTATAGCGCCCAAGATTGGAATCGTTTGTACCATTACCCTTATGTGTACTATCCCCAGAATTTTTGGGGGAATGATTACTACCGTAGCAGCGATGACATGTATTACCGATATCCACCTGAAATGCGGATCCCGGTGTATAACAAGCAATGGGAAAACTTTTATCCGCAGCACCAACAGGATCACCCTTTTACACCCTATGAAATTTTCCCGTTTTGCTGTAATGAGCGGCATACGGGTGAACGCTATTACAAGGGACATCATTTCATCTTAGATGTTTTTTAAGTGATAAAAGGGAAAACCAGCAAAATCCCAGGCATGTTATCCGAATATGCCTGGGATTTTTTTGCGTTTATTTTTTCCGCGGGGGGACGAAATAATTCGGTCTTGATTGTGGACTTTAGCGGATAAGTAAACCGAATGACGTTGAAAACCACGTCACGATAGAGATACCCACGGAACAGGCTATTTAATACTACAAACTGGGGTTGAGTTGATTCGGTATTATTACGATATTCAGCATCAGTGAGGGTTAAACCTCATTGCTTGCCCTTCGTAGGTCCCTGCCCCGCCTATGAAGGGCTACTTTTTTTCTTGTTTATGGGATTCAAATCAGGAGGCCGGACATTCTTGTCCGGAGGGGAAAAAGACAGGCAAGAATGACCATCCTACTGTCAAAGTGGCATTCCGGAGCAGGTTGACCGAATCTTTGGCACTCCTAAAATAGGGTGAGTGTTGCGGATATCCCGGAATAAGGTGTAAAGGGAATGCAAACCGTTGCCCTGCCTATCTTTATATTCGTGGTCTGCGTGATCGGTTTGGCGGGCGTCCTCCTGTTGGCGGCCAATCTGTTTAATCCGATCCGGCCGGGACGCGTCAAGCGCATGCCTTATGAAAGCGGCATGGATCCATTTCACGACACCCGGCGCAGGTTCGACGTGCGTTTTTACCTTTTGGCAATTGCCTTTCTGGTATTTGACGTGGAATTATTGTTCCTTTATCCCTGGGCGGTAGCCACCCGACCTGCCCGGATGGAAAACATCGAATCAGTGCAGACTGCCGAGGAGGGTAAAAATCCACCGCCTTCGACGCCGGGAATTGACGCCGCGGTAGCCGGAGGACTGGTGGAAAATCGAAATCTGGTATTTGCCGGGGCGATGGTTTTCATTGCCCTTTTGACTTTGGGCTTTGTGTACGACTGGCGTAAAGGTGTTTTTCAATGGCGCTGAAGGGCGCAAATGGCCGATTTTCGGAGTTTTCCCGTGGCGACCGAACTGCCGGATAACGTTCAGGTTACCAAGCTCGACGAGTTGGTCAGTTGGTGCCGCAAAAACAGCCTTTGGCCCATGCCCTTTGCCACGGCCTGTTGCGGCATCGAACTGATGGCCACGGGAGCGAGCCGGCACGATTTGGCGCGTTTTGGCGCCGAAGTTTTCCGTTTCAGTCCCCGGCAGTGCGATTTAATGATCGTGGCCGGCCGGGTGGTGATGAAAATGCTGCCGGTATTGCAGCGAATCTGGCAGCAGATGTACGAGCCGAAGTGGTGTATTTCGATGGGGGCCTGCGCGTCGACCGGCGGAGTGTTCGACACCTATAGCGTGGTGCAAGGGATCGACCGGTTCATTCCCGTGGATATATACGTGCCCGGGTGCCCTCCTCGCCCCGAGCAATTGATTCAATCGATAATCGACTTGCAGGAAAAAATTCAGCGCGAAGGCACAATTCTTGGCCGGGAACTGGACACCCCCTCGCGCCGACGTCCAAAGCGGGCATTGCAGGAATGAAAAAAAGGATGAAGGATGAGGGATGAAGGATGAATCTAGGATAACATATATTGAGCCGCTTGCGGCTTCGCGAGAAGAACCGCCGACAAATACATGCTGAATCAAGTGCGTCAAACACAAAAGTTAGAAATCAAAACCGTATATTGTAAACTGAAAACGGTAAACATAAAATTCCGAACATGGCCGAGCAAGCAACGATTGACGCCCTGAAAGCAGCTTATCCCGTGCTGACATTTAGCGAATTTCGCGGGCAGACGCGGGTAGTCGTGCCGGCCGATCCGCTGTACGAGGTGCTAAAGGCGCTTAAGGAAAAGTGGGGTTTCGATCTTTTGGTCGATATAACCTGCGTCGATTACTTGCTCTATCGCGATGCGAAAGACCGTTTCGGGCTGGTATATCAATTGGCCAATAGCGCGAGCAACGAGCGGATAACGGTGCGATGTTTTGTCAATGATCCGGATCCGACGGTTTCATCGGCAGTGAGTCTTTGGGAAGGCGCGAATTGGCTGGAGCGCGAGGTGTGGGACCTGTTTGGGATACGATTTTCCGGCCATCCCGATTTGAGGCGAATCGTCTTGCCCGAGGAGTTTTCGGCCCATCCCTTGCGCAAGGATTACCCGCTGCAAGGCCGGGGCGAGCGGCATAATTTTCCGGTCATCACGTCAGCCGAAGGATAGTCATGCCATTAACGCCAGCATTTAATCCCGGCGATCTTGCTCACGACGAACCACGGCCGTACCTGTGGACGCTAAACTTCGGCCCCCAACATCCGGCCACGCACACCACACTGCGTCTGGTGCTTAAGCTGGAAGGCGAAACCGTGATCGATGCCATGCCTGACATCGGGTATTTGCACTCCGGGTTCGAGAAACTCGGCGAGGACTTGGATTACAATCAATATGTCACCGTAACCGACCGGATGAATTACGTTTCGCCCATGGCCAACAACGTGGCCTGGCACCTGGCGGTGGAAAAACTGATGGGCATCGAGGCACCAAAGCGTTGCCAGTACATCCGCGTGATCGTCAGCGAACTGGCCCGATTATCCGACCACTTGTTGGCCAACGGGGCAATGGGTCTGGATACGGGGGCCTTTACGCATTTTGTTTACGCCTTTAATCCTCGGGAAAAGATTTGCGATATCTTCGAGGCCCTGTGCGGGGCGCGGTTCACGAACAGTTACACACGCGTGGGCGGGCTGATGTACGATGCCTCGCCCAAGGCCATCGCGATGATCCGCGATTTTCTTAAGGAAATCCCCAAAACTTTCCACGACATGGAACGGCTGCTTAACCGCAACCGGATTTTCGTGGGCCGGACCAAGGGCGTGGGCGTGCTGAGCAAGGTGGAAGCGATCAATCGCAGTTGCACCGGGCCGGTGGCCCGGGCAAGCGGCGTTACCCGGGATCTCAGGAAAGACGAGCCGTACCTGGCATACCAGGATTTCGATTTCCAAGCCTGCTGCGCCCGGGACGGCGACTGTTTTTCGCGGTATCTTGTGCGTATGGCCGAGATGAAGGAAAGCGTGAAAATCATCGAGCAGGCCGTGGAGAATTTGCCTGCCGGGCCGGTGAACATAGGGTCTGACCACCGGGCGATCTTGCCTGACAAGGGCGTTGTGTTTTCCACGATCGAAGGACTGATTTCGCACTTTGAAATAGTAATGACCAACCGCGGATTCACTGTACCGTGCGAGGAGGTGTATTCGGCAGTGGAAGCCCCCAACGGCGAGTTGGGATTTTACATAGTCGGCGACGGCAGCCAACGCGCCTACCGCGCCCGCTGCCGCCCGCCGTCGTTTTTGCATTTTGCCGTCTTCCCACATTTAATACGAGGACATACATTAAGCGATGTTGTTGCCGTACTAGGCAGCCTGAACATTATCGCCGCGGAATTGGATCGATAATTAATATGATAATTAAACCGCTTGCGGTTTCGCAAAATAAATATAAAACCGGCTACAATGCAAAATACTAACGACACCCTTGACGACAACCTGCGAACGGCTATTAAGGCGCTTTTTCCTCGCTATCCGACGAGGCAGGCGGTGGTTTTGCCGGCGTTGCATTTGATAAACGAGCGCTTGGGATACGTGCCGAGACAGGTGGTGGTGGAAATCGCCGAGATTTTGGATCTTTCGCCGGCCCAGGTGCAGGATACGCTTTCGTTTTACGGTTTTTTCAAGCAGGATAAACCGATGGGAAGCACGCATATTTGGTTTTGCCGTTCGATCAGTTGCGCGGCGTGCGGGGGCGAGGAATTGCTGGATTATTTGAGCCAAAAACTCGGCATCAAGCCGGGCGAGACAACCACCGACGGCCGGATTACGCTGGAATTTTCGGAATGTCTGGGCGAGTGCGACCACGCCCCGGCGATCATGGTCAACGATACATTACATGAAAACATGACGAAAGATAAAATTGACGAATTTTTGAAGGACATTAATACATGAAGAATCGCGAAGCACACGAAGACAAAAAATATGGTTCAAATGGGGTTTTCCCGCGGATACCAGGCAGTTTAAATATGTCAGTCCAGGATGATTGAGTTTTCTGATTTTTTTTTAAATCCAAGGCAGACCGCATGGCCAATCTGGAAAAAGCCTATGCGGCGTATGCTTTGAAAAATAAGGCGGAGTGGAAGAATTAGTGGGCAGTGGACGGTGGACAGTGGGCAGGAATATACTGCTTAACAAATAGGATACTACCCCGCAAGGTTTAAGTGCTCAATGTTGACTTCTGCTTCCAGTATTGTCATAATGCTAAGATGACGGTTAGGGACGTTCTTAAACGGTTGCAAAAGGAAGGATGGATATTGGTTCGCCAACACGGTAGCCATAGACAATTCATCCATCCTCAGATGCCGGGAAAACGCGCCACTGTGGCAGGTCATCCACATTTGGATTTACCGAAGGGAACACTCAATAGTATTTTCAAACAAGCCGATTGGAAATGAAATGCGATACGCCGTAGTCCTAGAAAAAAGCGAAACAGGTTATGGGGCTTACGTTCCAGACCTTCCCGGCTGTGTTGCGGCCGGCGAAACATTGGAAGAAACGGAGCGTTTAATCCGCGAAGCCGTCGAGATTCATCTGGAGGGAATGCGAGAAGACGGGATACAACTTCCCGAACCGACGTCCTTGGCTGAATATGTAGATGTGTGAGAATCTAGCTAGACGTTAGCGGAATTCAAGTATTAAGAACCGATTATAACTTCATTTATAATATCATTGAGTTGATATGAAGTTACCGATTCGCAAGAGAATCATTATCGTTATTGTACTAATATTAATTGGGTGCATAGCGTACTGGTTTTTCCGCCCATTACCCGGTTACGACATTCAGCTCGTCCATCCCCGACTCCGTGCACTTCAGCAGCCGTATCAAAATATAAAAACTGCATATTACTTGGATGGTGGAAGTATCGGCATAGAAATTACCGACCGAGACGGTCGACAAGAGCAGTTTGCAATTCCAGCGCATTTGGGCGACACGAACCGCTACTCACGGGTTTACGTCGGCGCGATGTACGACAACGAGCCAGACGCTGTCGAGATTGCAGAACCAGAGGATACCAAGTGGATGCTAGTTCACATCCTAAATGATTACCCAAACCGGACGCCTTCGGACGATTACTGTCTTATGGCTTTGACTCGTCGTCCGGTTGACGTCGCAAGGGGCCTTATCCACAAGTGGCGAGGAGACTATGATTGGAAAGATAATGGACATATAAAGGTTTTTTAATCAAGGATGAAAATTCCCATTTACCATTTCCTCCATTCTCATTAAGTCGGCTTCTCTTTCCCAAAATGCAACAATGCGAACGCCGCGACAATTAGGGAATGGGAAATTTCGCCGCTGCGGATTAGCGCGGGAATATCATCCAACGGGCGGAGTTGGACTTCGATCTGTTCAAAACTGTCGGGTTGGGGTTCGGTTGCCAATCGGCAGCCTTCGGCCAGGAAGGTGTGGCTGCGATTGCCTTGGATGGCCGGATTGGGGCTGACAAAGCCTAAATATTTTACCCGCTCCGGCACATAGCCGGTTTCCTCGCTTAGTTCGCGCACGGCCGCGGCCTCGGGCGTTTCGTTCGACTCGACCACGCCGCCGGGTATTTCCAAGGTCACGTCGCGAGTGCCGTGGCGAAACTGCCGAATCAGCACCACCTGGCCGTCATCGGTGAGGGGAATGATGTTTACCCAGTCCGGGCAATCCAAGACCACGAAATCCCGCTCCGCGCCGGTCGGCTCGAAACGGTACAGGTCGTGCCGGATGCTGAAGATCCGATGGTCGGAAACGTCGCGGGTGCCAAGAAGTTTCCAGGATTGATGGGGCATGAATAGGGTTCAGGGTTCAGAGGTCAGAAAATGGAAAATGGTAGGCGGTAGATGGTTGTCAGTTTTCAGTTATCAGTTGTCAGTTTATCTCCTCCGGCCTCCGGTCTTCAGCCACCGGTTTTTTTGAATTCATCCTTTCATTGTACCCCGGACGGTGACTATGGGAATCTTTAGATCATGGCGGACGGTGGAGATGGTTTGGCCGTAAACCAGGTCGAGCAGGCCGCGGTGGCCGTGCCCGCCCATTACGACCAAGTCAACGTCCTTTTCCTTTGCGATATTGACCAGTTCGGTGGACGGGTCGCCGTAACCCAGCACGGCGTCGATGGCCGGCACGTCTTCAGCGCTGAGTTCGGATCGCAGGCGATGGACAAGGGATTCTAGATATATTTCGTCCTCGCGGCTTTCGGAATCGCCGGTTTGAATGCCGTACCAGGTTCCGCCCACGCCGTCGACGACGTGCATCAAGAGCAACTCGGCGTGGTGGATTTTGGCCAGCGATACGGCCTCGGCCAGCATCGAGGCATCGCTGGGTTTGGCCTCCAAGGCCACACCGATGCGTTTGAAGCGGCGTTGCATCTTTGCCGCCTCGGCTATGACTTCTTCGGCCGATACTTCGGGCGCTTCCATTACCGGTTTTTCGCGGCGGAAAGTCATCCACACCAAGAGTGCGGATAATCCCAGTGAAACGGGCGCGGCGACCAACACGATCAACCAGTACCAGTTACCGGCCGCTTCGAGCCACGAATAAATTTCTTCATACACCAGTTTTCCGTTGAGCAATACGATTATCGCCGTGACCAGCCAGGCCAGGATTTGCAGCCACCACGGATTGGCGAACGGCCCCATCTTGCGTTTGCTGTTTGTAAACCGCACCAACGGCACGACGGCAAATGACAGTTGCAGGCTCAAAATAACCTGGCTAAGGATGAGAAGTTGGTAAACGCCCCCTTCGCCCGCCGACAGAATCACCAAAACCGCGGGAACTATGGCCATTGATCTGGTTATCAAGCGCCGCAGCCAAGGCCGGATGCGAAAACGCAAGAAACCTTCCATAGTGATCTGCCCGGCCAGGGTTCCGGTGATCGTTGAACTCTGCCCGGCGCAGAGTAAGGCCAAGGCAAAGGCGATCGGCGCGATTTGCGAGCCCAGGGTTTGTTCCAGAAGGGCATGGGCTTGTTGAATCTCGGTTACCGGCTTGTGATGGGCCCAAAATGTCGCTGCCGCCACAATCAATATCGCCGCGTTCACGAAAAACGCGCAGTTCATGGCAATGGACGAATCGATAAGGTTGTATTTGCAGGCGTCGGTCACCGCCTGACGGCTGCGGGTTACGTCGCGGCTTTGGACCAGGGCCGAATGTAGATACAAATTATGCGGCATTACCGTTGCGCCTATGATGCCAATGGCGACGTACAATTCCAGGCCCGAAAGAGTGCGGGGCACAAAACCGCGGGCAATGCCGCCAATCGAGGGCTTGCACAGAAAGATCTCGACGAGAAAACACAGGCCGATGGTAAATACCAACGCCAAAATAAACGCTTCCAGCTTGCGGATGCCGGCCTTTTGAATGAAAAGCAACAACAGCACGTCGAACCCGGTGATCAGAACGCCCCAGAGCACGGGAATTTCCAGATTCAAACCCACGGCCTTGCCCAAGGCGGCTGAAAGCAGATTCAAACCGATGGCCGATCCGAGGACTTCGGCCAGATCGCAGGCGGCGATGGCGATCTCGCATAAAACGTACAAAATAATGTTGACGGCCCAGGGATAGTCGTCGTGACAGGCCTGGGCCAGATCGCGGCCCGTGACAAGCCCCAGGCGGGCGCTTAGGGTTTGCAGCAACACGGCCATGATGTTGCTCATCAACAAGACCCAGATGAGCCGGTAACCGAATTGGGACCCGCCCTGGATGTCGGTGGCCCAGTTGCCGGGATCCATGTAGCCGACGGAGACCAGATAAGCCGGGCCGGCAAAGGCGAACAATCGCCGCCACCACCGGCTCGGGGGGATTTGCACCGAGCGATGCACTTCTTCCAACGAGCGGCTTTTACGCAATCCGTTCCGCGTTTTGGCCATGCGGTCTGCCTTGGATTCAAAAACGCTTAGAAAACCATTCATCCCGGAATGGCATATTCTAACCGCCTGGCATCCGCGGGAAAACCCCGTTTGAATGAAGAAATGGCTTATTAGGCTTTTAATTTAAAACGTCATCGCAATTTGCGAGCAGTTTTTTATTGCAATTTCAGTAGTTCCAAGTTTGATTTAAATTCGTAAAACGACGCAAGGCGTTGAGCCATCGTGTAATAGGACGACGATTTCGTGAACCATCCAATCGAGCATGCGTTTGAATCGCAGACATTCGAG
>JBEKFZ010000044.1:0-32763 GCA_050013075.1 Thermoguttaceae bacterium | reverse complement strand
ATGGTGCCCCGTCGGTGCCCGATGGTGCCCGTCGCGGCATTATGGTTTTTATTCCTTCCTGGAATTCGATGAATTCTTCTTATGGTCCGAGGCCTTCACGGCCTCGGATTCAGGCGTAGGCGCGTTGGGGGGCGTAGCAGGGGTTGCGTTCGGATGCGTATCCCCAGACGCATCCGAAGATGGCGGGCTTTTCTCGCTTTGCCCTCCGTCCGTTTGACTTTCGTCTGGATTTGTTTCGCTGATGATTCGCCAGTGCCCCAAAGTGGAATTTCCCGCCGCCGCGGTGGTGTCGAACTGTAAAACCACGTCATTTGGTTTTCTTCCGTTCGATTTAAGAATCCGCATCGAACATTGTTGCGGCATTTGTTTGGCTGCCGCGTTGGCCTTTATTTGATTCAATAAATCGAACATGCCCGCTTTATTGTCAGTCTTTTTTTGATCAGCCAATTCTTTATTCCGATCGGCAAAGGCGGAAAGACCCAAAAGCTCCTCCGGCTTTGCCGTGGCGTCTTCGGCATGGGCATTGTCGTCGGGGCCCCTCATTACCAGCCGGATTTTGCCCATTTCGCAGGCCAAGGTTACCTTGGCGGCCTGGGCCGGAGTGACCAAAAGCGAAATCGTCTTTGCAATTATGGATTTTTCCTTACCGTCTTTGTCCATTTCCACCACGTCGTTGACGGCAAAGACCTTGATGTCCTGCAACACTGTTCTGGTCGATGTTTCCGGGATCTCGTGTTGTGAACTGCCGACCAAATAGACCAGCACGTCCACCCGATCTCCGGGCAGGATCAGGCCCGAGCCGCTGACGGAATCGACCTGCACCGAGACAACGCGATATCCCAGGGGAATGACGGCGCTTGCGCCTTGCGCGGAGGCCCCTTTACTGAGTAATTTATTTTCCAGAATGGGTTCGCCGGCAAAAAGTTTCTGCCTTACGCGCCGCCCTTCCACGTCTTCGATGTTGGATGGGGCGCCTGCGGGAACTTTGTCCTTGGGCCAAGATTCTTGTCTTACCACGGCGGAGGATAAAGGCTCACCCAAGGAAATATCCCTGACGGCAACGAAGATTGGCACGGTGTCAGCGGCAGGCCCGGACGGCTCGCTATTCCGCTTTGCCATTACCTGTGTTATGCCGATCGAGGCAACCAGGCCGCAACCCAGCGCCAACATCAGCAAAGCCATGGATTTGGCTCGCATGAGAACCCCCAAGCGCCCCACACAGGGCTTAAAACTTTAATGCCGTAATAATCGTTATAACCGTTAAACTCACCCTTCCAAAGGTGGTTGAGTTTAACGCCTACTGTACTGTTTCTCGGCGCATAACGGTGGACGCCTGTAATATCTTGCCTCCGTTTCCAAATATCGAAGTGGGAAGCCAACTGACATTACTGAAAGGCACCGACACGCTGACCTTAACCGGTTGGCCATTTAAGGCATTGCTAGGGTCAGTCACTGTCCATGTTGCACCACTATTAGTACTTATATATGCCGTAATGGTTGCCCCACTAATACCCGCCGAGGTAAGATAGGTGTTTACGGTGCTTGTCACTTGCGATAAGCTCGCTTGTCCTGTCGGCGGATCTACTACTCCAACTCTGGCTCCTTCTCTTGAAGCATTTGTTAAAACCTGTTGGACCATGACCATGCGTCCATACTCGATCATCCCAAAAATGAGCAGGAAAAAAACCGGCGCAACTACAGCGAACTCGACGGCTGCGGCGCCTCGTCGTTGTCTTCGGCATATCTGACAAACTTTCTCTAGCTTAACCTCGACGTTTGGCAGATTTGTGGATGGCTTTGAACCTTTGGTCAGGGCCATTTGCACTGATTTTTCTTCATCTGGTTCCCACGGTCCTCCGTGAGAACCCAATTTTGATAATGTGGGTAATTTCATGGCAACATTCCAGTACAGACAAAATAGGTAATTGTTCCAATGGCAATAGGAATTCCGTAAGGCAACAACAACATGGAACTCTTTCGCTCGGCGGCGATCGTGGAAAGCTGGTTTGGTTCGCGGATTATCCAGATTTCAAAAAGGATGGCCCAAAATTGGTGCAAATGACGGCGCCAACTGCGTTTCCACAAGACCATCGCCAAGGCGATCGCACCGCCGATCAGCGCGGAGATGCAAAAAGCATAAAAGGTGTTCGTGCCCCAGATCCAGGCCCCCACACCGGCCAGAAGTTTTACGTCTCCGGCCCCCATGCCGCCGATGGCGTAAGCGGGCAGCAAAAGCGCCAAGCCAACGCAGGTCCCTACTAAACTCCAGCCAAAACCTTCCCAGCCAAAATATGCAACGCTGAAAATCCAGCCGCATAGGATAAATGGAAAAGTAATCCAGTTGGGGACTTTGAGTTTCCAACCATCGATGATCGCTGCCGCGACCAGTACCGCGCTGACAAGCCAAAAGTGCCAGTGTTCGGCCATATAATGGGGAAAATCGTTCCACAACTGCATGATTTTTCTCTCTGTTTAAGGGTTCAGGATTCAGGATGTAGGTTATTTAGCCCCCGGTGAACACACCGGGGGTTTCGGTTGCGGCTTTATGCCGCACTGGGTTTTCATCTGGTTCCCACGCTCCGGCGTGGGAACGGCGCTACAAATGTGTTCCCACGGAAGACCATGGAAACAAAAGAGGATTCGGGGATTGGGATTTAAGGATTAAAGATTCAGCGATTGGAAAAAATTCCATCAAATGCTGAACTCTGTACCCTGAACCCTCTAATTAAAGGATATGTTAAAAAAATCCCCTTGGCGCTATTTTTTTAACGCCGAGGGGGAAGCTTCCGGTTATCGCGGTTGTGACATTTGGGCCCGGGCAACAGGGCCAGTTGTCAAGCGTCCGACTTGTTTAAGAACTTGGCAGAGAGCTGGCAATTTTGTTGAATGTCTTTTGTGCATTCGTGCCGATCGAGCTGATCGCCGTCAAGCACACAATCACGATCAAGGCCAGCATCACCGCGTATTCGACCGCGGTGGGTCCATCCTCGGAAACGAGGAAACGACGTAACTTCAATGCTAGCGACTTCATGAGTATTCCTCCATTCCAGTTTTCGTTCCCAACAGGAAACTACCGGATAGTATGAAAAATTAGGTTCCGTCGAGTAATTGCGCCGTTTTACTACATTCGGCGCCGGCCAGTTTTTTTACCCTCAGGAGCCTGGCTTTAGTAAAAAACCCCCTCGGCGCCAATTTTTAACGCCGAGGGGGAAGATTCCGGTTATCGCGGTTGTGACATTCGGGCCCGGGCAACAGGGCCAATTGTCAGGCGTCCGACTTGTTTAAGAACTTGGCAGAGAGCTGGCAATTTTGTTGAATGTCTTTTGTGCATTCGTGCCGATCGAGCTGATCGCCGTCAAGCACACAATCACGATCAAGGCCAGCATCACCGCGTATTCGACCGCGGTGGGTCCATCCTCGGAAACGAGGAAACGACGTAACTTCAGGGCTAGCGACTTCATGAGTATTCCTCCATTCCAGTTTTCGTTTCCAAAAGGAAACTACCGGATAATAAGAAAAAATGGGTTCCTTCGGATAACAACGTCGTTTTCAAAAAACCGACGCCGGCCTGCTTTGGTTTACCCTCGGGAGCCCGGCTTTAGTAAAAAGCCTCCTCCTCGTCTTTGCCGATATTTGGTTTTCACCCTTTCGGCAGCCAGGCTGCCGGCGGCTTTCCCCCGGCCCTTAGCTTTGCGTAGCCGGCCTTACGACCGGTTTGCCTTTGTCGAGGATGAAGAGGCTGCAGGCCTGATTCGCACAACGTCCCGCCTTGTGGAAAAGTAACTCAAATCCGCTTTCCGGCTGATAAGACGCTGCACTGAGTCGGCCTTTCGGCCTTCTCAACTCTCAGGCTGACGCTTTCGCGTCTCGCCTCTACGTTGAAATCTAGGTCAGATTCCGAGAATGTCAAATCGAAAAGTTTAATTAATATTTGCCGGCTGTAATAGTTTTCACCCGTTCCACACCAACCATGAGGTCTATAACGATTGTAATGGAATTAAGTGCGTTGTTGGGATTTGTGTGCGTCAAGTATTTATTGAGTATCAGGTAATAAATGTCGCGTTTTCGCCTCAGAGCCGGGCCGTGTCGGGTGCGGAATTACCGGGGCGACACGCCCCGGCTCTGACTTTTTATGCAACATTCTTTTTCTGAGACTCAATAGCCCCCGGTGAATACATCGGGGTTTTTGTGATGGAAATCCCCGCCGCCCGGCAAAGGTCGCGCATCGAGGCCGGCAATCTCACCACCCCAAAACACAACAGCGGAGCGATGACCGAGCCCCAATACTGGTTGAAATCTTGCCCCACGACGGCAAAAAACATCACGTACAAGCAGACGGTCAAGCCGATGCGCGTGCCCAGTGGGCTGTGCCAGCCGCCCAGTCCGAACATCGCAGAGGCGAAATACAGCGCAGTTACCCAGGGCGGCAATAAAAACAAATACGCATTCATCCGGGCCGTGGCAAGCACAAATCCCGCTCCGCCGAATCGGATCCATCCGTGTTTATGAGCCAGGGCGCCCGGATTGATCAAACCCGACACGTTCCACCAATGCCATCCATAAAAAATCAGCCATGCGGAAAATCCCAGCCCCCAACCGACGAGTTCCCATGGGAACTGCCCAGATTTTCCGCTCTCCGTCGCTGAGCGATGGTCGGCGAAAATGGGACTGTCACCTTTGCACTTCCACCACTCCAGCAACGCCATGCCCGCGCAAAGCAAGCAATAAGGCAAGGCCAGTTCGCGAACGAACAAGGCGGTCAATCCAAATCCCAGGCCGAGTTTGGGCTTATCCATTCCATAAGCACACAGCGAACAGGCGATCAATACCCCTGCCCATAATTCCGGCATTACAAACAGATCGTCCAACACAGTAAACAACAACGGACCGCTTAGTAATACCACGCAGCCAAACCGAATATATGGGGACTGCCCCGATTTTCGCGTAGTAAAAATGGGACTGTCCCCTTTAATATAACAAAAATAGGACTGCCCCCATTGAAATTCCTGGTCCCGGGCTAGAGCCTCGAAGGCTAATACTATTACCCCCAGCGACAAAGCGGCAAAAAAATACTTTGCCCATTCCACTCTGGGCAATCGGCTTATTGGCCACATCGGCAACGGCGTGCGCCAGTTAAACACGCTTCGCGTTGGATAACCTCGGGCGGTCAGTTCGGCGGCCGAGGCTTGATAAAAGCCCTCGCCGTTGTGCATGCGATCCACCATCGCCCGAAATAAGGCCACGTCGCGCGACCCGCGACTTTTCTGCTCGAAGTT
Source organism: Thermoguttaceae bacterium (assembly GCA_050013075.1). GTDB lineage: Bacteria > Planctomycetota > Planctomycetia > Pirellulales > Thermoguttaceae > JBEKIK01. The sequence continues at coordinate 27,487 of JBEKFZ010000044.1, read as the reverse complement.
GCCTTGCCACAGCGGCGAGACGGCCACCTCAATGCAAAACAGGGTTCCCAATATCAGAATTGCCAAAACCGCACGCGCCTGCCGCGCCGACAGTCGAGAATAACCGGTAACCATGGGTCTTAAAGCCAAAAACAAAGATATCACTCAATCATTAAGCCTTAATGCAAGTTTAGCTTATGGGATCTATCCGTTACATCACAAAAAAACCCATGGATAGCAATCCATGGGTTTGATGATCGTAAGGTGGATATATCCGGGCTGAGTGGAACCGCATTAATAGTTATGCCGTGTCATTCTGAGCGCAGCGAAGAATCTAGCCGCTAATTGAGATCCTTCGCTGCGCTCAGGATGACTGTACCAAGCTCAAGTTATTATACGGTTCCACTTAGCGTCTTTTTAAGCAAACGGCCGCCGCGGCAATAAGCAGCATAATCCATACGCCGGGTTCGGGCACCGCCATCGAAGCAGGCAAATCGCCAAGCGGCCCGCCGGCAGTTGGGCTCATGGCCGACGTGGAATTTGCACCGATAGTAAGCGTTCCCACAGTAATACTTGAGGCTGTAAGTTGTGTGGTAGTCCCGGCGCCGCCGACGATCAATTCCCCTTGTCCGGAGATTGTGGTCAGGGTCGTGATCCCGGCATCCAATTGCAAGCCTCCGCTGTTGATAACCGTGTTTCCGGTATAGGTGGGATTGCCCGTGAGGGTCAAAATTCCCGTGCCGTTTTTGATTATTCCACCGGTGCCGGAGATAACGCCGGAAAATGTTGTGGATGCGTTGCCGCCAATGGTAAGCGTTCCGGATCCTAGAAGCACGGAACTGCCGTCCACGCCGGACAGCGAACCTACGGTCTGGCTGATGTTGTTCAGATCCAGGGTTGCTCCGCTGCCGGTGATGTTTACGTCGGTAGTTGAAGGCAGCGAGCCCGGGGCACCGATGTTCAGGGAGTTAAGATCCGCATTGGGGCCTGCATCGTGCAGGATTTCGAGGATGTTCGAGCTGAGTGCCCCGTTCCAGAAACGCACTTCGTTGTAACTTGCGTTTGCCGTGCTATCCGCGGAGTAGAAGGAGCGACCCAAGTTGTCTGCGCTGTCGTTGAAACTGGCTATTGTTTTAGTAGTTGTGAAAGTGCCTTTGGCTGAACCCAGGTCGGCGTTTCCCGATGCGGTGGAATACCAAGTGACTACCGTCGAACTGCCCGATGGATTCAACTCCATGACGATATGGTATTCCGTGTTCAGATTATACGGTTGGTTGGTATTATCTGAAGTATTATATGAAGATCCTTCCCTCCATTCCACCCGGTCCGAGTTTTGGTTGGTTCCTTGAGTCCAACTCATGAAGAGGTTTTCGCTGTCGGATGAGCCTAAGTCGAAAATTCGGCTCCAATTTTTCACGGATTTCGGCGTAGCCCAGAGTTCAATGGTAACAGGTGAGTTGATCTTAGGCAGCAAGTTTGTACCCAGGTTTATGTAGCCCGGCGCGGTGCCAGTGCCGCCGGTCAGGGTCACTTGGCCTGAGTTGGAGGTGAGTGAAACATCAGTCGCGCCCACAGGAAGAATTGTGGCGTTGCTGCCGCCCACCGAATCGGCCAGAGAACCGTTGAAACTCCAGCGATGAGCGAGCGAAATCGGGTTTGCGCCCAGTTTTAGGGTTCCTGCGGATATGGTGGTCGAACCGCTATAGGTGTTTGCTGCGCTGAGGGTAAGAATTCCGGCGCCATTCTTGGTCAGACCGCCGTTGGCCGAAGCCGTCGTAAGCGCCTGGGGAATAGTTATGTTATAGGTGTTGGTGTCGATCACGGCACCGCCGGATTGCACGTCAACCGTGTTCAATCCTTGCATGAAAGTGGTAGTAGAGTTTGTAGCTTTCAATGTACCGCCGTTAAAGTGGAAAGCGGCCGCGTTGCCGCTGCTATAGACCGAGGCCGTGGAGATCGTGCCGCCGTCGAGATGCACGGCGCCGTTGCCGACTTGAACGTTGCCGGTTGCGTTGATGGTGCCGCCGGAAATACTAAAAGAGCCGACGGCATTAATCCCGCCGATCTTTACATCACCGCTGACGTTCAACGTGGCGTTTCCGGAGATATTTAATATGCCGGAGCTTGTCTGACCGACATTAAGTCCGGATAGCGTGCCCGTGGGCGTCGAAGTGAGATTCACGGTGTGGCCGCTTTGGATCACCGGGATTTGGCCGGCGCCCGGGACGGCATTACCCAGCCAGTTGTTGGCGGTTTGATAGCTAGTCGCGTCGACATTGCCGTCGAATTCGATTTCCGTGGTTGGATTCAAGCTGCTATTTTTGATTAAATTATTGGCCACGTCGCGGGAAACTGTGAAGACGGAACCGTGCTTGCCGTTCGCGGGGAAGACGAATTCATTGTTGCGATTGGTCCAGGTCGTACCGTCGGTGGAGGTACACAAACCCATCTGGGTGTAGAAGTCGGAGTATACATACCAGGTATTGTTGATCTTGATTGCGTTGGGTCCTTCGCAGCCGACAGTGGCAATATACGGGCCGGTAGTATACGAGCCGAGCAGGCTAGTGCCGCCCTGCGCCTTGTACACGATACCGGGGTTCTCTTTCTTAACGAACATTACGTAGTTGCCGTCGGTATCTTTGCGGATATCCGCATCGATTACGTCGAAACCGGGATCGTATAAGACAGCGGGGGCGCTGTAGGTATCAAAATCGGTCGTAGTGCTGTAATATATTTTTCTATTGCTTGCCCCAGTCACATACGAAGACCAATAAACCACATACTTGCCGATTTCGGCATCCCAAGTAGTTTCCGGGGCCCAGGCTTGTTGCGTGCCGGTAACGGACGCCATAACATCGACATATTTTTTATCCGTCCAAGTAATCAAGTCGTCCGATTCGCCGTAACAGATTTTTGTATTGACAGTCCAGGGTTCAGTGGTGTGGGTCAGATGGAACTTGTTGTCCTGCCCGTAGATGATGTGTACATCGCGCATCGTGGTGCCGGCCATGGGTCCGGTGACGGCCACGTCGCCGTTGACGGCGTGGTAACTCATACCATCTAACGAATAAGCAAAGTACATCCCGCTCGTGCCGTCCGGATCCCTGAAGTAAGAAAACATATACACGTCGTCCGCCGCTGCGAAGGCTCGTTCGCCGAATAAGGCGGAACCGAACAGTGCGAGCAAGACCGCTCCTACCAGAAATAATTTGTGATAAAACGAAGATGTGAATGATGCAGGAGGCATGATAAACCTTTAGTTCCAATGAAAACGGACCTAAGATATTAGAAGGCAACGCTTTAGCAGAAACGCAGTCATTGTACCATAAACTCGCTGAAATTCCATCAAAAAAGTATGCATTTAGACAATAGATATATTCAAAAAGCTTTTTTTCAGGGCGTCGCGGACAAGAAGCTCATTTACAAAGCTGTTCTCAATGCGCAAAAAGCGCATAAGAAAAGCCTTGTGTATTTCATTTCTACACAAGGCTTTATGATGTGGAGGATAAGGGACTCGAACCCTCGACCTTCTGAATGCCATTCAGACGCTCTCCCAACTGAGCTAATCCCCCATAAGCCGTTCTCGGATGCCTTTCATGCCGGAAATCAAAAAAGGCGATTTGGCAAAATCCTTAATTCCCTATTCCAATATCAAGAATTACACATAATAACAAAAATCCACTTGATCTACTAGGAGTCCGATGACTCTTATGCGAAAATTTTGTTTGCCGCAAGGAAACTACTTAAGAATCTTCACCCCGCCATAAGTATTATCCGTATGGCTAACTTTACGAACTTTCGACTTTACCTATTTCCCGGACTAGGGTATCTTTGCGGCATGTATTCACTTTTTTTCCGAATATGTTTTTTCCTTTTTACCGCGACGGGTATTTGCGCCGTCACATCTGCCGCGGATTTTCGCGTGGAAAACCGCGTTTATTCGGGCGGTAATAAACAGCCCACCAGTCTAAGCTGCTCCGTATTCCATCAGGCAACCGTGTACGATTTTCTTCAAAATCCAGCCGAAACCACCGTATTCGACAAAACCGCGGGACGATTTGTCATTCTCGACGATACACGCCGGGTTCGCACCGAACTAAGCACAAAGGATTTGGAGGGCTTCACGCAGAAAATGAAAGATCGGGCCGTCAAAGGACAAGATCCGCTGATGCAATTCCTTGCCGAACCGGTTTTTGAAGAACGTTACGACCCTGCCCGACGTGAATTGATACTATCGAGCGACCTGGTGAATTATAAAGCGATTGTTACTTCCGCCGATAATTCCGTGGTCTCACAATACCGTGAATTTTCCGATTGGTACGCCCGGCTTAATGCCATTCTCATTCCCGGATCCCGCCCCCCGTTCGCCCGGTTGAAGCTAAACGAAGCCCTTGCCCGGCACGAGGCCGTCGCCCGGGAGGTCACCTTAACCATAACCACGGTCAAGGACGGAAAAAACCAGCCCGCCACCGTCCGTAGCGAACATCTTCTCAGCCTAGCGCTCACTCCCGCCGACATGGAGCGTATCGAGCGCGCCCGGAAGTCAATGACCGGCTACAAACTGGTCTCCTTCGACCAGTATCGACAAGCCAAATAACAATGGCTTTCTTCTTTCTGTTATAATATCCCTTGGCCTACGTTTTTTGCCAAACGACAAAGGAGAATCGGTTTATGCGGCGTTGTACTAATCTGTCCCGGGTTTTGCCATTATTGATTTCCTTCTCTCTGATTTTATTCACCGTTGCCAGTAAATCCCATGCCCAAGTTTCCGTCGAACAATCGCCCAACGGCGCGGTGGTGAAGATCGATGGCCAACTATTCACGGAGTACATCGTCGAATCCGGGGGCAAACCTATATTGTGGCCCATCATAGGCCCCACTGGCAAACCTATGACCCGGGCCTATCCCATGAAAAAAGACGACCCAACCGAAAAAACCGATCACCCGCACCATCGCTCGCTGTGGTTTACGCACGGGAAAGTCAACGGCATCGACTTTTGGACGGAAAAAAACGGGAATGGGACCGTCAAACATCGCGAATTTGTGAAACTGCAAAGTGGAAACACCGGCTTGATCGTTACAAATAACGATTGGCTTTCGTCCGACGGTCAACGCCAATGCCAAGATAAACGCACCTTACGCTTTGGCGCGGAGACGGATTGCCGCTGGATCGACTTTAACATTACTATCCAAGCCTTGGATAAACCGGTTACGTTCGGCGATACAAAGGAAGGCTCTTTTGGATTGCGCTTAGCGGAAACCCTTAGCGTGGACGCAAAACGGGGCGGGCAAATCGTCAACAGCATCGGACAACTTAATAATGATACTTGGGGTAAGACTGCCGATTGGGTCGATTGTCACGGCCCACTGGACGGCCAAACGGTCGGGATTGCCATATTTAATCACCCCGCTAGTTTTCGCTATCCGACATGCTGGCACGTCCGTGGTTATGGCCTGTTTGCCGCAAATCCCTTCGGGTTGCGGGACTTCAGCGGCGACAAGAAAAAAGATGGCTCCTATACAATCCAGCCCGAAGAATCTATTACCTTGCGTTACCGCGTGCTTCTGCACCGCGGCAATGAAAAGGTCGGCAAGGTGGCCGAGGCCTTTTCGAGCTATGCCAAGCAGGAAGAATAGGAAATATGCATTACAAAAGGCGATTTTATAGGCAACACCTGAACTTTAATAAAAAGTTCTTTTAAGCCGCATCACTAGTGCCCTGGGAAACGTATCCGATTGGCACCTTGCAACTTAGCAATACGAATTAAGTCGTTTTCTCAAGTTCCAGGTTGAAAAGCTTTAAATCCAAAAGCGAATTTATCTCTCCATTTTGCCGATAGTTTCCAGTATCGGTATTCAACCTATTTTATCTCACCTGCTTGGAGGCCAACATTTATCTCAGTCTCCATATACATCCAGGAGTACATAACAAGATATGTTTACTCGTATTTACCAAATTGACAACGTGAATGATCTTCGACAGTATATCAACATAACCCTCTGTGAGTATTATCAACTTCAAAACGGGGCATTCCAGATGACGGAACAAGTCTTAATCCGGTCAGGCAAACCATGTGGCATCTACTTTTGTTTGCAAGGTCCCCGTGCGGTGCGATTTTCCGCGATTTGGGAAACCGATCGTAATCAGATCCTGTTTTACGGTCCTCAAGGCGAACGCTTCCTGAAAACACAATTGTTAGAAGCTCCGGTATTAGAGTCTGCCGCCGCGTAACCAGTGGATTTCAATCACTCCACCCGGCGGCTTAAAACACCGGCTTGACATGCAAGTTATAATGATATACATTTATACAGTATCGCACAGACATGGAGGTTAACATGCTGGTCCTTTCCAGAAAAGAAACCGAGCGGATAAAGCTCGGTAATTCCATAGTTTTAACGGTAATTCGCGTATCCGGAGATCGAGTAAGGCTGGGAATCGAGGCGCCGCCGGACGTATTGATATTGCGCGAGGAACTACAAACGCAACGGCATGCCGATGCTCTTCCCCTGCCATCCGCAACTTGATTTGGTTTAGGAATCGACGGTTTTAGCGGGCCCTCTTTAAAAGGGCACGCTAAATTACACACGCGATTCAGAGTTTATTGCGCGGACGCACCGCCCCGGTCAGGCCGCTGTAATCCGACCTGTCTTCAGCGTGCCATAACGGCTCGCCCCGCAAAACTCGCTGCGCTAACACGTCTAACTTTGCCTTCGAGCCGGCAGGCGCATCTGTGGCATTGAACCCACCGGTCGCCACCGGCGCAAAGTCCTCGTCGTGACCGCACTCCAAAATCGCTTCAAACACGTTACGCATGAAAATTAAACTCCATCGAAAAACCAATCTTTATAACAATCCAGCCCGCCTGAACTCGTCACCGCGATACGGCCGCGCGTGAAGGCTGGACTCGTCCCCGAGGCGCCATGGGTGTCGGATTAGGTGGGTATGGGGACCATCCGATTTTGGCAGGATGGCGCACATCATTTAAAACACTTTATTATTACCGTAATACGAATAAAGTCAAGTAACTATTTGTTAAAAAATACATATCAGGTTATGTTTTTTGGAAATCATTTTATGATTATTATGTAACTGAATAATATAGTTAATATACATTGACTTTACGGACCGTTAATTCATGTCTTTAATTGTATTTCGTACGGATACAATCTTTCTTGTGTTCACTATGATTATTTTTTTTCTGCCCAAAAAGAAAAAATTCGCTAAAGAAAGCCCCTTTTACCCATCGAATCGGGGATGCTAACAGAAAAGGATGTCGATTAACGAGCGTTTTCGTACCGCCCAAATACCATCCGGCCGGCACTGGTCTGGAGCACACTGGTAACGGCGACATTGATGTTTTCGTTGATAAACTCCCGGCCGCCTTCGATCACCACCATGGTCCCGTCTTCCAGATAACCCACGCCTTGCCCGGGTTCTTCGCCGGCCTTGATAATGCGGACTTCGATGTGTTCGCCCGGTAAAAACACCGGTTTTAGGGCATTGGCCAGATCATTGAAGTTGATCACCGGCACGCCTTGCAGCTTGGCGATTTTATTGAGGTTGTAATCGTTGGTAATCAGCTTTCCTTGTAAATGTTTGGCCAAGGCAATTAGTTTCAGATCCACGGCCTGGTCGGCGAATTCCGGCAAATCCCGGTCGTAGATTTCCATGTCTATGTTAGAATTGGCCCTCATGCGGTTGAGAATATCCAGCCCGCGCCGGCCTCGACCGCGGCGGAGCCGATCGGAACTGTCGGCTATGGCCTGCAACTCGCCTATGACGAACTTGGGCATGATCAGTTTTCCGTCGATGATATTGGTTTCCACCACGTCGGCGATCCGCCCGTCGATGACCACGCTGGTATCGAGAATGCAGGGTTTAAGCCCTTTTACGTCCTTTGCGAATTCGACATAGGGGATGATAAACCGAAAATCACTCCTGGTTTGCATCAACAAACTGACGCAAATATAGCAAACCACAACCCCCAGCACCAATTGCACCTGATTTTGTATCAGATTGTGCATTTCCATAGGTTTTTTAACATCTGGTTCTTTTATGGGGAGGCTCTGAAAAGTCGGAGCCAATGCCAAACCTAGGCTATAGGTCAAAATCAACCCTACGAGCATGCCGAAATACACGGCTGTGATCGTGTCGAGTTTTTTCTTGCGAAGTGAAATATCTAGGCCAATAGTTCCCAGCGCGAGAACCATCATTCCGCCAAAAATTACCCAGGGTATCCACTCCGAATCGGCGGGGAATTCCCCAGATTTTATAAATGTAACGCTCAGAGCGGCCGCCACGAGCAAGAAAACAAAACGTAGAATTATGAGACCCATATTAGCCCTTATCTCTTAGTAGGTATAATAGTACACTTTTTATAAAACATTATTTTAAACATACAGTCCCAATAGTGGAAGGGGTATCCCCCCTTTTCTCTCGAATAGAAGCAGGAAATACTTTTCCTCATGAATGACACAAAAATTACTTTTAAACAATTGGAAGCCGCCGCACAGGCGGGAAAACTCTCGCCGGGTGCATTTAAAAATATCCGCAAATGGCTTACCGAGCCATACTTGGCCGAATACGCCCACCAAGTCGCCCAGCACATATCGGCAGGCCGTTGGAAGGAACTGGACGATGCTTTTTGGACCGTAATCCCCTTTGGCACCGGAGGCCGCCGCGGCCGGATGTACCCTATCGGTTGTAATGCCATTAACGACCGTACCATAGGCGAAAGCGCCCAAGGGCTTGCCGACTACGTCAAACAGCAGGTTAACCACTCCCCCCTTTCTTGTGCCATTGCCTACGATACCCGGCATCAATCCAGGCACTTCGCCGAGCTATGTGCCGAGATCATGGCAACAGCCGGGTTTACGGTTTATTTTCTCGACGGGTATCGCAGCACTCCGGAGCTGTCCTTTGCCGTGCGATATAAAAAGTGCGATTGCGGCATCATGATTACCGGCAGCCACAATCCGCCCTCCGATAATGCGGTGAAGGTTTATTGGTCCACCGGAGGGCAGCTTCTACCCCCCCACGATGCGGCCTCAATCCGCTGTATGCAAAAGGTTACAACTATCCAGCGCATTGCCTTTGCCCAAGGTCTTTCGTCTGGCAAGATCATTTATTGCCAAGAGGAAGTCGATCCGGCCTATATTTCGGCCGTGTTGCAACAGAGTATTGCCGGCCCCAGGGACCTGAAGATCATCTATTCGCCCCTGCATGGAGTAGGGGCCTCGGCGGTCTGCCCGGTCTTGGAACAGGCCGGTTTCAAGGACCTCGAAGTCTTTGCCCCACATGCCGCGCCCGACGGCGATTTTCCCAACGTTCCCAAGCACGTTGCCAATCCCGAAAACGCCGCTGTTTTCGAGGCGATTATCGATCGAGCAAAACAAATCCATGCGGACCTGATCCTTGCCACCGATCCCGACTGCGACCGGCTGGGCTGTGCAGTGCCCAAATCGCTTGCCCGCGACGCACCCTGGGCAACCCTTACCGGCAACCAGATCGGCTCGCTATTAGCCGAGTTTTTGCTCAGTTTTATGCAGGTGGCCGGTCATCTCACGTCCGGACATTACATCGTAAAAACACTAGTCACAACCGAGTTGATGCGCCGTATTGCCGACCACTACGCGATACATACCTATGGCAATCTCCTGGTGGGTTTTAAATACATCGGCGGCGAAATGGATTACCGCGGACCGGAACGGTTCGTCCTCGGGGCCGAGGAATCTTACGGATTCCTGATCGGCGACCACGCCCGCGATAAGGATGCAGCCGTGGCTTCGCTGCTTTTGGCCGAACTGGCCGCCCGGGCAAAGGCCGAAGGCGAAACCCTGTACGAAAAGCTCGACGACCTCTTCCGCCTGCACGGCTGCCATGCCGAAAGCCAACTGAACGTGCAAATGCCCGGCGAAAAGGGCATGGAAGACATGGCGGCCTTGATGGCCAAATTCCACGGTGCCCCGCCAAAGATCATCGCCGGCCTGAATCTTGTCCAAACTCGCGATTATCTCGCCCGTAAAATCATCACCCCGGATGGCGCATCTAAACGCCTCGACGGCCCCAAGGGCGACCTGGTGATCCTGGATCTGGAAGGCGGCAACTACGTGGCCGTCCGCCCCTCGGGCACGGAGCCAAAGGTGAAATTCTACATGTTCGCCTTCGATCCGCCCGAAGCTTCCGCCAACCTCGACTCCGTCAAATCCGCCCAAGCCAAACGTCTGAAAGCAATGGAATCGGACCTGAAAGCCTTTTCGGGTGTATAAAGCACACGTATTTAGCCCCCCATGAATACACGGGGGGTTTGTGAGGAAAAATACACTGGATCATATTCTATCTGACATTTGCTTTTTCGGCATCATCTCGGCAAGATTTTGGCTTCTATACGTTTCATGTGACACATTCACTGTAAATTGCCCGTTCCACGTGAAACGTGCGTTTTATCATAGCCCAATTACGTCAAAACCCGACCAATCCGTTTGGCGGAACAAGTAGTGTTGTTATCACCATGGCGCCATTATCTTTTTCCATATGTTGCGGTTGAATCACATGTTGACCGCGAGTTTTTCGACCCGTAGGGACAAGATCTGCAAAGATAGCGGTTCCACGTGAAACCGCTATATCCAACCGGCTATTCCAGCGGATTGAGCACCAGCCCGCTTAGCAGCTTGGGATAAAAATACGTGCTCTTGGCCGGCATCCGTTCGCCGCGCAGACTTACCTGGCGAACGTGATCGACCGTGGCCGGCATAACCAACGCGGCCAGGGGATACTCGCCGGTCTTCAGCTCGGACACGACCTCCTCGACCAGGTGCACATAAGTCGGCTTGGGTAGATCGGTGCAACCCAAAAGCTCGGCGATTATCAGCCGATGCAATACGGCCACGCCCAACTGACGCCATTCGTCGTTATGGTCTTCGGCCACCTCGGCCATGCGGGCCTGGCCGGCTGGGGTTATGGTGGCGATGGTCCAGCAATTATCTTTTCGCGTGAAAAGTCCCACGGCCCCTTGATTGCCTTCGGTTTCAATCTCTTCCCAAACTTGCGGGGCAAGATCAGGCCCTTCGTCCACTACTCGGCAGGTAAAACACGCGCCCAGTTTCGCCGCCAACTCGCCGCCGGTCATTTCCGGCACGCCGCGGAAAAGGCGGTGCGTGGGCATGACTATCAAGCCCGGGTCTTCCATGGCCACGAACATCATCATCGTGTAGTTTGCCGGATGCGTGGCCGAAAGAATACCGCTGTCGTACACCTGATCGCGATATTTACACGAAGTTTCGTAGCGGTGATGGCCGTCGGCGATAAAGACCGGCCTTGGACCCATCAGTGCGGTCAAGGCCGAAATGAGCGCAACATCCGTAACCGGCCAGAGCCGATGCACCACGCCCTGCTTATCCACGGCCTGAAGCGGCGTCTTATCTGCCACGGCTTTATCCAGCAACTTTTCAGTGTCTTTATCGGGATCCGGATACAGCCCGAAAATGGGGCTAAGATTCATCTTGGTCACGGCCATCAGCATTAGCCGGTCGAGTTTTGGGCCGGGCATGGTCTCTTCGTGGGGAAACACCTGCCCTTCGCCAAAGGGCGAAACCCTCTGCCGGGCCAGGAATCCGCGCCGGGTGTAAGTCCGGCCGGCATAGCTGAAATCCTGGTAATAAATGTAAACCGCCGGATCGCCCTCGGTGAACAGCACCCCTTCGCCCTGCCATTTTCGCAAAAAACGCCCGGCCCGGGTGTAACGGTTGTTCCGCTCGTCGTCGTTGCTCGGCTCGATGCGGTTCAGATCTATCTTCACGAAGTTGCAGGGATGCTTTTTGTAAAGTTCGTCCTGATATTCCGGACTGATCACGTCGTAAGGCGGAGAGACCACGTCGCTTAACGAGCCTACTTGGCCAAGGTTGTAACGAACTCCGCGGAAAGCTTGAATTTCTGGCACGGTAGCACTGATAGCTTATTAGGATTAAAAAAATGTTTAGCCGCTATGTTGGGTCAACAGTTTAACTGCTGCCCCAACGTGGAAGCCGCGGCAGTTGTACCGCAGTCTTCACCAAGAACAAAGGATGTCAAAACATTGTAAATGGTTCATATACGAAGTCATTTTCTCCCGCCCCGGTCGATCAGTTCCCCCAGCACCCTGGGCGAAATTTTCGCCAAAGAGTCAACGACCAGGTCGGCGGCGGCAAGTTCTTCACGGGTCCGTCCGGTGCTTACCAGACCCACGGCTGCCATTCCGGCAGCGTGGGCCGCGGCTATGCCCGGTTGGGCGTCTTCAATTACCGCGCATCGCGACGGCGGCACACCCAATCGCCTGGCGGCAAGCAGGAAAACCTGTGGATCGGGCTTGCCCCGGGTAACATCCATTCCAGTTACGATTGCACTGAACAAATCGCCTTTCCCAAGCCGTTCCAGTATCAATTCCACGTTTTCCGGCGGGCCGGACGAGCCTACCGCCATTCTCCAATCGGCAATATATAGATCGGTGAGCAATTTATGAACACCGGGCATGGCCGGAAATTCTCGGCTTATGATTTCCCTAAAGGCCCTTTCTTTTTCGGCGTCCAGGGCGGCTATTTGGGCCTCGTCGTACCGGCCTTGACCCCAGAAATGCGCGATGATCTCCCGGCTGGTGCGCCCGAAGGTCGGGGCGAATTCCCCTTCGGTAAAGCTCAGCCCCGCACGCTTCGCCATTAATAGCCAACTTTGAAAATGCGCATGATATGTGTCGACCAACACGCCGTCCATGTCGAAGATCGCCGCATAAATCTGTGACATGAGTATTGACGGTATTCAAGGCCGCGCTTATTGGTAGAACTAGGAATATCAGAAAAATCGGATCGACTGTCAAGCACTGCTTAATGGATTCTGTCAAACATATCGGGAATAAAGTTTCACACATTACCTTCAAATTTCCCAATTAATTGCTATTTAGAACTTTGGGCATAGGATTGAATATGGAACCAATTAACAATAAATTAGGTGGGTCCATGAAATCGTTGATTGGAAAAATCGTGCGATTCCTGAAAACCCCGGACGGTCCCACTGCCGTGGAGTATTGTGTGATTTTAGCCTTGATCTTCCTGGTTTGCATTTCCGCCGTCGTGATGCTCGGCCAATCCACGAAATCCAGCTTTCAACATTCCAGCGATCAAATTCATTCCTCTTTCGGTCCGGGCCAATAGCGGGCAAAACCCAGCGCATTTCTCCCCCTTTCTTTTACGAGTGTGTTGCGATATTCTGGGGGATTACATTGAGTATTCAAGCGTTTAAGTTTATATGGCCGATCTTATTCGTCAGGAAATCGCCGCTACCTCCTCGACCATAGTGGTCAAAGTGGGGACCCGAGTATTGACCCGCCCCGACGGCCAACTCGATCAACAACGTATCGATAACCTGGCTGAACAGATTCACCAGGTGCTGGAAACCGGCCGGAAGGTGGTGTTGGTAAGCTCCGGGGCCGTGGGGGCGGGCATGGGCCGACTGGGGCTGAAAAACCGCCCCACTGATCTGGCCCGCCTTCAGGCCGTCGCCGCCGTGGGGCAAAGTCTGCTCATCGAATCTTACGAAAGGGCGCTTTTTGAGCACGGCCGCCATGCCGCTCAAATCCTCCTGACCGCCGAAGACATGGAGCATCGCATCCGCTACCTCAACGCCCGGAATACCTTGCTTTCGCTACTGGAACTGGGGGCCGTGCCGATCATTAACGAAAACGATACCGTGGCCGTCGAGGAGTTGCAGACCACATTTGGCGATAACGATCGACTGGCGGCAATGATCACCAACCTTATTCTTGCTCCCCTTTTAGTATTACTCTCCGACGTGGAAGGACTTTACGATGGCGATCCCAAATCACCCGGCAGTAAAGTAATTCCGACAGTCGATCATCTGGATGACTCGATTTTTGGTCTGGTACGCGATAAATTGGGCGAAATAAGTAAAGGAGGCATGGCAAGTAAGCTTGAAGCTGCTCGATTGGCAACCACCGGCGGCGGAAATGTGATTATTGCCCATGGCCGTTCCCCTGACGTTCTGCCCCGCATCCTGGCCGGAGAATGTATCGGTACATTGTTCCTGGCCCAAGGGCAAACAGTGGCTGCCCGAAAACGCTGGATCGGGCTGACGGTTAAGCCTCGCGGCCGGTTGTTACTCGACGCCGGCGCCTGCGAAGCCATCGAAAAAAGGGGCAAAAGCCTATTGGCCATCGGTGTGGTGGACGTGGAAGGCGATTTCATCAAGGGAGATGCCATAGCGCTCAGAGACCCCGAAAACCGCGAATTCGCACGCGGTTTAACCAATTACTCCGCCGAGGATATCCGCCGCATCAAGGGTTTAAAAACCGATAAAATTGCCCAAGTTCTCGGCTATCGCCCCTACGACGAGATCATCCATCGCGATAATATGGTGGTAACAAGCCGAAGGATGAGGGATGAAGGATGAATTTAACAAGAAGTCTGCTGATAAATCGCAATCCATTAAACTGCCTGAAGTTACGGAGTAATAACATGCTGTCAGCTACAATCTAACAACATTCCTATTCTGACTTCATCCTTCATCCTTCATCCCTCATCCTTACGCTTGACTCTATACGCCTGTATATTGTACAATTATCCAGAGCTTGCCACTAATCACTGTACCAAACCTGTAATACTGGAAAAACTATGGACATTTTTGAAAATTTAACCGAACGTCAGCAGGCAGTTTACGAATTCATTCGCGATAAAATCCGCAACCGGGGATACGGCCCCACTGTCCGCGAAATTGGTCTGGAATTCGACATCAACTCCCCCAACGGCGTGGTATGCCACCTCAAGGCATTGGAAAAAAAGGGGGCCATCAAACGGGAGCAAAATCTGTCTCGTGCGATCGAATTGCTGGCCGAGCCGATCGAAGAGCGAGGCTTGCCCCTGGCCGGACAGATTGCCGCAGGCGTGCTGCACGAGGCCGTCGAACAGTCCGAACGGGTAGATTTCGACGAAATGTTCGATCCCAAGAATAAAAACCTATTCGTGCTGCAAGTTAAAGGCGACTCGATGATCGAGGATCAAATCTCCGATGGCGACTACGTGGTGATCCACAAGCAGCGCACCGCCCGCAAGGGCCAGATCGTGGTGGCCATGACCGACGAAGGCGAGGCCACGCTGAAACGCTGGTTTCCCGAGAAAAACCGCATCCGCCTGGAGCCGGCCAACTCCTCGATGAAGCCCATCTACGTCAAAAACGCCCGCGTACTGGGCGCTGTCGTCGGCGTGGTGCGCAAAGTCGGATAATCAATACCGGTAATAATCCGGCTTGAATGGGCCGGTAACTGGAATACCAAGATATTCGGCCTGGGCGGGCGTTAGTTTGGTGAGTTTCGCGCCGAGTTGGTCCAAATGCAGCCGGGCGACTTCTTCGTCGAGCTTTTTGGGAAGCACGTGTACGCCCAGGGGATATTTTTCCGGTTCGGTCCACAAGGCGATTTGGGCCAAAACCTGGTTGGTAAAGGAATTCGACATCACAAACGACGGATGCCCGGTAGCGCAGCCCAAATTCACCAGCCGGCCCTCGGCCAGAAGAATGATCGAGTGGCCGTCGGGAAAGGTATAGCGATCGACCAGGGATTTTATATTCGTTTTTTTCACGTCTTTTCGGTTGTTTAACCAAGCCACGTCGATTTCCAAATCGAAATGCCCGATGTTGCAGACGATGGCGTCGTTGGGCATGCGCTCCAAATGTTTGCCCAGGATCACGTCGCGGCACCCGGTTGCGGTTACGAAAATGTTGCCCCGTGACGCGGCGTCTTCCATGGTCGTGACTTCATAACCTTCCATCGCCGCCTGCAACGCGCAGATCGGATCGATCTCGGTCACAAGCACCCGTGCGCCATAGGCCCGCATCGAATGCACACAGCCCTTGCCCACGTCGCCGTAACCGCAAATTACCACTACTTTTCCGGCCACCATGATGTCGGTGGCCCGCTTGATCCCGTCGGCCAGCGATTCCCGGCATCCGTAAAGATTGTCGAATTTGCTCTTGGTCACCGAGTCGTTGACGTTAATGGCCGGAACGGCCAAATCTCCGCGCTCGTGCATCTGATACAGCCGGTGCACGCCGGTGGTAGTTTCTTCCGAAAGCCCTCGAATCCCGGGCAAAAGGTGCCGATACTTTTCGCCGTGTACAGCCGCCGTCAGGTCTCCGCCGTCGTCGATGATCAAATTCAGTTGTTGGCCGTCGGGAAAATAAAGCGTTTGCTCGATGCACCAGTCGTATTCCTTGTCGGTTTCGCCCTTCCAGGCATAGACGGGGATGCCAGTTTTGGCGATGGCCGCCGCGGCATGGTCCTGGGTGGAAAACTTGTTGCAACTGCTCCAGGTCACTTCCGCACCAAGTTTTATCAAGGTCTCAATCAGCACCGCCGTTTGGATGGTCATGTGCAGACACCCGGCGATCCGTGCCCCGCTGAGCGGTTTGCTGGCCCCATATTTTTTCCTCAGAGCCATAAGGCCGGGCATTTCGTTTTCGGCCAGAATGATTTCCTTTCGGCCCCATTCGGCCAACGAAATATCGGCAACTTTATAAGGTATCTTTGCGGTTACCTGACTCATGGATATCCCTCATTACTGATTGCGTTTCGTAAATTTTGAAAAGTGCCCATTATGATAGATATAAATTGTTTATCTGTAAAGCCGCGACCAGTGGTCGCGCGCACAGAACGAACAATGTCATTGATTGTTTCCACAAGCGCTACCGACCAACCGACCATGCCGACCAATGCTACGCATCGGTGCCCGATGGTGCCCGTCGCGGCTTTACAGGATAATTTCAAAACGCTGCAAAGGCCTCCCGAGCGGCTTGGACAAAGGCGATCAATGCCGCGGGATCTTTACGGCCCGGACTGGATTCCACACCGCCGGCCGCATCAACTCCAGCCGGCCGGACCTGCATGATAGCTCGTCCCACGTTCGACTCCGTAAGTCCGCCGGCCAATATCAGCGGCGGAACTCCTTCACGGCCTGGATATTGCGCACAGATTGACCAGTCGGCATTCTTGCCGGTTCCACCGTATACCCCCTGGCAAAGGGCATCGAGCAAAACGAGTTTTGGCACGCATCCGAGTTGTCTACATTCTTCCAAATAAGCAAAAACGGGCTGCAAGCCTTCAGGCCCCAAGCGGAACGCACGCATAACCGGCCTGTTGCCCAACCGGGCGATGTATTTCGGCGTCTCATCTCCGTGAAGTTGGATTAAATCCAGCGGAATTTCATCGCAGGTCTGACAAACGTCTTTTGCTTCCGCATTAACGAAGACCCCTACTTTCACGATTTCCGCCGGTAAAACCCGGCAAATTTGCCGTGCTCCGGCAGGGGTGATGAAACGCGGACTGGCCGGGTAAAAATTCAATCCCACCGCATCCGCGCCGGCTTGGATCGCGGTCCGTGCGTCGCCGGGGTCCGTAATGCCGCAAATTTTAATCCGGAACATGAACAATTATCTGGTTTGCGTTTTTTATCGGGTAAATAAACGTAAAACAGGCGCTACAAATAGAATATGCCAGTCTTATCGATTTTGCCATAGATGTTCATAGGTTTGGATGTCGATCATAGTATATATATACGTCCACGTTAACAGATTGATTAATTGGCAAACACGCGATCTTTTTCCCAGAGAGCGTCCATGAGTGCCGTTAAAAAAACGACCCCCCTTATCGTTCGGCCGCGATCGACCTGGCGCCAACACTTGTTGCTTTCCATGGCGGCATTTGGTTTGACCGTGGCGGTGCTTTCCTTTATTTTACAGAAATTCTGCCAAAAATCGAATGTAACAAGTCCTTCCAAGGCCGTTGCCATTGTGGAACAAAAGCCGGCTAAAGACCAGACTGATTTTCCCAACGGCCCCATTTTTGGATCGACCCTGAATCTCAAAAACATCAAAACCCGCGTTTTGTCGCCGGCGTTCATGCAAAAGGCATTATGTGACCGCGGGATCGACATATCGCAGAGGGCCGAAACCGGAGAACACAACAATTCGTCAATCACTCAGGAACAACTCCGCCAGGCATTGAACATCCGCGTCAAACCTGGGGCGGCGCCGGGTGAAAATCAAATAATCCTAGAATTGACTCTAAACCAGATCCCGGACGCTGCTAGAATTGTCCGGGCCTTGGCCGATCGGCTTGTACGCGAGTACCGAACTTATTGGACGACTGAAACGCGAAAGGCCTATCTGGCCGCTTCGTCTCAAGTCAATCAAGCGCGACAAGCCCATCGCCAGGCGATGGAAATGCTCCGGGCTTTTAAAGATCATGTTTCAGAACAAGAAAAATTGGCGCCGCAACAACAGCCCGTGCAAACTCAAACCGATCAACAAACCGCCCCCCCCATCGCCGACAATCCGGCCTGGGTCGATCTTGATCGCAAACTCAAATCGCTTCGGCAACAGGAAGCGGCATTGCTTGTGAACAAAACGCCGTTGCATCCGGATGTCCAAGATATTCGCGGCCGGATCGCTGATTGCGAGTGGCAAATCGCCTCCACGCCGCGTTTTGTCGCCGAACCTCCCGCAAACAATTCGTCGCAGGGTTTGATTTCCCCCGCCCAGGTTAAATCATTGCCATTAAATAATGAAAAGGAAATCCGCGAAAGCAATTCCACTGAAAACATCGCTGCTGCCGCCAATCAAAATCAAAACGCCGAAACTCTGAAACAATTGCAAAATGCCGCGGAACGCACCGAGCAACAATACATGGAAAAATTGCTTTGCGAACAAAAACTATTCGAGATTTCCCGGAATGAACCGCGCTTTTCAGTCAGCGTGGAGCCCCTTGCCATAGCAAACACGGCGCCCGGATCCAATCGGGGATTCATCGAGTTGATGTTGTGTTCCGGGTTTGTCATGGCCGTGGGAATAGGTGTTTTTTCCTCGGGTCTGACAACCCAGCCCGTACTGGCCACAATCGCCGACTTGGAACCCTTTTTGCCGGTACCGATAATTGGCGTGATCCCGGGCAAAGACCGGTCATGCGATCCTATTGCCCGCCGCCGTCGGCAAACAATTCGCCGGTGGACAATGATTTTGCTGGGAGGGTTGATATTAGTGGGATGCGGCATGAGTGTGTATTGTTATTTTATCCGCCTCGGATAATAAACTCCCATCTTTCCCGCTTATCCCTTATTTCCAATCACAAATCCCCCCTCATAATTCACTTCCCGACAGCCGAATTGATGCTATGGGCGATTGCGCCCTCATAAGATGAAATAGTGTAAATCCGCGCGATTTGATCGATTAAGTAATCTGTTGAATATAGAGAATATTTGCCATGTATGGGGCCTTTTTCGCCTTAAAAAAACAACCGTTCGCCTCCGTACCTCAAACGGACCAGTATTTTCCCGCCGCAAACATCGAGGCCGCGCGCGTGGCACTAACCCGGTGTATCGAGCGCGGCGAAGGAGTGGGCATGGTCGTCGGTCCCACCGGAACGGGCAAGTCGCTGCTCTGTCGATTGTTGGCCGAGCAGTTCAAAGCGACTTTTCCAATTGCCGAACTCTCGTGCGGCCGATTGAGTACGCGGAGATCTTTGTTCCAGGCGATTCTTTATAAAATAGGTCAGCCGTATCGCGGCATGGACGAGGGTGAACTTCGTATCGCCCTGGTCGATTATTTGACCTTGGGAAAAGCGCCCTATCGGGGGATGGTTTTGATCGTCGACGAAGCCCACACTTTGCCTCTGCGTTTGCTCGACGAAATCAGAATGATGACCAACCTGGCCGGACAGGGGCGGCCGCTGGTGCGTTTGAGCTTGGCTGGAAACGGCTCCCTGGAAGAACGCTTCGCCAGTCCGAAAATGGAGTCTTTCAATCAGCGGATTTCCACGCGCTGTTATTTGGAGGCCCTAAGCCGCAGTGAAACTCAGGATTATATTCACGCCCAAATCGACCTGGCGGGCGGGTGCGGGATCGATTTGTTTGCGGAAGACACTTGCCAGAGCGTATTTAAAGCCACCGATGGCGTGCCGCGATTGATAAACCAGCTTTGCGATCATGCCCTGCTGCTGGCTTACGTGGCCGGGAGCCGGATTGTCGAGCCGGCGCAAATCGAAGAGGCCTGGGCCGACTTGCAGCAATTACCCACTCCCTGGAACGGCGACGGCCAACGCGAACAGTGCGGAGTGATCGAATTCGGCCGGATCGACGAGAGCACCGACGAAAGTTCCAAACAAACCGCCGCCGATAATTCAGAATTTCCCTCGTTAAGGGTGGCGAACGATTTTGACGAAGTTGATGCCGAATTGTCCCAGGTCTGCCGGCAAATCGAACGCATCGAACAGGCGCCGGAAAAGACCGAAGACGATTTTCAGCCGTTGGGAACCATCAAGCCTGAAATTGAACTGGTTCTCACCGATACCGATCATCCCTTTAATGAAGAATTCGAACACGAAGAGGTCATTACCGACCGTTATGCCGCCACAACCGCCGCGCCATGCCCGCTTTTGCACCCGGAAAAGGCAGCGGAATCCGCGGAATCGCCCGCTGCCGAGATCGAAAATATCGAATCCGAGATCAATAATATCAAAAATGACGCCGAGTCCCAGCCGAACAAACCCCGTCCCATTGCCGCCGTGCGCAGGCATGAATACAAACGCCTGTTTGCTAAACTTCTCCAAGGGACTTCTCCATGAGCCGGATGCTGGAGGCGTTAAAGCAAATCGAGGTAAAGCGGCCGCCAACACAACCGCGGGTAAATACGCCGCCGGTGGACGATAAACCTGCGACATGCGCGTCCGTTCAGACTTCGGCGAATATCGAATCGGAACCCCCGGATAACCTCGAAGATCCTTATGACGCCGAGTCGACCGAATTGCATCCTGTTATCCAAGAAGAAATAGATAGGTTGCAGCCGCCTCAAATGTCGGTTAAAGAATCGATTGCCGGCCCCCTGACAGTACAATATGGCGTATCCGATTCTTTAGCGATCGACGAAACTCTGGCCCGGGCCGAATCGGCGGTAACATCCGCGCTAATGCCCGAAGAGCCGGACGTTTACGAAGAGATGTCCCAATATATTCTCACTCAATTAACGCCCGGCCGGCCTGCCGCATTGCTATTTACCAGTCCGGGCCGCGGCGCCGGACAAACGGAAATGCTGTTTTCGCTGTCAAAAAAACTAGGCAATCATCTTGGCGGCGAGGTGTTCGTGCTGGACGCCTTATCGGATAAAGATAAGATGCAAAATGGGGAAATATCTCGTATTTCCGACGATTGGGGTTATTCGCTGGAAAAATTGAAAACGAGATACCAATTGGTGCTTATCGACGCTCCCTCATTGACCAATGCCCAAACGCCCGCCATGATTTCCCGCTGCGACGGCGTATACCTGCTCGTCAGGTTGGGTTACGCAACTCCTTATGACGTTTGCGAGTCCGTCGGAGTAATCCAACAATCCGGCGGCCGGTTGCTGGGGTGCATAGCCCTCGGCGATGCTCGATCATAATCGTCTTTGCGCAAATCGTTCCGCCTGGCCGACGATATCCAGGCCCGCCGTTTTGCTCCAGGCCGCAAGCAGTTTTTGCGATATTTCTCCGGGTCGGCCGCCATCGATGGGCCGGCCGTTAAACCGGGTAACGGGCAACAAACAGAAGGGCGTGCTGGTTAAAATGATTTCGTCGGCCGCGGCCAAGTCTTCCACGGTAAGATCGCACTCTTCACGGGCAATGCCCAAGGAAGCGGCAATTTCAAATGTCACCGCCAGGCTGATGCCGCGGAGAATTTTCTCAAACGGCGGCGAAATCAAACCGCGGTCCTTCCAAAATATCAATACGTTGGCCGTCGATGCTTCTGAGATATAACCATCATGATCGAGCAATACCGCCCGGGCGCCGGGATCTTGCTTAATGGCCAGTTTATCAGCCAAATAATAGTGCATTCGGCTGCGGCATTTAACGTCCGCCGGCCAGCATTGCCGGGCGACTTGCTCAATCGGACTGGTTGTCAGCGCTTGCCCGGTGCGATATTTCTCGGCCCAAAGATGAAAGGGCAGCGGATACGCGTGTAAACAAACCGTAGGCCGGCCGTGCTCGGCCGGGCCGTAAGCATGATATGTCCCGGGAGTGACGAACATCGACAATCCCCAATCGTCGCCCGGCGCCAGGAAGGGGCTGTTCCTTTCCATCAATTCACAAGCAATGGCCGTCCATTGTCGCCGATTTAAGCCCGGATCCACGCCGACAACCTGCAAGGAGCGCTCCAAGCGGGCCAGATGATCCTCAAGTCGGAATATCCTGCCGGAAAAGGTACGCAGTTGCTCGGCGACGGTAACACCTAACATAAAACCGGCGTCGGTGGCCGAAACCGCCGCCGAGGAGGCCGGTATCCAATTGCCGTTTAAATATGCTTGCGGCTCGTTCATCCATACATTATGGATCAGGGGATAGGAAATAGGAAATGGGGGATAGGAAAAAAGGATGAAGGATGAGGGATGAAGGATGAAAATTGAATACTGAAAACAGATTACTGATAACTGAAAACTTTAAAGAAACTGCTTGCGGTTTCGCGCTGCCCGTCGTCCATTCTCTGCTAATCGCCGATTTCGTGATCTTTCCCTTTTACAGTGTCAGCGGGGAAAACGTAGCGATCGATGGATCCCAACAAACTGTTGGAGGACAGATAGAATTTCCACTTATGCATCTTGCCTATTTCGCAGGAAACGTCGAGCAGTTCGATTTTCTCATATTCGCCGCAGCCCGCCGGACCGGCGAAACCCAGCGCTTCCGGACCGCGTCGCCCGTATGTTTTGGGATACATTCTTAATACCCTGTCGCAACCGTTGCGCGTCAGCAACACGCTTTCGACCTGAGAAAGCGCTAAGTTGAATATGCCGCTGGACGCCAGGCAGTCCTCGTCCGCCGCCGCGGCAACCATCACCACCCGGATAGCAGCGGTGCGGCGTGGGGATTTGTCGGGCGAATTTCGGCCGGGCAATGTCCGGCAGGCCACCTCGCCGCCGGCCAATAATTGCAGGCTTCCAGCCGCGATTTGCGCACCCATGCTGTATCCCAACAGACACAGCGGCACGTCCCCGCTCATACCCTCGATGCAAGCGGCCATGTAATAAGATTGGGCGTCGCAGTAGCAGAATTTCAATTGTACGTCGGGGCGATTTCGCCGGCACATCTTCTCGCTGGGCCACGACCAAATAACCAGCCGGAACGGCCGGTCTTTGGCAATTTGCAACATGCGGCAATAAATGGGCCAGGCAAATTCTATCGCATCGTCGGCGTCCTCGCGGTTTCCGTGGATGAGGACCGTCGTCGGCACTGCCGGATCGTCGCCGCCACGGAAAGATTCCGCGTCGCTCGCCTGCCATTGGCAATCGGGTGAAAGCCGCCAGTAGCCGATTGCCTTTTGCCCGGACTGCAAATCGCCTGAAAGCGGCGCCGAGCGCGTGCTGATCAACCAAAGTTGCCGCGGTTCTTCGTTGCCCTGAACTTTCACTCCCGGGATGGCTAGAAACGCCGCCAAGGCGATGAAAACGGCCTTTATGCCCGGGATTCTCGCCAGGCCGCACGCGAATCCGACGTTTGATAAAAGTTTATTCATGTTAGTGAAACCGGTTCCGAATGTTTTGACTGTTTGAAGATCGACGAACCCGCAAATGTTACCCGATCCTCACCTCTTTCTTAATTGTAGCTTATAGTCAACGCGTTAGGCTGCGAAAAGTCAACGCTCGGTTTTTTTAAAAACAACCCTGTTGCGTTTGCACATCATTAAGTGTGGTGTAGAGTTTCTTGGCGAAACCTTCACCGGTAACGATACCGTTTCGATGGGAGAATCGAATAATGAAGAAGTTACTGATCTTAACGACCGTGGCGATTTTGTTGAGCGGAGCGGCCGGATGCCGGATTGCCGACTGGTGGCGCAGACCGGATTACCAACAGCAATGTCCGCCGACGGTGATTTATTCCAGCCCTTGCACGACCGTTAGCGATTGCAGTTCTTGCGGCTGTTGCGCTGCGCCCGGAGTGACAACCGTACCGTAGATCCGCACGCGCCGCGCCGACTCCAGCGAACGGCAACAAATGAACAACCCAGCTTCGCTGGCAACGATACCGTTTCAATGGGAGAAATGAAAAATGAAGAAATTGCTGCTCTTAATGATTGTGGCGATGCTACTGGTTGGTGCCGCGGGGTGCGGCATCTGCGACTGGTGGCGTCGCGGACCGGCCTACCAACAATGCCAGCCGGCGGTAATGTACTCCAACCCTTGCCCAACTGTCAGCACTTGTGATCCCTGTGCCGGTGCGCCGGTAGTAACGCCCGGACCGGAGACCTATGTGCCCGCCACGCGCTAAACGTGGAATGTAAAAAAGAACGAAGAACACAAGACGAGGAAAACTGAACAAAAGATTTTTCTGTTCCGTATTCATCGCGGCGGGGGTTCTTCTTTCCTTGAATAATTTTCCAGCCAGGCAAGGGCGGTGAAAAAATTGCTTTGCACCTCCCGGCACAGGATGTTCATCGCGCGCCGGTTGCCTTCCCCTGGATGCGGCCGGCCGCGATGAACTCGGATAATTCAAGAAACACCGGAAGACGGCTGTATTCCGGCCAATTGAGAAATCAAGAAACGCCCGAAAGCCGGCGGCTTTGCAGCCAACGACTCAAACGCAAGAACTGTGTGCGCAAAACGGAGGAAGGAAAATGACTTAAACGAAATATCGGAATTACGCGATTTTGAAAATGCCGCTTGCTATGCGGCGAGCCGATGCCCATGTCGTATATCCGATCGCCGCGCAGGGCACTGTCTTTTAGCGTGTTCCAAAGCAGGACCGTGCCAAGTCCCGTTCGCAAACTCCGTGCGTCAAAACCCCGGCGCAGCCCGTATGCGCAGCCGCGATAATGATAGCCGTAGATAAATGCCGCCGGGCGTCCGTCGAGCAAAAGCAAGTTCATGTCCGCCGCCCCGGCCGCCGCGGCCAGGGCATGAACTTCCCGCAAAAACGCCCGCACCGTCTGGTGCGACAACGTAGTGCCGTCGGTCGCCGCCGCCTGCCAACTGCTCCGGGCGACGGCCTCGCAAGCCTCATATAAGTCCCAGTGCGGATCCCCGTCGCCTTGCCGAAGGCTTTCCGGCCGGCAGCGCAGATACTCCACCTTGCCCTGCCTGGATAGTTTTTCTTCGGTTTGACGGATGCGCCTGAGCCAAACGCCTTTTCGCCCGGAGAGATAACTCTCCCAACCGGCGGAAAAATCGACTGCCGCGGTCTCGTTCCAAAGCGTCGAATAAGCCTGATAACCGGCCGATCGCATGGCATTTCGGGATTCCCGCCAATCGGTGCCTGGCGCGCCGATCCAGCGCAATTCGATCAAGTCCCAATCGCGCGGCGTGCGTCGAATATGTTCCATCGCCGCTTTTAGCGCAGAGGGGGGATTGGGTCCGATGGGGCCGTAAAACGAGCCCCAATTATCCAAGGGGTAGGTTAGCACTCGTAAACGCCCCGCCCTGGTTTTTTCGGTATGCACTATCAGTGGTACAATTGCCGCCGTTCTGTCATCCTCCAGAACGATTACGGTTCGCAAGGTCTTCCTCGCGCCGAAATGCCGCCAATACGCCTCCAACCACTCGAACGATTGGAAAAACGTCGCGCCCGGCGTTTCCGATAATAGTTTTTCCCAGTCCGTTCTATACGCCGCAAGCCGATCGATGGTGTTGATTTCAAGGACGGAAAGCATTTTTAATGGTGGACAGGGGGCTTGTAAAGCCGCGACGGGCACCAACGGGCACCAACGAGCACCGATGCGCAGTTTTGGTCGGCATGGTCGGTTGGTCGGTCGCGGTTTTGTTGGTTCATTACAAGGGTAGCTTATAAACAGATAACCGGCGAAGCCCCACGATTAGTGGGTAGAAAATCGCATCGGAATATGATATTTTATTAATAGCTGTCTCCTCCCCCCCGAGAACAAACACCAATTCCATTCGTGCTCGGGGCGAGACATGTAGGCCGTGCCCGCCCATTCGTGGACTTCGGGTACGGCCTTTTTTTAGGTATTCAGAATTCAGAGCCGGGCCGTGTCGGCCAGTTTGAACCACGGCACACGCGCAAATTGGCCAAAATTATTGTGCTTTCAGCCGCGATTCGTGTTTTTCTTGATGTCGTTCAGGACATCGTATATCCGGAAGAGCAGGATAATCAATTCGCAGTAGATCCTCACCATCAGCGGCCCGATGACCACATACATCAATCCAAGAATAAACGTCACAAAAGTCCCATGGAACATAATTCCAAGACCGGAAATAACACACACCGCAACGCCGATCCAAAAAATGATTTGAATGACGATCGGCGTAATCATTTTGCGGAATGACAAGAACTCCTCCATAGGTTTCCCCTTTCGTGAAATGAAAAGATAGAGTGATTGTTTGAGAGGCTACGATTATAGCATTTCCATTGTGATCTATTTTCTCGCCGAAGGCAATTGCGACAGGCGTACCGCGTACTCCTTCGGGCCCACGGCAAAACCGACCCAGCCGTCGTCGATGACAAACTGCGTGATTGCCAGGTCCCGCAACTTCGGATCCGTGACAAAGCGTTCGGGCGTGAGTTTTATGGTATCGTTTTGAGGAAAGGCCTTGGAAAAAATGCCCCGCAAACTGATTTGTGCACTGTTGCTCATTCGCTGGCAAATCAAATGTATAACCCCGTCGCGGACCAATTCGGCCGAGCGGCCCTTGACCTGCGGCCGGTAAAACACCCGCACCTGGAAGTTGTTCCACTGCCGCGGTTCTTTGCTTATCTCCACGATGTTAAGGGTCAGGATTACCTGTCCCTCCTGGCAGCGCACCGTCACTGCGTCTTTTTTCGCGAAGCTGATGGTCAGGTCTTTGTTATTGGGATCGATCTGCCAGATGTTGGGCCGCTGAAACCGCTCCGAGATCCGCCCAACCAGTTGCGGCAAAGTAAAGGTTCGGCCGTCCAATTGCAGCCGTTGGATGGCATTGTTCAGCATCGACTCGTTGATTTGGAAACTCGCCAGGCTGTTGTCCGGCGCCTGGGGGCGCGGCGTAAAACTGCCCAATTGATCTTCCCCCGCCACGCGCAGCCGCATGGTCATTCGCTGCTGGGTGGTCTGGGCTTCGATCATCGTCGGTTCCAGTGACAGGTTCGCCAGGGGCCCGAACACCTTGCGATTCAGATTATTGACCAACTCCGCCAATCGATCGCGGGCTTCGCTGTCGATGCGTTTCCGCGCCTTATCCGCCACTTTGTTGCGCACCTCCTGGTTGGCTTGCGGCCGGGCCATCTCGTGCTGCTGCCGCGCAATGCTCCGGGCCACAAAGCCGAGAAGCGGAATACCGTCATATTCAGTTGCCACGTCGCGCAATCGCGTCTGGTGGCGGACGTCAACCTCGGAGGGCATGAGCTTGATCCCTTTCTGGTCGATTTCAAACGGCTTGCGCGCGGCGTAAAGCGAATCGCTGTCGTTGTAAAACGTCGCCGGTCCGCTCGTCGACGAGGTCATCGCCGCCACCTCGCCGGTC
>JBEKFZ010000043.1:0-32785 GCA_050013075.1 Thermoguttaceae bacterium | reverse complement strand
GCATGCTCGATTGGATGGTTCACGAAATCGTCGTCCTATTACACGATGGCTCAACGCCTTGCGTCGTTTTACGAATTTAAATCAAACTTGGAACTACTGAAATTGAACAACAATGATATACATGAAAACTTGTACGATTAACGGAACAAATCTATCGTTTGTCGATCGCGGCGGCGGTAGGCCAATTTTGTTTGTACACGGCTTTCCGCTGGACCACTCCATGTGGAACGGGCAAATCGAAAGGCTCTCGGACCGTTATCGCGTGATTGCCCCCGACTTGCGCGGTTTCGGTCGAAGCGGCACTGGCGAAGGCATTGTCACAATGGCGCAATTCGCCGACGATCTCGCAGCCTTGCTCGATTTTTTAGGAATCGACGAGCCGGCGGCGCTTTGCGGCTTGTCGATGGGAGGATACATCGCACTGGAATTCTGGCGTTGGTATGCCGAGCGTCTGCAAGGATTGATCCTCTGCGATACCCGTACGGCCAACGATGCCCCGGAAACCGCCGCCGGCCGTTTGGCCGTT
The DNA here is from genome assembly GCA_050013075.1 of Thermoguttaceae bacterium. Lineage (GTDB taxonomy): Bacteria > Planctomycetota > Planctomycetia > Pirellulales > Thermoguttaceae > JBEKIK01. The sequence continues at coordinate 32,259 of JBEKFZ010000043.1, read as the reverse complement.
GCCGAAAAGGTCCTGCGCGAAGGATCGCATATCGTGGCAGATACCATGATTCCCAGACTTTTCTCTGCCGATACCCTGCAAAATCAGCCGCATTTGGTGGAGAATATACGGCAGATCATCATTAGCACCGATCCGCGGGGCATTGCGGCCGCTGCCCGGGGCATGGCCCGGAGAGCCGATTTCACCGCCGAATTGCCCCGCATCCGCTGTCCCACGTTGCTTATAGTCGGCGAGAGCGATGTGATTACTCCCGCCGCCGACATGCAAGAAATTGCGAAGTCCGTTCCCAACGCCGAATTTAAAATAATACCGCAGGCCGGACACATGGCCCCGCTCGAGCAACCCGAGGCCGTCAATGCGGCAATTGCCGGTTTTTTGCGGCGGATTTGATCAACAAGCGATTGTCGATGCGCACCCGGTGCTTTTCCAAACTACTTGTTGGGGCGGCAGTCAAACTGCCACCCCAACAATGACTGTCATTTTTCAAAACAGCGGTTTTTTTCCAAGCTTCCGGCGGATGGGCACGAATTGGCCGGAGTGCATCAGCCAGTGATTGCCCAAAAGCATCAGCGCCGAGGCCACGGTCGGAGCATACTGGCGCATCGATTCCGGGCCGGGCTGATCCAGAGTGTTTTCCGGCGTGGCGTCGATTGCCTCCAGGCTGGCGGCCTTCATTTCATCGGCCAAAGCGAGATATTCCGCCTTGGATGCAAACTTAGCCGGATCGTCGGACCCGGATGTCTCGGACGTGTAGGCCTCCCCAAAACCCGCGGGCAGGTCGGGCGCAGAATGTCCCAGAGACTTTAGCATGTGCCGGGTGGCGGTAATCAGATGTCCCATCTGCCAGGCAATATGATTGTTGAGAGGCACCGAGCGGACAAGCAGTTCGGCGTCGGTAAGATCGCTTACATATAACCGCACAACCAGGTGACCGAATTCGACCGTTTGTCGAAGAATATTTTTTGCAGTCATGGCCCATTCTCCTTGCATAAAAATGATAAGCAGAAACCGTTTGCCGGGAACGGACTGCTAAAAACCATTTACAGCGATATTACTTTCTCCTCCGGGCTGCAAAAAAAGCCGCCAAGACCGCGAATGACAACAATACCAAGGCGCTAGGCTCCGGCACGCCTATGGGATTTATGTCCGAAGATTTGGCATATGTGACGCCGTCGACGATGAGAGTCGCGTCAACGCCGATGTTGTAACTGCCAACAGCCAGGGAATCGAGGTTCAAGATAGTGGTGCCTTCAATGTCCAATACCCCAGCGCCGGAAATATCGCCTAGTATGGTGTTGAGGTTGTTATTAATATTCAACACTCCGTTGTTGAGGTCTACATCGCCGCCGTAAGATATATCGCCCGTTAATTCCAACGTGCCGGTGCCTTCCTTGATAAGTTTTCCGTCCGATGTGCCGGCGATCGATCCGGCGAATGTCGTCGATGTATTGTCACCGACGGTCAGCGAGCCGCTGCCGAGCTGGAGTATAGTTCCTGATACGCCCGTGAGCGAGGCGATGGTCTGCGAATTTCCGTTTATGTCCAGCGTGGCGCCGCTTGCGGTAAGGCTGACGGCCGTGGTCGTGGGCAGAGTCGCCCCGGAAGCGAGTTTCAAAGTGCCGCCGCTAACGACGGTGGTTCCCAGGTAATTTGACGATACGGAGAGAGTAAGGACGCCGGAACCGGCCTTGGTCAAGCCCCCGGCGCCGCCGTTGCCTATGGAATTGGCCAAAGTGTTGTCATTGCCGTTGGTGTCGAGCGTGGCGCCGCCGGACTGGAAGGTCATGGTGCGTCCCGATGGATCGTAAATTCCGTTGAACTGCAATCCGCCGCCGTTGAAGTTTAATTTGCTTCCCGCGCCGAGGTTGTCGAGACTTGCGGCATTGATCAAACCGCCGTTGAAGTTGACCGCGCCGGTGAAAGTGTTTGATCCGGTAAGGGTAAGCGTGCCCGTGCCGGTCTTGGTCAGTGTTCCGGTGCCTGTGCTGGTGATAGCGCCGGCGAAGGTAGTGGAGGTGTCATCTCCGACGGTCAACGCACCGCCGCCGAGTTTCAGTTCAGTGCCGGCCACACCCGTAAGCGAGGCGATGGTCTGCGAATTCGCGTTTATGTCCAGGGTGGCGCCGCTTGCGGTAAGGCTGACCGCCGTGGAGCTTGGCAGAGTCGCTCCGGACCCTAGTTGCAAAGTCCCGGCGTTGATTACGGTTGCGCCGTTGTAATCGGGCGAGGTCGACAGGATAAGCGTGCCCGAGCCTTGCTTGGTCAATCCGCCGTCGCCGCCGTTGCCGATCGAATTGGCCATTGTGATGATATTCGCTTGGGTATCTAATATGGCGCCGCCGGATTGGAATGTAATCGTACTTGACGATGGATCGAACACTCCGTCGAACTGCAATCCGCCGCCGTTGAAATTCAATTCATCTCCCGCGCCGAGGTTGCTGGGATTTGCGGCCTTGATCAAACCGCCGTTGAAATTGACCGCGCCGGTAAAGGTATTTGAGCCGGTGAGCGTTAGTGTATTAGAACCCGATTTGGTCAGGCCCATGCTTCCGGTTATAACGCTGCTGTAAGCAAAATCGCCGCCGGTGGTGTCGATGCCCAGGAAAGCGCCGCTGTTGAAGGTGGCATTGGTTAGTAGGGTCTCGATATCCGAGGCGGCCCACTGGCCCGAGGATGCCCCGGCCCGAACGGCCAGCGTGGCCCCCTGATCCACCGAGACCATACCCGACGCGTTGTATCCCGGCAGCGAGGCAGCCTTGCCGGCCGTCAGCGTACCGGCGACTACTATCGTATTTCCGCTGTAGGTGTTGTTACCCGTGAGTAGTAATGTGTTATTACCCAGTTTGACAAAGTTCAGGCTTCCTCCCATTGTGCTGCCATAGTTGAAATCGTGGTTGCTGGTATCAATGGCCAGATAAGAGCCGCTGTTGAACACGGCATTACTTTGTAGGGCGCTTATTTCCGATTCGAGCCACTCCGTGGAAAGCCCGGCCTGAATGATTAGTGCGGCCCCGGAGCTAACCGTGACCTTGCCCGACGAATTATATCCGGGCAGCGACGCCGCCTTGGCGGCCTGCAGCGAGCCACCGGTAATCAGCGTGTTTCCACCGTAGGTATTGGCGCCGGTAAGGGTAAGCCTGCCCGTGTTATTTAGCGCCAAGGAACCTGTGCCGCTTATTGCGCCGCTCATGGCCAAGGTCCCGTCGATGTCGATAATAGTATTATTGTTCAAGATCACCGACGCGCTGATGGTATGCTCGCCGATCACGTTTATCAGCGGGGTTTTACCGTTGTTATCCAGTATAAGGCTTTTCCCGCCGGTGCTCTGAATCGTGGTGTCGGTTCCGGAGGTAAAGTAAATATTGCCGACTGTCCGGTTGGCCGAGACTAGATCTATCACGTTGTTGGCTGAATCCTGACTGCCTATGCTCAGATTGACCCCGGCGCCGTTGGGAACGCTGGTCCCAGAGCCCCAATTGGCCAACGTGCCCCAGTCGGTCGAGGCGGAAGATGCGCCGCCTTTCCATGCCACGGTGGAAACAACGTTCATGCTCACGATAGTCACGAAAACGGAGGCTTTACTGGAAGTCGCGGTATTGGCAAGAGGGACTTCGCTGAATGCCGAGCCGGAGTAAAGATTATTGAGGTTATACGTCGAGAGGGCCGCCACGCCGTCGACCAGCGTCATGCCCTCGCCGGCCACCTGTCCGAAAACCGTGTAACCGCCGGACTCATTCCCGGAGTCCAGGCCGCTATTGTTACTAAGGTTTATATACCATTGACTTGTGGCGCTGTTGAGAGCTGGAGAGCCGTCCGCGTAGCTTGGCAAAGCCATGGCAATTGTGCCGCGGCCGTTGCTGATCCCGGCTTCATTTTGGATTGCACCGTAGGTCGGGATTGGATTTAACGCCGTGACCACGTTGTTGCTGTTGGTCTGAAGTTTGAAGCCGCCGCCCTGAATGACAAAGTCCGAAATAGATCGGTGTATGATGGTGTTGTTGTACGCGTTGTTATTGACGTACTCGAGGTAGTTGGCGACGGTGATGGGGGTTTCATCGTCGAAGAGTTGAATTTGATAATTATTGACCTGGTCGCCGAAAATCCCGGTCACATAACCGTTCAAGTTGACTTGGACCACGGTTTCGGCCTGAGCCGCACACACCGTCATGCCAAGAGCTAGGATTCCCGCAGATAAGCGCACAAAAAAAGACAGCACGTTATTCATGGTTGTTTCCAGTCCAAAAAGCTGTGCGTGCGAACGTTCATGGGTGGCTAAGACAATGAAAACAGCCGCCCAAACTATGTACTTTTGATTATAATTGATAAGAAAACCGAGTCAATCGTTTTGGCGTTTATCTTCGCCCCCGCCTAAAAAAAGCGTATTTTCATGTCAAAAGTGGCTAGGAACCCGCATCCGGCCTGTTCCCTATCCCCCGCCCCTATCCATGTTTCCCCTGTCCCTTGTAAAAAATTACTCCACGACAATGCCTTCCAGGCCTTTTTCGGGCGGCGGATAGCGGGGGTCCATTTTTTCCAATGTTTTGCACAAGATGCGGCTGATGGAAAGATTGCGAAACCATTTTCGATTCGCGGGCACGATGTACCAAGGCGCCTCATCCGTATTACAGAGCGTCAGCGCGGCCTCGTAGGCTTTTTGATATTCATCCCAATACTGCCGCTCGGCCAGGTCGGCGCGGCTGAATTTCCACAGCTTGGTCGCATCGTCCAGGCGTGACTGCAATCGCTTGCGCTGTTCGTCCTTGCCGATGTGCAGAAAGATTTTAACAATCGTCGTGCCCCCGGCGACAAGCATCTTTTCGAAAAGATTAATCCGATCGTATCGGGTTTGCCATTCGCGCTTGGGCGCCAAATTATGCACCCGCACCACCAACACGTCTTCATAATGCGAGCGGTTGAAGATGCCGATGTTTCCCTTGCGCGGAACGGCCCGGGCGATCCGCCACAGAAAATCGTGGTTCAGTTCCTCGATGCCCGGCTGTTTGAAGGAAGTAACCTGGCAGCTTTGCGGATTGAATCCTTTCATCACGTGGCGGATGGTTCCGTCCTTGCCCGCCGTGTCCATGCCTTGGAGGACCAGCAACAGCGAGCGGCGATTCTCGGCGTAAAGCCGATAGCCCAGCTCAGAAAGGCGCCGGATGTTTTCCTCCAACTCCTCCCGGGCCTTTTTCTTGTTTTTGATTCCGCCCGTGTAATCCGGATCAAAATCCTTCAATCGCACCTTTTCACCCGGCCGAACAGTAAGCGGTTGACGCATGATATGACCCTCTAAAGCATGACGGCGTTTAGCAATAATAGCATTAAAAATTGCATAAATGTTTAACCCACTAAGTTGGGGCAGCAGTTAAACTGCTGCCCCAACTTAGAAACCCTGGCATTTGTATCCTGAGTTTTGCGGATAAAATGATAAGGATGAACGATCCCGGATTTCAGATTCTTTACGAAGACGGCCCTTGTTTGGCGGTCAACAAACCGTCCGGGCTTTTAACCCAGGCCCCGCCGGGCATCGATAGCCTGGAAACGCGCATAAAAAGCTTTCTAAAAGAGCGCGGCCATCCTTACGACTTTGTCTATCTGGGCGTGCCGCACCGGCTCGACCGCCCGGCCTCCGGCGCCGTGGTGTTTTGCACAAAGCGCCGTGCCGCCCGGCGACTGGCCGAACAATTCGAGGAAAGATCGGTCAATAAAATATATTGGGCCTGCGTCGAAGGACGCGTCGCCCCGGAAACATCGACTTGGGAGGATTACATCCGCAAGGTTCCGGGCAATCCGCAGGCGGAGGTGGTCGGCGCCGGCCTTCCCCAAGCCCGGTTGGCCGTGTTACATTATCGAGTTTTAAGCACCGGTCCCTGGGGATCGTGGCTGGAAATCCGTTTGGAAACCGGTCGCACGCACCAGGTCCGCATCCAGGCCGCCTCCCGGGGCCATCCACTGCTGGGCGATGCCCAATATGGTTCAAAAATTCCATTCGGTCCCCAGTACGACGACAGCCGGCTGCGTGCCATCGCCCTGCACGCGCGCGTTTTGGAATTCAAACATCCGATGACAAAGGAAATGGTCTCTATAACCGCCCCCGTTGATGATAATTGGAAGGAAATCAATATTATATAAAAACCGCTTGCGGTTTCGCGAAAAACTTAAAATAAAACCCGAAATAAACCGAGGTCCATCCCATGTTCGATCCCTTCAACGCCCGAGATACCTTCCACACCGGCGCGGGTCCGGCCGGCATATATCGTTTGACACGCTTGGAGGACGCCGGCTTGATGCACCTCGACGCGCTGCCCTATTCCATCCGCGTGTTGCTCGAGGCGGTGCTTCGCAATTGCGACGGCTACGAAATTAGCGAAGCCGACGTAAAAAACCTGGCCTTTTGGAACCCGATGAAGCCCGTCAAAGCGGAAGTGCCTTTCAAGCCCGCCCGGGTGCTGCTCCAGGATTTTACCGGGGTGCCGGCAGTGGTCGATCTGGCCGCCATGCGCGAGGCAATGCACCGGCTGGGCGGCGATCCGCGGAAAATCAACCCACTGATACCCATCGACCTGGTGATCGACCATTCGGTGCAAGTCGATCGGTTCGGCTCGCCCGACGCGCTGGCGGAGAACGTCAAATTCGAATTCCAGCGCAATCGCCAACGTTATGAGTTTTTGCGCTGGGGTCAAAAAGCCTTCCAAAACTTCCGCGTCGTTCCGCCGGCCGTGGGCATCGTTCACCAGGTAAATCTGGAATATCTGGCCAAGTGCGTGTACTTGCGGGAAGACGCCTCCGGACGGATTGCCCTGCCCGACACACTGGTCGGCACCGACAGCCACACTACGATGATCAACGGCCTGGGCGTAGTAGGCTGGGGCGTGGGCGGAATCGAGGCCGAGGCCGTCATGCTCGGCCAGCCTCTTTATATGCTCGCCCCTGAAGTCGTCGGTTTTGAACTTTCAGGCGAACTTCCACCCGGCACGACCGCCACCGATCTGGTGCTTACCATTACGCAAATCCTCCGCGGCGAGGGCGTGGTGGAAAAGTTCGTTGAATTTTTCGGCCCGGCAACGGATGCAATGAAGGTGGTCGATCGCGCGCTAATTGCCAACATGTCGCCCGAATACGGCGCAACCATGGGATTCTTCCCTATCGACGAAAAAACGCTTGACTATCTGCGGGAAACCGGGCGGACGGCCGAGCAACTCGATCTGGTCGAGCGATACACGAAACAACAGCATCTTTTCCGCCCAGCGGATGCCCCGCCGCCATGTTATTCCAAGGTTTTGAAACTCGACTTAAGCATGATCGAGCCTAGTCTTGCCGGTCCCAAGCGTCCGCAGGATCGCGTGGCGCTTAAAAACGCCAAGACTGCCTTTCGCTCCGCGTTGACCGCGCCTTTGAAAGATCGCGGATTTGCCCTTACGCCGGAGCAAGTCGGTAAAACTGCGGCGTTCGGCGGCAAGGCAATCGCCCACGGCGCGGTGGTCATAGCCGCGATAACCAGTTGCACCAACACCAGCAATCCAGGCGTGATGTTGGCCGCCGGGCTTTTGGCCAAAAAGGCCGTGGAAAAGGGGCTAAAGGTCAAATCACACGTAAAAACCAGTCTTGCCCCGGGCAGCCGCGTAGTGACCGATTACCTGGAAAAAACCGCCTTGGACAAGCCGCTTGACCGCTTGGGATTCCAAACCGTGGGCTACGGTTGCACGACTTGCATCGGCAATAGCGGCCCGTTGCCCGAGGCCGTGGCCAAGGCCGTCGCCGAGGCAAACCTCGTGGCTGCCGCCGTTCTAAGCGGCAATCGCAACTTCGAGGGCCGCATCAACCCATTGGTAAAGGCCAACTACCTGGCCAGCCCGCCCATGGTGGTCGCTTATGCCCTAGCCGGCACCGTGGACATTGACCTTACGGCCGAACCGCTGGGCACAGGCGCCGACGGCAAGCCGGTTTTTCTTAAAGATATATGGCCTTCGCACTCTGAAATCGATGCCGTCCTGGCCCACGCCGTCACTGCGGAAATGTTCCGCAACCAATATGCCAATATCTTCCAGGCCAACGAAACCTGGAACAACCTGCCCGCGGCCGAAAGCGAATTGTTCCCCTGGGACGATAAAAACACCTATATCCAAGAGCCGCCGTTTTTGCTCAATCTGGGCATCGAGCCTGAGCCTATCCAGCCGATCATCCATGCCCGGGCGTTGGCCGTTTTGGGCGATTCGGTGACCACAGATCACATTTCGCCGGCCGGTTTCATCTCCTCCAAAAGTCCGGCCGGAAAATACTTGATCGAGTGCGGCGTTTCGCCGCTCGATTTTAACAGTTACGGTGCCCGCCGCGGCAACGACCGGGTGATGACCCGCGGCACGTTTGCCAACATTCGCATCCGCAATTTCCTCGCGCCCGACGCCGAGGGCGGAGTCACTCGCCATCTGCCCGACGGCGAACTGATGACCATTTACGACGCCGCCATGAAATACAAAGCCCAAGGCGTGCCGCTTATTATCCTGGCCGGGGCGGAGTACGGCTCGGGCAGCAGCCGCGATTGGGCCGCCAAGGGCACTCGTCTGCTAGGCGTACGCGCGGTCATCGCCTCCAGCTTCGAGCGAATTCACCGCAGTAACCTGGTGGGCATGGGCGTGCTGCCCTTGCAATTCACCCCGGGCAAATCCTGGGAAACGCTCGGACTCAGCGGCGAGGAAACCTTCGACATCCCGAATCTGTCCGACCGGATTCAGCCCGGCTGCGAACTAACGATTCGCGCCGTCGCTGCCGACGGATCTGTTAAAGAATTTTCCGTCAAGGTCCGCATCGACACGCCCGTGGAACTCGATTATTATCGCAACGGCGGCATATTGCAGACCGTCTTGCGCAAACTGGCCCAATCTTGACGATTAACGGAGCAATTGTTTATTGAGAGTCAGAAAAGAATCTCGCACAAAAAAGTTGATGTTGCACAAAAAGTCAGAGCCAGGGCGTGTCGCCCCGGTGATTCCGGTGGTTCCAGTGGTTCCGGGCCGACACGGCCCGGCTCTGAGTCCTATCTACGACATTTATTTATCTGAGATTCAATCATCCGCTTATGTCCAAACGCAAAAAATCTTTTGATAAACGCGCTACCCGGGACCGGTCGGGAAATTTTTTCACGTCGGCGTTGCCACTGGGCGCGCCGGCGGGAGCAGTGTTGATCGCGGTTGCCGCTTTCTTCGTTTACCTGCCCTCATTAAGCGGCGGATTCATCTGGGACGACAAAGATCTATATCTAACGAAAAATCCAATAATCAAGGTTTCGGACGGCCTGTTCCGATTTTGGTGTACCACCGAACCTTGTGATTACTACCCGGTAAGCAATACAACTCTTTGGATCGAGTGGCGGCTGTGGGAAATGAACTCCACCGGCTACCATCTCACAAACTTGATATTGCACATCGCCGAGGCCCTGCTGATCTGGATTATCTTGCGGAAGTTATCCATTCCCGGAGGTTTTTTGGCGGCCATCATCTTCGCCCTGCATCCGGTGAACGTGGAATCGGTGGCCTGGATTTCGCAGCGGAAAGACATGCTGGCAATGCTGTTCTTTCTGCTGTCGATTCTATGGTACATGAAATTCGACGAACTCGCTCGCCGACCATTCTCCGCATGGTACCCGCTCGCGGCTAAACTGTCCCCGGTTCACCGTTCATTGTCTGCTGTTTCATCCTTCATCCTTCATCCTTCATCCTTTCATCTCTGGTACTGGCTGAGTTTTTTGGCCTTCGTTTTGGCCATGCTCAGCAAGGGATCGGCAACAGTCTTGCCGGTCCTGCTGCTGGGAATCGTCTGGTGGCTGCGCCCTCTGACAAGGCAGGATCTGCCGCGTATTGTGCCCTTTTTCGCCGTTGCCGTGGCGTTGACCGAAGTGAATGTATGGTTCCAAACGCACGGTTCGGGAGAGATAATCCGCACCGCCGATTTTTACCAACGCATACTGGGCGCGGGCGGCGTAGTGTGGTTCTACCTTTACAAAGCGATTCTGCCTTTGAACCTGCTTTTCATCTATCCCCAGTGGAACATCGAGGCCGGCAATCCGCTATGGTGGCTGCCGCTGTCGGCGGCGTTAATCCTTACGGTAATTCTGTGGCGGTATAGAAAAACCTGGAGCCGGCCGTTTCTTATTGCCTGGGGATTTTTCTGTGTGGCCCTGGCCCCGGTAATGGGATTGACCGACGTATACTTCATGCGCTACTCGCTGGTGGCCGACCATTATCAGCACGTCGCACTTATCCCGATAATCGTACTGCTTTCGGCAGGTTTTGGCTCATGGCATCACAGATTGCACGGTGCGGCATACTGGACGGCAACGGCACTGGCCGCCGCGGCGGTGGGAAATCTCGCATTTCTGACTTGCCTGCAAAGCGGGCTGTATTCCGACGAAATCACACTCTACAAGGCTACATTGGATAAAAATCCCAACTCTTGGATGGCACACAACAACCTTGGCATCGCATTGTCGCAACAAGGGCTCCTGCCGGAGGCAATTGATCATTTTCAGCAATCCCTGAAACTCAATCCCGATTACCCTCAGGTCCACAACAACCTGGGCGCCGCATTGATCCATACCGATCGCCGCCAAGAGGCCGTCGAACATTTCCATCAGGCCCTGCGGCTGAATTCCCACGATCCCGAAGCTCATTATCACCTGGGAAACGTATCGCTCGAAGACGGTCGATTAAAAGAGGCAATCGACTTTTTCCAGCGGGCATTATCCGTCAAACCCGACTACCTCGAGGCCCGCAACAATCTGGGCGTGGCATTGGCCCGGGCAGGCCGGCCTGGGGAGGCAATCGAACAATACGAAGCGGCATTGGCGCTTGCCCCCGACTTTTTAGACGCCCAATTCAATCTGGGCAAGGCTTTTAAAGCAATGGGCCAACCCCAACAGGCGATCGAACACTTCGAGAAGGCCCTGGAACTCGCCCGCTCCCAGGGGCAAATGGCGTTGGCCGGGCAAATTGAAGATTGGTTGAATTCCTACCGCTCCGGGCTGTCAGACGGGCCGGGCACACCGCCGCCTTCTAAGTGACTTTAACAATACACAGCCACCCTCACCCCCGACCCCTCTCCCGCGACCAACCTTCGGTCGGTGCCCGGCGAGGGGATGATTGTTAGAATTCCTCAAGGAATTCTATATAAAAAATTCCGTGCCGGACGCAGCAATCCCTCGTCCGAAGAACTCAGAATCGCCACCAGATTTCCTTCCTTATCAACCGCGGCCGTATCCGCCGCATCGGCGCGGACGATTCGTTTCGCAATTGATTGACCGCGATGAACGCGACTTATTTCCTCGGCCGAAAGTTCCAGCCGCGGCAGATAATCCACTGCAAAAATCATGGGCAGAAGGCGGCCGGCAATGTTTTCCTTGTTCAGTTTGCCGGGATCTTGGGCAGCGTCCAGGCTGAACTTGCCGATCGCCGTCCGTACCAGGGCCGACATCACCGCCCGGGTTCCCAACGATTCCGCCAGATCCCGGCCCAACGAGCGGATGTACGTTCCACCGCCGCAATTCACTTCCAGCACCAATCGCGGATATTCGTACGACCGCACAGCGATGCGATGAACGGTTACGGGCCGGGGCTGTAATTCCACCGGCTCTCCACTGCGCGCTATCTTGTACGCCCGGCAGCCGTTGATTTTAATCGCCGAAAACGCCGGCGGCCGTTGCAGTATATTGCCCTCGAGTTTTTTCGCCGCGAAAGTGATTTCCTCCAAGGCGGGCACGGGCGGATCGGACATCTCCACGACATGGCCTTCGATATCCTCGGTTTCGCTCCACCGCCCAAAAAGAAACGTGCCGATATACGATTTCGGCATCCGCTGCACGTACTCGATCAATCTGGTGGCCGATCCCACGCATACGACCAGTACGCCCGCGGCCAACGGATCCAGAGTGCCCGCATGACCGACTTTGGCCGGCCGGACCAGGCGCTGGACCATATCCACCGCATCCCGAGAGGTCATGCCTACGGGTTTATTGATGTTCAAAATGCCCGATAACGTCATGGATTATATTACGTGGTTAAATCATAAAAATAAACACGCGACCGCCGGTCGCGCTCCCGTAATTGATTATACCCATTTTTTCAACTTTTGTTGGGGCGACTGTATTTGTTGGGGCGACAATTGTACTGTCGCCCTCGCATGATCCAAGCCTGGGCGCGGCAGTACAACTGCCGCACCAACGAAATTAGAACCCTGCCCCCTGAACCCTTCACCCCGCCCCTCCCGCTGGCGGCTTTCGCTTCTGCGCTATAGGATATAGGTATCAGCCAACCTGGGATTTTTTACATGCAGATCGAACGGCTCGGACCTTATCAGATCGTGGGGAAGCTTGGGCGCGGCGGCATGGGAACCGTCTACGAAGCGGTCAATCTGGAAACAGGCGAACCTGCCGCGGTCAAACTGCTCTCGGCCGCCCTGGCCGAGGAGGAAGGTTTTCGCGGCCGCTTCGAGGCCGAAATCGAAACCCTGCGCAAACTCAACCATCCCAACATCGTCAAACTCTTCGGGTTCGGCGAAGAGGACGCCCGGTTGTTCTACGCCATGGAACTGATCGACGGCAACAGCCTGGAGGAAGAACTCGGCCGCGGCCGGCGCTTCGATTGGCGGGAAGTCGTCCGCATGGTCATCGAAATATGCCGCGCATTGCGCCACGCGCACGACCGCGGCGTGATCCACCGCGACATAAAACCTGGCAACCTGCTTTTGGCATCCAATGGGCAGGTAAAGCTATCCGATTTCGGCATCGCCCGCTTGTTCGGCAATACAAGGCTGACCAGCGCCGGTTCGGTCCTGGGCACCGCCGAATACATGGCCCCGGAGCAAGCGGCCGGCAAAGCGGTCGATCAGCGGACCGATCTTTACAGCCTGGGCGCAGTGATGTACGTGCTTTTGGCGCGGCGCCCGGTTTTTCGCGGAGGCTCGCTGGGCGAAGTCCTTTATAAGCAACAGTTTGAAAAGCCCGAACCGCTGCGCCGCCACAACGATGAAGTTCCCGAGGAACTCGAACACATCATCATCCAATTACTGGAAAAAGATCCTGCCCGGCGCATTCCCAACGCCACTATTCTGGGCCGATGTCTGGAGGCCATGCAACATGCCCTGCCCTCGCCCGCCGCGACAATGCAGGCCGACGCTTCCTATTATCAATCCCAGCCGCCTTCGGACGATGCGCTTGGGCCGGATGCGGCGGCCGTTACATTGCCGGCCGCGGAACATGGCCCGGCGCAAGACGCGGAACTCCCGGATACGCAGGCATTTACCCCTTCCGCCCAACACCCGGCCGCGCAAGCCGGTTTCCAAGTGCCGGCCGATCTTCCCGAAACCGCGGCCGCGACGGCCCTGCCATCGCAAACAAATGCCTCCGTCACGGAACCCAAATCCACCGGCCGTTTCGTGCCCGTTAGCAAGGAAGAACTCGGCAAGCAGGAATTCGAGCAGTCGAAGCCCGCCGTTATCTCGCTGCAAACCTGGGTTTTGGCGGCCGGACTGCTGCTGGTGGGTTTAGCCATCTGGTACTTCCTCCAGCCGCCAACCGCCGATTCGCTTTACCGCCGCATCGCCGCCCACACTGAAGATGGAAAGATCGATTCCATAATCCAGGCCGAAGATGACATCCGTGCGTACTTAGAGCAATATCCTGGCGAACAATATACCGGCGATCCCCGGGCGTCCAAACTCCGCAAATATCAACATGAAATCGAGCTCGATAAGCTACAGCACAAATTCGATCGGCTGGACAGAGGCTGGACTAGTGACGAAAATCTCCTGCCCATCGAACGGGCGTATCTCGAAGCCATCGGCTATCAACGCCTCAGCACCGAACAGTGCATCGCCAAACTCCAGGCGCTGGTGGATTTATATCATTCTTCCGCCGAAACGGCCGGGCCCAACGGCGATTGTCTCACCCTTGCCCGCCGCCGCCTGCAACAATTAAAAAAGAATGTCCAGGAATTCGCCCCCGAACAACTCGAAATTATCCAAAAACACCTGGATCAGGCCGATGCCCTGTTGGCAACCGATCCGAAAAGCGCACAGGCCATGTATCGCGCGGCAATCGAACTCTACTCCGACAAACCCTGGGCCGCCGACGCCGTCCGCCGCGCTCAAACCGCACTTGATAAAATAAAAGGACCGCCATAAATGTTTATTGAGAATCAGAAAACTAATGTCACACGCAATAGTCGGCGGCTAACAGCCGCCGGCGGGAATTTGCTTATATTCCGGCGGTCGTTGACCGCCGGCTAGTGATATTATTAATTTGAGACTCAATAGCCCCGGCACTTATGCCGAGTTTTGTTCAATTTGAAATTCGCATTTTGCAATTTGCAATAAATTAGTTGCGGCCAAAGGCCGTGCAACGGAGTAAATAACGATGACTGATATTTCCGCCTTTCCCGTCACGCGTCTTCGACGCCTGCGTTATAATCCGGCCGTGCGCGAACTGGTAAAAGAAACCCGCATATCGCCAGCCGACCTGATTTTGCCGCTTTTTGTCCGCCCGGGCCGGGCGGTCAAACAGGAGATCGCCGCCATGCCGGGCAATTTCCAACTCTCGCCCGACATGCTGGCCGACGAGGTCTCCCAGGCCGTCGAACTGGGCCTGGGCGGCGTGATCCTGTTCGGCATTCCGGAAAAAAAGGACGCTACCGGGTCCGACGCCCTTTCCGACGCCGGCATCATCCCCCAGGCCATCCGCACGGCCAAACGGGCGGCACGCGATTTCCTGGTCATCACCGACGTCTGCTTTTGCGAATACACCGATCACGGGCATTGCGGCCCGGTCACTCAAACCACCGGCCGGCACGATGTGGATAACGACGCCACGCTCAAGCTTTTGGCCCAACAGGCGTTGGTCCACGCCCGGGCCGGAGCCGACGTGGTCGCCCCGTCGGGCATGATCGACGGCATGGTGGGCGCGATCCGCCAGGCACTTGATTCGGCCGGCTTTTCGCACCTGCCTATCATGAGTTACGCGGCCAAGTACGCCAGCGCGTTTTACGGCCCGTTCCGCGAGGCCGCCGAAAGCGCGCCCCAGTTCGGCAACCGCCGCGGATATCAAATGGACCCCGCCGCCGCCGCGGGCCAGGCTTTACGCGAGATCGAACTCGATCTGGCCGAAGGCGCCGATATCGTAATGGTCAAGCCGGCGTTGGCCTATCTCGACATCATCGCTAAAGCCAAAGCCCGTTTCCCCGGGGTGCCCTTGGCCGCTTACAACGTATCGGGCGAATTTAGCATGGTAAAAGCCGCCGCCGCGAAAGGCTGGCTCGACGAACAAGCGGTGGCACTTGAATGTCTAACCGCCATCCGTCGCGCCGGGGCAAGCATCATTCTAACCTACTGGGCCAAAGACGCCGCCCGCTGGCTGGCCTGAAATGATTCGGGAATCGGGATATGGAATAGATGATAGGCGCTAGGATATTGTTCTAGAATTGGGGATTTTCTGACGCCGCAGGCGGTATTAGACCCGACGTTTACGTCGTATGCGTGGGGAAGGATTTTTCCATGTTCAGGATGCCAGGTCACGGGCCTTTTATCGAGTAAAATAGCCAACTCTTAATATGCTATGTTTGTAATATGGATGTCTGCAAGCGGCAAGGGAGGGTTGCATCGCAGTACTTTACAAACGGATATAGGTTTATCGTTTTTTTTAAGAACAAACCGGAGGCAGAAACAATGGCAATCATTACTTGGAAAGATTTCTACTCGGTGGGCGATCCGTCGCTAGACGCCCAACACCAGCAAATTGTCGGCGTCATAAATGAACTATATGAAGCCATGGAAAAGAAATCCGCGCAACAAGTGGTCAAACCCATACTCGATCATTTGGTTAAATATACATTCGAGCATTTCAAGCATGAAGAGGAAACGATGGAGGCAGTCGAGTATCCGGATTTAATCGAGCACAAGGCCTTGCATGACAAGATGCGGCAAAAAACATTAGACTTGCAAGAAAACGCCGATTTTGTGACGGGGCATAATCTTCTTGCCTTTCTGAAACAGTGGTGGATCGGTCATATCCAAACCGAAGACAAAAAATACGCGCCGTACTTGGAAGTATTGAGCGGTCATCGTTGACATGTCGCGCGGTCGCCGCTTTTAAGTTAGCCAAAACATCAATCGCGGTTGGCTCAAATAGCAAGGCCATTGGAATCGCGCTGCCGGCAGGGTGATGGAATACGCGAAGGGGGTTTTTGTACGGAGTACGGCAGTACGGAGTACGAAATCCCCAATCATCTGATCATCCAAATCCCAATCATGCAATCTCTAATCCAAATCCATTCATAAAAAAGTGGGCAGTAAACTGCCCACCCCTAATTTCTAATCGCTAATCATTCAATTATCTCTTACACACCAAACAGCAGGCCCATTAAATCTTTCGTGCCCCAGGCGGTGGGATTTAGCAGGACTTCGCCGGCCTCGTAACCGGCGGCCATGCCTTGCTGGACGGCAAACGCGCGGAAGCGGGCCACGGCATTGCTCTTTTCCGGGGGGAATTGGGTCTTGTAGCAGGCGATGGCCGCGAGCTTGGTTTCCAGCGTGTCGCCGATGTCGATCACTACTGCGTTGGCCTCGACCGGGGCGAAATGGCGAAAGGCCAACGACGAGCACAAGTGCCGCGGGATTGTATGGGGTGGAATGCCGTCGAAATACTCGTCCCACTTGGTTAGTTTGGAATAGAACACCGCGGCCTCGGTTATGAGCGAGGCTTGATAATGGTCGGGCGAGGCCATGGGTGTTTTTCCGCCCAGCCCAATGACCAGGCGGGGCCGATATTTGCGGAATTCCTTGGCCAATGCCACGCGGGCTTCAAAGGTGTCGAACAAGCGGCGGTTGGGCAGGTCGAGGGTTACGCGGACTGCCGCACCCAGAAGCTCGGCCGCCTGCCGGGCCTCGGCCAGGCGTACTTCCGGGCCGGGCGAAAGCGGTGTGGGTTCGCCGTCCGTGAGGTCGATCATGCCCAGGCGGTATCCCTGCCGCACCAGCTTGGCGATCGTGCCCCCGCAGGTGATTTCCAGATCGTCGGGATGGGCCCCGACGGCAATTACGTCGAGTTGTTCGTCGGACATGGGCTATAAATTGGTAGATGGTAAGTGGTTGGCGGTAGGTGGTTGGTTACAGTAAGCAAATCGCGACCAATGGTCGCGGCTTTACAAATAATTAACGCTTTTGGATTGTACGGAAGACGGCCGCAAATGGCAATCCTAGCAAATCATTGAATGATGTTGTATTTTGTGGTAACATCGGCTACCGGAAAAATAATGTCATGTTAAAGAGATAAGAACACCGGGCACAAGTGCCCGGGCTAAACCGTGAGGAAACGCCATGCGAAAGAAATATATTTTTCCAACAGTTTTATTTTTAGTCTTCATGCCCGGAGCAACGGTCTTTGGCGCGGATGATCAAATCATCGCTCCCGGCGCCAAGGTGGAAAAACTGGCCGATGGATTCACGTTTACCGAAGGGCCGGCCGCCGACGCCCAGGGCAACGTGTTATTCACCGACCAGCCAAACAACCGCATTCTCAAGTGGAGCCTGGACGGCAAACTTTCGACCTTCCTGGAGCCGAGCGGGCGGTCCAACGGTCTGTGCTTCGACCGCCAGGGCAATCTCTGGGCCTGTGCAGACGAAAAGAACGAACTATGGCGCATCGATACGGCTGGAAAAATCACGGGGGTCGTAAAAGACTATCAGGGCAAAATTCTCAACGGTCCAAACGACGTATGGATTCGCGCTGACGGCGGGGTGTATTTCACCGATCCCTTGTATCCCAGACCGTATTGGCCGAAAGGGTCCGTGGAACGTGCGTCCGAGGCCACTTATTTTCTTCCCCCAGACGGGAAAAAACTGCTCCGCGTGGCCGACGACCTGAAAAAGCCCAACGGAATAATCGGCACGCCGGACGACAAAACTCTTTACATCGCCGATATCGGGGCAGGCAAAACCTATCAATACGAGATCCAGCCCGACGGCACGCTTAAGAACAAAAAACTCTTTTGCCAGTTGGGCTCCGACGGCATGACGATCGACGATCGAGGCAACGTTTATCTGACGGGAAGAGGTCCCGGAGTGACCGGAAAGGGCGTAACCGTGTTCGATAAAACCGGCAAACAAATCGAACACATCGACGTGCCCGAGCAGACGACGGCGAACGTGTGTTTCGGCGGCAAGGATGGGCAGACGCTGTTTATCACGGCCTCAAAAGGACTTTACGGCATCCGCATGAACGTAAAGGGCGTGGGAAGCCAGTGAAGACGTTTTCATTTGTGAAAAACACGCGCGGAGCAAGCTCCGCGGCTAAACGAAGAATATGGCATTTATGTGATGTTAGATATTAATACGTCAGGCCGAATCCGTAAGGAAACAGGGCCTTGTCCGCGCCGGGATCGCCGACGTTCAGGGGGACCTGATCCATGCTTTTCGGCCAGGTGTGCGGCAGCTTGCCAGTGGGTTTATAATCGCCGAAAAGCACATCGGCCACGCCTTGGCCTTCGGTGCCCGGCAGCCAGGCCGCGATAAAAGCGTCGCTGTTGTCCAAGGCCGGACCTAGAATCATCGGCCGCCCGGAGAGCAAAACGGTAATCACCGGAACGCCCGATTGTTTTACTTTTTTCACCAGGTCAATATCTTTTTTCGCCAGGCCCAGGTCTTTTCGGTCTCCGTTGCCTTCGGCGTAAGGCGATTCGCCGACGACCACGATCGCGGCGTCGGCCCCTTGCGCGTTTTCGCCGTCGGCCGAAAAGATTACTTCGGTCCCGGGGGCGACTGCCTGGCGGATGGCGGCAAGGATGGTGGTTCCGCCGTCGGTCACCTTGCCGGTCCGTCCCTGCCACCTGATGGTCCATCCGCCGCACTGCATGCCCAGGTCGTCGGCGGCCTTGCCGGCCACGACCAGGTGCTTGAGATTTTTCGCCAGCGGCAGAACGTGGTTTTCATTTTTCAATAATACCAGCGACTGGCGCACGCAATCGCGCGCCACTTGCCGGTGCTCGGCCGAGCCGATTGATGCGGTCAGCGAGGGATCGGTGAAAGGTTTTTCGAACAATCGGGTTTTGAACTTGACGCGGAGGATTCGCCGCACTGCGTCGTCGATGCGCGACTGTGGCACTTTGTCCTCGGCTGCAAGTTCCTTGAGCAGACCGATGAATTCGATGTAATTGTTTTTTCCGCCCGGCCCGTTGGGAACCATGGCCATGTCCATTCCGGCGTTTATGGATTGTTCGACGGCGGTTTTGAAGTCGGGCGATAGTTGGTCGATTCCGGCCCAGTCGGACACTAAAAAGCCCTTGAAAGCGAGTTCATTTTTCAGCACGTCGGTGAGCAGGTACTTGTTGCCGTGCATTTTTTTGCCGTTCCAACTGCTGAAGGACGCCATGATCGTGCCCGCGCCGGCCTTGACTGCGGCGACGTATCCGGGCAAATGGATTTTCCGCAGCGTGGCTTCATCGCACTGGGTGTTGCCCTGGTCTTTGCCGTTTGTAGTGCCGCCATCGCCCATATAGTGCTTTGCGCAGGCGACTATGGAACCGGGATCGGCGAGGTTTTTGCCTTGAAATCCCCGCACTGCCGCCGCTCCCAGAGATTCGGCCAGTTCCGGAGTTTCGCCGAAACTTTCATAAGTCCGGCCCCAACGAATATTTCGTGCCACCGCGATGCAGGGGGCGAAGGTCCAATTTATGCCCGTGCCCGAAACTTCGAGCGCAGTTATGCGGGCGGCTTTTTCGACCAGTTCCGGATTGCGGGTCGCGCCCAGGCCGACGTTGTGGGGAAAGATGACCGCGCCAAGGACGTTGTTGTGCCCGTGGACCGCGTCGATGCCGTAGATCAAGGGGATCTTCAGTCGGGTTTTCAAGGCCCAGGATTGAAGTTCATCGTAAGTCTTTGCCCAAGTTTGCGGGGAGTTGTCGGGCGGATCGGAATCGCCGCCGCTCAGGACCGAGCCGATGAAATACTTTTGAATGTCCGACTTGTCCTTAATCGCGCCAAGATCGACCTCGGTCATCTGCCCGATTTTTTCGTCAAGCGTCATCGTCCGCAATAGAGAATCTATCTTTGCCTCGATGGCCGCGTCATTACTTGCGGGCACGTTCTTGCCGGGACCGGAGTTCTCGGTATCGGCGGCAATAATGCGCGTAATCCCCATCGAAAGTGTCAGAGTTGCGAAAAAAAACAACAATTTCAAGCAGCGATTGAGCGCGTTCATGGCAAACTCACGATATGAGTTCCGTGGACATATTTGTAAACAAACGATATTTCCCGCCAAAGCGGATTGCAAGTCCTCGGTCCTGGGCTGAAAAACTTCGCGGATAAAGACTTTTATTTTATCTGAAGCTCTAAGTCCTTGTGTTGTTTGACGTTGTGTATTTAAAGGGCCCGCGTAAATTCATCTTGAATAATTGTTCGATCCCCGCATAAAATGCCCCCCAACCAATCCGACCAGCCGACCTATCGCCGCCTCGCCCATACCGCGATGGCATGGAAAGAATCTGATGGCCATGCCCGAACTTGCCATTGATAGTTTTAGAAATTCCAAGTCTCGACAATGGCCGTCCCACAGCCTTCGCGAAATACTCGGCGCCGCGGATAAAGAGAGTTTATGGGCCTGGGCAATTTGGGCCGTTGTGTCCGCGGCAGGATTTTGTTTTGTCGCGATATACGGTCTGCGATTTCCATTGGGCGATGAATGGCACTGGGTTGGGCGCCTTACGGGCGACGAACCGATAACACTCGCCTGGCTCTGGTCCCAGCACAACGAACATCGCATGTTCCTTCCGCGTCTGATTTATTTGGGTCTGGGGGCGCTAAGCGGGTTTGACTTTCGCGCCGGATGCTTTTTTAACGTGTTCATACTAAGCGGCCTGTCTTTTGCATTGATGACGGCCGCCCGAAGGGTGCGGGGCAAAACCAGCCTTTGCGACGCCTTCTTCCCGCTGGCGCTCATGCACTGGGGGCAATTCGAAAATCTGATCTGGGGCTTTCAGTTGAACTTCGTGACTTCGGTGGTCCTGGAAGGCTGCATATTGCTGATTGTATTGCGATGCGGGAGCCAAATCTCCGTGAAATCGGCCATGCTCGCCACACTATGTCTGGTTTCATTGGGCCTGTGCGGAACATACGGCTTGGTCTTTCTGCCGCCGATGGCGTGTTGGCTGATCTACGCCTCGGCATGCAAGTGGCTAAGCGGCCATCCACGCGCCAGGCGAGACGCGCTTTTGATGTTTGTGCTTGCGGCCATGCCTGTGGCGCTTGTGGCGTTGTATTTACACGGTTTGAACGCCAGTCCCGCCTATTCGGGTTTTTATGCCTCGCTGCGAACGGGTCTTGAATTCATCAGCTTCGGCATCGGCCAGGCGGCCAAGGAAATCTGGCCCGTTTCCGGTCTTCTTATCCTTCTGGTTTGTGCAATAATCATGCGGCAAGGCCTGAGAACTTTTCGCAATCAACCTGCCGAACGTTTGCGCGCGGCAGGTTTCTTGATGTTCTTTGCGGGAATTGCGGCTTTAGGGCTTGCTATCGGCCTGGGCCGGGCGTTCATGGGCCCAATGATCGGATTCGAGCCTCGATATATGACTTTGGCCGCACCGCTCTTGCTGCTTTTGTTTTTACAGTCTGAAGTGCACGGCGGAGCGGCCTTGAAACGTCACGTCCAGCGTACGCTTTTCGTACTGATGAGCGGGCTTTTTATTCTTAACGCGCAAAAGGGAATCGTCTATTCCACGCAACTCTGGAAACATCTGTCGAAATTCGAGCAGGACATGCGCGACGGCGTCCAACCGGAAGCCCTGGGCGTGCGTTACGCGGACCAGTGGGGATACGGGGCAAAGGAAGTGTTTTCAACTCGTCTGGCGTGGCTGCAAAAAGCCCGGCTCGGCCCTTATCGCACCTCAACGCCGAAATCCGCCCAGGAGGTCCGAGTGGAACGCATCTGTCGGCAATCAGGAGCGACTGAGAAAATCGAACCGGTTCGGCTTGCCGCGGGTCAATCGTTCACTCAGCATTTCTCGGTCCAGGCGGACGGAAAACTTTGCCGCATCGATTTGCAGATTGAAATCGGCCGCGAAGGACGCTCACTCAAACGTCTGGATTGGGCGCTTTTTTTAATTGACCCGGATGGAAAAGAGAATCTCTTGGCCAAGGACTATGTCGATCCCGGCAAGGCGTGCGACGGCAATTACATTTCCATTCCACTTCAGCGCGTTTCCGCCCGCAAGACGCAGCAATTTTCATTGGTCCTGGGGATTCCATCAGATGCGCCTGGAACGGCTTCGGTTGCGATTCCTTTATATAAACCCGCCGAGAACACGGAACTAAAGCAAGCGAGCGACAAAGGTGAGAACCGGTCGAGGTCCGAATCGGCGGGACTTTTGCGGGGATTCATCTACATGGAATCCGATGGTCCGGCGGTCCCGCTGGTTGCCCGGCGGCCTGATGGGAATAATTGATGAGAATGATACCACCACTGTTTATATGTAAAGCCGCGACCAGTGGTCGCGGTAGAAGATGAATAACGTTATCGTTTTTTTCCACAAGCGCGACCAGTGGTCGCGGCTTTACAAGGAAACGGCAAACCAATTTAACGATTTCGGGCGTAAGTGCGGAATTTGGCCGGGGTCATGGCGAAGGCCTTGTGAAAGACGACCGCCAAATAGCTTGTGCTGTTGTAACCCGCGGCCTCGGCCACTTTGGGCAAGGGCAGGTCGGTTTCCAGCAATAGTCTTTTTGACCGTTCCAAATGGGCTTGCTGGATCTTTTCGTTCATCGATTTGCCGATTGTGCGGCGGAAGCGGATTTCCAAGGTCCGCCGCGAGATGCCCAGGGTCTTGACGATGTCCTTTACCTGAATCGCGCGGCCGGCGTTTTCGTGGATGAATCGCAGGGCATGTGCGACCGCGAGATCTTCCAAGGCCACCACATCCGTCGATCTTCGCATGACGACTTGCAAAGGTTCGACCACGATCCGCTCCGGTGCTGACGCCCGGCCGGCCATCAAACGATCCAGCAAGGCCGCCGCTTCAAAACCGCCGTGCTCGGCGTTGAGGACGACGCTGGAGAGGGCCGGATTCGCCAGTTCGCACAACAGCGAGTCGTTATCCACGCCGACCACGGCCACTTCTTCCGGCACGCCCAGGTTGGCGGCGCGGCAGGCCTCCAACACGTCTCTGCCGCGGTCGTCGTTGGCGGCCATCAGTCCGACCGGTTTGGGCAGGTTGTGGAGCCACTCGGCCAAAAGTTTTTGTTCCCGCCCCCATTCCTGGTCGTGCTTGTTTTTCGGCTGCTCGTAAACGTGAGTTTTATAGTCCGCCTGTTTAATGTGTTTGACAAAACTATCGCGCCGCCGCTTGGACCAGATCCGATCGGCAATGCCCACAAAGGCGTAGTTGCGGAATCCCCTTTCCAACAAGTGGATCGCGGCCAGTTGAGCGGCATGGTATGAGTCGGTGTACAGTTCGCAGATTTGCGACAAGGGATTGCCGGGCGCGAGTTGCTTTTCGGAAAGGCCCAAGGCCACTACCGGCAATCCGGTGGCTAGAATGGCTTCCGCGACTTTTGGAGTTTCAATCCTGGCGATGATTCCGGTCCCGCCCCAATGTTTCATTTCCGGCAAGGCCTGTTCAAGATCGCCGGGCGTAACGTAAAACGCCCACGGCCCGTGAAGTCGTGCATAGCGCACAATACCGCGCAATACCCCTCGGCCGTATTCCCGGGAAGTTTCAATCAACAAGGCAACTTTACGAATTCCGCTCATATTGATAAACCAACGTTTTTCCTTTCAAAATCTCAGGGTAATAGGTCATTTTTCATTTATACCTTTATTATAGTTTTCGGACTAAAAATAAATAGCAGTACATGCGTATTATTTAAATACTACTGCGCAATACTCAAAATATAAAGAACACTATTGCGAATATGATTTTAAATAAAGCAGGCTATTTTCCACTGGAATTATCTAATTCCAAGCATTACCGTCCATAAAATCGGGTGAAATACAACTGATTTGCATAAAAAAGCCGCGATCTTCCCGGCTTTTGGGTGGTATCTCAGCCTAATATAACGGCTGGAATAACAAATTAGGGCTGTTCTGATACCGCGTTTATTTTAAAGGCGGTTAAGGATGGGATGATAGTGCCGCCGGCGCTAAAGTCAATTGCCCATAAGCGATGGTGCAACCGTCGCTTTTATTCACAAAATACGCATGGAAGGTTAAGCCCTATTTTCTTCCATGAATTTTTGCTTTTCCGGCAAGGGGACTGTTGAAACTCTTATCCACTATTGTTTTAATATGAGGGTATTGTCGAGCAGACTTTACCTATTACTGATCCGTGCAAAGCGGCCGGGCCGGCTTATCCATTTCATTATTTAACAATATTCAAGATCACATACTATGGAGACAGGTTCATTCCATGGCTAAACGCGGTGAACGAAGGTATGCAATCGGGGTGGATTACGGAACCAACAGCGTACGCGCATTATTGGTCGATACGGCCGACGGCGGCGAAGTCGCTTCCTGCGTGTATAACTATCCCAGCGGCGAGGCCGGCATCCTGCTGGACTCGAAGGATCCCAATCTTGCCCGGCAGAACCCGGCGGATTATATAGAGGGATTTTATCATTCGGTTCGCCGGGTAATGGCGGCGGCTAAAAAGCTGCGAGGCTTTTCGCCGGAAGATGTAATCGGCATCGGCGTGGACACCACGGGCTCCACGCCTATTCCGGTCGATCGCCAAGGAAGCCCGCTGGCCTTAAAGCCGGAGTTCCGCAAAGACCTGGCCGCCCATGCCTGGCTGTGGAAAGATCACACCGGACATGCCGAGGCCGCCGAAATCACCGACAAGGCCGCTCGATCCGGCGAGGGCTATCTGGCCAAATGCGGCGGCACTTACAGCAGCGAATGGTATTGGTCGAAGATTCTGCACTGCAAACGGACCGCGCCGAAAGTATTTGCCGCGGCATACTCTTGGGTGGAATTGGCCGATTTCGTTCCGGCGTTTATCACCGGCAATCTCGATCCGCTTACCTTGCCCCGCGGCATCTGCGCGGCCGGGCACAAGGCCATGTACAACGACCAATGGGGCGGACTGCCCAGTAAAAGCTTCCTCGCTCAACTCGATCCGGCCCTGGCCGATCTGCGGGACCATTACGCCCATCAGGCCCTTACAGCCGATCAATTGGCGGGCAAGTTGACCGCGGACGCGGCCAAAAAGACCGGTCTGCCCGAAGGCGTGGCCGTGGCCGTTGGGGCCTTCGACGCCCACATGGGCGCGGTGGGGGCGGGCATAAAGCCGGGAACCCTGGTAAAGATTATCGGCACCAGCACCTGCGACATGATGGTCGCACCGCAAGACGGCGCCTTGCCCGACATCCCGGGGCTGTGCGGCATAGTGCCCGGTTCGATTATTCCCGGCATGTTCGGCCTGGAGGCGGGCCAATCGGCGGTGGGCGACATCTTCAATTGGTTCGTAAAATACCTCGCTCCGGCGAAATATACAGCCAAAGGCGATCCACACGCGAATCTCAGCCGGGAGGCCGAAAAACTGCGGCCGGGCGAATCCGGCCTTTTGGCCCTGGATTGGAACAACGGCAACCGCACCATTCTGGTCGATCCATTGTTGGTGGGCCTGTTGGTGGGCCAAACCTTGCACACCACCGCGCCGGAGATCTACCGGGCGCTGGTCGAGGCCACGGCCTTCGGGGCATTGAGGATCATCAACCGTTTCGAGGAATATGGCGTGGCCGTGAGCGAAGTGGTTAATTGCGGCGGAATCGCCGAAAAAAATCCATTCGTAATGCAAATCTATGCCGACGTCTGCAACCGGCCCATGAAAATCAGCCGCTCGCCCCAAACCTGCGCCTTGGGGGCGGCCATATTCGGCGCGGTTGTGGGCGGGGCCTATAAAACCACCGAGCAGGCACAGCGGAAAATGACCGGGGTCAAAAAACTGGTATTCCGGCCCAACAAAGCAGCCGCTAAAACATACGCCGAACTGTATCAACTCTACCTTACATTGCACGACGCCTTCGGCAGTAAAGATTATCAAGGCAAATTAAATCGGGTGATGAAAGACCTGATCGGCATCCGCCACTGCGTAAGGAAATCAGATTAAATTATAATGAACCTTGACGAACTTCGCGAAAAAGTCTGGCAGATCAACCGCTTGCTGCCGGCCACGGGTTTGGTAACCATGCACTCGGGCAATGCCAGCGGATTGGACCGGCAAAGCGGCCGGCTGGTTGTCAAGCCGTCGGGCATGGATTACGATAAGCTTACGCTGCAGAGCCTTGTGGAGGTCGAACTGGATACCGGCAAGGTAGTCGGTTCAAAACTTCGCCCCAGCGTCGATCTGCCGCATCACCTTTATCTTTACCGGAACATGCCCGAGATAGGCGCAGTTATCCATACGCACAGCAATTATGCCACCGCATTCGCGGCGGTGGGTAAATCAATTCCCCTGTGCCTGACGGCCATAGCCGATGAATTCGGCCAGGAAATCCCCTGTGCGCCTTATATCGACAACGAGGGCGACCACATCGGCGAGGCAATAATAAAATATCGCGGACGCGCCCCGGCCATACTGCTGGGCAACCACGGCGTGTTTGCTTGGGGCGCAACTCCCGAGGCGGCACTGAAGGCGGCCGTGATGGTCGAGGACGTGGCTAAAACCGTACATCTGGCAATGCAAATCGGCGAACCCCGGGAGATCTCTCCCCATGAAGCCGAAAAATGGTATAAACGCTATCATGAACGCTACGGGCAGAAATAGGGAATAGAAGATTATGATAAACCTCAAAGAATTCGAAGTGTGGTTCGTTACCGGCAGCCAGCATTTATACGGCGAGGCGGCGCTGAAGAAAGTGGCCGAACACTCGGCGGAGATAGCGCAGTCGCTCTCGCAATCGGGCAAAATCCCGGTGAAAGTCGCATTCAAGCCGGTTGTGACCACGCCCGGGGCGATCACCGAATTGTGCACGGAGGCGAACGGCGCGAAAAACTGCGTCGGATTGATTACCTGGATGCACACCTTTTCGCCCGCCAAAATGTGGATCGCCGGACTAAAGGCCTTGCGCAAACCATTCGTCCACCTGCACACGCAGTACAACAAAGAGTTGCCCTGGTCGGAAATCGACATGGATTTCATGAATCTAAACCAGGCCGCTCACGGCGACCGCGAATTCGGTTTCATAGGCAGCCGAATGCGGCTCGACCGGAAAATCGTGGTCGGTTTCTGGCGGGACGGGGAAGTTCTGGGCCAGCTTGGCTCTTGGATGCGGGCGGCTTGCGCCTGGCACGACGCACAGGGCGGCAAGGTCGCCCGATTCGGCGACAATATGCGCGAAGTCGCCGTCACCGAAGGCGATAAAGTCGAAGCCCAGATGCGATTGGGATATTCGGTAAACGGATACGGCATAGGCGACCTGGTCAAATACGTCAGTGCCGTGATTGACGCCGACATTGACAAGCTCGTGGCGGAATATGACGCACAATACGCGGTCGCCGAAGGGCTTCGCAAGGGCGGCGCCCAGCGCCAGTCCCTGCGCGAGGCCGCACGAATTGAATTGGGCATGAGGGCATTCCTGCAAGACGGCGGTTTCAAGGCCTTTACCACGACTTTTGAAGACCTGCACGGCCTGGTGCAGTTGCCCGGCCTGGCTGTGCAAAGACTGATGGCCGACGGCTACGGATTCGGGGCCGAGGGCGATTGGAAAACGGCCGCTTTGGTGCGGGCGATGAAAGTCATGGGCGCGGGCCTGGACGGCGGAACGACCTTCATGGAGGACTATACCTATCATTTCGGCGACGACGGCATGAAGGTCTTGGGCGCGCACATGCTCGAAGTGTGCGAATCGATCGCGGAGCAAAAACCGTCCTTGGAAATCCATCCGCTTGGCATCGGCGGCAAGGCCGATCCGGTCCGGCTGGTGTTCAACGTCCGCAGCGGCCCGGCCCTGAATGCCTCGGTCCTGGATATGGGCAGCCGATTCCGGATGCTTGTCAACGAAGTCGACGCGGTTCAGCCGGATAAGCCGATGTCCAAATTGCCCGTGGCCAGGGTCGTGTGGATCCCCAGGCCCAATCTAAAGATAGCGGCGGCCGCTTGGATAATGGCCGGCGGAGCGCATCACACCGGTTTCAGCCAGTCAGTCACTCGCGAGCACCTGGAAGACTTCGCATCGATGGCCGGCATGGAATTCCTGGTCATCGGCAAAGAAACGAACCTGGCGGAATTCAAAAAAGAGTTGCGCTGGAACGACATGTATTACCATCTTGCCAGAGGGTTATAAATAAGGGATCGTGACATGAGTTTAGCGAAAAACATCACGCTTGGATTCATACCCGCCAATCGCGGTTTTTTTAGCGCGGAATTGGCAGCTTCCATGCGCCAGCAAACCATCGATGCCATGCAAAAGCTGGGCATTAAGGTGGTGGCGCCCAGCGCCGAGCAGACCAAGGTGGGCTGCGTGGAAAACCGCAAGGAAGCCGAGATCTGCGCCGACCTGTTCCGCCGCAACAACGTGCAAGGCATCGTGATCGGCGCGGTAAATTTCGGCGACGAACAGGCCGCGGCCTGGACAGTGCGCAAGGCGGGCCTGGGCGTGCCGGTTTTGATCTTCGGCTGCCAGGAGGAAGAAGTTTTGACCATGAAAACCCGGCGCCGCGACGCCTTTTGCGGCCTCTTGTCCATCGGCGAGGCCTTGCGGCAAATCGGGGCCAAATACAGCGTTGCCCAGCGACCGATATGTTTTCCTTCGGACGCCTCGTTTTCCAAGGACATCGACTGGTTCGTCCGCGTTTGCCGCGTGGTGCAGGGCGTGAAAAACGCCCGCTACGGCCAGGTAGGCGCGCGCCCGGAGGGCTTTTGGACCTGCCGCTTTAACGAAAAACAATTGCAACTCCTCGGCCCGACGACCGTGGTGCTCGATCTCAGCGAGGCCATTGCCGGGGCGAACAAATACCGCGACGACGACCCAAAGGTCCATGAAATCGTCAAACAGATCAATCTTTATGCCGATACCTCGGCAGTCAAGCCACCCAGCCTGGTCCGCAGCGCAAAACTGGAACTGTTCCTGCGCAAATGGCGCGAGGAGAATGATGTCGATGCCCTGGCCATTCAATGCTGGACTTCGATCCAGGCCAATTACGGCGTGTGCAGTTGCACCACCATGAGCCGGTTGGGCGACGAAGGCGTGCCCTGCGCTTGCGAATCCGACATCCTCGGCACGCTATCGATGCACGCTTGCATGTTGGCCTCCGGTACGCCGGCCGGGCTGGCCGATTGGAACAACCTGCACAACAACGACGACGAACTGGCCAATATCTGGCATTGCGGAGTGTTCCCCAAGTCGTTTGCCAAGACGCCCATAAAATTGGGCGTGCAGGAGATTATCGCCTCCAGCGGCGGGGCAAGGTACGAAGACTCGGAAGGCACGGTGGAGTTTATCGCCAAGCCCTCGCCCTTGACCCTGTTCCGCGCAACACAAAGCCCGGAAGGCCAATGGAAAGTCGCCATCGCCCACGGACGAATCGAAGACAATCCGGCGGTGACCTTCGGCGGTTACGGCTGGTGCCGCATTCCAAACCTGCAGCACTTGTATCGCGACATCCTGGTAAAGTATTTCCCCCATCACGTGGCCATAACTCAGGAGCACGTGGGCAACGTGCTGTGGGAGGCCTTTGGCAACTACCTGGGCATGGAAGTTTATCACGCTACCCAAGACACGCCGGGCTTGTACACGCCGCGGCTGCCGTTTTAATTGTTAATTGCGATTCCGTACTCGTAAAATAAATAAAAAATCCGTTTAGCCCGGTCGCTTGCGACCGGTGAAACCCCCCCCCGAATCTCCGGGCACAAGTGCCCGGGCTAAACAAGCAATTGCATTGTTTACACGAGGGGCGAATAAATTTAAAATAAAAACCCATGCAGTCCGTGCTGCTGGATAATACATTCTCCGGAGACACGGGCCGGAGCTTTTCATTGACACAATTTACAGGGAAGTCTTATGAACAGTCTCATGCCTCTTTTTGCTATGGCCGACGCGCCGGCCGCAGAAGTGTCCAAGCACGCCTTGGAATTTTGGGATTGGGTAACGCTCGCGATTTATTTCTGCATCCTCTTGGGTGTCGCCTGGTGGGTCGTCAGCCGCGCGAAGAAGACGGCGGCCGATTACTTCCTTGCCGGAAGGAATCTGGGTTGGTGGGTAATCGGGGCATCGATTTTCTGCTCGAATATCGGTTCCGAGCACATCGTGGGCTTAGCAGGTTCCGGGGCGAAAGACGGCGTGGCCATGGCGCATTACGAGTTCCACGCCTGGTGCCTCTTGGTCTTGGCCTGGGTGTTCGTGCCGTTTTACGCGCGGTCGATGGTCTTCACCATGCCGGAATTTTTGGAAAAACGGTTCTCTGCAAGTTCGCGATACGTACTATCGCTGGTCTCGATCATCACCTTCATAGTCTCCAAAATTGCGGTGGGTATCTTTGCCGGGGGCATCGTGTTCAGTGTACTGCTGCCGGAAATGAGAATTGATTTTTCAAGATATTTCAATGCTGCACCAGGAACGTATTTACTCGACAGTTTTTGGATCGGTTCCGTATTGGTGATTTTGCTCACGGGTTTGTACACGATGCTCGGCGGCATGCGAGCCGTGGCCTACAACGACTCGGTACAGGCGATCGTCTTGATTATTGGTTCAGTCACATTGACAGTCTATGGATTGATTACGCTCGGTGGCTGGGGCGATGGCGGGCACTCATTTTTCTATTACGTAGGGAATGGTTGGTCGGAATTGCGCAGGATCTGCGGATCGGATATGTTCAACCTTTGGAAGCCGCTTATTCCGCCAGGCCAAGAAGGAACATGGGCTCCAATCATACAGAAAGACGCCGCCGGAGCGATAGTGAAGCAGGCATGGTATTTCAACAGTTATTTCCCCTGGCTGGGCATGGCGATTTGCGCCCCGGTGATCGGGCTTTGGTACTGGTGCACCGATCAGTACATAATTCAGCGCGCCTTAGGCGCCCCGAACCAGACCATCGCCCGCCGCGGCAGCATCTGCGCGGGTTTCCTGAAACTGACCCCGGTGTACCTGTTCATCATTCCCGGGATGATCTGCTTTGCCTTGGCCTCAAGCGGAAAGGTCGCTGGTTTGCAGAACGTAATCAATCCGCACACGGGACAACTCGAGCCCTTGATTAATCCCGTAACGCATAAGGCCATTCCCACGGCGGTGCAAGGCGCCTTTCCCATGATGGTCAGGGAACTATTGCCCGCCGGCCTGCGCGGCATAGTAGTGGCCGGTCTGCTCTCGGCCTTGATGGGTTCGCTGGCCGGAGTGTTCAACGCCTGCTCCACGCTCTTTACGGTCGATTTTTATGAAAAAATTCGCCCCAGGGCATCCCAGAGCGAAATTGTTCGCATGGGCCGCATTGCCACGGCTGTCATGGTTCTGATCGCCCTTGCCTGGATCCCAGTTGTAAAGAACGCTCAAAGCTTGTATGAATATCTGCAATCCATCCAGGGATATTTAGCTCCGCCGATATTCGTCGTCTTCTTCTTCGGCGTGTTTTTCAAACGTCTCAACGCCAAAGGTTGCCTGTGGGCGATGATCGTCGGGTTTGCCCTTGGGCTTTTCCGCATGCTGGTCGATACGCCCGTCACCTTGGGATTGGATAAGTTTCCTGCCTGGGTCAGCAACATGTATGCGGAAGGTTCCTTCCTTTGGATCGTCAATCACATCTTCTTCCAATACTTCAGCGTGCTGATCACGATTGTCTCGATCATCGTAATGATCGTGGTGAGTTATATGACAAAAGCTCCCACATATGATCACATCAAGGGACTAACCTACGGCACCGCTACGGCGGAAGACAATCTCGCAACGCGAGAAAGCTGGCATGTCATCGACCTGATAACCTCGGGCATCGTGCTGGCAGCCATCATCGGCGCATATCTCTACTTCACCGGCATTCCTTCTTTGGTGCAAAGATGGTTTGGCGGCTAAATGGTCCGCGAAAGAACAACAAAAGCCTCGGATATGTGTATCCGGGGCTTTTTTTTACTGTAGATCTGTTATGGACTTATCGGAAGTGCACATGAAAATGGGATATCGATTCGCAACCGAGCAGGATCTGGATCTGCTTGCCGAATGGAATCATCAACTCACGCAGGACGAAGCCCGCCTGATGCTGGAAATCAGGCTTGAGACCAGTTCTTCCTGCCTGTGGGGCGTTGCATCCGT
>JBEKFZ010000042.1:0-33908 GCA_050013075.1 Thermoguttaceae bacterium | reverse complement strand
AATATATCCGGAGCTAAATCATGGCCATTCGTTTGGAAGTCATCCAGTTTTTCGATCAAGAAAACAAGTCGCTAGTGCAGCGGATTCCACCCGATGGATCGACCGACGTCAAAATCGGCGCGCAATTGATCGTCCAGGAAAACCAGGAGGCGGTTTTCTTCCGCGGCGGCAAGGCCTTGGACGTGTACGGGCCGGGCCGGCATACCCTGGTTACGGCCAATGTCCCCATCCTTACCCGGCTGCTGACCATTCCCTGGGAACAATCGCCATTCCAGGCACAAGTCTATTTCATTGGTAAGCAGACATTTTTAGATCAAAAATGGGGCACGATGGAGCCTATTTCTTACCGCGATCCTGATTTCGGCATGGTCCGGCTGCGGGGATTTGGAAAGTATTCGTTTCGGGTAAAAGATTCCTCGCTTTTGGTAAACACACTGGTTGGCACACAAGGAAAATACACCACCGATGCCGCAACCTCGTTTTTCCGCGATTTGATCGTCTCGCGCCTGGCCGACATTTTGGGTGCATTGAAAAGCGGGATTCTGGATTTGCCGGGCCATTACGACGAACTTGCCGGTCAGACTAAAACTAAAGTTGTCGAGGAATTCGGCAAATACGGCCTGGAATTGGTCGACTTTTTCATCAACGCCATCACCCCGCCCGAGGAAGTCCAAAAAGCCATCGACGCCCGCAGTTCCATGGGAGCGGTGGGCGATCTGAACGCCTTCCTCAAATTTCAAGCCGCCAACAGCATGGCCAAAATGGCCGAACAAAGCGGCGGAGGCGGAGGACTGGGACAAGGCGCACTGGGCATGGGCATGGGGGCGGGCTTTGGCATGATGATGCCGGGCATGATCCAACAAGCCATGGCCGGCGGCGGGCCTTCTGTCGCGGGGCCGGCTCCAACAAAGACCGCTGCCGGCACTGCCGCCGCCGGAATGGCAGTGGGAGGAAATTTCGCCAATCTGCAAGCCGTTGTTGTCGATCCCAAGGCGGTCGTACGCACCGTTGCAACCGCGGCGGGATATAAAATCGAAGAGTCGGGCGATGCCATGCAGATTACCGTTCCAGTGGGCACGCTCCGCAAACAACGGGTGACAGTGGAATTCAGCCAAAAAGACGCCGACGGCAACGCAATCGTCAACTACTGGTCCGTATGTGGACCGTTTTTGGAAAAGAACGCCGCCGCGCTGTTGCAATATAATACTTCCACCATCCACGGGGCGTTTGCCGTGAAAACCATTGCCGACAAGCAAATGGTCGTGCTGCAGGCCAATCAACCGGCTGACACGCTCAATCCGATGGAAGTCGGCAAAGTCCTGGCCGCCATCGCCTGGCAGGCCGATCAAGTCGAGCAAAAACTCCTCGGCACCGACGAAAACTGAAGAAAAAAACCGCTTGTGGTTTCGCGATAAATTTCGTTTAGTCCGGCGGGCGCCATGCGTAGCATGGTCGCGGCCGGTGCGATCAGGGGCTCTCATAATTACAAACGAATTATTTCCATAACCGATTTTCCCAAAAACTCCGGTCGCAAGCGACCGGGCTAAACGGTGGATGCCCGCACACTTTCTCTTCTTTGGAATACATTGCTCTTGTCCGGGGCGACATGCGCTATAAGCGTGCCTTTGGGAACTCTGCTGGCCTGGCTGCTGTGGCGGACCGATTTGCCGGGCAGAAGGTTTTTCTTGGGGCTATTGGGCGTGATGATTTTCGTGCCATTGTATTTGCAGGCCGGGGCGTGGCAGGCGGGGTTCGGCGACCAGGGCTGGTTCACGCTGGCGACAAATTCATCGGCCTGGCTTACGGGCTGGCGGGGGGCGATCTGGATTCACAGCCTTGCGGCCTTGCCCTGGGTGGTGGGCATCGTGGGCATCGGATTGAGACTCATCGAACCGGAACTGGAAGAGCAGGCCCTGCTGGACGGGTCGGCGAAGCAAGTTTTTTTCCGGGTTTCACTCTGTGGAGCATTACCGGCGGTGGGCTTGGCCGCTATTTGGGTGGCAGTAATAACGGCGGGCGAAATGACCGTGACCGACCTGTTGGGGATCCGCACATACGCCGAGGAGGTTTACACCCAGGCCGCCGCTACTGCCTCGGAGTTGGACGTCGCTGCGCCCTCGGTCGTATCGGGCGTCGGCATCACGGCCTTGCTCATTATCGGGGGATGGGCGCTTTGTTTTGGTCTTTCGCCCAGTCGCCGGCCGCTGAGTTTGCCGCGATATTGGACCTTTCGACTGGGACGGTGGAAATCTTTTTATCTTTTGATGGCGGGATTGCTTTTTTTGCTCTTGGCTGGCGTGCCCTTGGGAAGCCTGGTTTACAAGGCCGGAGTCGTGGTCGCTCAAACCGACGCCGGGCGGATTCGATCCTTCTCGCCGGCTAAATGCCTAGAAATAATTTGCTCCGCGCCGGGGAATTTCCGCCGGGAATTGGGTTGGTCGCTGTTGATCGGCGTATTATCGGCCACGGCGGCGGTGCTGACGGCAATCCCCCTGGCATGGCTGGCCCGAAAAAAAGGCAATGGCGCGACCAATGGTCGCGGCTTTACATTCAATTTGCAATTTGCAATTTGCAATTTGCAATTTGCAATAATTATATCGATCATCGCCGTGCTTCTGGTCTTGCCCGGGCCGATCTTGGGGATTGTCATTATCAAGCTGTTGAACCGGCCGGAATTGCCCGGACTGACGTGGTTGTACGATCATTCGATACTGGCCCCGTGGCTGGCGGTTTATTTGCGCAGCCTGCCTATCGCTGCGCTAATAATGTGGCATGCATTGCAAACCGTGCCCCAGGAATTAATGGAAAGCGCAATGATCGACGGGGCCGGACCGCTTACGCGTTTGTGGCGGATCGCCCTGCCCATGCGCGCCTCGGCGGCGGCGGTGGCGTGGCTGGCCGCCTTGGCAATATCCTTGGGCGATCTGGCTGCCGGCATACTTGTCGTGCCGCCGGGCGTGACGACCACTTCCATCCGCATCTTTGGGCTTTTGCACTACGGGGTGGAAGACCAGGTAGCCGGCATTTGCCTGGCGATGATTCTGATATTCGCCCTTTTGGCTTGGGCGATATTTCGATTGGCGGCACGCATCGGCCGCGCGAAATAAACGGAATAATCCGTAAAACCCCGGCAGTTCGCAGCAGGCACACGGCGTGTGCCTACTACTTTCTTAATTCCTTCAAGTATAATGAATAGATGGCGCCAATGAATCTCAATCGCACTTTGTTTTCAGCAGCGATCTTTCTCGGCTGGACCGTCGCGGTCTGGGGCATGGATCAAGTCACCTTCCGGCACAACGGCCGGGAAATTACCTTAAGCGGCCGGTTGTTGATCACCGCTCAGGACGGCGGATTATTGCTGCTGGCCCGGGACGGCCTGATCAGGGCGATTACGCCGGAGGAGCTGATCAAGCACACCAGCGACGCCGAGCCTTTCGCGCCATTTACCCGCGAGGAAATGGCCAAACGCCTGTTGGCCGAATTGCCAAACAATTTCGAGGTCTTGCCCGTCAACCGGTACAAGCACTATTTGATTTTTTACAATACTTCCAGAACTTATGCCCAGTGGTGCGGTTCGCTTTTCGAGCGGCTGTTCATGGCCTTTACCAATGATTGGTCGCATAAGGGATTCGATCTGGCCGAACCGGAGTTTCCGCTGGTGGCCGTCATATTCGCCGACAAACAGGCGTACCTGAAGTTTACCCGGGCCGACTTGGGCGATGCGGGCGAATCGATCGTCGGGTATTTCAACCTGGCTACGAACCGGATGACGATGTACGATTTGACCGGCGCGGCCTCGGCCAGCCGGCCGTCGGTCCACATCAGCACGGGCGCACAGATCAATCAAATCCTGGCCCGGCCCGAGGCCTTGCAGACCGTCTCGACCATTGTTCATGAAGCGACGCATCAAATCGCCTTCAATTGCGGGCTGCACACCCGGCTGAGCGATTGTCCGGTCTGGTTCAGCGAAGGCATCGCAATGTATTTTGAAACGCCCGATCTAAACGGTCAAAAGGGCGGCTGGAGCGGCATTGGGGCTATTAATCGGGTTCGACTGGAACAATTCCAGAAGTATCTTTCTCGCCGGCCGGCCGATTCGCTCTCCACGCTCATCACTGCCGACAAACGGTTGCACGACCTCAAACAAATTTCCGACGCATACGCCGAGGCCTGGGCCTTGACGTATTTTCTCATCAAACAGCATCCCAAGGAATATATCGCTTATCTGCGGATGCTATCCAAGAAAAAACCGCTTTTGCGCGATTCGCCCGAAACCCGGCTGAACGAGTTCCAACAGGCATTCGGCGACATCAAAAAGCTGGATACCGAATTCCTCCGCTACATGGGGCGGGTGCGATAAGCATCAGTCGCCCCAAAAGGGTCTACATGAAAGAGATCGCGGAATTCTACCAGTCCCAGGCGTAAACTGGGCTAGAAAAAAGTACATAAGCATTTAAAGTTTGGGTTGTTTTGCCGGGGCGCGTTTGAGGGTGAATTCCCTTCTGGGTTGCGATTCATCATCCCCATCCCCGCCAAAACCCTTGATTTTCATTTTGATTTCATCGCCGGATATTTTGCAATCGTGACCGATGGTGTTGCCGCCCAAGTCTACGTCGAAGGAGAACTCGTTGCCTTTGACCTTGCCGTTGGTCATTTCCAATTCTCCCATCGGCGATTCGACTTTGCCGGTAAGTTTATCGCCTTCCACCTTGAAGGTGAATGTGATTTCCATGGAGTCTCCATCCGGAGTCTCGAATTTGCTAAGCCAGCGGCCGTTGATGTCCACAACCCGGGACAGGGTTATTTCCCTTTCGCCCCGGGGCCCCTTGGATTTCATTTTGATTTTATTGTCCGAAAGCTTTCCCTGGTATTCCGTGACGCCGCCGTTGATGTCTACTTTAAAGGAAAGCTCGTCGCCTTTGGCCTTGCCGTCATCAATCTTAAGTTCACCCATGGGCGATTCGACGGAGCCGGTCAATTTCTCGCCGTCGACCTTGAAGGTATAAACAAGTTTCAATTCTTCGCCATTCTGGCGGGTGATTTTTCCTTCCCACTTCCCGGCGATTTTCGATTTGCTTTCTTCCTTC
Source organism: Thermoguttaceae bacterium (assembly GCA_050013075.1). Taxonomy (GTDB): domain Bacteria; phylum Planctomycetota; class Planctomycetia; order Pirellulales; family Thermoguttaceae; genus JBEKIK01. The sequence goes on along the minus strand of JBEKFZ010000042.1, from coordinate 28,821 downwards.
TTGGCTTCCTTCTTCTCTGCATCTTTAGCCGGCGATTCAGCCGGTTTTTGCGCCGCAGGCGCCGCTTTTTCCTGGGCGTTGAGTATACAAGAACTAGCAAAATAAAATACAATGGCTGCGGTTAGTGCGGTTCTTTTCATTTACTTGTCCTTTCGATTTATTTGGGTGCGAATTATTTCCTAACAGGTTTCGACTTGTTTTCGAGCAGATTGCAATGTGGACATTATCCTGCGTGCTACTGTAGCATGTCAATATGGGCAAAGAGCATGAAATTTCCTTCTACTAATTTTTCATGCAAACATGGGTTTAACACATGTTTAAGATGGCAATTACTTCAGGAAAACGACATTTTGTTGGCTATTGCGAAACCGCAAGCGGATTGTTAACAAATGATTGCATTAACCCGCCGCCAAATGGCGTTCGACGTGGCGGATGGCCTCGTCCACGGCCCAGGCCCGCTCGGCCAGGTCGATGGAACTCCCGCAGGCCACCCAGCGATCCACGCGTTTTTGGGCCGAGACCACGGTGCTGTGGCTGCGCCGGCCGAAGTAGCGGCCGATTTCGCTTAACGCCGCCCGGGTATGCTTGCGCGCCAGCCACATAGCCAGCATCCGCGGGTGGCTGATGCTCTTCGATTTGTCGTCGGCTTGCAGGCTTTGGGGTTCCAGGCCGAATGCCTGACAAACGGCCTTTTCGATGTCGCCCAGGCGGACCATGCGGGTGCTGTCGTGAATCATTTCCCGCAGCGCATCTTCGGCCATGGCGAGTGTGATCGGTTTGCCAAGCGCTTCGACGGTGGCCTGCAATCGGCACAGGGCGCCGGATAGTTCCCGGGCGTGGTTGGTCAATCGCGAGGCGACGAACTCCTGCACCTCGGCCGGTACTTGCAATTTCATTCGCCGGGCCAACTGCGCGACAATACCCAAGCGGGTGGCATAGTCCGGGGTTTCAATGCGGCAGACCATGCCGCTGGCCAGGCGGGTGGTCAATTCCGGGCCTAATTCGGCCAGTTCGGCGGGTGAGCGATCGGCCGCGAAGACCAATTGCCGCCGATCGCGCATAAGTGTATCGACGGTGTGCAGCAACTCGACCTGCGTGGCCCGTTTACCCACGAAAAATTGCAGGTCGTCGATGATAAGCAGTCCCATGCCGCGATATTTGCGGCGGAAGCTGGGCAATCCGCTGCCCCTTAGGGCCTCGAGGAAATGGCTGGTGAATTGTTCCGCCGAAAGATACACGGCCGATAGATTGCGGGAGCTTTTTCGCGCGGCGGTCCAAATGCCTTCCAGCAAATGGGTTTTGCCCACGCTGCTCGGTCCGAAAAAGAGCAAGGGGTTGATTTGACCCATTTGGCGGACGACCATTTCGGCCGAGGCCAAGGCGAGCCGGTTCGGATAGCCCGCCACAAAAGTTTCCAATGTGGCAAATTTGCGCCCGGAGGAAGGGGCGGCGTATTCGGCGGTTTTGGCGGGCGGATTCTCCAAGGGCACAGGCATGGGGATGACCGTCTGCGTCGGACCCGCAGCGCGGGCCGTGGAAGTGCCGCTTTTAGCGTTCCGGGAATCGGACATTGGTCGATCCTTGTGGTCCGTCGCCTCGGTGTCGATATGGAAGTCGATGGCCGGACAATGTCCCAACACTTCAACGCAGGCTTCCTCGATTTGCCGGCGGAAGTTGCCGGATATCCAATCGCGGAAGCATTGGTTCGGCGCCCCGACCAACAGCGACCGGCCGTCGTAGTCGATGCGCGTGCCGGCGCCAAACCACAAATCAAAGCGTTTTTGTCCGACCTTGTCGCCCAGTGACTTGCACAAAGCCGACACGATCTCCATATCGTCCCTGGTCACTTCCTACTCGTCCCTAGTGCGCACTATCTTCCGGACGTCCGAAACAAGTTTATCGAAGCAAACAAACTTGGAATGATGTCGGAGATAGTGGCGCTCGCTGCAACGGCAGACGCCGCCTTGGTTCCCTTGTTAAGTAACACGCGAGAGACTGATTCTACCCTTGCTAGCAACGATGTCAAAGGCCCCCGGACATTCCAGCCCAATTTTTTTTCTTGGCGGACCCTTAAGCATAAATCGTGGGAAAATTCCACATTATCGCTAAAAAAATACATTTATAACCCCTGGTTTATGCCCTCTTGATCGTGGAAAACCTGTTCAAACCGAGCGTGCCAAGCGCTCGCCGAAAAGGCGATTGATACGCTAAAGCTATTTCCACTTATAGACTTGCCGCCGGTAAAGAATCTCTTGTTGAAAAAATTTGATAATAAACCCGGCGCTGATCCCAGGTCCGAAATCCCACTGATGCATACATTTCGATCGCCGGAAGATTGGAAGCATCCACGGCCAACACCAACCGTAGCCGGCCCGCTTGCCTGGCTACCCATTGTGCATGGCGTGCAATGTCCGTACCCCAATGCCGCCCCCGAACCGCGGGAATTACGCCCATATACACCAATTCCATGTTCTCGTATCTGGGGTGATCGGCCAGCAGAAGACAACCCACGTCGCGATTTTCATAACACACGATCAGCCAACGGCCAGGCGAAAATTCCCCAGTCGCCCGATAGCCCGCAAGCACGTCGTCCAATTGACGTACCTGGTTGAGTTTTGGGCAATCGAGAGTATCCTGATAAGTGGCATCGACAATTCGTGCCAATCGATCGTGATTTTGAGAATTATAAGCCTCGAATTCCAACGGACATGGCAAAAGAGCAAGAGGAAAATCATCTTCTTGGCAGACCAGGTAAAGCAAGTCGGTTAGATAATCAAATCCCCCCTTGCACAAAATATTTTCTTCCTCCGCAGTGACTGTCTCCATCAAGATTTGTGCCATGCGAACCTGGCGATCAAGCCGTCCGACCGTGGCCCGCAATAGGACAATCGCGGTACTTGTTGCCTCGTTTTGCAGCAAACGCGGCAACCAGACTTGGGCACTTTTACCGGGCAGAATTTGTGAAAAAATCGATCCCACCAACCGGCCGCTCCGATAAGCCCCCATCAAACCCTCCCAGGGAAGTTTGTCGGCCGCCGACGCCGATAAAATCGTTTCGATTTGCCGACCGCGCTCCTCGGACGGCAAACGGATAAATGTCAGATCGAGCGCCGCGGACCGATCCTCGGGCAAAACCGGACAAATTAGCACGGATTGAGAATTATCGGAGACCATGGCGGAAAGATACCTTAAATTAACGACTAATGTTAGTCAACTTACGGATAAAAAATTGCTATAATTAATGGCAGTAGGGGGTATGTGAGGGAAAAAGATTGGGAGATTATTAAAATGGGACAGTCAACTTCAACTCTTATCCGGCTTATGGCCTTGCTGTTATTTAATTTTGTCCTGGGAAGCGCAGTTTTGGCCCAGACGACTTTGGACCGGCTGGAGCAGCAGATCCGTCAGCGTGTGAGTCCATCGCAGGAAGGCGGTTCGGCCTACCGTTCTCCGACTACTACACCTGCGTCATCCGCTCAAGCGCCACCGCTTGCGCCATCCCCCGACAATATATCGACATCCAATAGCCCCATGCCGGTTTATCTCGGCTTAACGGCCGACGACCGAAAGGATCGCGGCCGCGGGGTACGGATTACCGAAGTTCGTCCGGGCGGTCCAGCCGAAAAGGGCGGGTTGCGAAAACAAGATCTGGTCACCGCGTTGGCGGGCGTGCGCGTGCGGCAATTGAGCGACATGACCGAAATTCTCGGGATTTACCAGCCGGCCGATGTTGTGGAGTTTGACATCCTTCGCGACGGTGCGACGCAAAAGAAAAAAGTAACCCTTGGCCGCCCTCCTGCCGCGCTTGGTCCGGTAAGTCAAACGGCCGAAATGATCCCCTTGCCCCCGGGCGAATTGATTCTGCCCGAGCCTGCGCCCGCTAAAACAACGTCCCCGCCCGCCAAGATCAATTCTACAAGCGACCGTGAAATAATCGAACAATTGCAGAACCGCATCGCCGAACTGGAACGCCGCGTGAACGAGTTGGAGCGCGCATTGTCGCAGGCGCAAAAAAACGAAAAATAACTGAAAACACAGGATAACAAAAAGATAGTTACTATTTATTGAGTCTCAGGTAATGAATGTCGCATTAAAAGTTTAGCCCGGGAGCTTTCTCCCGTTGTTTTTAGCAAAAATGCAAATGTATATCCCCACATTTATTACCTGAGACCCAATAGTGGACTGCGATTAAACAATAACTACTCATCTAACATAACCATTTTCATCACGAAAACACGAAATAACGAAATCACGAAACAGAAAATAAAAGTTTTTTCGTCCTTTCGTACTTCCACCTTTTCGTGGTGAATTAATTTATTTGCACCTTTATTGTTAGGGCAATTTATTCTCTGTTTGCTTTCTTAATCCTTTGCTTTCAACACTCTTTCGATAACTTGGCGCGGGGCGCCGATGTCCAACACGTGCAGCCGGCCCACGTATTTTTCGGCGCCGGGGGCAAAAAAGCCGGGTTTGGCTGCAACGAAAGTACAGGTCTCGGTTGCGCGGATTGTGTGCCGGGAGGCGATGCCGGTGTCACAATCCAGGCCGCTGGGCAAATCGACGGCCAGCTTGGGCGCGGTCGCCGCGTTTAATTGATCTATTACAGCGTCCAGGGGCGGACGCGGCTCGCCTCGGGCTCCGGTGCCTAAAAGGGCGTCAACAATCCACGCGGCGCCGGCCAACAGTTCGGCAAGACGGTTAGGATCGTGGCGGTCGCCGAAGATCTCTATCGGCACGGCGATTTTTTTCAATATTCGGAAATTTATTTCCGCGTCGCCGGTTAATTCCGCAGGTTCGGCCCAAACCAGTGCCCGAACGGCGTGGCCCCGCAGGTCCAGATGCCGGGCGATGACAAACCCGTCTCCAGCGTTGTTGCCTTTGCCGCAGCATATAACCACCGGGCCGGCGATTCCCAGCCCGCACAGCACGTCGGCAACCCCCCGGCCGGCATTTTCCATCAATACCAGGCCCGATAGGCCGAACTGCTCAGCCGCCAGCCGATCGACTTGCCGCGATTGTTCACGAGTTAAAGTTAGAGGATTCATGGGAGACAACAATAACAATTTTAATCACGAAAACTCGAAAAATCGAAAACACGAAAGAGAATAAACATTATAACATTATTTTTTGGGCTTTTGGCGTTTCATATTTCTGTGATAAGTTATATAAGTTCGATCAATTCTATCCATGAAGGGAATCGTAATGCGACGTGTAGCTGTTTTTCTGGTTTGTATTTGTATTCTATTCCCCTTGGGGTGCGATTATACTCCCCGGCCGTTGCCGCCGATCGAGGTGCGTTTTTCGCCCAAGGGCGGATGCACGGAAGCGATTGTCCGGGAAATCGAATCCGCACAGTCGAGCATTCTTATTCAGGCCTATAGTTTCACCTCGGCCCCGATCGCCAAGGCCGTCGTCGAGGCACATAAAAGGGGCGTGCACGTGGAGGTTATTCTCGACAGCAGTAAAAAAACCGAGAAATACTCAGAGGCCGACTTTTTGCACAACTCCCGCGTGCCGGTCTTGATCGACAGCGAGCACGCCATTGCCCACAATAAAGTCATGATTATCGACGGCCAGGTGGTGATTACCGGCTCGTTCAATTTCACCAATCAGGCCGAGCATAGCAACGCCGAAAATCTGCTGGTCATCCGCGATAAAATCCTTGCCGATCAGTACGCCGCCAACTGGAAACTCCACGCCGAACATTCGGAGCGATATGCCGGCAAAAATGCGGAGTGATAGGTTATCAGTCGTTGGTTTTCAGTTGATATCGACCGCGAAACCGCAAGCGGTTTTATTCATCCCGCTACAACTTGATGACCGCCGCGACGAGTTTATAGCAGAGTTCGGGCTTGCCGTACTCCTTGAATTCTTTCGGCTCGGTAAGGCTGACCGTCAACAGACATTCGGGTTTGATTTTTTCCTTCTTGTTCAGGCGCATGGTTGCTTCCGGATCGGTTATGCTCAGGCAATACGCCGGGCAGGCAGGGCTTGGCGAAAACCTGGCTTGCCAGCGGATTGACATGCGCGGATCCGGCTCGAAAGTCACATTTGTGCAGTGGATGAGTTCCAGAGACGTCCATTTTTGCGGGGGCAATCGTTCCAGTTCCGCCGGCTGGACGGTTTTGCCGGGGCCATGAAGGACGGTTTTTTCCCGACTGCAATACTTTAGAATATCGGCGGCATCGACCCGGCCCGCCATACGCCAATTCCAGTTTTGCATCAGCCGGTTCTCGCATTGAAAGCGAGTGGTAAAGGCCGGCGGGTCGAGTTCGAGTTCAACTACGTCCAAGGGCGTGAACAATCGGCCGCCCAAAAAAGTTTTTTCTTCCGGAATCGCGCCTCCTCTAGGCGGTAGAGGACGGACCCACAGGCCCGAATCAACGTCGATTCCGGCGACGCAACGGCCGCCGTCTCGGCGCGAGTTTGCCAGGCAGATCAATCGGGTCATTTGCCCCTCCCGGTTTTTACAGGTGCACTATGGTTACGTTTCCCCACTGGGCTCTAAGATATTCGGCCGCCAGTCGCCGGTGGCAGTGCTCTGGAGTCGGCTCGCTGCAAAGCAGACATGCACGATCAAAATCTTCGGGCTTGAGACCCTTGGCGGGCTGTCGCTCCTGGAGGAGACGTTGATATCGGTTTTCGTATTCGTTCCAGTCGATTCGTTTCTTTTTGTAGTCGTCCAGAATTTCTTTTGTGGGGGCAAGATCCGGCTCGTGCACGTAGTTAATATCGGAGATGGCGCGTAAGAAATACTCCAGATCCCGTTTTTTGGTGAAACCCGCCAATTGCGAGGCGTTGTTTAGGCGGATATCGACCACGACGCGCACGCCGGAGGATTTTAGCTTGTCGAAGAACTCCTTTGCCGATTTTCCCGAGAATCCGAGCGTGAACAAAGTAATGGGGGGCGAGTGAATCGTTGTCGCGGAGTCGTTCATTGCGGCATTTCCTCGTAGTTGTAGCGAAAGGCAATCTCTTGCCCGCGCTCGTCATAAGCGCGGCGGATGATTTCTTCCTCGGTCAAGTGGGGTTCGAATAGCGTTCGCTCGACGCCCATTTTTTTAACCAGGCGTTTTTCGGTCTCCGCATGATCTTCGAGGTTGCCGTCGGCCAGGATGTGCGCGATCCGCAACCCGGAATCGCGCAGGCAACGGCAGATAAGGATCGCGCGGTGGCAATCCAAGGGTTCCTTTTCCGCGCACATAACGGCCGGTCTGGACGTTAAAGCGAGTTGGCGCAGGCGTGCCAGACCTTCTTGGAAGGCCGGCAGAGCGGCGATCTTTTCGTAAACGGCCATGCCGTCCTGGTAGCAATCTTGCTCGTCGCGGCGGGCGCCTAATTCCCGGCCCAGGAATATGTATTCAATTCCAGCCGCCTTCAGTTCGGTGGAAAGATATTCGCGGTTGAAATGTTCAAGCCGGCCGTAGGGTTGCGAGCGCACGTCAACGACCACCTTAATATTATGCCGATTCAATAGAGACAAGAAGTTCTCAAGGGCGTGATTGGAATGGCCGATGGTGAAGATCGTGGGTTTTTCGTTTTCCATCAGACCGCCTCACTGGGGTTTTCCTCAGTTTTTTCCGGCGTATTGTTCGGCGAATTCCAGGGCCCAGTTGTCGATCATTTCATTAAAGGAAATCAGATCCGCGTCGGCCAGGCCGTGATAATGGGAGCGATGGAATACTTCGCGGTTCATGACCGTGGCTTTGCTCACGAGCTCCAAGACATGAGACGACGAAAAGGGACGGATGAGCATTTCCAGGCGGCTGTAGCCGGTCGTTCGGCTGGAAGAATTCATGCGCAGATCGTCGCGGCTGATGGCCCCGCCCCAGCCTCGTTCATCCACTATGCTCTCAAATTGGAAGCCGGGAAACTGCTCGGACATGTTTTTCAGGCAGCGTTCGATGCGTTCGGAGAGCTCCAGGCGATAGAGGGTGTGGAGGCGCTGGAGTTCTTTTTCGTTTACAGTCCGATCGCGTTCGGCCTGTGCCCGGGCGATACTCGCCCGCTGACCGCGCTCAATCGCCTTTTGCAGCCGCTGTTGGAATTCCATGATAATTTACATCTACGGCAAAATTTCCCGGAGCAAGCTCCGGTGCTAAACGAAGAATATGGCATTATTTACATGACATTCATTTAACGTCTTTACCGCTCGATTCCTCTTCGATTTTTTGCTCGGACGGTTCCGGGTTCTGCGTTCCTTGTTCAGCGTTACTTTCGTCATTCGTCATTAGAGCTTTGTCATTGATTTCGGGCGTTTCGGCCGGAGGGGCCGGTGTTTCATCTTTTGCTTCCGCCGGTTGTTCGGGGGGCTTTTGTATTTTTTCCGGTGGTTGGGTTTTTTGTTCGTAAAACTGTATCAAATCGCCGAAGGTCCGCATCGGTTCTTTGCCTTCCTTCATGGCGTCGGTAATGGGGATGAATGGTTTTGGCCTGGACCTGGGTTGGTGTTGCGCGTGCGGCCTGGGGCGCGAGGATTGAGGCCGGCGTTGATTGGAACGCGCATCGTAGGGTTGTTGGCCATCCGGGCGCGAAGGCTTATCGCCTTGGGGCGGCCTATCGCCGCGCGGCGGCCGATTCTGTTGCCCCTGATCGCGGCGCGAAAATTTGTTGCGATTTTGTTCCCTTTGATCAGTCCCGCCCTCGGAATGCGTTTGATCCGATATTGTTCCGTCGGAGGGCGCGGCTTCCGGTTTTGCGCCTTGGGGCGGTTTATGACCGTGCCGGGGCGGCCGGGGCCGCTCAGTGCCCGGCTGGACCATGGTCAACGACACGCGCCGCCGTTCCTTGTCCACGGCAAGGACCCAAACCTTTACCACGTCGCCGACGGTGACCACCTCGTGGGGATCGCGAATGAAACGGTCGGCGATGTGGCTGACGTGCACCAGACCGCTGTCGTGCATGCCGATATCGACGAAGCAGCCGAAATCGACCACGTTCAGCACGGTGCCGGTCAATTCCATGCCCTCGGAAAGGTCCTCGAGTTTAAGCACGCCGTGTTTGAAAACGGGCGGAGGGAGATCTTCGCGGGGATCGCGGCCGGGCCGGGCGAGTTGAGCCAGGATGTCTTTCAAGGTGAGGGTGCCCACCTCCAGTTCCTTGGCCATCGCTTCCAAATCGACATTGGTCACGCGCTGGGCCAGGGCGGGGGAGGCGGTTTTGTCGGTCAAGTCGTTGGGCGTACATTCCAGTCGCTGCAATACGCGGTTGGCCACGGTGTAACTTTCGGGATGAATCCAGGTGGTATCCAGGGGATTATCGCCTGCGGGAATTTTCAAAAAACCGGCGGCCTGCACGAATGTCGCCTCGCCCAGCCCCGGCACCTGACGGAATTGATCGCGGTTGGCGAAGGGGCCGTGTTCGCGCCGATATTCGTACAAACGGTGCGCGGTCAACTGGTTCAATCCGGAAACGTATCGCAACAGCGCCGGGCTGGCGGTGTTTACGTCCACGCCCACGTAGTTCACGCACGATTCGACCACGTCGTCCAGCGAAGTCCGCAAATGCTTGGCCTTCACATCGTGTTGATAAAGCCCGACGCCGATATTGGCCGGATCAATTTTGACCAATTCGCTTAAGGGGTCCTGCAAACGCCGCCCAATGGAAATGGCCCCGCGCAGGGTGGCGTCATAGTCGGGAAATTCCTCACGGCCCAGGCGGCTGGTGGAATACACGCTGGCGCCGGCCTCGTTGACGATTACATAGGCCGTGCCCTGCTCCTTCAGTTCTCCGCCCAGCACGTCGGATATGAATTTTTCCGCCTCGCGGCACGCCGTCCCGTTGCCGATGGCCACAACGGTAAGCTGGTGTTTTTTCACCAGTTCGACGATCTTTTGCCGGGCGCTTTCGCGGAGTTCGGGCTTGCCGACCAGGTAGATCACCGCGTGTTCCAGGAGGTTGCCGAATTGATCCAGGGCCGCCAGTTTGCACCCGCTTTTGTAACCCGGATCCAGGGCTAAAATCCGATGATTGTGCACCGAGGGATGCAACAACAGATTGCGCAGATTCTTGGCGAACACGCCCACGGCGTGGGTTTCCGCCCGATCGGTCAGTTCCCGGCGGGCCTCGCGCTCCAGGCTGGAAAGGATCAAACGCGACAGTGAGTCCCGGGCACAGCCGCGAAGATATTCGGCATGAGGATGGTTCGGCGGAATGAGATATTCATCCATCGAGTTTACCATGGCCTGCAAATTGGTTTCGATTTTTACGCGCAAAACCTTGGCCCGCTCGCCCCGATTGATGGCCAAAACGCGATGGGGCGGAATCTTCTTGATTTCCTCGCGGTAATCGAAATAATCGCGGAAGTCTTTGATCTGCTTTTCTTCCAGTTTTTTCCTTTTCAGTTCCCGTTTGGCGGCCTGAAGCTGTTTGGCTTTTTCACGGGCAAGCTTCTTGCGCTGGGTGGCTGTTAGCGTCGGGCCGTGCTGATCGGCGGTGGTTGCCGTGGGCAGGACCGACCCCGCGGGCGCCTCGGGCGGAGATATAATCAAACACGCTTCCGCCCCCGAATCCAACTGTAATTTTTCCGCTAGAGTGGCCGTTGGGCAGACGATGGAATCCCGCGGCGAAACCGCAAGCGGTTCCGCACTTTGCACTTCACACGCTCCACTTTCCGGTCTTTCGGGAGGTTCCAACAAAACAATCGAATCCACCGTGCTTAACACCTCGTTTGCAGCCGCTGCCGCAACCGATGCGGCCGCCTCGTGCGGTGTGGATACCTGTATGGACGAAATCGTTTCCGAGGTCGAAGCGGCATTGGCCTCCGCGGTCGCCGAATCGGCGGCATGAAGCGGTTGAGCCGAGGGCATGGCCTCGATCGCCGATGGTTTGAAACATTGCCCTTCCCGGTGCGCGGGGGTTTCGGTATGGGCGGACATGAGCGGCTCGATGAGCGTTGGTTGCGATGGCGCTTCCGTAACGGCCGAGTGTACTGTCCCGGGCGGATGCCGAACGGAGACCGCTATTGTCGTAGCCGCGGCCGCGGGCATCGGCTGAGGTCTGTCGGTCTTTTCCGAGGGACTTTTGGGTTCGGGCGCGATGCGCGTGGTAACGATCACGCCGGTGCGCTGCATGATTTCCCGCAGGCGCTGACGTAGTTCGGCCTGCTCGCTGAACAGCTCGGCAATAATGTGCCCCGCGCCCAATAAGGCGTCGGCGGCGGTGGGTACCTGGCGATCCGCGTTGGCATAGTCTTTTGCCCGCGCATCCAAGTCGATGCACAGGGGGTTGGCTTCGAGAATTTCCTGGGCAAGTCCTTCCAGGCCGCGGTTGCGGGCGTTGGTGGCCAGGGTTTGCTTCTTGGGCTTATATGGCAGATACAGGTCTTCCAAACGTTTCGTGGTCGTCGCCGCCAGGACCTGCTTGGTAAGTTTTTCCGTTAGCTTTCCCTGCGACTCGATCGACCGCAAAATAGTCTGCTTGCGTTCGGCCAACAGACGCATTTTTGTGAGCCGATCCTGAATCAGCCGAACTTGTTCCTCGTCCAACCCTCCGGTTTGATCTTTGCGATATCGGGTGATGAATGGAACGGTGTTCCCCTCATCCAATAGCTCCACCGTTGTTTGTATCTGCCGCAGTGGAATGTCCAAACCGCGAGCTACCTGCCGCAAATCGATTGTTACCATGCTGGCCATATGCAGTCCACGTTGTTGGAGACTTGTCGTGATTTTCCAGAAACGGAACCTGGAATAACGGAAATAGTTCCAGCCGCCGATAGGTCCACGGAAAGACCCCCAATAGGAGCCGTTTCCTGAGAGTGGAGCCGTTTTCGACGAGAAATCCCGAAATGTCTCGCTTGTTTCGAAAAACCGTATTTTGATGATGATCGGTTTTCCATGTACTATCGCGCCAGCAGCGCTGGCGTGCAAAAACGGCATTTTCCTCCAAAAAGATCAAACCCGCAAGACACCTCCCGCCGATATAAAGCGAACAGACAGGGTGGGCACACCATGGAAGGAATTAATGTCATGAACGCTTGCCATCTCCGCGTTTATTATGGCCCGCAGGAGGAAACAGCCAAGAATAGTGCTACCGATACCCACCGCGAGACTGTAACGGTACCACTAATGGAAGTTATGCCGCTGTTGACCGACGCCCTTCAATCACAACGTACTTGGCTTAGGGACTTTGCAGACGATGAAGTAACAATATCAATGGATCTTTACGAAGTCCTCCTAGCTTACCAACATTATCGCCGCCCGTCTGCCTGATTTTTAGCTAAATCCCATTAAATCCCATACGATTCAACAACCTACTTCTCAGCCCGGTCCCCAGCACCCCGGGCTGTTTTGTTTTCTTGATGCCTTAATCATCCAATACCCAAAGTTGTTAAAATAGAGGATTTACAATATAAAGTAGTATAGGGGCAAGTATTCCGGTAGTAATAGGAAAAATGTTTAGCCGCCGTTTATTTGAAAATGTTTATTGGGTCTTAGAAAAAGAATGTCACATGAAAAGTCAGAGCCGGGGCGTGTCGCCCCGGTAATTCCGCACCCGACACGGCCCGGCTCCGAGGCGAAAACGCGACGTTTATTACCCGAGATTCAATAGCCGCGACCGGGCACCAACTTTATGTTGGTCGGGGAGTGTTTCTGTCAGTTGATAATTCAATAATCCACCGCAACCGGACTGTTGTGGGGAGGGGAACGTTTTAATGGTCGAGACCGGAGGAAATTCTTCAATCCCTGAAGATCACCCTATAAATAGCGACCCCTCGGCGTCGCAACGGGTGGCCGAACTGATCCAGCGGATCAAAGAATCCACAGACAAGCTTGCCACCGACCAACCCAGCCGCGGCGATTTGAAAATTCTCAGCCGTACGCTAAAGGAATTGCGTTACGCCTTCAAGGTATTCGCACCCTATCGTCGGAGTCGAAAGGTGACGGTATTTGGTTCCGCCCGTACCCCGGCCGACCATCCCGCCTATCGCCAGGCCGTGGCCTTTGGACAGGCAATGTCCAATCACGGCTGGTTTGTCATCACCGGCGCTTCCAGCGGAATAATGGAGGCCGGACACGTTGGGTCCGGGCGCGATCACGCCATGGGCCTGAATATTTTGCTGCCCTTCGAGCAAGTGGCCAATTCGGTCATTGCCGGCGATCCAAAACTCGTCCACATGAAATACTTTTTCACGCGGAAATTGATGTTCGTCAAGGAAACCGACGCGATATGCCTATTGCCCGGCGGTTTCGGCACGCTCGACGAAGGCTTGGAAGTGCTCACGCTTTTGCAGACCGGCAAACATGACATGATGCCCATGGTCCTGCTGGACGAACCGGGCGGCGACTATTGGGCCTGTTTTCAAGAGTTTGTCAAAAAGCAATTGCTTGACCGGGGAATGATCAGCCCCGAGGATCTTTCGCTCTATAAACTTACCGACAACGCCGACGAAGCGGTTGCTGAAATCCTGCAATTCTATCGCGTGTATCACAGCCTGCGCTACGTTCGCTCGAACCTGGTCGTGCGGCTTCAGCGGCGGCCCGGCGAAGCCTTGCTGGAAACGATCAATACGAACTTCGCCGACATTCTTCTCGAAGGTCGCTTCCGAGTCGGCGAAGCCCTGGCAGAAGAACACGACGACCCGGAGTTGGCCGATCTTCCCCGGCTGATCTTCCAATTCGACCGCCGCAATTACGGCCGCCTGCGGCAGTTGATCGATTGCATCAATAGCGATCAGGGGTTGTAAGTTTTCAGTTCTCAGTTCTCAGTTATTTCGATGCAAGCTTTCGGTTATCAGCCATCGGCTTTAAACCTTTCGACGCTGTCCCCCCCCATTCCCCGGGTACGCTCCGGGTGGCTGACCGCTTTTTTTCATTCTGCCGCCATATATACACCTCCGATTGCAGGGTGTGAAAACCCAGGCAAAATCCCGCCAATTTTTCTATTGCCCACCACCTCGACAGGTAATAATTATAGTGTTACAATATTGGAAATGGTATTATCATAAAAAGAACCATATTCGTCATTCGGATTTCGGATTTGGTCATTCACCTGAACCTTAAAATCAATGCACATTTACGAAGGCATTTTGTCGGTCACGCCACATGGGCAAGAACTGCTCGCCGCCGGTGCACTGGCCGCGGCCGCAGGTACGGCCCTGGGCTTGCGCAAGCTCGATCCACAGCGCCTGCCTCAGGCCGGCTTGCTTAGCGCGGCGTTTTTCGTGGCCTCCTTGATTCAAGTGCCGCTTGGCCCCAGTTCGGTGCATTTGGTGTTAAGCGGTCTTTTGGGATTGGTCCTGGGCTGGGCAGCATTTCCGGCCATTTTGATAGCCTTAACTCTACAGGCGGTATTTTTCTCTATCGGCGGACCCACGACCCTGGGGCTAAACACGGTCATCATGGGTGCGCCCGCGGTGGTTTGCCATTTCTTATTCCGCCGCGCCGCGGCGGTCGATAGCGAGTGGTTGGTATTCGGCGTGGGTTTTGCCGCCGGGGCGACCGCCATGATCCTAGGCGCGCTTATTACCACCGGGGTCTTGATTCTTGCCGGCAAGGAATTCTCCGCGCTAGTGCCTTTGATTCTCGCCGTTCACCTGCCCTCGGCTGTGATCGAGGGTCTTGTGACCGGCAGCGTCGTGGTATTTATCCGAAAAGTCCGCCCCGAACTGCTCAATGCCCCTCGTCTTATTTGCGAATATGAACCGGGAACAGGGAAATAGGGATTGGGGATTGGGAAATAGTGTATTAAAAATCGAGAACTGAAAACTGATAACTGAGAACTTTTTTATGAAACCGCTTTTAATTTCGCATCACCTACTGTCCACTGCCCACTGCCCACTGTCCACTTTTGTGTGCAATTTGCAATTTGCAATTATTCTGTCGATTTTTTTCACTCCTTCGTCCGTGTTCGCCCATAGCATGGAAGTTTTCGCCACGGTCGAAGGCAAAACCATCCAAGGCAAAGCGAGTTTCCACGACGGCACGCCGGCCAGAAACGCCGACGTGAAGGCCTTTGACCCTGCGGGCGAAGAAATAGGCCGGACCAAGACCGACGACCAAGGAAAGTTCAAACTGGAGCTCCGCTTTCACTGCGACCATCGCCTGCTGGTCGATACCAACGACGGCCACGGCGCCGAATATACGCTTTTGGCCAAAAACCTGCCGGCCGATTTGCCGCCGCGAGATCCTTCCATTGTTTCTCCGGATACGGCACGCACGCACACCGAAAGCGACCGGGAACGTTCGCACGATTCCGCCCTTTTAGCGGAAATTCATGCCGATGTCGACGCCCTGCAAGAGCAACTCAACGAGTACGAGCATCGCGTTGGCTTCCGCGACATCCTCGGCGGCATCGGTTTTATCGTCGGGCTTACCGGCGCGGCTTATGGATATTACTACCGAGGGCTGTTGCGAAAGAAACCGCAATCACGGGAATAATCGGGGTTGTCTCGCGTTTTCATATTTATTGAGAGTCAGAAAAAGAATGTCGTATGAAAAGTCAGAGCCGGGGCGTGTCGCCCCGGTAATTCCGCACCCGACACGGCCCGGCTCTGAGGCGAGAACTCGACATTCATTACCTGAGACGCAATAAATATTCAGCAATCCCGGGTGTATTCAGCGGGGGCTAAATAAATTATGTTTTCTACCTTCCAACCTACCGGCGTTGCGCATCGCTTGGGCTATGTCAGGCGGATAGATCCCCGCGCACGCATCGTGACCGCGGTTTTGTTTTCGATAATGACAGCCGAAGTCCGCGGTTTCACCGCCTTGGGCATTGCCTTGACAGCGGCCTTGTCGGCCGGAGCATTTTCCGGATTCTCGGCAACGACCCTAATCAAGCGGCTCATACCGTTTAATGCCTTGATGCTTCTGCTGGCGATTCTGTTGCCGCTTTCTATGCCCGGCAAACCTATTGCGATGATCGGCCCTTTTTGTTTTTCGCAAGAAGGGCTGCTCCTGGCTGCCAAAATCGCACTTAAAGGGAATGCCATAATGCTGGCGATCCTGATTCTTATCGGCACGATGGAGGTCAATACGCTGGGTCACGCATTGAGCCATCTCCGCGTGCCGGCGGGTTTATCGCATTTATTTTTGTTCACCGTCCGGTATCTGGACATTCTTCATCGCGAATACCTGCGGTTGCGCTGGGCGATGAAGGTGCGGTGTTTTCGGCCGCGAATGGATTGCCGCACCTACCGCAGTTTTGGAAACCTGCTGGGCATGTTGCTGGTGCGCGGTTACGACCGCTCCGAGCGGATCCTGGCCGCCATGAAGTGCCGTGGTTTTCAGGGCCGATTTTACCTGCTCGATCATTTCAGTTTTCAATTTCGCGATCTGATTTTTAGTATTATTTCGTTTCTGGTTCTTGCGGCCGTGATCGCCGCGGAGTATTTATGAGCGAACCTTTAATAAACATCCGCGACGTGGATTTTTCATATTCGCCAGATCGGCCGGTGCTCGGCGGTTGCAGTTTTCGCCTGGATCTCGGCCAACGAGTTGCCTTGACCGGGGCCAACGGCAGCGGCAAGACCACGCTCTTGCACTTGATCGTCGGTCTGTTGCGGCCTGGAGCGGGGAGTGTTGAAGTTTTCGGGAAAGTGAGGCGTGAGGAGGCCGATTTTCACGAAGTCCGCCGCCGCATCGGACTGCTGTTTCAGGATTCCGACGACCAGCTTTTCTGCCCCACCGTGGCCGAAGACGTGGCCTTCGGACCGCTGAATCTCGGGCTAAAGCGCGATCAAGTGCGGCAAATCGTTTCCCAAACCCTGGCCGACCTCGGGCTGGCCGGATACGAAAATCGCATCACATATCAACTTTCCAGCGGTGAAAAACGCCTGGCGGCACTGGCCACGGTCCTGGCCATGCAACCTGATGTGCTGCTGCTGGACGAGCCCACAAACTCATTGGACGAACAATCCGCCCAGTGCCTACTGGAAATCCTTGGCCGCCTGACGCAGGCCATGATTCTTATCTCGCATGATAGGGAATTTCGGAAGAAACTAACCGATCAGGCGTTTTTACTTAATCAAGGGCATTTGGAAAAGGTTGCCAATCACTAAGCGGTTGTCCAAGAATAACTTTGGAGTTTGGAAGGCAAGGGGCCCTCACCCCCGGCCCCTCTCCCGCAATCGGGAGAGGGGAGTAATACTTGGACAGCCGCTAATTGCGGCCTGAACCCAGATTACCCCGGATTATTTGCCTTAAAAAAAGCCATCAAATGCACAATAAATAAGCAAAAAAGAACTCCCATGCCAAATCGTGGAAAAATAGATTATTGGCGATAAGATCATTTTCTTAAACAGGTTACGATATTATTGTCACAGAAATTAATGCCATAGTGGCATCCCCTTTGCAAAGGATCGAGGCATAAAATAGCCGTATGCCTGCCTGCGGCCCAATATTAGGGTGCCGTTGAGGCTTTAACCGTACCCAGTCAACACCACATAAAGGTTAGTTTTCCTATGAAAGAAGAAAAAAAACTGACTCCGAAAGAAGTTTTAGCATTGTGCCGGGAAAAGAACGTCAAATCGGTGGATCTGCGCTTCATGGACTTCCCCGGTCTGTGGCAGCATTTCACCATTCCCGTCGACAAACTCGACGAAGACGTATTTGAAGACGGCGTGGGATTCGACGGATCGAGTATCCGCGGCTGGCAGGCGATCAACGAAAGCGACATGCTCGTGGTACCCCAGCCCGAGACCGCTTCGATCGATCCATTCTGCGTGATCCCCACGCTGGCGATGATCTGCAACATCCAGGATCCCATCACCCGCGAGGATTACTCCCGTGATCCGCGCAACGTCGCCCGCAAATCGGTGAATTATTTAAAGAGCACCGGCATCGGCGACACCTGTTACATGGGCCCGGAATGCGAGTTTTTCATTTTCGACGACGTCCGCTACGAACAAAACACCCAAAGCGGCTATTACTTTATCGACAGCATCGAAGGCCAGTGGAACCGCGGCCGCGAGGAAAAGCCGAACCTCGGTTATAAGCTCCGCTATAAAGAAGGTTACTTCCCGGTGCCGCCGTCCGATCAATTGATGGACATCCGCAATGAAATGATGCAAACCATGATCGATTGCGGATTGAGCATCGAGGCCCAGCATCACGAAGTGGGCACCGCCGGCCAGGCCGAAATCGACCTGAAATACGATTCCCTGGTCAACATTGCCGACAAGGTGATGATGTACAAGTACATCACGAAAAATGTGGCGAAAAAATACAACAAGACCGTTACCTTCATGCCCAAGCCCCTGTTCGGCGACAATGGTTCGGGCATGCACACCCACACTTCGATCTGGAAGGGCAACGAAAATCTTTTCGCCGGCAGCGGTTACGCGGGACTAAGCGACATGGCCATCTACGCCACCGGCGGCCTGCTGAAGCATGCCCCGGCCATCCTTGCTTTTTGTTGTCCCACGACCAACAGTTACAAGCGATTGGTGCCGGGTTTTGAGGCCCCCGTTAATCTGGCTTATTCGCAACGCAATCGTTCTGCTTGTGTTCGTATTCCAATGTACAGCCCGAACCCCAAGGCCAAGCGATTGGAGTTCCGCTGTCCGGATCCGAGTTGCAACCCCTACCTGTCTTTCGCGGCGATTCTCATGGCTGTGCTCGACGGAATTCAGAACAAGATCGACCCGGGCGAACCGCTGGATAAGGACATTTACGACCTCGAACCGGAGGAGTTGGCCAAAGTGCCGCAAACTCCCGGCTCATTGGAAGACGTACTAAAGGCATTGCGTGCCGACCACGAGTTTCTCCTGCGCGGCGACGTGTTCACCCCTGACGTTATCGATACTTGGATAAAGTACAAGTTTACCAACGAGGTCCAAGCCATGCAGTTGCGCCCGCATCCCTACGAGTTCTGCTTGTACTATGACATGTAAAGGGATTGGGGATTAGAGACATAAAGCCGCGACGGGCACAAACCGAAGGTTGATCGGTCGCAGTTTGATCTTATTTATATTTTTGTTCCCACACTCCTGCGTTGGAACCCTTTATCCTTTTCTTTTGTGCCTTCTTTGAACCGCACCAGATATGTCAGCCTGACTGCTATCGCGTTGATACTGATGAATGTGAGACTGTAGAAGATCACGAAACTTGGGACGCCTCCGATAACGTCGAGTCTGGGGCAGGCGAAAGCCAAGGTGGCCAAAACCAACGTAACACAGTTGCCTACAGCCGCTAATGGCAGGAGTGCTTGGAGGAACGCCCGCCGCGAGACCAGAAGAGCCAAACAATTGATAAGTGCAACAGCGGCGCACGAAAAGCCAACTAGGGCTAAGAGATTGTTAAAGTCCGCACTTGTATCCGTGCCATGTATAAAACCAATTAGCCCACCGAGTATTGCATGAATCATGTGGATAAAATTCACGAAGACTCCAATCATTTGGGCGGCAACGACGGCGATGCGGGCAAATGTGGCACTTGCCCACGCAGTTACTGTGACGAGTAGTGTGACAGAGACAGCAATCGCTGACAGTTCAACGGGAACGACCCAATGAGTGCAAGCGCCGATGGAACACAAGACTGAGACGATGAAAACAAATACTAGCAACGTCCGCAGGCTGTATTGAAATCGCCGGCGGCGGCGGGGTTTCTTCTTTGGTTCAGCAGGAACGGGAATGGGTTCTTGAGTGTTGGGCATAACGATTATTTGCAAAGGGGATAAAACACCCCTGAATCCAGCCCGCCCCATAAATGGGGCTTGGGAAAAAAGAAAAGAATATCGTATCACCCCCCAACCGCAGGCGTCAACGCCTGGGCTAGAGAAAAGTGCTTATAGCCCAGAGTTCGACGCCGGAGCGTCTAAGAATTATGTTCCCACGCCGGAGCGTGGGAACAAGTAAAAACAAGTAGTAGGCACACTCCGTGTGCCATGCCCTCGCGTTTCCACGCCGGAGCGTGGGAACTAGAATATCCCTCCTCTTTCATCTCTTATCCCTTACATAGACCGGGCAATAAATTGCCCGGCCCTCATTCATCCTTCATCCTTCATCCTTTACCCACCCCCGGGGTCCTGGAACGGCGAACCATTATGCGATAAAATTACTCCATGTAACGGACGATCATTTCCCTTTTCCGCCTTTACCATTATGAATACCGCAAAACTTACCATTGACGATAAGGAATACGAACTGCCCCTAGTGGAGGGCACCGAAGGCAATCGAGCCTTGGATATCAGCAAGTTGCTCCGCACCACCGGGTGCGTCACGCTGGACGAAGGCTATTCCAACACCGGATCGACCCGCAGCGCGATCACCTTGGTGGACGGCGAAAAGGGCGTCCTGCGCTACCGCGGTTATCCGGTCGAGGTGATTGCCGAGCGATGCGACTTCACCGAAACGGCGTACCTGCTGATTTATGGCGAATTGCCCACCCCGGAGCAACTCGAAGTTTTTCGCAAGAACGTCCGCATGCACACCCTGTTGCACGAAGGGATGAAGACGAGTTACGCCGGTTTTCCGCCCGACGCCCAACCCATGGCCATTCTCAGTTCGGTCGTCAGCGCACTGCCGATTTATTGCAAGGATTCGCTCGATCCGCGCAATCCCGAGCAACAAGAGTTGGCTATCTACCGCATCCTGGCCAAAATGCCCACCATCGCCGCCTTCGGATACAAGCAATCCATCGGCCAGCCGTTCATCTACCCGGAAAACCATCTTACATATTGCCAGAACTTTTTGCACATGATGTTCGCCATACCCAGCGAACGATATCAGATGGATCCGGACTTTGTCGACGCCTTGAACCTGCTTCTGATCCTGCACGCCGATCACAGCCAGAATTGCAGCACCTCGGCGGTGCGGATGGTCGGCTCGAGCAACGTGAACCTGTTTTCCGCCATCGCCTCGGGCATAGGCGCGCTGTGGGGCGAATGGCACGGCGGGGCCAACGAGGCATGCATCAACATGCTCGAAACCATCATGGCCGATGGCCGAAATCTGCACAAATACATCGACATGGCCAAGGACAAGAGCACCGAGTTCCGCCTGATGGGCTTTGGGCATCGGGTGTACAAAAATTACGATCCCCGGGCGAAGATCATCAAGGAAGTCTGCCACCGCCTGTTGGATAAACACGGTCAAAAAGACCCGCTTTTCGACCTCGCCCAGGAATTGGAGGAAGTGGCGCTAACGGATCCGTACTTCATCGAACGCAAACTATATCCGAACGTCGATTTCTACTCCGGCATCATCTACCGGATCATGAACATACCCAAAAACATGTTCACCGTGCTCTTTGCCCTGGGCCGATTGCCCGGCTGGGTCGCCCACTGGCGGGAAATGCACCTCTCGCCCGACAAGGCCATCCACCGGCCCATGGACCTGTACGTGGGCTACAAGCAACGCGAATTCGTGCCACTAATCCAACGCTCCCGCCCGGCGAAAAAACCATAGAAAAGGGGTCAGAACTATTTTTCTTCACCTAATAGACTTTCTTTCTCCTTTTTGTTATACTACAGAAAAATAGTTCTGACCCCTTTTCTATAGAATAAATATGCCCCGACCATTGAGACCTATTGACGAGGGGCTTGTTTACCATGTCATCAATCGTGGTAATAATCAACAACAGGTTTTATTCGCCGATGGCGATTACGAAGCCTTTTTAAAAGCCCTTGCCGAGTTAAAAGTCCGCAAATCGTTCGAACTGTATGGATATTGTTTGATGGAAAATCATTTCCATCTGCTTCTGCGTCCGATAGGGGCTTCGGTGAGCCGGATCATGCAAAGCCTACTGGTTTCGCATACGCAACGTTATCACCGATTTCACGGCGGTGGGGGACATGTTTGGCAGGGAAGATTTAAAAGTCCGGTAATCCAAGACGACGATCATCTGCTCCGCGTGTTGCGCTATATCGAAGCTAACCCGCTGCAGGCGAAAATTGTGCGCCGGGCGGGCAACTATCGATGGAGCAGTTTTTCCGCTCATGGGCTGGGCAAGCCGAATGACTTGCTCGATTCGGTAGTAGCATATGAGCAACTTGCCCCCACGACCGCACTGCGTCAGCGACGCTGGGATGCTTATGTGCATCAAGAGCCGGAAGAAGCCGAACTGGCGGCCATCCGCCGCAGCGTGGAAACCGGCTTGCCCTTTGGAGCGACCGGTTGGGTGGATAAACTCAGCCGCCGACTGAAACTCGACCTTGCCATCAGATCCCGGGGAAGACCGAAGGATAAAAAAGGGGTCAGAACTATTTTTCTTTGACCAAAATCGTTCTCTCTACGCTTATTGCTAGAAAAATAGTTCTGACCCCTTTTTTATCGATCAAACCACTTGCGGATCGTATGCAATGTGGCCGCACGCCCGGAGCGGCCGATGGCCGTCGTCAATGGAATTTCCTTGGGACAGACTTTCACGCAGTTCTGCGCGTTGCCGCAGGTTTGGATGCCGCCCTCGGCCACAAGGGCCTCTAGCCGCTCGAAAGAATTCATCGCCCCAACGGGATTGGAATTGAAAAGCTCCACCTGGGCAATGGCGTGCGCGCCCATGAACGAACGCAGGTTCGCCACCCGTTGCCGGGCACGATATTCTTCTTCGCTTTCGCCGGGCTTGTGCTCCAGTTCGATCTTCAAAAACTGCGGGCAGGTTTCCAGGCAGCAGCCGCAGGTCATGCACTTGCTGTATAGATAAGCCATTTGCTGCGTTTCCTGCGACTGCCGCGCTCCAGGCCCCATGTCCAGATAGCTATCCACCGGCAGCCAGGCCAAAATCTTCTCCAGGCAGGCGAACATCCGCGAGCGATCGACCAGAAGATCGCGAATCACGGGAAACTTGGACGCCGGGCGAAGTTCGATCTCGCCGGGCCGGTCGGCCAGCAGTTGATCCACAAGCGCGGTGCAGGCTTGGCGCACGCGCCCGTTGATTATCATCGTGCACGCCCCGCAGACTTCCTCCAGGCAATTGCACTCCCAAGCCACCGGGGCGACGGGTTTGCCTTCGGCGGTCCTGGACAGTTCGGCTATTTTTTGCAGCACACTGATGCAATTCATGTTCGGCTCGTAGTCCACCCGGTGCCGCTGCCAGTAATTTGGTTGTCCAGGCCCGTCCTGGCGCAACACGCGAACCAGGAACGACGAAAATGTCGGCGTTTTCGGTTTGACATCGTTATCCATGATCCACTCGCTAATAAAAACAATCCCCATCTTGCGCACAAAAGCGTGACCAGCGGTCGCGGCTTTATGTTTCCACGCTCCCCTTCGGGTCGCGGCTAAACTATTTCTGACCTCTGGCCCCTTCTCTCCGACCTCTTTCCTTCCAAACTTCTTCGATCGCCTGCCCGCCGACCATGCCGTACAAACGCGGGCGCGGCGGGATGATCGACGTATCCACGTCCTCGTACGAAATCCGCGGTTCGCCGTCCGGACCCAGCGAGGCCACGGATGTTTTCAGCCATTTGCGATTGTTTTCCTCGAACCGGTCGCACCACGCCTCGGCCTGACGCCGCTTATCGGCCGGATCCGCGGCGGCGATATCGGGCATGGCGAACTCGGGCTTGTAATGCGCCCCTCGGCACTCGTCGCGCATCAGCGCACCTTTTACGATGGTCTTTGCCAGCGGGAACATGTCCTGCAATGCCCGGATGAAGACTACATTTTGATTCGCCCAAGTTCCGCGGTCCGCCGCCGTGCAATGCCGGGCCTGCTCTTCCATATCGCGGAGCTTATCGTAGGCCGATTGCAGATCGGAATTATGCCGCACCACGGTTGCGCTTTTGGTCATCAGTCGGCCGAGTTCCCGGTGCAGCGTATATGGATTCGGCCCGCCGTCGCCGCGCGCCAACATGGTTTTGTACTCGGCCAGATGCCTGTAAACCGCCTGATCGAACAACGAGGACGGCTGATCGGCGGCATTTCCGCCGGGCAGATTGTCGATTGAAGCCATCACGCCCGGCGCCGCGGTCATGCCGCTGAAAATGCAGGCCACCAGCGAATTCGCGCCTAAGCGGTTTGCGCCGTGGAATTGGTAATCGCACTCGCCGATGGCGAAAATCCCGGGAACGTTGGTTTGCTGATTTCGGGGCGAGCCGATCGTCAAGCCGCCTTCGGCCGAGCGCTCGTAATCGCACCACAATCCGCCCATGCTGTAATGAACGGCCGGAAATATTTTCATTGCCGTGATGCGTGGATCGACGCCCTGGAATTTCTGATAAATCTCCAAAATGCCCGAGAGTTTTCGATCCAACAGCTCGCGCGGCAGGCCGGAAACGTCGAGATATACGCACATCCGATCCGGCTCTACGCTCAAGCCCTCTTGCACGCACACCTTGAAGATTTCGCGGGTGGCGATGTCGCGCGGCACAAGGTTGCCGTAGCGGGGATAGCGCTCTTCGAGGAAATAATATCGCTCTTTTTCGGGTACATCGTTGGGCGGTCTGGAATCTTGGGGTTTGCGCGGGACCCAAATTCGCCCACCTTCGCCCCGGGCGCTTTCGCTTATCAGGCGCAACTTGTCCGCGCCGGGGATGGCCGTGGGATGCACTTGCACAAACTCGCCGTTGGCGTAGCGCCCTCCGGCTTGAAACACCCGGCTTACCGCGCTGCCGTTTGTGGCCATCGAATTGGTCGAGCGGCCGAAGATCAGACCGCACCCGCCGGCGGCGATGATCAAAGCGTCGGCCGGAAACGCGCGGATCTCCATGCTAATTAGGTCTTGGGCGACGCAACCGCGCAAGCGGCCTTGACCGTCTATTATCGGTCCCAAAAAATCCCAAAATTCGAACTTCGTCACCTTCCCGGCAACCTCCCAGCGCCGCACTTGTTCGTCCAGGGCGTAGAGCAATTGCTGCCCGGTGGTCGCTCCGGCGAAAGCGGTCCGCCGATAAAGCGTGCCGCCAAACCGCCGCTGATCGCGAAAACCCTCGGGCGTGCGGTTGAAGGTAACACCCAACCGGTCCATCAGGTCGATGATCTTCGGCGCCCAGTAGGCCAATTCCTTGACCGGCGGCTGGTGTTGCAGGAAATCGCCGCCGTAGAGCGTATCGTCGAAATGCTTCCACTCGCTGTCGCCGAGTTGCCGGGTAAGATCGTTGACGCTGTTGATTCCGCCCTGAGCACAGGCGCTGTGCGAACGCTTGACCGGCAAAAGGCTCATCAGCCCCACGCCGCAATCCAGTTCGGCCAATTTCATCGCGGCCGCCAGCCCGGCCAATCCGCCGCCGACGACCATTACGCGCGGAGTTGTCATGAAAGTGGTTAGTGGAGAGTGGTTAGTGGTTAGGGGATAGTATTAATGTTTATTGGGTTTCAGATTGATAATGTCGCTAGCCGGCGGTCAACGACCGCCGGAATATGAGCGAATACCCGCCGGAGGTTGTTAGCCGCCGGCTATTGTGTGTGACATTAGTTTTCTGACACTCAATAGCCCCGGCACTTGTGCCGGGCGTTTGACGCCACATTGTTTGATATCATCTAATTGCCATGCCTACAAACGGCGATGGAACGTTTAAAAATCCCAAAAGTGCGCCCAATCCAATAGTCAACAAGGCCAGTCCGAACAGGGCGCAGGGGATATTCGCCCAGCGTTGTGCGCGGGGAGTGGTCCAAACGCCCCAGGTAATGCCCATCGTCCACAGCCCGTTGGCCATGTGATACACCGCGGCAACTATGCCCAGGAAGTAGATGGCGGCAAAGATTATTGATCCTTCAAGCACGGTGGCAACCGATGCCGCGGCATGTTCCCAGTCGAATTGCGCCCCGCCAAACGGCCGGGCAACATGCGTAGTCCACCACTGGCAGCGAAACCATCCGTGCATCTGAAAAACATGAAAAAGTATAAAGGCCATGACTACTACGCCCGTGACTCGCTGCAAAGTATAGCGCCAGTTTTCCAAATAAGGATAATGCCGCAGATTGCGTTTTCCTCGGGATACGATAATCAATCCGATTATGCCGTGCAGCAAAATCGGCAGGAAAATCGTGCACCATTCCAGCACAGAAAGCGTTATCGGGCCGAGTTGATGAATAATGTTCACCCGCATTTGAAAAGTTTCAGAACCGTCCAATATGCTGGCATTGGTAGCCAGGTGGAAACAAAGGAATCCGCCTATCGGCACTAGTCCCAGCAGCGAGTGTAACCGCCGCACGACGAATTCGTGCTTGCCGAAGATCGATGCTAGAAAGGGAATGTCCATTGTGGTAAAAACTCCCGGAGCAAGCTCCGGGGCTAAACTAAGAATACGACATTGTTAACATGACATTCAATAAACACACTCGCCTCTATCTTTACAATTCCTTCGACCGAATCACCACCAACTTCTTGATTTGCATGTCTTCCATTGTGTATTGGATTCCGCCCACGCCCAGGCCCGATTCCTTCAGTCCGGCAAAGGGCATCCAATCCACGCGGAATGCGGTGTGATCGTTGACCATCACCGCGGCCGCGTCCAAGCGCCACGTGGCCCGCAATGCAGTATCCAAGTCGCGGGTGAACACCGCCGCCTGAAATGCGTAAGGCAAGGCGTTAGACCGGGCGATGGCTTCATCAATATTATTATATGAATAAACGCACACCACCGGGCCGAAGACCTCGTGCGTGCTCACGCGCACGTCGTCCGGCGGATTGTAAAGCACCGTCGGAGCGTAGAATCGCGAGGAAATCGATTTTGAGCCGCACAGTGCTTCCCCGCCACGTGCAATAGCCTCTCGGACCCACTCGTCCACGCGTTTTACCTCCGACTCACGGATCAGTGGGCCGACCTCGGTTTCCGGCAGCGTGGGGTCGCCGACTTTAAGCCCCCGGGCCAAACCGGCCAAACGCTCGGCAAACTCCCGGGCGATAGTTTTATCGACGTACACCCGTTGCACCGAAACGCACACCTGCCCAGCATGATAAAATCCGCCCTTGCAAACCAGCGGCAAGGCATTGTCCACGTCGGCGTCGGCCGCCACGATTACCTGTGCCACTCCCCCGTGTTCTAAGGAACATCGAGCACCGGGCGCCAACTTGCGGCGCAAATCCCAACCTACCCGGCCGCTGCCGATGAAACTGAAAAATCCCAGCCGCCGATCCGCTACCATCGAAGTGGCCAGATTATTATCGACTGTCACAAACGCCTGGCACCACTGGTCGGGCAATCCGGCTTCTCTAAGAATGTTGACCAGGCGGAAGCAGGAAAGCGGCGTTGCCTTTGCCGGCTTGACAATCACCGGGCAACCGGCCGCGATGGCGGGTCCCACCTGATGGACGATCAAG
Organism: Thermoguttaceae bacterium; assembly: GCA_050013075.1. Lineage (GTDB taxonomy): Bacteria > Planctomycetota > Planctomycetia > Pirellulales > Thermoguttaceae > JBEKIK01. The sequence continues at coordinate 1,681 of JBEKFZ010000042.1, read as the reverse complement.
TTCAACGGATGGTTGAACGCGCTAAAGGCCGCTACCACTCCGATCGGCTCGTGCTGTGTAAAAGCCAGCCGGCCCGCGGATGCGGCGTTGAGATTCATGGGAATTTCGCCGCCCGCTTGCGTGCGCAAATGCTGGATGCAAAGTTTTATGCCGTCGATGGCCCGATCGGCCTCGACGCGGGAATCCACCAGCGGCTTGCCCCCTTCGCGCGCGGCCTCCAGAGCCAGTTCATCGCGATTGGCTTGCATCAACTCGGCCGCTTTTTCCAGCACCGCTATCCGCTCGGACGGTTTCAGCCAGGCATCGCGATTGCGGAACAAGGAGTAAGCCGTTTCAAAGGCCTTTTCCACGGCCGATCCATCGGCCTGCTCCACTGTGGCAATCAAAGACCCGTCGAACGGCGCACGCACCTCGGCCAAAGCCGCCGCCGGTTTTGCCCCGGGAACCATCAGTGGAAAATGTTCCGGCATGGAAAAACTCCCAGCAAAAATATTAAATCACCACGGAGTCACGGAGAACACGGAGATTACATAATAAATCTTATGTGTAAAAAGGAAAAAAGGAAAAGGGGGAAAAGGGGAAACTCAAAAATAACTACAAAATATTATTTCCCTTTTTCCCCTTTTTCCCTTTACTTACACCTTACTGCAATCTCTTAAATAATTTTTTATTTACTTGTTCTTCCCTCCGTGTTCTCCGTGTCTCCGTGTTGATTATTAAATTATGAAATGTATCACACGGGGCAGACCATCTTCCCTAGTTTTTCCGTCAGTTTCATGTTTTCGGAATAATCCACCGGGCAATCGATGACCGCCACCGTGTTGTCGGCCACGGCCTGCTTGAGGATCGGCAGCAGTTCGTCGGCCGCCCGGACTCGATAGCCCTTGGCCCCGAAGCTCTCGGCGAATTTCACGAAGTCGGGATTGCCGAAGCGGACGTTGCTGATGCGGCCGAATTGCTGTAGTTGATGCCACTCGATCAGCCCGTAGCCGTTGTCGGTCCAGATAAGAACCACCAGCGGCGTGCCGATGCGCAGGGCCGTTTCCAGTTCCTGGGAATTCATCATGAAGCCGGCGTCGCCGCAGACCGCCACCGCGGTTCTTTCGGGAAAGGCCAATTTGGCGGCAATCGCCCCGGGCAATGCTATGCCCATCGCGGCGAACCCGTTGGAAATTATGCAGGTGTTGGGCCGCTCGGCCGGATACATGCGGGCCATCCAGAGTTTATGCGCGCCCACGTCGCAAATCACGGTCGCGTCCGGGGCAAGAGCCCGGCGAATGTCCCACACGATTCTCTGCGGTTTCAGCGGGAACGAACCATCGTCGGCCATCTCCGACATTTCCGCGGCAATCGCCTTGCGCAGATTTTCCCAGGGAAAACTCTGTTTGGGTTGCACCAACTCCCCAACGCTCCTAAGCGCCCAGCCCACGTGGCCCTGCACCTCCAAGGCCACGCTGTAGTGCTCGTCGACTTCGGCCGGAATTGCACTAAAGTGAATGATGCTCAGCCGATTGTCCGGATTCCAGGGATGCGGATGGTACTCGACCATGTCGTATCCCACGCAGATGATCAGGTCAGCCCGATCGAACGCGCAAAGCACGTAATCGTGGGCCTTCAATCCCACCGTGCCCAGGCACAAACGGTGCGACGAGGGTATCACGCCCTTGGTCATGAAAGTTTC
>JBEKFZ010000041.1:0-34871 GCA_050013075.1 Thermoguttaceae bacterium | reverse complement strand
TTTATCATGGTTTTATTGACGTTTGCATGGCAAATGAACCGAGGCCGTCCAACGGACGGCCGGAAAATGAGGTGAAAAGGTTTATTTGCCGGGTCATTATCCAAGTAAACATCAAAAGGCTTTTCATCCGGAATAACTGTTACGGCAGTCATTTGAATTCAAGGCTTTCCGCACGTTGAAAGACCGAAACTTCAGGTCCAATGCCCCTATCGTCGATCTGGAAAGAAGGCGATAGTTCTGTTTTTTCGGAGGATTTCATTATGTGGCGGGCATTATTCCTGGCGATGGGGATCTTTCTGATAATTGTGGGCGTTCAGTGCCTGGGCGTTGCTCAATTTACCTTGAAAATACGCGACGAAGCCACCGAATCAACCTCGATCTTTGATTCAACACCCGCACTTGGCGCCCAGAAACAAGTAATCCCCCCGCCTTGGGCTCCCTGGAGCCTGATGTCCACCGGCGCTGTGGTATGCCTGTATTCGTTCACAATTCCAAAGCGCGTGGCTGGGAAGTAAACGATAATTCAGAATGAAGAAGGCAGACCGGGTATAACGGGTTTAGCGGGGTAGCCCCGGTTCTTGAGCCGGGGTGGCTTAGCCGTAAGAGGCTGAACGGGAATCGCGAAACTCTTGCCAAAACCTCTTGTGACTTCGTCCCACCGCTTCAAGAAGCGGCGCCACCTGGCGGGAACCTGTGCCTTGGCACCATGTAAATTATGGCAATTCGTCGAGGGCTACTTCATTTTATTGATTCTGTTGTTTTTTCGGTACTGGCGGTTCAGTTTTTGATTGTACACTAGAGGGCAATGATGGCTTTATCTTCCCCAAAGCCTCGGCAGCATACCTAGAAACATTGCTATCCCTCAGCATTTCTGTCAGTGCCGGAATGGCATCCTTGGCATTCGGTCCGATATTTCCCAAAGCCCAAATGGCATAAGTGCGAACAGACTTGTCCTGATCCCGGAGCAAATCCGTGAGTGCCGGAATGGCAGCCGGTCCCATCTTCCCCAAAGCTGTAGCGGCAGAATCACGAACGTCTCTTTCCTTATCCCGCAGCATTTCTGCCAATGCCGGGATGGCATCCTTGGCAGCAGGTCCCATCTTCCCCAAAGTCGTAGCGGCAGAATCACGAACCTTGCTTTCCTTATCCCGTAGCAATTCCATTAACGCCGGGATGACATCCTTGGCATCCGGTCCGATATCCCCCAAAGCCCTAGCGGCATAAATGCGAACAGACTTGTCCTGATCCCGGAGTAGATCCGTGAGTGCCGGAAAGGCATCTGGCCCGATATTCCCCAAGGCCCTAGCGGCAGAATAACGAACATTGCCTCTTATATCTTCTTTATCCCGCGCTAGTTCCATCAGTGCCGGGATGGCATCCTTGGCAGCCGGTCCCATCTTCCCCAAAGCCGTAACGGCAGAATTACGAACGTTGATTTCCTTATCCCGCAGCAATTCTATCAGTGCCGGAATGGCATCCTTGGCATCCGGTCCGATATCCCCCAAAGCCCCAGCAGCAGAAGTGCGAACAGACTTGTCCTGATCCCGGAGCAGATCCGTGAGTGCCGGAATGGCATCCTTGGCAGCCGGTCCGATATGCCCCAAAGCCCAAATGGCAAAAGTGCGAACAGACTTGTCCTGATCCCGGAGCAGATCCAGGAGGGCCGGAATGGCATCCGGTCCGATATTCCCCAAGGCCTTAGCGGCAGAATAATGAACATTGCCTCTTATATCTTCTTTATCCCGCGCCAGTTCCATCAGTGCCGGGATGGCATCTTTGGCAGCCGGTCCCATCTTCCCCAAAGTCGAAGCGGCAGAATCACGAACGTTTCTTTCCTTATCTTGCAGCAATTCCATAAGTGCCGGAATGGCAGCCTTGGCAGCCGGTCCGATCTCTCCCAAAGCCCAAGCGGCATGAGTGCGAACAGACTTGTCCTGATCCCGGAGCAGATCCGTGAGTGCCGGAATGGCATCCTTGGCAGCCGGTCCGATATTCCCCAAAGCACAAATGGCAGAAGTGCGAACAGACTTGTCCTGATCCCGGAGCAGATCCGTGAGTGCCGGAATGGCAACCTTGGGATCCGGTCCGAGTATCCCCAAAACGTTAGCAGCATTTTCACGAACTTTGCTTTCCTTATCCCGCAGCAGTTCCATGAGTGCCGGAATGGCATCCTTGCCAGCCGGTCCGATCTTCTTAAAAGTCATGGCGGCAGAAGTGCGAACCTTCTCGTCCTTATCCCGCAGCAGTTCCGTGAGTGCCGGAATGGCAGGCGGTTTCATCTCCCCCAAAGCCCAAACGGCAGAATTAGGAATCTCGCTTTCTTTATCCCGCGCCAGTTCCATAAGTGCCGGAATGGCTACCGGTCCCATATTCCCCAGAGCCCAAATGGCAGAACTACGAACCTCGCTTTTTTTATCTTCTTTATCTCGCGCGAGTTCCATCAGTGCCGAGATGTTGGCCTTGGCAGCAAGGAGGGATTTCTCAATCGATGGAGGTTCTTCAACCGGTTTTGGTTTGTATTGCATTTCCAAGATGGGCAATTCGACAATTTTGTTTTCCTTTGTTATGAAATACTGTACGTTGGGCTTATATACAAGTAGATTGCCATCAATCTTGAATCCCACCTTTGGATCAACGCTCTGATCGCACCAGATCGCTCGATTTGGTGCAAATACCACTCTGTCCATCTCTACACTCACAGTTCCCCGAGTTGCGAAGATGCTTCCTCCCTCACTCGCGATACAAACCGTGCTAATAGGGAGATGTCCACTGTCTTGCCTTTTCTTGAGTTCTGATTCTCGACATAGATCCCAGCGTAGCATCCATGCCTCTTTACTATCAACTGTCAAGACTTTGACGCCTTCATTTTGGACTTCGAGTACCTGTACCTTGCAGCCAACGGGAAGAATTGTCTCCTGAGCTTTTAGGTCAGCGTCCTTGAAGAGGTATGCGTATTTTGCTCCCACAACGATGGATTCGTCATCGGCGCGAGGGGAAATAACTCCCTGCGGTTTCGGAGACTGTCCGCACCCGACGACAAAGAGGGCTTCAATGAGGACACAGAGGACACAGTGGAAGGGGAATAACTTTTGCCGCATGGCAAACCTCCAGACCATAAAAAGTGGATAATTCTTTTTACTGTTCTTTCCTTGGTCTCCCACAGGAATGGAAGATGGATTCCAGCCCGAGTTTCTGCGCTGTCCCCTTTTTACCGCTCCATTGATACTAACGAGCATACCAGCCGCAGCGACCCCCGTCAACAGGTCCCCTATAACCACCAGCCGCGTTCATGTTCCCTTCTTACCTGTTATCAGCATAGATTAGTGAAGATTAGTGTTCCTCTCCAGCGTTCCGCGTACCTTTCTCTTGCAGATCGGAAAGGATGAACCTTTTCCATTGCAGTTCGCCTTTGTGAGGGAAGTTGATGAGGTAGCCTACAGGCTGTCGGGCAATCCGCATGTAGTTAATGAGTTGAATTCTGTTATTATTTAGCGGATTGCAGTGAATCAGCGAAAAAAGTCAAAACATAACCAATTTTCACCATGAAAGAGCGAAATAAAGAAAACACGAAATCTAAATCTTCAATTTTTTTCGTGTTTTCGTTCCTTCGTATTTTCGCGTTAAATAATAGTGGTTCCGTGTAGTTCACTGCAAACGGTTTAAATGAAACTGAATTCTCACTTCTTCATTTTACATTCTTACTTCTGCCTTTACTTCACTCTCCTTCGCGGAGATTATCGAAATATTCCCTTGCGTGTTGACTGAGTTTTTTGGGAATTTGGCGGCCGCTCGAGGGATCTGGGGAGCCGCGGCGAGTGGAATCGAACTCGTCTTGAATTTGGCTTTCCACGTCCCCTTTGATATTTGGGCCGTTGACCAGATCGACCACGCGGGCCGTACCCTGGCCGACCTTTTGTTTCACGTGCGAGTCGTAGGAGGAGGTTTTAGTTTTAGCTTCGGGCCTTTCGCCCACGCCTTGCCCTTTGCTTAATCCCACTCCCGGTATTCCCTTGCATTTTTCGCAGCCCTCGCCGCCGCAGAACGGGCAAACCATTTGATCCTTGGCCTGGGCGAGTTGTTGCATGGCGTCGTCGAGCATTTGCATCTCTTCCATTTGCTGCTGCAGACTTCCCATGCAGTCTTTCATTTCACCCAGTGCCTTAGCGGCGTCCTTGGCATTGCCTTGTTTGAGGCATTGGGTGCATTGGCCCAGTTTATTCGCCAAATTCTGTAATTGTTGCATTTGCGGGCCTTGATTTTGCAATTGGCGCAGTTGCTGTTCCAGCTTTTCGGCGTTGGCCGTCTGGCCGGCCTTGCGCATCTGGTCGGCTTGCTTCTGTAGATCGGCTTGGGCCGCCTTGTGACTCTCGGCCAACTTGTTGAGCTTGTCTTTCATCTGTTCGAGTTGTTTCGCCAGGTCGGCCTTTTGTTGGTTGGTAAGTTTGCTGTTTTCCAACTGATCTTGAAGTTTTTTCAGTTCATCCGCGGCCTGTTTTAAATCGCCTTTGGCCACGGCCTGGGCGAATTTGTCGGCCGGCCCGCGGTCGATGTTTTTTAACTGGTCCAATTGCTCCTTGACCTTGTCCGCGCCGCCCAATTGCCGGCGTCGATCCTGCAACTGCCGGGCGAGATCATTGAGTTTGCCCAGGGCCTTTTCCCGGTCCGGGGGCGTGGAAGCCAATTCCTTGGTGCCTTCTTCCAATTTCTTGAAAAGGTTTTCGGCCTCTTGCAGGCCTTCCTTTTTGGCCTGTTCGCGGCGTTCGGCCAGTTGTTTGCGCACCGACTCGGAAGCCTTTTTGACCTGCGGTTTGGTTTCCGAGTTTTCCGTCTTGGCGGTGGCGGAAATATCGACCGGCGACGGATTGACAAACAACACCACGAAAAGCGCCGCAAAGGCCGGCGCCAAAGGCAGCAAAAGTTTCCGCGGCGGGACAACCGCGAATTTCTCCGCCACGTCGATGCGTTTCACACGCCTGAGGGCATCGGCGCTTAACGCCTGGCCGGCTTCGGATTGCAGATCTTCGTGCGGCATTGCCAAAGTGCTGGACACCCGCTCTTTCAAGGCAAAACGCCGATCGATCTCCATGGCGGCCTCCAACATTCGGCCGCGGTTTAGCGCGGTTTGGATTACAGCCCCCAATAGTCCCAACGCCGCAGCGCCGGCAAACCAAAACCAGGCTCCTACGGGCAGGGGACGATATTTATCGACGACGATGATCGTCAACGCAACGAGAAAGGCCCCGAACCAGCACCAGCCTAAAGCGCCCACGAATCGTTGCATGTTTATTCGCCGTTGCGCTCGGCGGACTTGTTTGCGGAGTTCTTCCATACGGATACCCCTTTGAAATCCATAAACCCAAAATCATACCCTCGGGATTCGCGGTAATTATATCACAACACCGCGTTTTTTGGTAGGTGCATGGGCGACCCATCCCTAGTTCCCACGCAGAGCGTGGGAACCAGAAGATAAACTGGTTTTGAGGTAGGCGGCTGCGTAGTTTAAATCGGTGAATTCCGCTATTTTGGGATTTCGATTTTGCAGCAATGATCGCCCTCGTGCCGGCAGGCGGTGCGCAGCACGGGACATCCCACCACCTGGGACATCATATCGAGATCGACGGTGCAGATAGTGCGGTTGTCGTCGATCATGCTGATAAATGGGCAACTGCGCTTGTACACGACCAGTCGCCCGTCTTCTTCCATGGCCTCCAGGATTCCGCCTTCTTCGATAAAAATTGCCATCAACTGGCGGAGACGATCATCGGGTTTTTTGGCGGTAATTTTTTTATTATAGTGTACGGCCAGAGTACGGCTTACCTTTTTTAGAACCTTGCCCTTCAATTCGCCGCCGCCAATTTCGTCGATGGCTTTCCAGATTGCGGGCACCACCAACCTCTGACTGGAGGAAAAAAGAAGCACTAAAGCGTCGTTGGTGGCCTTGTATAGATACCTTGGCCGGCCTCGTCCGGGCAAACGTTCGGCACTTTGTTCCACGAATCCAGCGGTCACCAGTTCGTGAAGTTGCTCGGTTACGGCCGTTCTGGTAACGCCCGTAGCCTGAATCAAATCGGTGACGGAATGGGGTGGATTGCCCACCAGTAGTTTTACTATTTTTAGCCCCGCCGCACTTACCGTTGCTTCAGCCATTGTTTCCGCATCCCGGATGTTGTTAAGCGCTAGCTATGGCACACGCCGAAGTGAACTCTGCATATTGTCACTAACGGCAATTTTCCTGTAAAAGTCGATAATAACTATTTTAATTCTTGTCGGCAAACCCCCGCCATATCAACTAGTATGATTTTACATGTTCCGAGTGAACCAAAAGGTTTATTAATGGATGTGTGTATGGTATATAGATTTATCTTAATTTCCAAACAAATTCTTATCGAAAAAAAGAAAATTAAATAATTCCCTTAAGGAAAAAGAAATTTTAACACTTTTGACAGCTTAAATTGGTTGATCAGAGCACGTGATTACAGGAGTTTTCCCGCCTTTCACGCGATGGCCGAAAAAGAACCCAACTCCTTTACAACACAGGAGTTCGGACGTTTGTTTTTTTCACGAAAGCCAGTCGAAGCCCTGGTCTATGCCGACGATATAGCCTTGCAAATCTTGGGTAGTGGTACAGTTTGCCGCCCCTGTCAGGAAAATCTTTTAGTTTAATCGGTTTTTGACAGTGGGCCTATACAAATTTCAATCGCAATCATCCCCGCTCTAGGGTGGTTTTTCTCTCATTCTATCTTTGATTCCATCTTTGTCCGACGAAATGACTTGACAACTGCTTCAGCTATTCGTAAACTTAGATAACATTCCACTTTTACAACGATCGGAGAGGATGTATGGTAAGTCCAATCGAAAAACAGTTGCGGCATTTAATTGATGCAAAACATGCTCAGGCAATCCAAGCCCTGAAGACTATGACATCATACTTGGAGGAAACGCTTCCCGATGGCAAAAAGCTTAAAAACCCGCCAAAAAAACGCTCACCACGGGAAGGTACAGGAAAGATTCGCAATAAAGTTTTAGCAGCTTTTGGAGAAAAATTTGCATCAATTCAAGAGGTAGCCGACCAGACCAAATTAAAACGTGGTCAAGTGCGTGGCGTGGTAAGCGCCCCCGCTTTGCAGAGCAGATTTCTAAAGAAAGAGATCAATGGCGTAATGCACTACAAGTATGAAGCCCAATAAATAGGATTCTTTTGGAAAGGAGGCTCAATATAGACATAAAATAAAACGACCCCGCCGAAAGTAGTAATTTCGGACGGGGTCATTGTCTTGTGCGGTTGGCAAAAGCCCCGGTAGCTCAATTGGATAGAGCAAGGTTTTTCCGAAGCCTCATGTGCGAGTTCGATTCCCGCCCGGGGTGTTTATTTTGCCTGTATCCCGCTGCGAAAAACCACAGCATTGCGGCCATGGTGTTTCTGCGCGCAATTATGAATGACACAAGTAGTTTCGTCAAGTTGTAAACCACTTATTTAAGTGACTTTTTTGTTAATTTAAGCAATTCCATCCTTGCCCAAGTGGAAGTTTCTACCCCGCTATTAGAGGCATAAACGTCTAATTTACTCCGTTCGGCGTCAGTAAGCCGAATTCGTAGTATATTAGTACGCTTTTCCTCTGGTTTTTTGGGTATTCTTCCTTTAGGCATGGCTATATTATAGCCACATAATAATCTTTGTCAATCTCAAAAAAATAATTTATTTTACCTATTGACTGTAGCTACAATATAGCTACAATAATAGTAGTTAAAGAAAACCCCGGAACCGCTGAAACGGAACCGGGGCCAATCACAACCAAGCGGTTAGCTCAGAAGTGACTCGGTAACTCAATTCTAGCTAACCTGCCAAAAAATGAAAGGTGGATTAGCTATGTGTAACGTACTCCTCCGCGAAAAGCAAATTGAAGTTTTGCATCATTTAGTCGAGGGAAATACCCTCCGCTCTACCACCCGATTAACTGGCGTACATCGGACCACGATTCAAAAGCTATTGGTCACTTTCGGCAATGCCTGTAAGAAATTTATGGACGTACAACTTCGCAACCTATCCCTTGAACACGTGGAAGTGGATGAAATCTGGACGTTTGTTGAGAAAAAACAGGGCCGATTGACGCTGGAAGAAAAGAGCGAACGGCACGATATTGGGGACATTTATCTTTGGACCGCCTTGGATAAGGAAACCAAGTTGGTTGCTAGCTTTATTGTCGGGAAGCGGTCGGCGGATAATGCCCGTAAGTTAATGGTAGACCTCTCTCGGCGGCTGGTAATGCCCAAACCCCATGATAGCGATGACCATAACTATCAGAGCCATGGGTATATTTATATTACTCAAATCAGCACAGACGGTTTCCCGGCTTATCCCGAAGCGGTCGATTTAGCTTTCGGTCCCTATGCCAAGTATGGACAAATCACCAAGGACTATCGTAACATCGAACAGCCTGGCCGATACGGTCCGCCAGAAATGGTCGGCACAGAACGCAAGGGAATATTTGGGATAAACGAGAGCGAAGAACGAACGATATGTACTTCTCACGTCGAACGGCACAATCTCACGATCCGCACGTTGATGAAACGATTCACCCGCTTATCTCTGGGGTTCAGTAAGAAGCTGGAAAACTTAGAAGCCGCTTGTGCAATGTTCCTTGCCTACTACAATTTCTGCTGGCGAACCCGAGAACCGGAAGAGGGCCGGAACCGACTACCGGCCGCAATGATGGCAGGCGTGGTCGATAGTCTGTGGAGTTTCAAGGAGTTGTACGATGCGGTTATGAGTGGCGGGTATGCGATGGCCACCTAGAGTTTAGGTAACTTATGCCGCAGGCTTTTCCTGGTCTGGTTTGATAGACGGTTTTCCCTGTTTCCTTCTGACTCTCTCTAATGTTTTGATAAAATCAACCTGAGTAAACACAACAGGTTCTACTTGTGGGGTTTGGGCTACCAAAAAAGGTTTACCTATTTCCACCGTAGAAGTGAGCGGTGGTGTATTATTCATGTTTGCCTCCTTTACCAATCTTCTTGAGGGCTAAGTCCTAATTGTTGGTAAACTTGCGGTATAATATTGATTGGTGATCCCTGGATTTCTTCATGCTGCTTCAGTACCTTCCGCAACATAATAGTCAGCACTTTTGCATGTTCCAAACTCATTCTAACACATCCAACCATCTTCGGCGGCATCGTTGAGCCGGGTATCGACGGTCTTTGCGATAAATACAAGAGTAAGTCAAACGGGCCAAGCAGGATTTGTGCTGAGTCGCAATACACGTCTACTAATTCCGATTCCATATTACTGCCTCCCTTTGGCTTGGGAATCTGAGAGAGACGTATAGTTTAGTCAAATTCTTCGCTTCCTGTCAAGGGCATAGCTATTCGGGGGGATGTTCTTATTTTTGTCTTTACTTCTTGGGTATTTCGGCCAAATTGTACCACTACCAAATCTTGGCTTATGTTGACAACTAATAGAGGGTTGGCTATTATCCGCGCGGGAGATTGCATTTCTCCTGGTTTGAGCCGGCAAACCTCGAGACTATGAATAAGCATATTCTCACGGACACGAGTGCTGGTGGGGGTGGGAGATACGAATGGAAAACTGCGACAGAGTTGTAATTGATCTTGCGAGTTCCCGGTCGGGCTTGCCGAAGGGTTTAATTCAGCCTGCCATAAAACATAAGACACTTCAAACATCGACGGAAAACACATGCGTAGCCTCCTTGCCTAATTCGGTTGTCTTATGGGGAGGTCGTATTCCCGACTTCATTGGTGTTGATGGACGCCATGGCGTGGAAATTCTAGGATGGAGCGATTCCTTTGTTGATCTAGCCGCCGCTGTATTGCCTATTATTGAGGCCGGTGATTACGTGGCGCCAAACCTCGTGACTGAATTACAGGCCAAGGGATTGGCCGATTCCCATGGGAAACTAACTAAACTTGGAGCAAAACTGGCCTACCATCTTAGGGAATACAATAGGCAATCCGATCCTGAGGAAGCATGCGATCTCGCGGAGTACATGGAGTTTGGAAACGACTCCAGGCTCCTTGATGTCGGCTGTGGAGCCGGGCAAACGCTTTTCAGGCTTCAGCGTTTCGGGCTGGCCGAGTGCGTAGGCATCGATCATGACATTGAATCCATGGCCTGGGGATATCGCATGCAGCCTCGCCTCGGCACAAATCCGGTCGATTTTGTATGTGCGTCGGGTGAAGCCATACCCTTTGCCGAGAACCGCTTCACGCACATCCTTTCCCGGGTTGCACTGAACTACATACACCAAAAACATGCCGTAAGAGAAGCAGTTCGCGTACTGGAGCCGGGAGGCATGTTATCTTTTCGTGTAATGAACGTAGGGTATTACTTGAGACTCTTAAGTAAGGCTCGGAGCATACGGCGCGTGGCTGCGAATTTATATAAATTGGGTTGGGGCTGTGTTGCTGCGCTTACTGGTTTTCAGTTTCAACCCCAACACAGATTGGCAGCCAAGGAAATTTTTGCGACATTGTTTCGATTGCGGAAGTTGCTGCATAAGGCCGGCTGCGACGTGTTGCATTGGAAAAACAATACAACCTTCCTTGGATTCCCTGATTCAACGACCTTAGTTGCGAAAAAACGGCGCTAATGCCTCCTTCTAAAACTATCCCGGCACTTTTAACTCAATTCATAGCCCCGCCGCACAGCAGTGCATTAGCCGGTATTTCCATGACCCAGTTATATTTAGTATCCCTAATGGGTTATATACGTTAGCACCTCACCTTGACGGGCTTGTCAGCGGAATTGTCTATGGTATGTTGTTTATATTAAGTTTTATAATTCATGGGGGGGAAAAACGATAATATCACGTCTTGGCGGCGTAGCTCAGTTGGTTAGAGCAGCGGAATCATAATCCGCGTGTCGTAGGTTCGACTCCTACCGCCGCTACTATACATTTATTCATTATATTGCCAGTGGTTGACATAGGGTGTAATTCATTGCCATTTTGGAAGTTAGGAAAATCGCCATTTTTGACCGGCAAGCTCTGGCAACCACTGGAAGCATCTGACTGTGCCGGATTTCGTGCCGCTTTAATCGCCCTTTCAAAGTGTGCATCCGTCACTTGCCAATAATGCTTTTCGGCTATCGCTTCACAATGTCCCAACCATGCCGCCGCAACGTAGCTCGGGAAGGATTGCACTAACTCCGTTGCCCGGCTCGCCCTCAGATTTTGAAATAGTTTAGGCCAGGGCGATAGGCAAGCCCGATGGATGATTCTGATTAGCTGGGTTCTTAGGTTGACGTTGCTTTCCCGATAGCGGGTGATTACAAACTCTGTGCCCGGCTCGGCTTGCTCAAAAACATCTTCCAAGTATGGCCGCAACTCGGGGAAAAGTGGAATCACTCGGCTTTCCCCTCCCGTATGATGTTCTGTTTTAGGCGAGTGTATAACGATTCTGTTGCGTGCCCAATCCACGTCACCCCAGCGTAGGCCAAGATGTTCGGAAGGGCACCGTAGGCCAGCGTAGCGGCTTAAAGCGAATAACAGCCGCCATTGGGCATCGGGGCAAGCATCCAAAACCTTTCGGGTTTCTTCGCGGGTAATAAAGTAATCTCGCTTTTCGTTTCGTTGGACGGTTGCCTTTTGGTCGGCAAACGGATTTTCGGTTATCAGCCGTTGCCTTTGTGCCGCCCTGAAATACTGTTTTGCAATTGATAGATGCTTACGTACCGTGTTTTCCGCTCGCCCTTGGAGTAAATGTAACCGCCATTGGTCGGCGTCGCCCTGGGTTATTTCCGCTAGGGGCTTACTATAACTAAAATAATCAACAAGATATTGTTGGGTGGTTTTATATTTCTTGTGAGTTAAGGGCTTGGTATCGGTTCGCGATTGAATGTAACTCTTTATAAAATCCCCTAATATCGTCGATGCCCGTTTGGGTATCAGCCCCACCGCCGCCAACTTGTCGGCCATGCCGGCATCAAGGCTTGTAACCCAACGTGTTGTTTCATCGTCGGGCGGGCGTTTTAGCATCGCCGCCGTAACCAGTGGTTCCACCTTTAGCTTGACGGCCATTGCCGCTTTTTCGGAAACCTTGCCAAGCCGTATGGTTTTTCGTTTGCCATCGGGGGCTACAAAGAGAATCCGCTTAAATCCGCCCGGATCGTGTCCTATGCTCGCCATGTTTTCCACCTTTCTTTGATTTTGGTTTGTCCACCACAATATGCAATCCCAATGTTTGGGCTATTTTATCAATCGCCACAAGGCTTAATCCCTCTTTTCCGGCAACAAACCGGGCAAGAGAGGCTTGGTCAATTCCGGTTAGCTGCCATAAGCGATAGCGGGAAATAGGGGCGTTTGCAATTGCCGCCCTGAGTTCATCGGAGAATAGAATTATTTTCTTCATGCTTTGATTATTGCAGTTACATGAGAGTATGTCAAGTACCCCCTATTTATCGTCAATTTCCCTTTCCAAGTCAAGCCGGGCCGCTACCGGCGTCGAGGTGGTCGGCAAAATATCAGTTCTGGCAAAAAATCAGCCCTTATTTGACGAGGGTTTTTCATGGGTTGCCCCTAATACGTCTTTTTATGCCTTGAACGTCGAATCGGCCTTGCTGCTTATCGTGTACTGCGTTCCGATGCACTCGGTCGATGCTTTTATCCTGTTTTGCTTCCATCGCATTAAACGGCGTCCTAGAGCGTTAAACAGGCACGCCGCCCGTCGGTAGTATATTCTTGTCTACTTAACATAAATTGCAAGGTCGCCGCAACCACTTCCGCTGCTGCCAGCCGCAAGCCTACACTTTGGCGGCCGTCCAAAGTCAACCGGCAAGCATCATCGACAAGCGACTTTGCTTCCGAGTCGCTTGGCAATCCACGCCGCTGGATTGTGCGGGCTATCGCCGTTAGGTCGCGGGCAGTTCGCATGAGATTAAAACATCCTTTTGTAATCCGCCCGGGCAGCATGAACCTTCCACGCCGCCCGGGTTGCCTTTCGTCCAGCTTGGAAAGGTACAAGCCGGGCGCGCGTGCATCAAACTTCTAACATCAATTTTTCAATTTCTCGTTCGCGTGCCGCAAGTGGTGCTCCTATTTTTTCTAGGTCCGCAATTTCAGCTTTGCGGCCGTCAATCTGTTTTTTAATCGAGGGGATTTCGCTTTGGTCATACTTCTCGGGGTGATCCTGAATGTCAGTTATGCAATGGCCCAAGTCGGTAATATGCCGCTCGATTGAAAGTCTTTTTTGATACAGTGTGTAGCGATCACGCTCGATAGTTTGCAACTCCGTTTTTAATGGGCCGACATAAGAATCCGCCAATTTTAGCCGGCAGCTTTCGGCTGTCGCCATCGCCGCACCTATACCCCGTTGTCTATCTATGAGTGGCCGAATGATTTTGTTGTGTTCTTCCTGAAGTTTTTGAAATCGGCTTTGTTCTTCTTGGATTTTTGCGGCAAGTATTTCTTGTTCCGATTGGAGTTCCGGCAAACTATCCAACTGCCGGCGGTAGTCACGCCGCTTGGCGATATGTGAAACATCTTTTCGCAAATCATCCGGGCTTTTGTCTGCTTCCGAAAGTATTGCGTCCACTTTATCCGCTGCCGGCAATTTGTCGTTGCCTTCCGCAATCTTTTTAATCAACTCCTCATACTCAGCAAGGACAATGGTTTTCTGTTTTTTTTGCCTGCCAACTACTTGATCTAACAATTCTGTGAAAGACATAATAAATTTCCTTTCTAAAAAAGTTTACTTGAAAAACTGCAAAGTAATTTTTCTGTTATGAAAAAATGTATTGTGGAACATCTTCATACAATCGTAAGGCACCTATCGCCGCGGCCTCCTGTTCTTCGCTGGGTTGCCCTGGAATTGATACCCACCATTTTTTAATATCTTCACGCCACAATTCGATAAAATCTCTTGGTGGCGTATGCTGGAAACATGCCGCATAAATGCTTTTTCCAGCCGTATATTTCAATTCCGGTTGTAGATAAAAATAATACAAATTGCCGGGCGATAGTGAATAATTTTCGCCGGCGGCCAGGTCGCCAAGAGATATACTTGTCAGCCCGCGCGCCCGACAACGTGCATCTGATAGGGTTCCCCCAAGTTGTGGGAAGGCTGTCAGCCCGCGCGCCCGACAACGTGCAACTAAATGCGCGGCTATTCTGATATATGGGGCGTCGTGAAAATTCCAAGGTATCTCCGCGTTTTGACCGCTGTTTGGGTGTTGTGAAAATTTTTCATCGAATCCATCAATCGCGGCCCTACATGCCGCAATGTCGGGCGAAACCGGCTCGCCCGGATAATTTTGGTCGCGTAGTAAGTGCGCGCTTTCGTGAATCACGGTTTTTAGAATTTCAAGTTTTGCAAATCGGTCGGCGTCGTTTGTATTCATACCCGCCTCAGCAGCAGCATGGAAACATCTTTGATAATTTCCGGGGCCGTCGATCAAAATACCCGGGCCTCTGCCGTTCCATTTATTGGATGCCTCAATATCGTCTTGAAACATTAAATCCAAACCGGGAATTGCGGCCCCACGCAGATTTTGCAATGGTCGGGAAATTGCGTAAAGGTTTTCTTCGCTTAGTTCTGGGGTAATTTCGGCAACCGTTTCAAGGCAATGGGTCAACCATTCCGGTATTGTCATTTCAAACATGCTTTTCATTTTGAAACCTCCAATAAATTGCGGGCGGTAATCATGCCGTGTGTTGTGGGTGAAGATGAAAATGGAATTTCCCCGATCTCGGCCGTGTCGATTATTTGCATCGTGGAAATTTCTCTCAAGGCGATTTCGCGGCAATCAAAGTAAAAATCATGCGCCTCTTGACTTTTGCGATACCGTTCTTTTTTGACCGATGGAATAACACCGCTCGATAATGCGGTTCGTCCTTCGCTTGTAAGACGCCACCAAACCCGGCCCGATAAATCGCTTGTAGATTCGACAAAACCACGCCACAAAAAAGGGTAAAAAGTTAGCATCGTTTCAAAAATGGCAACTCGGTTGCTTTCATCCACGGCGTCAAACGGGCTTTGACCGACAAGCGAAAGGTCCGAAGTCCAGCCGTCGGTTGTTTGATCGGGGTGGTTATCGAAACCGGCCAGGCTTCGCATGAGTTCGATTGAATCGGTCAGGCTGGGCAAACCACATATTGCCCGGGCCTGGGCGTCGCCGGTGTCGGTTAGTTTTGCGAACAGGGTTTTTTCGCCGCGGGGTCTGGATACCCGGGCCAATCCCTTATCAACAAGATTCTTTAGACTACGCTCGGCTGACTTCCTGCCGGCAATGGCCCTTTCACCCGATGCCCACGCGACCCCGTAGCTTTGGAAATTTCTCTGCACCCAATAAAAGCGTTGCCCGATGCCATCAGCCCATTTGCGGATAGGGGTAAAAATGGCGTCGGTTTTTGCCAACAGCCGGGTCAAAATTTCAGTCGAATTATCCATATTTTGTATCCTTTCCAATGTCACAACCTGTCAGAGTTCAATATCTAGGCGGGCTCGGCTTAGGTCCATAAATTTTAAGAAAGGTAGTACCTTTCGTTTTTAGGGGGGTGGGGTGGGGGTGGTTAGGGGTGGGGGCGATTGCCCAGGCCATAGGCAACGTGCATGGGTGACGCTATCGCTTGGCATCGAGGTGTCATCGACTAACCACGGCTCGGTAATGTCCGGCGGTTCCTGTCCGTCGAGGTCGCCGGATACGACCAACGATAGGAGCCTGTTGACCAACTGCTTGAACCGCTGCCGGCTGTATGGCTCGGCCTTGCGGATCTCGGCGGCGTGGACCTGCCAAAATGCCGCCCACAATTCACCATCGCGGTGGGCGCCAATTGCCAGCCGTTCAAGTTCTTTGATCTGATTCATGGTTTACTCGTACTCCGTTAGTAGTAATTTACGGAACAAACGGAACCTTACGGAACCTCATTTCCCTATAACCCTATTACGCGAGGCTATGCTTAGCTGCTTATACCGGAATTAGGTTCCGTATCCTTCCGTTCCTTCCGTAATCAGTCCGACACCTTCATACCAAACGCCATTATTTGTGAACCTTTCAAACCCTCTTTCGGATAATTGCGCCCCGAATCGCCGTTGTGTTAAGGCATATTCTCCCGCTGTTTCGCAATGCCTTTTGTAGGCATCGTAAATTTCACCCGCTCGGGCCTTGAACGCCGGGCCGGTCACGCACCGTTCAAGAAGGAACGTACCCAGCGCGTCCTGGTCGCTTCGGTAGGATTCGGTTGCCTTTTCCACGTCCGGCGGATACCCTAATCCGTCTCGTTGCCAGTCCAGACAACCCCGAACGCACCACGCCAAGATGCCCGGCAGTTCTGCTTTTAATTTTTCCGGTAGTCGCTTATCTTGTTTTTCGCGTGGGATTATGACCTTAAACGGAACCAGTCGAATCCGGCGCCAAATTGCATGGTCTGTGCCACGCACTTCCGGCTTGTGATTGCAGGCTAAAATGACTTTATGCGTTGGCGCAAATTCCCAAAAATCTTCGCGCATGCGCCGCGCCCTGATTCGGTCCCCGCCGGTCAGTTCCTTAACGAGTGATTCGGCCAGCCGCCGGCCTTCGTCGGTTTCGATTGCTGCAATCAATCGTTTGCCATATAAGTCGGCAATCTCGGTCGGGTGTGAATCTTGTTTTTTTCTAACAAGAAAATCAGGCGGTGACTTTATCGAATAGTCCCCGCCAAGCATATTCAATATCGCGTTTACAAACGTCGATTTTCCGTTTGCTCCCACGCCGTAGAAAATTGGCAGCACTTGTTCCGATACATCGCCGGTCAGAATGTAACCACAGAACCTTTGAATGAAGTCGATTAGTTCATAATGTTTTTCAAAGATAACATCCAGATACGAAAGCCATATCGGGCAATTGGCTTCACGGACAAATCTCACGGGGCAAAGTTTTGTGATAAAATCCGATTGACGATGTTCGCGTAGTGCGCCGGTTTTTAATTCAATCGTGCCGTTAGGACAATTCAAAAACCACGGGTCGCGGTCAAGTACATCTGGCAAAATTGGAATAGGCGGTTCGCAACGTGCTAGGCGCAACATCGCTTCACGCCGCGCCGCCGCTTCCGATTGCCGCTCGAATGAAACGAGCTTCCGGCGTGCATCATCATCATCCACGGTTGCCGCTTCCGCCAATATCGCGCGGGCCGTTTCTTTGGCGAGTAGGTCCACCGCGCCGGTATCGTCAATTCGCCATCGCATACCATCCCACGCAAGCCCCTTATTCCACGGGTGACAATATCGAACCTTGTCGCCGTGCCGCTTGGCGAATCTCTCGGCAAGTCCTGAATCAGTCAGCGGCTTAATGTCATTGGCGTTTTTGGGGTGGGCATTTTGTCCACCCGATACCCGTGTTTTCTTTTTATCGCGCCATCCCGGCTCTACTGTATCGCGGAGCGCGTGCCAGTCCTTACCGTTGCATCCATTGTGGTGACAACCAGCCCCAAGTTTTCCATCAGAACCTTGCACAATGAAGGCGCTGTTATTTGTGTGATCTGGATTCCACGGGCATATATCAAAGACCCAACGCTGGCCACCCTGCCACGGTTCCGGGCCGCGCAATTTAAGTCCATGATCGGAAATCCACTTATCTAGGTCAAATTGGCCGTTGTAGCTTACGGGCGCGGCTTGCGGTTTGGCGTCGGGCACAGAATTGACAAGAGCTTCTAAAAGATGCCGGGGCACAATATCAAGACCTGAAGGCACAGATAATAAACGCGCCATCCGGTGGGGCCGATCAGGAATAGAATCGCCCTTGCCTGCCGTGGTGCCGTACAATTTCCAAATCCGTGCCGGGTTAAATACCGACGTATCAACTTTCACGGTATCGGTATCAAATCGCAAAGCCAGGGCTTTCAGACAGTTTTCAATCAGTCCACCATCATCGGCAGGAAGATCGACATAATAATCCAGGTGTGCGCCGTTGCCAGAATCCGCATAGACAGGCTCAGGCCAACCTGCTGCCGTTAGAGCATCGCGGACCTTGAGCGCCATCTCCAGCGCCGCTTCATGCTCGGCGTTGCTGGTAGATATTCCTGTCGGGCGCTCGGCGTCCAGATCAATCGGCAACCAACAACGTCTTGAAATATCGGGGTCACTTGTGGTCGGGTCTTTTCCCGCTGGTTTGATTCGATTCGCTGCCCGGGCCAGGAGCGCAGGATTGACGGGGTTTAGTGTAATGTACCAGCCTTTAGCCATCTTAATCGTTGCTGCGGCGCTCGCCATCTTTGTCCAGTCATTAAAATAACCGCTCTCAGTATGGGGATTTTTATAACTGGCAGTCTGCGCGTCTAGGATTCGCAGTTCCACCACGTCGCCGGGGCGGAATAGCGTATCAAGCGCCCGGATGATTTCTACGGGATCGGTGACTTGTTTTTCCGAGGGTTTCCGTTCCGTCTTATTCATTGCCGCCGCCCTCCCCGTTGCCCACGGCCCGTTGCTCGGCCAGCCGTCCAATAAACGCCCGCAAAGCATCGGGCGAGAAACGGACAATCCGTTTTCCGATTCGTGCCGACTTAATTTCGCCCGCTTTTTCCAACCGCCACAATTGACGCTCGGAAATTTGCAAACTTTCGGCCGTTTGCCGGGGCGTTAATAAGAGTTTTTCGAGGGGGCTATTTATCGCTTGAATCATGCGAGAATCCACCTTTCTTTTGCGATTCAACTTCACTTCGCAAACGCTCTGCCGTGTCCTTCTCTTTGGCAAGGCGATACAACCGCCGCAGAAAACGGCTTTCGGCCGTTGTCGCTGCAAGTCGCTTTCGCACTTGTTCAAGAGGCGGAATAATAAATTCCGTTTTAGAAGTCATAAAATACCTTTCATCTTCTAAGGTATTTTAGATATTCAAACGGGCAGAACGCGGGCAGAACGCGGGAAAATTAGCGGCCGGGCTTCTTTTTTTTGGGTTTTGTCTTTACCGGCCGGGGTGGACCGTCGCGTAATGTCAAACAGCCGTTGCTTTGTACGGCATGAAGTGGAATTTTTTCATTGCGGAAAAAACGGTTAATTTCTCGCCGTAGCCCGCCTATCGCGTTGTCGGGTATAAGCTCGACGGTATCCTCATAAACATATTCCGCCAATTCATCGTTGTGGGCTGTTTTGTTATTTTGTTCCCAAAGATATTGAACCGCGCGAAACGGCTTTTCAGCAAGTCCAGAGTGTAACACGCCGTCCCATGAAAAAGCATCGGGGGCGACGGGGTATCCTCTCGAATCACTGGTATCAGCCCCTTGGAATTGTTCAGCTTCATCGAGGCCGATGAAACGACCGGGGGCCTCATGGGTAACGGAATTAAATTCTACAATTACCCAACTTTCTTCCCATTTTGGCTCATCAAACCCGGGAAGATGATAGAGAATACGCTTAATTTTCCCCGCTTCTTGAATCAATCGCTTGTCGGCTTCTCGGAGAGGATGAAAGGGAAAATCGCCGGGGGGCGGTTCATCTTGATAGAGATGGGCCAGAGAGGGCGGGCACCCATTTATATATATTCTTTGGCACTCAAAATCGAAGAGTTTTTCAAGTGGCATTGTTCCACCTTTCAAGGGTCGGGCCGCCCGGGGTGGAAAATGCCGAAAGGTGGATTAAGGCATATCCCACGCCCGGGCCGTTTGCGGCTTGCAAGACCGCCACCCGATGTTAATGTTATTCTATTTTATCATCTTTCTCAATCAGTGAGTCGCGGGCCGCTTCGATAATCCATAGCCGGGCATCGTCCGATAGGCTCGGCCAGAGTTCCGAGAGTTCACCAAAGAGGGCATCGCCGGTATGAGAATCGCCGCCGACTGTGCCGGATTTCGTGCCGCCTGTTTTAGAAAACCCCGTATTTCCCGGGGATTTTGCAGGGGGTTCGAGTCCTACCGCCGCTACTGCACCAGGCGCAACTTGGGGTTGGAAATAATTTTATTAAAGATATCTATAAGTTCTTGTTCGTAATAGGTCGGGTCGCCGGTTGCGTCGTAGGGAGAGGTGAGGGTTTGCTTGGTCTTGCCCATGGCGACGCTGTAAATGCGATTCATGAAGTCATCATCGCCCTGCAATCCGAGTTCCACGGGGAAGACCGACCAGTTATTGCCCTGCATGGTCGCGGTCTGCATCATTGCGGCATCTTGCGCATAATCGCTTGACGAGCCGTAGTAATTACTGTTCGAGTGGGCATTTTCATAATTTGAAATTGTGCTGCCGCTGGAGGAATAGAGATTGGGTTTGCCGTCGGTCAACAGGACCACGACCTTGTTCGCCCCGGTTCGGCCTTTTGAGTTAAGGAGATTGATGGCCGTAATGAACCCGGTTTCGGTCGCCGTGCAGGACACGTTGTCATTGCAGGCCTGAAGTGTGGTGCAATCCTGCATGGCGGTATCGTAATCATTGTTCAAATCGTGGAGAACCACCACGTTGGTTTTGAGATCGAAGGTGACAATCGAAATCCAGTCGCATTGGGACGAATCGGTGATGTTTTGATTGCGCTGCTTGATGATTTGAAGCGCGTCGATTATCGCCAGACGTGAGGCGTGGGTGGGCATTTCCCGCGGCGGAAAATTAAAACTGCCGCCCTCTAATGGCGTATCAGGATGATATGGACAATCCGGGCTGTTTACCGACAGCGGCGAGTATAGAGTGGAACTACTGGTCGGCAGGGTGCGGCCGTAAGACATCATATAAGACATATAAGATTTGTAGCCGATGCTCGAAGTGTTGGCCGAAATATAAGCAGCCCAATAATTATAGTTATTCGAAACCGTGCTGTTGGGCGTGGGTTTCGCCGCGGGCATTATACCGGGCAAAGGCGGAGACGTCAGGCCGGGAAGTTGAACATCCATGACCCAGGAGTAAGCTCTTGCAGTGCGCGTGCTTGATGAATCCGTGGACTTAAACTTATATTGACTGGGGACGGTATAGCTGTAGTTTGTGCTACCGATCTTGAGTTTAACATTTGTCGCGGTGTTCAATAGTGGGCTTTTAGTTGTGCTAGTCAGGTCGGAAAAGGAAGACACGCCCGAGAAGGGCTGGCCGGCAAATTGAGTCGATCCGGGATACGTGCCGTAGCCGAAGTCGCTGTAGATATTATTCATCATCGCGGTGCCGACCCCGGGATAAGGGGGGTCGATGATGCCGGTATTGTTGGGATCGGTATCGTTGTTCATTGATCCGGACAGGTCCACGACAAAGCAAATATCGCGGGGGTTGCACGTGGCCGTGGCCGAAGCGCTGAGATTCACCGAATACAAATTGAAAACGCGTCCGAAGAACAAGGGAATTGCCCCCGTGGTCGAACTATCGGCCCTGGTCGTCACTTTCGCCGCGTTACCCAATCCGCTTGAAATAGCGGTAAACTTGTGCGTGGTCTTATCCCACGTGCCATAGGTAATATCCGAAGAGGCGAGCTGAACGGATTGTTTTCCGACAAGGTTTTTCGCGGCAAAAGATTGGGCCGTCTGAGTTGAAGTTGCTTGGCTTTGTCCCATGGAGCCCGCGGCCGCCAGGGCGGCCGAATCGGCCGCTGCTTGGAGCTGCGTCTTTGCCATCATGAGATACCCCAGGTCCACCGCGAAAGCGATTATCCCCAGAAGCACCACGATCAAAAAAACCGTCAACAGCAAGATTGCGCCCCGATGTCGCGGCCTGTTTTGGATTGATGTACGATACATAAGAACCTCTCCAAATGGAGTTAACTGATGCAAAAAAAGAATACTAGATAAGCCATCCGCTGAGAGACTATGTCCGGTGCATTTTTCGACAAATGCGAAATACGTTCACACCCCTCTAAGTCCTCTATCGAAACTTTATGTCATAAACGGAAGTATGCAAATCTGTTGCCGCCTTGTCGCAAGGATTCGATTGTATTGGTTATGCCAATCTTTCCATAAAGCTGCGACCGGTGATCGCGAACAAGATTTAACCCGGATTATTCATGGCTTGGGATTTCTGACACAGGGTGCAGAACACTAGCCCGAAGCGCAAGTGAGGGTAAACCATTTGCAGTCCCTCGCTTGCGCTTCGGGCTAGTGTGAATTTATGAATAATCCGGGTTAAAACTTGGGGGGGTTTCCATTCGAGCGCGACCAACGGTCGCGGCTTTATGGATTATCACAAGATGAATTTCCGCGATACGCTCAGGACGAAAAAAATCAATGTTGCACGATCCGCCGCAAAAGCAGGATTCCAGATGCAATACACACCGTATTGCTCATCCAGAAGGAGATCGGCCACAACTTGCCGGACGTGGATAGGTCTTCGCTGAGCATCAAAAGCGGATAATAGACCGCCAGAATGGGCACGAAGCAAACAAAGAAATTCGTCAAAACGTCGGCGTGGCGCCAGAGCATGGCCACGGGAACGCCGATCAGCACGAAGCACAGGCAGGTAAAACCATTCGATAAACGGCGATAAGGCTCGGTTTGCAGGCGATAGATCAAGCGCCACAAGTCCGACAACCGGGCGCTATCGGCTTGCGGCAATGTTTTGCCACTTGCCTCCAAGTCCGCGCGCTTCTGTTCCAGCGGAAAAACCTCGGCTTTCAGTTTTGCGATGTGTTCGGGAATCTCGTACATGGCGACCCAATCGCGGTGATGTTCCAGAACGCCGGGATTTCTGCCGGGATTGACGATCGGCAAGGATTGACTCCATTCACCAGGATCGCTGAACTGATATTTGCCGTCTATGTCCACGTCGAAGTTGCGGCATACGATGTTGATTTCATGCCTCTGCCGATCGGTGCGCAATTCGGCCTCCATGGCACGGACGGTCGTGGTAGGATGACTTTCGTCTCTGAAAATGGTGATCGTTGGCTGAATAAGATTCCTCCCATCAACGCGCTTTACAGTGATTGAGAACTGCGGCGTATAGGGCGGACCGATGGAATGATTGGTTTGCAACATGCCATAAGCGATTTCCTCGACCGATTCCGCCGCGACTCTCGCATAACTCGGCCGGCACCACGTGGCGGCGATCTCCTGCATCCAAATCGTTCCCAGGCTCAGTAAAAACGCGAAAATGATTACCGGCCACACGATTACCATGGGGTTGATGCCCAGCGATTTCAGCGCCACTACTTCATTCGTGCCCGTCATTCGTCCATACACGATGCTCACGGCCAACAGCAGGCTGACGGGAATGGTAATGCCCAGCATTTCCGGCAACATGTAGGGCATGACATAGAGCATCACCATGGGCGGAAGCCCCTGACTAAGTCCCTGTTTGACGCCCATCACCACGGTCACTATCAGGGTCAGGCCCAGCAGCGTAACAAGAAAGAATTTCAGCACTTCCGTAACGACGTATCGCGTTAGAATGTACATGGGGATAGATTGTGGGTGTGAAGTCCTTGGTGGTCAAGGCCAGAAAATGCCCGGCCTCGGACTAATCCGCCCCACCTAAAATGGGGTGTTTTTTATCAATTGCAATCTTGTTCAACCCTTGACGCATATCCTGTTATCGTGTCACAATAAGGCCTTTGATCTGAAAAAGGACGGGTTCCTTGCGGCCTGTTTCTGGAATATAACGACTCCCGCCAAAGCAAATTCAATCTCGCCAGTGCCCAACCAACGTACATGGCAATATGGGCACGCGGTTTGAAATCCACCCGGCTTTGCAAGAAAACACGTAATTGGCCTGGACCATAATTAAAGGTTTCGAGATTTGGTATCGAAATGTAGGAGAACGTGATGAGACCAGTTAAAACGGCTTCGGTCGAGGAACTACAAGCCATTGGCCGCTTTGAAAGTCTACAGAAAATACTGCGTTCGGAAACTTATGTGGAACATCTCGACAAGCCTTTGGCCTACTGGGCGCTTCCCACCGATCGCCGCCTGCCTTTGGCCTTTCTGAGTCGGTCATTGCGGGAATTGCTCGGTGCGTCGTTTGAAGAATTGGCCAAAACGCCCGGGATCGGGCAAAAAAAAATGAAATCTTTCGTGAAACTTCTGGCCCGGGTGGCCAATACCGATCCGGCCGATCTGCCCACCGAAATCAATGATTTTTACCTCGGACTGAAAAAATCATCGGCCTGCGATCCAAACCGCTCGAATACCGCGTTCGATCCGGCGGCAATATCCGAACTCCAATGGGAACAATGTCGCGCCAGCGTTGTGCGGCATGGTTTGGGGCAGGAAAAGATCGGCCGTTTCGCTCCCAGCTTGCAGAACATCACCAAAGTCGTGTGGAACACGCCGCTTGAGGCCTATATCGGCTTTACGCTGGCCGAAATTCAAGCCATGAAAACCCACGGCAAACGCCGCCTGAACGCCATCCTCGAAGTGTTTTACAACCTGCATACGCTGGTTGCCAACATGGAGGGCCATGAACATCTTGCCCTCCGCGCCGTGCCGCGGCTGATCGATCGAGTGGAACAATGGATCGGTCAATCGCTGCAAAAACCCGGCCTGCCCGATAACGGCGAGATTTTCCAAAATTTCGTCAGCCCCTTGCTCGAGCAAATCCGCATCGACGCCCCGCAGCAAATCGTAACCATGGCCGAAAACCGCCTGGGCGT
This sequence comes from Thermoguttaceae bacterium, assembly GCA_050013075.1. Taxonomy (GTDB): domain Bacteria; phylum Planctomycetota; class Planctomycetia; order Pirellulales; family Thermoguttaceae; genus JBEKIK01. The sequence goes on along the minus strand of JBEKFZ010000041.1, from coordinate 10,410 downwards.
GCGCGGCCCGATCACCAGCGTGCGCCAAGTGGCAAGAACCATGGGGCTTACCCGGGCGCGGGTCTATCAACTACTCAACGAAATCAACGACATCATGACCGTCCGCTGGCCCTTGGGACGCCACCAGGTTTATGAACTACGCGATAAATTCGCCGCCGAAGCGGTCGATGTTCCAAATCCTCCCTCTCTGGTCCAATTCCACGCGGCCGTGGAACTGTTTTATCCGGGCAGCCGCCGCGGCGCGGACGGACCGCTGGAAAAGGCCGCCGATATATACGAAGAAGAAATCGACCTGCTCGAAGTGTCACGCGCTGATCCGTAGTTGCTAAAAGACCTGCAATCGCTCTTAACTTCGCCGAGGATTGTGCACCGAAAGGGCAAGGAATATGCACGATAGCGGGCATGCCGCAGCGTCTGGATTTACTCTCATCGAGTTGTTAGTGGTAATTGCCATTATTGGCCTACATCCTTCCAGGGGACCTATTACGCGACGATCGTCCGGCACTTTCTGGCGGGAAATAAATGATCTGGACGGAATAACGCAAACGTCGAATGTGGATTAGGTTGCCAACCTGCTTTTTGGCGGATTAACAATCTGCCCCATGATGTCAATTACCTGATTCTCAATAAACAGGCCTATCCCGCCACCCGTTTTAGCGGCCGGCCATTTTTCTCCTTTTTTCCATGAAGCGGCTATTGCATTGGGTTCCACTATGAATACAATCGTGTTACGTATTACGAATACGTAATACGTAACAATATCATCAATTTACAACAGGAGCGGCAAACATGTCGGCTAATAAACAACAAGAGCGTCAATTATCTTCCGCCATATCCAATAATTTGCCCTCACCCCCTGCCCCTCTCCGGGCACCAACCGAAGGTTGGTCGGGCGAGGGGAGTTTTTCAGGACACTGGATTAGCGTGTTTGGGGCCTTGCTTATTTTCTTGCTCTCGCAAACTTCTTATGCAATCGATTGGAACACGGTCCCGGTCATTGAACACAGCGATTATCAGAGCATAAAGCAATCGTCATCGGGAAATTGGGTGAGCAATTTCAGCAAGACATTGCCGTTTCGGCTGATCGGAGTGGTTCTAAACGAATCCGCCGATTATCTCGACGCCACGGCCGACTACACCAGCACCTTTACCATTTATTATCTGGGCGGACAGGCGCAGATATACATCCGAGCGGTGAATCTCGACGGCACGGATTATGATCCGGATACGAATACCGCTTATAGCGATTCCGGCGGAACGGCCTGCTGGATGGGCCAGAATTACGGCAACCTGCCTTGGATACACTCCACGAAGGATAATTACTACAACGATGTGTGGTACGCAGAGTTGGATCGGCTGCAAATTTATTATCCCGGCTCGACCGCCTCTAACACCCTCAAGGCCGGAGATCTCGTTGAAATCCGCACCAGCGTGGGTGGAATGTATTACAGCGGGATGATGAACGTAAACGAACTACACAGCACCGCTTTGGCCAATGATTTCGAAATTGTCGTCTTGAAAAGCGGTTACTGCTCTGACGTGACGACGTTGGCGACGTCGTTAACGCTCACGAATCTTAAAAATTCAGACGACTCCTTTATTTTTAATACGAATGCGCCGAGCAACTTTGGCGCGGAGCACTATCAATCGACAATGGTGGAACTGACCGGCGTGCATTTGACCAATCCGCTGCTATGGGGAGCTAACATGGAATTGACCGTTACCGACGGCACCGGCCGGACTTTCAACGTCCAACTGGGCCGGAACTCCGGTTTTTACACATACATGGCGCCCACGGGCAGTTCTTATAATATCACCGGCATCATGAATCAAGAGTCGGCCAACGGCCGGGACGGCTATTATCTGCTCACTTTGAAAGCCGAGTATTATTCCACGATATCCAGCGTCGCCGCCCCTGTTTGGAACGGCGGCGGAGGCGACGCTCTCTGGAGTACGGCCGCCAACTGGACCGGCCCAAGCCTGAGCAGCGATTGGGAATTGCACTTCGACGGCAGCACGAATCGCAATTCAGTCAACGATAAAGAGAACAACACGTCCTTTTACGGGATAGTTTTCAATCCAGACGCGGCCGCGTTTACCTTGTCCGGCAACGCGGTAAAGGTCAAACGCATGGCCAATTTCAGCAGTCTCACGCAAACCGTCAATCTGTCGCTTAATACCGACGACGCGAACTGTCTATTCCTGGCCGAGCCGGGAAACATCCGCGTATCGGAACCGATCATCGGGGCCAATGGAATTGGAAAATACGGTTCGGCCGATTTAATCTTGACCGCGGTGAACACATACGCGGGAACGACGGACATTGAAGCGGGGCTGCTAAAACTCTCCGACGGCGGGAACATCGACGCATCGAGCGGGATCCTTGTCGCTTCCGGGGCGACTCTGGAAATCGACGGCGGCGAGCATCACCTGGCGGCAATTTCCGGCGAAGGCTGTACCATAATCTCCGGTTCCGCTCAGGTTACCGTGGACAGCATCGTGCAAGACACCTTGACTATCGGCGCGATTTCGGGCGGGCAGATTTCGGGCGCGGAAGAGGTGTATCCGACGCCCGAACCGAGTGCAATGCTGATTCTGCTGCTGGGACTTTCGTGTTTCGCGACATACGACGTTCTCCGAATCAAGGATTAATTTCAGAATTTGCCTAGCGCCATGAAGCCGGGAAATTGCCAAGCAGCGAACGATACAAGCCCTGATCGCGCGGGTTTATCGCTCGTGGAGTTGTTGGTCGTGATGGCGATAATCGGAGTTTTGGCGGGGTTGCTGCTGCCGGCGATTCAGGCGTCCCGGGAATCGGCCCGGCGGATGCACTGCATGAACAATCTCAAGCAGATTGGATTGGCAATCCATGCCTATCACGACGCGATGGGTTTTTTGCCGGCTGGAAATTACGTGAACAATGCCGCCATTTGTCCGGGCAGTCAAGGCTACCAGACGGACGACCGAGCGAATTGGATGATCGCTATTTTGCCTTATCTCGAATACAGGGCGCTTGGGCAGGCTTATGTTGTTCATGCCCCCAACGAAGCCCCGGCGAATCGGCAAGTGCGCGAATCGCATATAGCGGAATATGTGTGTCCTTCGGACCAAGCCACCGACAAGTTGGTCGTTCCCGCCTTGGGCCCGGCGGCGGACTATTCCTTGAACGTGCCTTATATGCCGGGCTCGTATCGCGCCATGGCGGGCCGAAGCGACGGTTTGATATTCCTCGACAACGGCGATTTCATCAGCTTTCCCAAGCAATGGCGAGGACCGATCCACACGGTCGGCATATTGGGTTTCACCGCGGAAAAGTTCAAGAACATCCGCGACGGCGTCTCGAATACCATCATGGCCGGCGAATCGACTACCCGCACCTGCCCGGAGTTTCGCACGCTTTGGGCCTACTCTTACACTTTCTACAGCCTGTCATCGGCCACTTCCCAGGCCCGAACGTTATACGGCGATTATCAAAAAGCCGATGACGAGGGCGGCACGGGCAATAGTCTACCCTGCCGTCGCGGCTGGGGCGGCTGCCATGCACAAGGAATAAACTTTTTATTTTGCGACGGGGCGGTCCATTTTCTGGGCGCCTCGATCGACATGGATCTATTTGCCGGTCTGGGCACGATTGACGGGAAGGAAATGGTCCAAGCACCCGAATAATTTACAATTTGTAAAAAGGAAATTTAAAAAATGTTGCGGTCAATCACGCTGTTTTGCCTGTGCGGTTTCACGACAATTTGTTTTTCCCAGGATAAAATCGAAAATCTTCCGCAACCTCATTACCACCAACAAGGAACCGACCCGGCCTGGCTGAAATACGCGGTGCAGTTGCACGGTCATCTGGGCCCAATGTTGACGTTTGGAACAAGAATGGGAATGGCCGCTATTCGGGCGGTGGACGCCAAAGGCTACTTCGACGTGGAGGTGACGTGCGAAGGGCCGTTCGTGAAACCCCCGGAATCGTGTTTTCTCGACGGGATGCAGATCAGCACCGGCGCAACCTTGGGAAAACGAAACCTACAGTGGATCGAAAGTGAAAAAATCGTGATTCACGTCAAAAACATCCGCTCCGGCAAGTCTGCCGATTTGAAACCCAGGGAGCAATTTCTGGCACTGTTGCCGCAGACGCAAAAAACAGGCAAGGCGGAAAATAAAAACGCTCAAAATCCGCAAGCCGCGGATGATCACATGTACGACGACTTGGCGCGAAAGATCGCAGCCATGCCCGAACAGGAAATCCTGGTAATCACTTATCCGCATAAGTAGCCGATCGGCGGCGTTGCTTTGCGGCAAAGTGGGGCGGGGCAATGGGGTGTGCCGCGGTGGAAGATCGGCTAATAGCCGTCCGTTGCACTCGCTTGTGCATCGGAAACCGCAGTGCCTCCCAGGCGCGGCCGCATAAATGCAAGAACGTGGACGGCCGAACCAGGCTTTCCAAACATTCCGCCGTCAGCAGCGCCGCGTGTCCGGATAGGGCTCGCACCCATCCCATTCTGGAGGCCCAGGTCCAAAAAAGTCGTTCGGCTGAACGGCCCCTGCCCAATCGACCGGCGCCGACGGCATCTTCCGGATCCGCATACATCTTGCACTCAGGCTCGGCCATGCAACGGAGACCGGCAAAATGCAGGGCCAAGGCCAAATCCACGCCGGAAAGGTGGTCTTCGATGGAGGGATTCAATCCGCATACGGCATCCCATGCCGAGTGGCGATAAAACGCGGCCAATATGTCGGCCCCGAAAAATTGTTCCTTTTCCAACGATGCCTGCGCCGGCGACTTGCCAAAGCCTAAACGTCTGGCCGCTCCGCTCGCCCGATAACCCACGCCCGCCGATATCACTTTGTTTCGATCTCGTCGTTGAAGGACCAAGGGCGCTACCGCGGCAATCGCAGGATCTGCAAAATGAGGCAGGACTGAGTCGGTCCAGCCCGGGCTCACCTCCATACCACAAGACAAAATATGAATTATGGGCGTGTGGCAATTTGCAAGTCCGAAGTTTATACTCTCTATCAAATCGGCATCCGGCGCAGCTTCGACAAAACACACTTCATCGCGTAATTGGTAAGGATCTCCATAGGGCTCGTTCAGCACTACGACGATCTGGCAATTCGCCGGCCGGTTTTCCAAAATGGAAACTAGGGTATCTTCCAGTTTTTTAAGCTTGTTTAAAACCGGAATGAGAATCGACAGCCCAGGCACGAAATAGTTTCCTAAACCCAACGCCATGGAAATAAAGTTTTCCAATGGCATCAGTCTTTAGCTAGTATGTTTGTGGAAGAAGAAGGAAAAAAACCATTCTGCGCTATTTGGGATTATGTCGGATTGTATTGAATGGGAAGTTTATTCAATTGACCCTTATTCCCTGGATAGGCGAAAGTGATCCTCTATATACTACGCATATTACCCAGGTTAATTTTTTTGTATGACATTTCAATATATTATCATTTTTATTGTCAATAATTACCCAAATCCTCATTACGACCAGGCATGAAGATCCTGTTTAATCAAACTGGTGACATTTATAATAAAAACATTGATGTTTAACCGGAGCTTGATATTTTCCCATCATTATCCCACCCAATGACCTTTCCTGTTCGAGAGCCCCGGCAGATGAACGACCGCAATCGAGAAGTTTCTCGTCGCACTTTTTTGAAGACCGCCGGTACAGTGGCTGGAAGCGCCCTTGTATTGCCGCACTTGATTCGTTCCGAGGTATTGGCCGCACAAGCAAGGCCGGGTGCAAACCAACGGCCGACTATTGCGTTGATAGGCCTGGGAGAGCGGGGAACAAATCATCTTGTTAATATGGTCGATCGGATGGGCAAGGGGGAGGTGTACGTCGCCGCTGTTTGCGACGCGGACGAAAAACGCTTGGAAAAAGCCAAACAAATTGCCGGTCCCAAAACCGAGGCGTATCGCGACTATCGCTATATCTTGCAGCGCAAAGACATCGACGCCGTAATCATTGCCACGCCCGACCATTGGCACGGAGTGCAATTCGTGCAAGCGGCCCAGTGCGGCAAGCACGTCTACTGCGAGAGCCCGGCCTGTTCGACGATCGAGGAAGGCAAGGCCATGATCGAAGCCGCGCGCAAGGCCAAAATCGTCACGCAGATCGGGGCCCAAGGCCGCTCGCAAGGCGAGGCGTATTTGATGCGGCGATATCTGGCCGACGGCGCGGTGGGCAAGGTGACGAAAGTGACCTGTTGGAGCAATCTTGGCCAGGTCGACGACAATCCCGAGCCCGACGAAGATCCGCCGCCGGAGTTGGATTGGGACCTTTGGCTCGGTCCGCTGCGCTGGCAGTCGTATAATCCGCGTTTTTCCAACGGCGAGTTTCGCTGGATGATGGAATCTGGAGGCGGACGGATATGCCATCCCGGCGCACACGTAATGAGCTGCGCGATGTGGTGGATGGGCGCGGACGGAACCGGCCCGGACACGGTGGAAGCCGTCGGCGCCGCGCCCACCAAGGGGCTTTGGGACACGGCCGTGGAAATGAAAGTGACCTATACTTTCAAGAATCCCGATTGGGTGCTCACCTGGAATCAGCCCGGCAAGCCGGTCGAACCCGAGGAGCGAAAGCCCGAGGAAGCGGCGATCGATCAGCCGAGTTGCGGGGCGATATATCAAGGCGAAAATGGGGAAGCCGTTGCCTGGGGCGGAGACGTGGGAATTTGGGCCGAGCGAAAAGTCCGCCAATGGAAATCGCCTTCCCCGGGCGTCGAAATCGCCAAAAGTCCCGGCCATATCGAAGATTGGCTCAACGGCATAAGGACCGGAGCAAAAACGATTATGGACGTCGAGGCCGGCGTGGGCGTGGCGAATTTGTGCATCCTGGGCAACCTCTCGTTTATTTTGGGGCGAAAACTGCATTGGGATAATAATAAATTCGAAATTACCGGCGACGAACAAGCCGGCCGCCTGATGAACAGGCCGCAACGTTTTCCGTATTATATGTAAGGAAGCATCCGTACAAGTTTTTTAGGAATCATCCGCCATGCCAGCCGAGGAATTCACCGTCGGTAATTTGATAGCCAAGATCAAGGACAAAAGCGATAAAGTCCGGGCGGAAGGTTGGCTCAGCGCCGCAAAGGTGGGGGCCGCGGCAGTTAAGCCTTTGGCTGCCGTGACGACCTCCGGCGACAGCGATCTGGAAGTGGCTCGAGCGGCTAAAAGGGCACTATGGCAAATCGTGCATGATTTCGGCCGGATCGACGCGGAAGATCAACGCAAGGCAGTCCTCGATGAACTCCAGGCGTTGTTGACCGACGATTGGCCCGATGCCTTCCGCCGCGAGGTGCTCTGGATGCTGTCGGAAATCGGCGGCGATTCCAGCGTTGATTCCATCGCGGCCGTGCTTAAGAGCAGGGAATTGCTCGACGACGCGCGCTGCGCGCTCCAGCGCATACCCGGCCAGTTTTCGCTCGACGCGCTAAAAGCCGCTTTGGACAGCGTTCCCAAAAGTTACAAAAACAACATCGCCCATGCGCTTAGGGCGCGGGGCGTGGAACCAGGTTTGGAAAAATATCCCCAGGAAAATCTTATTCCCACCAAACCGATCAACGTCAAGCCGGCGGGAAAGAACGCGACATGAAATACATCATCCGTAATTATTGTAATCGGAAAAATTTCAAGATCTCCAAGCCCATGGGTTGCAACCCGTGGACTTTATGGCGGTTGCGACTTTCAAACGCTGCTGTTGCAGTGAGCGTATTGTCTTCGCTTGCGTTTGCCCAACAAGTGGAAGTGGAGGCCTTTACGGGCAAACCCTACGGCGTTGGCCGGATCACAGTCGATTTGCCCGAAACAATGCTGCCGCAGCCCTTGGGCGCCGAAGGCCTGGCCCTGGCCGAACGCGACGGCCGGGTGCTATATCCGGCAGTTGAAACACCCCCCGCCTTCGGCAAAGTTATGAAAGAAGTGCTCGACAGCGACACGCCGCTTACCCGGGGCGGTCCGGTTCGAGAACAAGTGGGCGGATTGTTGCGCGGGATGCTGGATCGTCCGCCGAGGACCACGATCTTTTTTCTGTTCCGAGGCGATGAACCGTTGCGTGTCACGCTCCAGGCCCGTCAGCCTATTCCCATAAACGTCATGCCCAGGCAGGCGCCGCCGGCGGTGTTTCAACGATTGCTTAACCAGTGGTGGCATCGATACGCCCACGCTCCGCAATTGCTCGAACAAAAGCCCGACTATCCGCCGCTGGTGGAAAACTATCTGACCACGACTCTTGCGGTAAAACTCAATCTGCGCTTGCCCGAGGCCAAAAAAACAAACTCGCCTTACGCCCAACTGCAAAAGGAAATAGGGCTGAATTTGGGCACGGAGTCGATTCGCGTGGCCTTGCAGCAGGATCGCATCCTGGGATTGAACAACTTGGATTTGCCGGCCGATCAGCCGTTGCCCGCCCCGCTCGAACCGCCGCCGTTGACGTTCCCCGAACCGGCCGGCGCAGTCCAAATCGAGCCTATGTCGCTGCACGTGCCGGCCGAGTGTTTTTATCTTCGTTTCGGCAGTTTCAACAATTTCCTCTGGCTGCAAGACACGCTGGACAAATGGGGCGGCGATGCACAGAACCTTATCGCCCTGCGCGGCTTGGACCACCAGATGCGCCAGCGTATGGAAAAGCAGCTCGTGCTCAAGCAGACCGTTCTTTCCCGGATGCTGGGCCCGACGGTCGTTGCCGACGTGGCGATTATCGGCGCCGACATGTTCTTCCGCGAAGGGGCGGCATACGGCTTTTTATTCGAGGCCCGCAACAGCGCCATTTTGGGCGCGAATTTCACCGCCCAACGCTCCGAGCGCGTCAAGGCCGGCGGCGCAACCGAGCAGAAAATCAAGATCTCCGATCATGAAGTTTCGTATCTGTCCTCGCCCGACGGCACGGTGTGTTCGTATTATGCGGTCGACGGCGATTATCATTTCTTCAGCGCATCAAAAAAACTCGTGGAGCGTTTTTACGCCGCCGGCTCGGGCGAGGGGGCGTTGGGAAAAACCGAGGAATTCCGCCAGGCCCGCAAACTGATGCCGCTTACGCGCAACGACACCGTTTGGCTCTACCTGTCCGACGCTTTTTTCCGCAATATCACCAGTCCGCATTACAGGGTGGAAATGGCCCGGCGATTGCAGGCCATGGCCGATATCGAGTTGGTCCAACTAGCCAAGCTTGCGGCGGCCAGCGAAGGCAAGCCCGGGGCTACCGTCAAGGAACTACTCGATGGGAATTTTCTGCCAGGCGGTTTCGGTCCGTTGCCCGACGGCAGCCGGGTGATCCTCGACGGCGGCGACGTGTACGACAGCCTTCGCGGACGGCGCGGGGCGTTTTTGCCCGTGCCGGACGCGGTCGTCCAACGGATAACTCGTTTCGAGCTTGCCGAATACAACCGCTTCGCCGATTTCTATCGCGCGAACTGGGGACGGATAGATCCGGTCGTGGCCGGCATACAAAGAACTCCGCTGCCGGATAATTGCGAGCAAGTGGTTGTGGACGTGCTGATGACTCCGTTCGCGCCGGCACATTTCGATTTTTTGCGAAAATACGCCGGCCCGGCCGACGCCGGGCGAATTGCCCCGATTCCCGGCGATTTGGCGGCGTTTGACCTGGTGATGACCAATCAGCGTGTATTCGGCGGGCTTAGGGATTTCGGACCGCCGCCGGACATCCGCTTTGGACGGCTCCTGCCTATAGGCCGCCTGCGCGAATGGCTGGTGGGTTATGTCGGCAGCGCGGGCGAAATGGGCATGTTGGGTTTCATGAACGTCGGTTTTCCGCCGCCCGACGCCAACGGATATTCGGTTTCGCCTTTGGGCGCTTGGCGAAGAACGTTCGATCAATACACCGTGTTCTCGTTCCATCAGCAAATTCTGGCCGAGGTAACGCCGCAATTGCGTCTTGAAGAGGCGAAACGTCCGGCCCAATTGCGAGTGCGGATCGGCGATCCGACCAAAGCCCGGATCATGCCCCTGGCCAACAACTGGGCGTACTTTCGCACCCGCGAAACATCGCTGAATAACCTCCGTTTGCTCAACGATCTGGATCAACAACTGCACGTGCCGCCGGCCGTTTGCCGCGAGGCCGCCGAGTTTTTGCTCGACGCCAAACTTATCGATCCCTTGGGCGGCGAATATGTGTATCGGGAAAGCGGAAACAATTTCGGCCGCTGGACCTCCACCGTCCTGGAAAACCAACCTCCCGGCGGCGGACTGCTGAGGACATCGGCCCCGGAAGGCTATCTGGCCCCGCCCTGGAATTGGTTCCGCGGCTTGGACCTCGAAGCCAGCGTGAATGAAAAAAACCTTTCCGCCCACGCCGAAATCATCATGAAAATGCCGGAAAAAAAGTAGTGGGCAGTGGGCAGTTGTTTAATGAATCTCAGGTAATGAATGTCGCGTTTTCGCTTCAG
>JBEKFZ010000040.1:0-36140 GCA_050013075.1 Thermoguttaceae bacterium | reverse complement strand
ACCGCGCTGGACACGCTCGGCCATAACGAGTAGTTTTTCCTTTGTGCCGGGCATGGCGTCGGCGGCCTCGAATTCAGCGGGATCCGCCTCCGGCGGCTCAAAATCCCATTGCCCCAGTTTGATCGCTTCCAATACAGATTTCGGCACGATCAAGCTCCTTCACCGAAAAAGTTAAACTTCCGGACTAATCCTGTCCTGAAAGGAAAAAAATCATACTCCCCTTTTAAAAAAGAAAAATTGAAAAAAATCCTTGGAAAACGATAGTATTGCTTACTAAAAAAAATTGTCAAGTAAACTTTGGACTGATCTCCCATTTTAACACTAAGAACCTATCCCAAAAGTCATCCTGAGAGTAGCGAAGGATCTCCCGTATTTGGCAATATATTGCCCATTTTAGCCATATGTCCCTTCTAGATTCTTCGCTTCGCTCAGAATGACATTATTGTTTTGGGATAGGCTTTAAATGACACACACATTCAAATTGTATGGGAAGTTTGGGCAATGTAGGACGAGTGGAAGATCCGGTAAAACCTGCCCCAGATTGCAAGGTTCAGCTTTTTCAATATCATTTACTTTTGATCCGCAAAATACTGGATTCTTTTTAACAACACATCACATAGATTACCAAGAATTGGATGGCCGACGTGAATTCTTCCGCCGGATCGAGCAAATTCATACTTTTCGGCATCGGCATTTTAGTTGCCGTCTATCTGGCGGCATTGTGGTTTGATCTTCCACGGCAGGCCACCTCCGCGATCGTCGCAACCCAAAGCAATCATTCAGTCCCCTCACAAGCCCAAACGACAAAGGAAAAACCCTCTGAAATCGAAGTCCCTGCGCCGCCGCTGTGGATGGTGCTGCCATTCGCTTTGATGTTGGGCGTGATCGCGATATTTCCCCTCTTGCACTGGACCGAGCATTGGTGGGAACGCAACCTGCATCGTTTTTACGTAGCGGCCGTTTTGGCGGCAATCACCTTGGGGTATTACCTTTGGATTCACAACCAGCCCGTCGAAGCCCATTGGCCCGCCCACCACGTCGCTTTGCCCAGCCAATCAGGTCCTAATTACGAACTGACCTGGAATGTCTTCGCCAATGCGATGCTCAAGGAGTATGTCCCCTTCATCGTGTTGTTGTTCAGTCTTTATGTTATTAGCGGCGGCATTCGCATCACGGGTGATCTTCGTGCCCATTCTTTTACCAATGCCATGTTTCTGTTGGTCGGCGGGGTGCTGGCTAGCGTCATCGGCACCACGGGCGCGGCCATGCTCTTGATCCGGCCGCTTTTGGAAACCAACAGCGAACGAAAACACGTTGTTCATACGGTAATTTTTTTCATCTTTGTGGTCTGCAATTGCGGCGGATGCCTTTTGCCATTGGGCGATCCGCCGCTGTTTTTGGGATACCTGCTGGGAGTTCCCTTCTTGTACACCATGACCTTCTGGAAACAGTGGCTATTCGTAAACGGACTGTTAATAGTGATTTATTACTTTTGGGACCGCTTCTGGTACTATCCGCATGAAGAAATATCCGACATCGTCCGCGACGAGACGCAAGTCCGTCCCCTGAAACTCAACGGCATCTGGCCGAATGTCATTTTACTCTTAGGCGTGGTGCTTTCGACGGCCTTTTTGGATCCCGGCAAGTCGATGCCCGGCACAGACTGGCATCCGTGGTTATACTTACGTGAGATGGTACAATTGTTTTTGGTGGCCCTTTCCCTGGCACTGGGCAGCCGAACACCGCGGGAAGACAATAATTTCAACTACGCCGCGATCATCGAAGTGGCGGCCCTGTTCCTCGGCATATTCATCACCATGCAGCCGGCCTTGCAAATTCTTTCCATTGGCGGTCCGAGTTTGGGCTTGACCCGGCCCTGGCACTTTTTTTGGGCCACCGGCTCTTTGTCGTCGGTGCTGGATAACGCCCCTACCTATGTGGTCTTCTTCACCGCGGCCCAATCGGTGACGGCCAAATTGGGATTGCACTTGCCCGTTGCCGGCGTTTCCGAACCCCTGCTGGCCGCAATCAGCCTGGGTTCGGTGTTCATGGGTGCGAACACCTACATAGGCAACGGGCCGAATTTCATGGTCAAGACCATTGCCGAAAAGTCGGGTCTGAGAATGCCCGGCTTTTTCGGGTATATGCTCTATAGCGGCGCAATTTTGATACCTATTTTTATCCTTACAACCTTATTGTTCTTCTAAAATCTCATGCAGTACGAATACATCACCACAAGCGACCAGTTAAAGGAATACTGCCGGGCGTTGGCCTCGTGCAAGTCGATCGCCTTCGACACCGAATTCGTATCCGAGCATACCTACCGGCCCGTGCTCTGCCTGGTGCAGGTGTCGGCCGCAAACGAACTGGCGGCGATCGACGCCGTCGAGATCGGCGACCTGACTCCGTTCTGGGAACTCGTTGCCGCCGAAGGGCACGAAACCGTGGTCCATGCCGGACGCGGGGAAATGGAATTTTGCTTACATGCCACGGGCCGCCGCCCGGCCGGATTGTTCGACGTGCAAATCGCCGCCGGTCTGACGGGCATGGAATATCCGGCCGGATACGGCACGCTGGTATCCAAGCTGCTGGGACACAAGTTCGCCAAGCACGAAACCCGCACCGATTGGCGCCGCCGTCCGCTTTCCAAGCGGCAGGTCGAATATGCCCTTACCGACGCCCAATACCTGCCGGAGCTTCGCAACCTGCTGGGCGAGCGCCTCGATCAACTCGGCCGGCAAACCTGGATGCAGGAGGAAATGGCAACCTGGCAGGAAGAGGCGGAAACATCCATATTGCACGACCGCTGGCATAGGGTGTCGGGCAACACCGGGCTGGACAGTCGTGCATTGGCCGTCCTCAGGGAACTCTATCGCTGGCGCGACGCCGAGGCCAAACGCCGCAATCAACCCGCACGCCGGGTGCTCCGCGACGACTTGATCGTCGAGCTCGCCCGGCGCGGAACGGCCGATCCCGGACATATCCGCGCATTGCGGGGCATGGAACGGGGCGATTTGCTCCGCCGCGTGGACGAAATCGCCGCCTGCATTCAGCGCGGACTGGACCTGCCCGAGGAAAAACTACCCGTGAAAATCCACGGCAACCAAATGCCGCAACTTTCGGTTTTGGGCCAATTCCTCTTCGCCGCCTTGGGAAGCATCTGTCGCCAGGCCCAGTTGGCACCCACGATCGTGGGCACGCCCAACGACATCCGCGAACTGATTGCCTACGACATTCGCAAAATAAAATCCAAAATCCCGCCCCGGCTGTCCTTGGGCTGGCGCAAGGAATTCGTCGGCCGGTTGTTCGACGACCTTTTAAGCGGCAAGGTTGCCATCCGCGTCACCGATCCACACTCCGACGCGCCCTTGACGTTCGAAGGCGCGGAAGAACATGTAGTAGATAGCGCCGAAAGCGATACTTCGCCCAAATCTCTGCATTTAAAACATTCCCCGGGCATTAGAAGAAAACGAAAACGCAAACCGAAAAACTAAGCGGTGGATCGTACTTTCATGTTTAGCCCCGGCACTCGTGCCGGGCGGATGCGATTTGCCGAGCGAATACGGATACGGCCATGAACGTACTGGAATTTACGGGTTTGATCTGGCTCGGCTCACTGGCCGCCGGGTTTTTGGGCGGATTGACCGGACTGGGCGGCGGGGTGGTCATCGTGCCGCTTTTGACCCTGGCTTTCGGAGTGGATATCCGTTATGCCATCGGTGCATCGTTGGTTTCGGTAATCGCAACCTCATCCGGCGCCGCGGCGGCTTATGTCAAAGAGGGCTTTACCAACATGCGAATCGGCATGTTCCTGGAAATCGCCACGACCGTCGGGGCCTTAGTCGGCGCCGGCGTTGCAGCACGATTGTCGCCCGACATCGTCGCTGTAATCTTTGGTATCGTATTGATCGGATCGGCATACCTGTCGAGCCGCCCCCGACAGGCAACATCGGGAAACCAGCGGCCCGATCGGATTGCGGCATATTTGCATTTCGACGGGGCCTATCCCGGCCCTGACGGGCAAATCGCCTACCACGTCCGCGGCGTGCCGGCGGGCTTTGGTTTGATGTTCGTGGCCGGCGGGCTTTCAGGACTTTTGGGAATCGGTTCCGGCGCTTTGAAAGTATTGGCCTTGGATCAAGCCATGCGGATTCCATTTAAGGTCTCCACGACCACCAGCAACTTCATGATCGGAGTGACGGCGGCCGCCAGCGCCGGCGTGTATCTTAACCGCGGTTATATCGACCCCGGTTTGGCGATGCCGGTCGTGCTCGGAGTCCTTCCCGGCGCAATGTTGGCCACGGTTTTTCTGAAGAGTGCAAAGAGCGTAATTTTACGCAAGGTATTTGCAGTGGTGATTGTGCTGTTGGCCGTCGAAATGATCTACAACGGCCTGACCGGGAGATTTTGAAATAGATATGGACGACAGTCATTACAACGAGGATCGAGACAAAAAACGCCTCGCCTGGACCGATCAGCGGGTGGAAACAATCCTGGGCAATGTGCTCATAACGGGTGTAATCGTTTCGGCCGGGGTGGTTTTGATCGGGGCCCTAATTTATCTGTCACGTCATGGAATGAACTTGCCCGATTACCGGTTTTTCAAGGGCGAACCTGCCGACTTGCGATCCGTCCGGGGAATCGTTAAAGATGCCCTGGCCGAAAGCGGCCGGGGAATTATTCAGCTTGGCTTATTGCTGCTGATTGCCACGCCCGTGATGCGGGTTCTGTTATCGCTGGTCGCTTTTCTCCGGCAAGGCGACAAGACTTACGTCACCGTAACTTTGATCGTGTTTGTCATCTTGGTTTACAGTTTGATGGGAAATCCACCCCTTGATTTCCTCCGGTTTTTCTCAATAATTTAGCCCAAGCGGCGAATACTATCATAGTTCGCGGTCTGTTTAGGGGACTATCAGATGCCGATTGAATTCCATTGCAGTCGATGCGGGCGGCTGTTGCGCACGGGCGACGACACCGCGGGCCGTATGGCACAATGTCCCGAATGCGGCGGCCAAACGCAAGTGCCTGCCCAGGAGACGTCGGCCCAGCCTTCGCCGGCGCCGCTTTCCGGCGCGGGCGGTTCGTTTGACTCCGGCGCTGGGCAGAAGGCCGATTCCGCCGGCTATCAAGCCCCTTATCAAACGCCCCCCGGGCACGGACCAGGACCGGGTGCTGAAGGCAACTATTTATATGCGTTGCAGCGCGTTTCCGCGCCCGCCGTGTGTTTAATCGTAACCGCCGTGCTGGGGCTTGGTTTGCACCTGTTGGGGATTGCGGGAATTATAATGCACATTGGCGTGGCCGCCGCGGCAATGCATCAACCTGCTATGCCGGAAATGTTTATCTCTGGCCCGATTGCCATAATACATAATGGCATCAATATCATCTTGTATTTGACAATCCTTATTGGTGCTATAAAAATGAAGGGATTGGAAAACTACGGATTCGCCATGACCGCATCCATAATCGCCATGATTCCCTGCGTCTCGCCCTGCTGCCTTTTAGGCTTGCCCTTCGGCATTTGGGCTCTGGTGGTTCTAAGCGACCCGGCTGTGAAATCTTCTTTCAAAACTTAATTTTGCGGTTTTTGGTTTACAATTCACAGTTCTGCATTCTGCATTCTGAATTCTGCATTCTGAATTCTGAGTTCTGAGTTCTGCGTTTATCCCTAATTCCTGTTCTTTTGGCCGTAAAAACTGCTGAGAATCCGCACCCGCTCGACCAGATACGCCACTATCAACGCCGAGATGGCCAGCGAAACCGCGAAAATCACGTGCCGGTCGAAATTCAAATCGGGCACATTCCACTTCTTCGGTTCCAGCCAGGGACGCCAAATATAATAATAATCCACTACCAATACGCCGTACGATAAAAGCGATAAAACGGCCATATAAAACACGAATCGCACGCGGAACCATAAACCTGACGCCACGATCAGCAGCATATAACCCACGATAAGCGCGCTGGCTACCCCGTCGCCGATCAAAAGTACGATCAGGAAAAGAATCGAGTCCAGCGTGCCCCAGATAAAAGGGGCCGCCATCGACCAGCGCCGGCTTTCCACCAAGCGTTGAAAGATTATCGACCCGATTACCCAAACCGCCAGTACGATCGATATTTTAATGTGAAAATCGGCATTTATCGCTCCCCGCAGATAATTTATCCAATCGATCGCGTAGAACAGTGCCAGCCCTCCCAGGCGCGAAGCCAGCGCCGGTTGCCGCCGCGTCCAGCCCAAAAATCGCTGACCCAAGTGCGGCGGGCGCACCTTGATCGGTTCGCCCCGGGCGAAACGGTCCAGGTCGTCGGCCAGGGCCTCGGCCGAGGCATAGCGTTCGCCCGGCGTTTTCCGTAGACACGTCAGGCAGATCAGTTCCAACTCGCGGGGGATTTTGGGATTCAAGCGCCGCGGCAGCATCGGATCGACGCTCAAGACGTTCAACAGCGTGTCCAGAGGGTTTTCCTCAAGGAACGGCGGCACCCCGGTAAGCAATTCGTACAGAATCGCGCCCAGGCTGTAAACGTCCGCGCCTGGTCCGACCTCCCGGCCGCGCCCGGCGGCCTGCTCCGGGGCCATGTAGGCCGGCGTGCCGGCAATCACGCCCGTGGCAGTAGGCTGCACGTCCGGCTGGAACATCTTGGCCAACCCGAAATCCGTCAGATACGGTTCGCCTTGGGCATCCAATAAAATGTTCGACGGCTTTAGATCGCGGTGTACAATGCCCTGCCGGTGCAGATATTCCACCGCCCTGGCAATCGCGCCAACAATCCGCACGGCCGTTGGGATATCTATGGGAGAAAACGGGGACGCAGCTAGTTTGCCGGAACGGCCCGGAGGGTGCTTTGCACAAACTAGCTGCGTCCCCGTTTTCTCTCCCTGGGCAATGCTCTGTGCAAGGCTTTGGCCCTCGATGTACTCCATTGTAAAATAATCCTGGCCGTTGCACTGGCCCACCTCGTGGATCGGCACGATGTGCGAGTGCCGCAGTTTGGCGGCCGCCCGGGCCTCGGCCTGGAACCGCCGCACCTGCTCGGCCGAGGCAAGATGGCTGGAAAGGATCATCTTCACCGCCACTACCCGGTCCAGGTCTTCCTGCCTGGCCTTATACACCACGCCCATGCCCCCGCGCCCGATTTCCGATAGAAGTTGATAATTGCCGAATGCCCGGGGCAATTCGCCCACCGCCGGCAGAACGTCTTTGCCGTAAGGAAGCCCATCGGGCGAGATATCCTCCGGCTTAGGCCCCAGTTTTTCCAATACCTCCAAGCACTCCAGCGTCGATGCCAATTCCGGATGCTCGCGCAAAATCGCCCTCCGATCCGGCCGCTCCCCCGCCTGCAACCGGGCGAGATATGCACTTAATATCTGAAAACTATGTTCTTCATTGTCCATCATTTATTATTCCGTACTTTTCACTCTTCACTCTCCCCCATCACCTCTTGCAGCTTTTTAATCGCCCGCATCCAGAGCATTTGCACGGCGGGGCGGGAGCGGTTCATCCGTTGGGCTACTTCGTTGAAGGGCAGGCGCTGAAGGTTCCTAAGCACGATCACCTCTTGATAATCCTCTGGCAGTTCGGCCAAGGCGGCGGTCATGCGGAGTTCGGCGTCGATTTGCATAAACTCCTGGCTGGGCGTGGGCTGCTGGGCGGCGGGTTCGGGCGCGCCCCGGGCAAGGCTGTCGTTCGGATCGCAAAAGGCGATTTCCCGGCCGGCCTCGCGCTTGGCGGTCCCTCGGTAACGGCGGACGAAATCGGCGGCGTTGTGGGCCAGAATCCGCTTCAGCCAGGCCAGCCATTCCTGCTCGGTCCCGCCTTGAAAACGCCCGAAATCGCGATATGCCTCGAGCATCGTTTCCTGGACCAAATCCGAAGCATCGACCTTGCGCCGAAGCCACGTTTCCACCTGCGATCGGGCGACGAACCCCAAATACGACCGGCAAAGGGCAAACAGCCGATCCCGGCACTCGTCGTTGCCCTGCCGGGCCTGCGCGATCAACTCGGAAACCTTGGTGCGTTTGGAATCGGCCATGATATTTAATACGTCGGACGGATTTGAAATCCGTCATACAAAAAAACGCCGCCCGGCACAAGTACCGGGGCTATTGAGTCTCAGGTAATGAATATCGTGTTTTCGCCTCAGAGCCGGGCCGTGTCGGCCCGGAATTACCGGGGTGACACGCCCCGGTTCTGACTTTTCATGTGAGATTCTTTTTCTGAGAATCAATAAACGTTTTATCCGCGACCACTGGTCGCGGCTTTACAGTTTTACTCGGCAACGGCGTCAAAACCGAGTGCTTCAATCATCTTCAAATCCTCCTCCGGGGCTTGGCCTTGGGTCGTAAGATAATCGCCCGCGAAAATCGAATTGGCCGGAAATAGGCCCAGGGGTTGCAGCGGGCCAAGATGCATTTCCCGCCCCCCGGCGATGCGGAGTTCGCATTTTGGATTGGCCAAACGGAACAGGGCCAGGACTTTCAGGCAGTATCGGGGATTCAATCGCCACGTGCCGGCAAGCGGCGTGCCTTCGATGGGCTGCAAAAAATTGATCGGTACCGCCTCGACTTGTAGACGGCCGAGTTCCAGGGCCAATTCCACCACGTCGGCGTCCTCCTCGCCCATGCCCACGATCCCGCCCGAGCATATCTCCAGACCCGCGCGGCGGACCGCATCGAGCGTGTCCAATCGCTGTTGATAAGTGTGGGTAGAGCAGATTTGTGGATAGAATCGCCGGCTGGTATTGAGGTTGTGATTCACCCGATCCACGCCACCGGCCTTAAGCAGCGCCGCCTGCTGGGCCGACAGCAGTCCCACGGATGCGCAAATCGCCAGGCCGTATTGGGCTTTGATCCGCGGCACGGTAGCGGCAATTGTTTCAAGTTCCCGGTCGCTCGGAGAGCGTCCGGAGATTACGATGCAATAAGTTTTCGCCCGAAGTTCGGCGGCGATCCGCGCCCCGTCAAGGAGTTTTTCCGCATCGACGAGATTATATCGCGGGATCTCGGCCGAGGAGACTCGCGATTGCGAACAATAACCGCAATCCTCGCCGCAGTGACCGCTCTTGGCGTTGATGAGAAAGTTCAGGTGCACCCGATTGCCGAAATAGCGATATCGCACTCGGTATGCCGCCGCCAGGAGATCGAGTAATTCCTCGTCGGGGGCGCAAAGCACGGCCAAGCCCTGGTCAATACTAGGCAAATGGCCGTCAAGGGCACGATCCGCAAGATCATCCCAGTTAGCGCGATCGCTATGGAAAGATTCGTCGAGTTTCAGCGGGTAGCCGAGCATTGCCTAATTTTCCCGATTTTCTCCTCCCCTTTCCCTCTCTAAACTGCCGGTCTTGTCCGCCGCCTTGGCCAAAGCATTGGGCGCGATTGCCCTTGCCTTGCCCAAAAGTCGGGACAAATCCTGGTCCGCGGCCTTCCGGTGGTCCCCGGCGCTGGCCGTATCCTTATATCATGCAAAAAGGCGATAGTTGACATACGTCCTCGACCACTACAATACCGGCCAGGATTACCGCAATCAAGAATCAATTAATCGCATGGTCGAGGAATTAATGGTTTGATAGCTTTTATAACTTGCGGAATGTCATTCTCCAAAGTATGCCATAGTTGATCCAAGTCAACGCTGTCATAATGATGGATTAAAATATCCCGCATTTTTGCCATCATTCCCCAAGGCAATTCAGAATGTAAATCACGGAAAGTCTCGGAAAGCCTTTTAACAGCCTCGCCCAAAATCAGGCATTGATGTATTGCCGCTGATTGAGTTTTCAAATCGAGCATGAAGGAGTCTTTATCCATGTCCCTGATGAATTCTTTGGCAAGTCGAGCGGCATTCATAATATCCAAAAGCGTGGCTTCATCGGTCGGCATAAATTCGCTCCCGATTGCCCAGGATTTCTCTTTTACGGATCCAATTCCGACTGTTTTCCAAGCCGCGACGGCTGACCAGATCCACCTTTTTGCCCAGCAGTTGTGAAAGTTCTTCTTCCATTCTGGAATGTTCAAAAAGGCCCCAATCGGCGCTTTCATCAAAAGCAACAAGAACGTCCACGTCGCTTTCGGGGCTGAAATCCTCGCGAAGCACCGATCCGAAAAGCGATAGCTCCGTGATTTTCCATTTGCGGCAGAATGCCTCCAAATGTGCCTTGGGAAGTGTAATTACCGTCTGCATGGCAATGTCCTCATACATAAATTATATCACTAAAATCAGACAATGCCGTGGGCTTTTTCATACGAGTCGATTTCTTTTTCGTGCTTTAGCGTCAGGCCGATGTCGTCCAGGCCGCCAAGCAGGCAGTGGCGGCGGAAATCGTCCACCTCGAAGTTTAATTTCAGGCCGAATTCGTCGCGGATTTCGA
Organism: Thermoguttaceae bacterium; assembly: GCA_050013075.1. Classification (GTDB taxonomy): domain Bacteria; phylum Planctomycetota; class Planctomycetia; order Pirellulales; family Thermoguttaceae; genus JBEKIK01. Next base: position 25,778 of record JBEKFZ010000040.1, on the reverse strand, counting down.
GCTTTTCCAGATCGACTGTGAGTTTGTAGCCCGGGTGTGAGGCTGCGCGGCGGAAAAGATCTTCGACTACGGCCTCGTCGAGCCGGATGGGCAATAAGCCGTTCTTGAAGCAATTGTTGTAAAAGATGTCGGCGAAACTGGGGGCCACGATCGCGCGAAAACCGTAATCCTCCAATGCCCAAGGGGCGTGCTCGCGGCTCGATCCGCAGCCGAAATTCCGCCGGGCAAGCAAAACGCTCGCCCCGCGATACTCCGGCAGGTTGAGGATAAAATCGGGATTGTCCGCTCCGTCGTCCAAATAGCGCCAATCGAAAAACAAGAATTTCCCAAAGCCCGTCCGCTCGATGCGCTTGAGAAATTGCTTGGGAATGATCTGATCGGTATCGACGTTTGCACGGTCGAGCGGAACAAGCAAGCCGGTATGGATGGTGAAGGAACGCATAAATTTTGTTATCTAAGGTTAAAGAGTTTTATTTATTGCAAATCGATAATTGCCAGATTTCAAATTGCAAATTGAGCTACACACAGTTTTCCGAGCCTCGTTCAATTTGCAATAATATTTTACTTATAATTCCATTCACGGATGTCAACGAAGTGTCCGGCCACGGCGGCGGCGGCGGCCATGGCGGGCGAAACCAGGTGCGTGCGTCCGCCCTTGCCTTGCCGGCCTTCGAAATTGCGATTGCTGGTCGATGCCGAGCGCTCGCCCGGCTCGAGCTTGTCCGGATTCATTGCCAGGCACATGCTGCATCCGGCCTCGCGCCACTCCAGGCCCGCCTGTTTAAAAATATTGTGCAGTCCCTCGGCCTCGGCCTGTTTTTTTACCAGGCCGCTGCCCGGCACGACCAGGGCCTTTACGCCGGCGGCGACTTTATGCCCGCGGACCACGGCCGCAGCCGCGCGCAGGTCTTCCAGCCGGCCGTTGGTGCACGAACCGATAAACACCTGATCGACTTTGATCGCGGTGATCGGCGTGCCGGGTTTTAGTCCCATGTATTCCAGGGCCTTGGCCACGCCTTTTTGTTCGGTCGGATCGGCGAAATTGGCCGGATCGGGGACCCTGCCGCCGATGTCGGTCACTTGTCCGGGATTGGTTCCCCAGGTTACCTGCGGTTGAATGTCGCCCGCGAGGAAGGTTTCCAGGCGATCGAACTTTGCCTCGGGATCGCCGGGCAATTTCTCCCATCGCGCCACGGCCGCTTCGAAATCCTTGGGTGCGAACCGCCGGCCGCGTAGATAATTGAAAGTGGTTTGATCGGGCGCGATCAGCCCTGCCCTGGCCCCGGCCTCGATCGTCATGTTGCAGACGGTCATTCGCTCTTCCATTGTCAAGGCGCGAATCGCCTCGCCGGTGTATTCGATGCAATAGCCCGTCCCTCCGCCGGCTGAAATGCGGCCGATAATGTAGAGAATAATATCCTTGGCGGTCACGCCGAAGGGCAAGCGGCCGTCAACGCGGATTTCCATCGTCTTGGGCTTGTGCTGCAGTAGGGTTTGAGTGGCCAGCACGTGCTCGACTTCGCTGGTGCCGATCCCAAACGCCAAGGCCCCAAGCGCGCCGTGAGTGGCGGTGTGGCTGTCGCCGCATACGATGGTCATGCCCGGCTGAGTGTAGCCCAACTCCGGTCCGATCACGTGCACAATGCCCTGGTATTTGTCGTTAAGATCATAAAAACGGATGCCAAACTCCAGGCAATTCGCCCGCAGGGTATCGATTTGCTGTTTTGAAATCCGATCGACAATGGGCAAAGAGCGATCGGTGGTGGGCACGTTGTGATCGGCGGTGGCGATGGTCCGCTCCGGCCGCCGTACTTTACGCCCCGCCAAGCGCAGACTTTCGAACGCCTGGGGACTGGTCACCTCGTGGACCAGTTGCAGGTCGATGTATAGAATCGTTTGTTTCCCCGGCTCGGCATGGACTACATGGTTGTCCCAGATTTTTTCGAACATCGTCCGGGGTTTGGCGGATTGGGTCATATATTGGGGTATAGGTTATAGGAAATAGGATATAGGTTATAGGAATTTGGAGATCGAAAAACTTAATCGTTTAGCCGCGGCACTTGTGCCGCGTGATAACCAAGCATTACATAAAGACTCATTATACTGCAGTTTGGTTCACACAATAAGACTAAGAGCTTATTATCCCAAAACGGAATTTGTCATTCTGAGCGTAGCGAAGAATCCGCCATGCCTTACGTAGATCCTTCGTTGCACTCAGGATGACGGCAGGGCTTTGGGGATAAACTGAACTCTGCCCGATCCGGCCGAACGGATTATTAAACGAATAAAAAGATGGTAAGTAGGTTATTTTAAAGCATAACCTACATGTTGGCCGGCCTCCTGCCTAAAGCCTAAAGCCCATATTTTACGCTGCTTTCCAACGGACGGCTTTGGCGGCCCATTGCTCGATTTCACGTGTACACGCCGATCGCACGGCCTTTTTACCCCCCGGCAGCAACTGTTCCACGAAAATCCGCGAATGAGCGTGCAACAATCGAGGTACGAAATACCACACCCGACTGAGCCGATCGGTTTCGGCCTGTGGAGAAACGATCAGCAGATCGACTTGCCCCAGGTCGTTGGCTGCTCGGGCAAGACTTCTAAGCGGATCGCCCGGGATAAGTTTTATTTTTGCCCGGCTGCGTGTTAGTACGCGATGCGCGGCGATCAAAGACAATCCCGGAGCGTTGGTTTGGCCTCGGTCTTCGAAATTGTCCATGCCTATGTATTGGATATCAGATCTGGGAGTGAAGCGAGCGGCTGCATCGATCATGCGTAATGCCCGATGGCCGTCGGCGATACCCAATTCCAAGATGCGACAGGCCTTTTTTTGCACAATCGCCCTATAGATTACTTGATCGGAAGCCGGCTTGGATAAATATGAAAGATAGAAAATCTTCCAGCGGCTGGTTGGTTGCAATTTGACCCTCCCTGGAAATGGCATCCGGCAGTTTTCGAGAATTAGTCTTAGGTAATTTTCGACTGCCGAACGAGCCTTAATTCAGCCTAAATAAAGCGTCGATGCCGGAAGAGTGGAAAGGCTGAAAAATCTCGAACTATAAGTAATAAATCATCCAGATTGCCATTTAGAATATCTTGTACACAAATACTTATGGGGGGAATGAGCGTTTTTAATATGCTACTTCTTAACAGTAGAGACATGTCCCCATTTCGATGGTTATTAGTTGCATGAATACTTGTTTCTTTAGTCGATCGAATTTACAATCATTAGAAAGGATCGAAAGCGTGGCACTATCTGAAATCGACCGCAATCTGCTAGAGCGCTGCCTGCAACAAAAGCCCAGGGCATGGGAAGATTTTGTCGATCGCTTCATGGGATTGATGATTCACGTGGTTAACCATACCGCTCAGTCTCGGGGTATGCAGTTGACTCCTGAAGACCGTGACGATCTGTGTGCAAGTGTTTTTTTGGTGATGATTGATAATGATTTAGCTGTATTGCGTAATTTCCGCCGTCAATGCAGTTTAGCTACTTATTTGACCGTGGTCGCGCGGCGTATTGTTGTCCGCGAATTGCAGACCCGCAAACCCGTGGAGCACCTAACCAACCAATCCCCGGAGATTTATGCCCTTTCTTCGAATTATCCCTACCCCAGCATCGAACAGCGCGTAAGCGACCAGGAAGAGATTGCCCGCATGTTAAATACTTTAAACGGCATCGAGGCCGAGGTGGTGCGGATGTTTCATCTGGAAGGTAAAAGCTACCAGGAGATCAGTATGCAGATCGGCATGGCCGAGAACAGCATCGGGCCGATTCTCAGCCGCGCCCGCGACAAGCTTCGCCACGCCGGGGCTAATCTCACGTAAAAAGTGATCTATTGCCCGCACTCCCTGCGCCATGCTTCACGATCCGCGGCCAGGCGGCTTGCAACGCGAATGGCTTCGATCATGCTGCCGGTTTCAGCGCGGCGCTTCCAGGCGATGTCGAAGGCCGTGCCGTGTGCCACGCTGGTGCGGATGATCGGCAGACCCAAAGTAACGTTTACGGCCCGGTGCATACCCAATAATTTCAAGGCAATGTGTCCCTGGTCGTGGAACATGGCTACTATGGCGTCGTAATGTCCGTCGCGCGCCCGTAGCATAAGGGTGTCGGCGGGCAGCGGGCCTTCGATTTGCAGACCCTCGCTTATGCCGCGCTGGACCGCCGGCCGAATGATCGTGCGTTCTTCGTCGCCGAATAAACCGCCTTCGCCGGCATGTGGATTCACCGCACAAACCCCGATTCGCGGCCGATTTTCCCCCGGGAATTGTTTTTCGGCTTTGCCGGAGCGGTGGCGATTCGCCTGCGGAATCTTTCCGGCGCCGACCGGACGCATCAATCTGGACATAAAGCAATCGGCCAGTCGGGCTTTGGCCAAAATTGCTTCCGGCGTGAGCATATCAATCGCGCTGCGCAACGCGGTATGTAAAGTTACGTGAACCACGGCCAAACCGTAGGGCGCCAAAACGTCCTCTCCCGGCCCCATGTAGAGCATCATGGCAAAATCATCGACGCCGCACAGATGGGCGAGCAATTCGGTGTGGCCCGGGTAGTCGTGCCCCGCCCGATGCAAAGCCTCTTTTTGCAAAGGCGCGGTGGTGATGGCATCCACCTTGCCCTCCAGGGCCAAGCGCGCGGCCAATATCACGGCGTCGAAGGCGGCCTGGCCCGCCCGGGCGTCGAGCGTGCCCGGGGCCACGTCTAGAACGTCGGACGAGCCGCAAACAAGGCATGGTATGACTTCGGGCGAAGGCCGAGCCGCATCCGGCGAATCGATTTCCTCCACCACCACGCCGCGCTGCCAAAGCCTTACCGCCCGGCGAAGAATTTCCGGATTTCCCACCACCAGCGGCCGGCACCACTCGTGCACCACGGTTTCGGTCCAGGCTCCCACGATAATTTCCGGTCCGATCCCAGCCGGATCGCCCATCGTCAATGCAATTAAAGGTCGTTGCTCGTCCATGGCGAATAAAGGGTATTCAGTTATCAGTTGTCGGTTTTCAGTTGTCAGCGATCAGCTTTCAGCAGTCAGCTTTCAATACAAAACACTCGGCCTCGCACATTTAGAGCCTATCCCAAAACAATAATGTCATTCTGAGCGAAGCGAAGAATCTAGAAGGGACATATGGCTAAAATGGACAATATATTGCCAAATACGGAGATCCTTCGCTACGCTCAGGATGACTTTTGGGATAGGTTCTTATTCCTCCTCCGGCCTCCAGCCTATTGCCTTTCCCCTTGATAATTCTACGTCTTATTATCGCTTCGGCTAAGGGGAGGTTGTAACGAATTTGCGGATATCTTATGGTAAAGTGATATGAAAGCTTGTGTTCAACGAGTCAGCCGAGCCAAAGTCACTATCGCCGGGGAGGTTTGCGGCGAAATCGGAAAAGGAATGCTCGTGCTGTTGGGCGTGGCTGCCGGCGACGATGAGTCCGACGCCCGCCAACTGGCCGATAAAATCGCCGGGCTGAGGATTTTCGAAGATCCGCAAGAAAAAATGAACCTCTCGCTCAGGGACGTCAATGGGGCGATGTTGGTGGTAAGCCAGTTCACGCTCCTGGGCGACTGCCGCAAAGGGCGCCGCCCCAGTTTCGACTCCGCCGCCACTCCGGAAACGGCCGAAAAACTCTACGAGAAATTCGTCGCCTTTGTCAGAACTCAAGGCTTGCCCGTGGCCACCGGCCGATTTCGCGAACACATGGAAGTGGAACTCACAAACGACGGCCCGGTCACTTTGCTCTTGGACACCCGACAATAAAAATAGCGGAAACGCTTTTCCAAGGGTAATTAGCGTCGTCGCCCAAATCACGCTATTGCCAGGGCCAAATCTTACTTTGCGATGCGGATCGAGGCGGCTTTTCGGCGGATGCATTGTGTGTCGCCGTCTGATCGGTGTTTTGTTGGAAGCGCCATTGCATCCAATTCGGTTGATAGAATATCAGGGATGACAGAACGGCCAACTTGGCATAAGCTGAAATGTTGGCCCACCAACCATGTCCGAATATTTTCAAGGCCGTGCCAAAGGAGTTTTTCAGATGCACTCGGCCGTGCGACCACTCGAAGCTATAAACTTCATCCAGAAATAAATGAGACATGTATCCCAAGACCACCGCTCCGGCCTTGTAAAGCCTGAGTTTGTTATCGCCGGAGGCCAGCAAAAAGGCGACCTCGCCGAATATCGCCGCGGCAGGCAGGCTGTGGAACATGCCGCGATGTTCGGTAAAAAGTTTTAACAGCGCCGCGCCGCCGAAACGAATCAGCAGATACAGTCCCGCACAAATAAGGATTATCATTTCGTTCGATAATTCCATCCGCTGTAAGTGATGAATGAGCATGACGGGCACCACCGCGGCGGCAAAGGCCATGCTTTCGTGAAGCGGTCGGCCGGGCCCGGAGTCCAAGTCGGGCAACATTCCCGATACCCCGCACAATCCGCCCGCTAAAATGCAACTCGGAATCGGCACATCGTAAAGAAAATAGGCCGCCGTCCCATAACCAGCCCCAAGAATACTGCTGAAAGTAATATGTGTCTTGAAACCGGCCATGATTAGGGATTAGAGATTGAGGATTAGAGATTGGGGATTTGGGATTGGAGATTGGAGATTGGGGATTGGGGATTGGAGATTAATGTTTAGCTCACTATGTTGGGGCGGCAGTTAAACTGCCGCCCCAACATAGAAGCCCGGACACTTCTGTCCGGTGTTGTGCTCTGGTGTGGGAGTTTTAGCGAAAATGGGAATTTAGGCCAAGAGCAAATGGATAGCATCAGCTCGGCTCGCTTTCTTGTTTATAATCCGGATCCTTTCTATTTCATCAAAGTTCACTCTACTCCCTGGCCCACTATCTCTCCCCCCTAGCCCCTAATCCCTAATCCCTGGCCCCTTATAACAAACCGCCCTGGACATTTTTTGGGGTTTTGAGTACCTTCCGGCCCTTCAACCACTTATCTTACTTTAGCCGGAGAGACTGATGGCTTCGGTGGGCGCGGCGCAAACGCCGTCGTTGGGCTCAATAGCCCAGCTCCAAGACCTGATTTTGCCCGTGGGGATCATTACCAGCGTGCTGGTAATCATGATCCCCTTGCCGCCGGCGTTGATGGACGTGTTGTTGTCCTCGAACATCACCATTGCCGTGCTTGTGCTATTGACGACTGTTTTTGTCCGCACTCCGCTGGAATTCAATATATTTCCCTCGCTGTTGTTGGCCACCACGCTGTTCCGCCTGGTTTTGAACGTTGCCACCACGCGGCTGATCCTCACCCATGCCGGGACCGACGGCTTGTGGGCGGCCGGCGGAGTGGTAAAAACCTTTGGCGAGTTCGTGGCCGGCGACAAGATCGTGGTCGGGCTGATTATCTTTGCCATTATCGTGGTGATCCAATTCGTGGTCATTACCAAGGGCGCCACGCGAATTTCCGAAGTGGCGGCCCGATTCGCCTTGGACGGCATGCCGGGCAGGCAGATGGCCATCGACGCCGATCTGAACGCCGGAACCATCGACGAACGCGAAGCCCAACGCCGCCGCCTGGAAATTACCCGCCAGGCCGACTTCTTCGGGGCCATGGACGGGGCCAGCAAGTTCGTGCGCGGCGATGCCGTCGCAGGCATCGTGATCACGCTGATCAATATCGTTGGCGGATTGTTCATCGGCATGATCGAATCGGGCATGAGCTTCACGCAGGCCGCCGATATTTTCACCAAACTGACCATCGGCGACGGCCTGGTCACGCAGGTCCCGGCGTTTTTGATCTCCTTGGCCGCGGGCCTGCTGGTCACGCGCTCCAGCCAGGATTCCAATCTGCCCGCCGATTTCATCAAGCAATTATTTTCCCGTCCGCAGGCCTTGGCCGTGGCAGGGGGATTCTTGGGAGTGCTCATGTTCACCCATCTGCCGCATCTTCCATTGCTGGTCATCGGCGGGGCTTGCGTGGGATTGGCGCTTACTATCACGCGGCGCGAGAACCGGGCCGCCGCCGCGGTTAAGGCCAAAAAACAAGCCGACGCAGCCAAGCATCCCGAGGAACGAGTGGAAGATTTCCTGGCCGTCGATCCGATGGAGGTCGAAATCGGCGTGGGCCTGATCCGCCTGGCCGACCCCAAACGCGGCGGCGATCTGCTGGAACGAATCCAACGCGTCCGCCAGAACGTGGCCGCGGACGTCGGCGTTATCCTGCCCAAGGTTCGCATCCGCGACAACATGCGCCTGGAGCAGAATCAGTACCGCATCAAAATCGCCGACATGGTCGTGGCCGAAGGAATAGTGTATCCGGGCATGTATCTGGCCATCGACTCGCGCATGACGACCGGGAAGATCCACGGCATAGCCGCCAAGGATCCGGCCTTCGGCACGCCGGCGGTGTGGATCGACGCAGGCTCGCGCGAGCAGGCCGAAATGTACGGTTACACCGTGGTCGAGCCGGGCAGCGTCATCGCCACGCATTTGACCGAAACGGTGCGGAAAAACGCCGACGAAATACTCACCCGCGACGCCGCCAAACACCTCATCGACGAATTGAAACGCACTTCGCCCGCGGTGATCGAAGAACTGATTCCCGGCTTAATGAAACTGGCCGAAGTGCAACAGGTCCTGCAAATGCTGTTGCGCGAGTCGGTGCCCATTCGGCAGTTGGGGCCGATCCTGGAAGTCCTCGGCGATTATGCCCACCGCACCAAAGACTCCATCCTATTGACCGAATACGTCCGCCACCGCCTGGCCCGGACGATCTGCACCCGCTATCGCGACAAAGACCACCGCTTGTACGTAATCACACTCGATCCGGCGTTGGAAGATCGGATCCGCTCGGGTTTCGATCACAACGAGCAGGGAATGTTCATCCGCATGTCGCCGCAAGCGGTCGAGGCGATTTGCCGCATGATTTCGGCCGAGGCGGAGAAACTCGTCACCGCGGGCCATCCGCCCATCGTGCTCGTCAGTCCGCAAATCCGCGCAGTCTTGAAACAGATGACCGCGCCGCACGTCCCGCAGTTAGTCGTGCTGAGTTACAACGAAATCACCCGCGATACGAAGATCGATTCGCTGGCGATGGTTACCGAGGGACATTAAATAACGTAAAGCCGCGACCGTCGGTCGCGGTTAAAGAAATGACGAAAATAAAACCCGCGATCAATGGTCGCGGCTTTACAAGTTATCCCGGAATCCTCAAACCTGAACCCTGAACCCCGAACACTTCCATGGAACTCCGAACCTATCGAGCCTCTACGATGAGCGAGGCGTTGGCGCTTGTTCGTCGAGAATTGGGCCCAGACGCGGCGGTGCTGCACACCCGCGAAGTGCAAAAAAAACGATTATTCGGCCTGTTTTCCGGCAGGCGGATGATCGAGGTCACGGCGTCGCGGGGTGTGAACGTTCCCAGCCGTCTGACCACGAATAAGCCCCCTATATCAACATCATCGGCGAATAATTCTACATTGCCGGCATACGCCGGGCCGCGCCCCGCCACGCCGGCGGCTCTTTTACACTCACCCCAACAGCAGCCGGTCGTTCCCTACGGGGTGCAAGAGCAAATTGCCGACTTGCGGACGATGGTCAAGGAACTTTGCCGTCGCACCAAAAGCAACCCGATCGGCGATTTGCCGGAAGAACTTTTTACGCTGTTCACCAAGCTGATCGACGCGGACGTGGGCGAGGATCTGGCCCAGGAACTGGTCGAACGCTTGCGCCGAGAATCCCGGGGCAAATTGGATGATCCGATGTTGCTCCAAGCCCGGATCGCACGGATGATCGAAGCCGACATCAGCGCGTCGGGCCCGATTGCCATTACCCCCGGCCGATGCCGCGTGGCGGCCTTGGTGGGACCCACGGGCGTGGGCAAAACCACCACCATCGCCAAGCTGGCGGCCAATTTTCGCCTGAAACACAAACGCCGCGTGGGCCTAATTACGGTCGACACTTACCGCATCGCCGCCGTCGAGCAGTTGCGCACTTACGCGAACATCATCGACTTGCCCATGCAGGTCGTATCCACGCCCAAGGAAATGCACGAGGCGGTCCGTCAAATGGCCGGCTTGGACCTGGTGCTGATCGACACCGCCGGACGCAACCCCAAAGACGAAATCCGCTTGCAGGAACTCAAAGCCTTTATCAGCGAAGCCTCGGCCGACGAGGTGCACCTGGTCCTTAGCAGCGTGGCCGCGTCGCGGACCCTGGAACAAACGGCCGAACGCTTCGCCGCGATCGGCACTACCGCACTCATAATTACCAAACTCGACGAAGCCAACGGCCTGGGGAACTTGCTGCCGGTGTTGCGCTTAAGCCGCATGCCGGTAAGTTATCTTACAAACGGTCAGAATGTGCCGGATGATATTGAAATAGCCGATTCGCCCCGATTGGCAAAATTGATTTTGGGACTGGAAAACGATAATCGATCCGGCGATCGGCAATGGCAATGGCAAATCGGCGGAAATGAACAATCCAACTCCATACTTCAATCATGACTGGTTTATTGGATGTAACTTTAATCACAAAAGGAGCTTAGAAACAGGAAAAAAAGTAAACTTCCCCCGGGCTTCGGCCGATAATGGGTGAGCATTATCGGTATCCGATGTGCTGTTAAACTAGAGTAAATATGTAAAGTTTAATAGCAACCCAGGAAGCACTCGTGGCACGAATTTATTGCGGAATCCTCGGCCTGCTGTCGTTCCTGACGACCCTGGCACACGGCTGGATTCACGGCGGCAACACGGAATCGATTCTCTGGGCCGCCTGGTTTAACTTGCTACTTTTCTGCATCATCGGACTTGTCATAGGCTGGATCGCCGGACGGATCATGGAACAAAGCGTCAGCGCCCGCCTGGCCGCCGAACTCTCCGAAAGGATGAGAGATGAAGGATAAAGGATGAAGGAAGAAACAGGGGACATTCTTGTTAGTTTGGGGTGGGCAGTTTACTGCCCACCAATAGATAAGAATATACTGAAAACTGAAAACTGATTACTGGCAACTGATTACTCACTCGAGAAGGATCTTAACAAAGCCGTCGCTTAATATCAGCGCGTGATCATGGAGGATCGCATGGCAACTACTCTTGCCCCGGATGACGTCGAGCAACTGTGGATCGAATTCAAAAGGGACATGTCCAACCAGGAACTGCGCAACCGGCTGGTGGAAATGTACCTCCCGCTGGTGAAATACAACGGCGAGCGGATTTGGGCCCGCCTGCCCGAAGGAGTCGAACTGGACGACCTGATCTCGGCCGGCGTGTTCGGTTTGATGGACGCCATCGACGCCTTCGATCTTTCCCGGGGCGTGAAATTCGAGACCTACTGCGTGCCGCGCATCCGCGGGGCCATGCTCGACGAACTGCGGACCATGGACTGGGTGCCTCGCCTGGTCCGCTCCAAGGCCAGCAAGCTCAACGAGGCCATGAAAACCCTGGAGGCCAAACTCGGCCGCCAACCGACCGAAATCGAACTGGCCCAGACTTTGACCATATCCGTGCCAGAGCTGGAAAAAATGATGCTCGACGCCAATGCCGTCAATCTCATCAGCCTCAATAAAAAGTGGTACGAGACCGACAGCTACAAAGACGTCCGCGAGATCGATATCCTGGAAGACAAAAAGGGCGAGGACCCCACCAAGCGGATCCAAAAAAACGACCTCATGCGCCTGGTCACCAAGGGCCTGAACCGCAACGAACGCCTGATTATCATCCTCTACTATTACGAAGAACTGACCATGAAGGAGATCGGCGCCACGCTCGACCTATCCGAGAGCCGCGTGAGCCAGATGCACAGTTCCATAGTCCAGCGCCTGCAAGGCCAACTCTCCCGCCGCCGCCCGGAATTCGGATCGTAAAAAAACAGGATATTTACATAGGAATTCTTGGCATAGACTATAAAATGAATGTAATATCCAGAGGCGTGTCATGTCCAATAAACTATCGCTGGAAGAAAGAGTCGCCTATCTTGAAAATGAAATCAGTAAACTCAAGCAGGGACTTTTAAAACCGGCATCTGAACTGAGTTGGCGTGAAGCATGCGGAACATTCAAGAACGATCCGGATTTTAAGGAACTACTCCGTCTTGGGCGCGAATTTCGGAACTCATACGCTGATGACACGCCCGCATAATAACGGAGTTTACAGTGTATATCCTAGACACGGATTATCTTGGTATTCTCCAAAGCCAGAATGATCCTGTATTCTTACGATTATGGGAAAAAATCATCAAGCAGGATTTTCATAATTTTTTTGTAACCATTATTAGTTTTCATGAACAAATAGCCGGATGGTTCTCTTATCTCAATAAAGCCAAATCCATAAAAGAAGTGGCCAAAGGCTACCTCATGTTTCAAGGCATCTTGAAGGATTTCACATCTTTTCAAGTCTTGGGATATGACGATTCTTCCGCAAAAATATTCGCCGACATGCGAAAATCAAGAGTTCGCATCGGAACCATGGATTTACGGATTGCTTCCATCGCGTTGGCGCAAGGGTTTACAGTCTTGTCTCGAAATTTGGTTGACTTCGAAAAAGTACCCAACCTGAAAGTTGAAGACTGGACCGTGGACCATTCGACATAATCGCTTGTATATAACCATTATTAAGGTTTTTAATCAGGAAGACAAAAAAATCCTCCAGGCGTGCCCGGCATGGCATTGGCGGGAGGGCAGGTGGAAATATGCCCCGCTCGGGCGTTGCCTGGAGGAATAGCAAACAGTGGTTAGTGGTTAGGGTAACTGTAAGCGGTTTATTCTAATTTCTAGCGTGGTCGATTGGGTCTGCGAAATCGTTTTGCGGTGGGGGCGGCTCTACTCTCCCAACGCTCGGTCAGGCGGCGTAATTGGACGTTTATATGCCGGGTGAAGTCCAGGTAGGCACGCAACTCCACCCGCACAGGCACATCCCAATGATCCCGACCGATGCTTACAAAACTGAGCAGGTTTTGATCGAGGTTATTCATTACCGCGTTCCTTAACATCATCTTCTAATTCCACTACGTAAGACATGCCCGGCGGGTTCGCGGTTCAGCATTTATAAAAAAACCGGAATTAACCCGCATTTCTCACCAGAATGTGCCACGACCAACCTTCGGTCGGTGCCCTGCTTGCAAGCAGTGCTGAATTGCCGACTTACGCCTACACTGCTTGCTTGCAAGCAAGTGACACACTGCGAGTTCGGGATTCAGCGTTTATAAAAGAGCTTGGATTAACGCCGATCGGCGTTTGCGCAACAAATACGCCCGGCAAAACAGGTTAATGAATGCCGGGCGTAAGGGAAAGGAATGGTTTTTATTTTCGGAACAAATTTTTTACTCGGTTCTTTCACTACCTGGCGGACCAAAACCTCGTCTACCCGGCTGGCCAAAACTATTTCTACCCTGCGGCCCAACACCTCCTCTGCCCGTTGGGCCAAAACCTTGTCTTGCCCAAGGTCCGTAACCTTGCCCGCCAATCAAGCCCGCCATTTGTACACCTTGAGGTCCGCGGCCGGGCAGAATAGCCCGCAACAAATGTTTCAGGCCCCGCGAAAATTCCACAAAACTCAGTTGATTGTCATGGTTCGTGTCCAGACGGTCAAATATGGCCCGAAGTATGGACGCCGGACCCCGCGGTCTTTCGTTATAAGACAACAATCGCTGATACCAGTTTTGGCCGTACTGAGGCCGGGGACGCTGCGGCATTACCCCGTATGCCATCCATGGTCGATCTGGTCTTTCAAAATCGGCCTGCCACTGTCGATTCGGCTGTCCCCAATACCCGTATTGTTGCCAAGGACGCTCTTGCCTTGGTCCGAACGCCGCCCAATGATGCGGAGGTCCATATCCCTGTTCTGCCCAGGGTCGCCCTTCCGGCCCATTAAATGCCGGCCCTCCCATCCAATGCGGTCCTGCATAAGGTCCCGGAAAATTTGGACCTGCCATTTGCGAAAATCTGCCATTTGGTCCGCCAAATGGCAATCCTCCCATCCAACCATGTTGTCTATCTGATCCGCCAAATGGCGGCCCCGCCATCTCGCCAGGTCGACCTTCAGGTCCGCCGAAACGACGGCCAAACGACGGACCCGGCATCTGATCGGCTTGTCCTTCCGGACCTCGGGAACGTCGCCCAAATGTCGATGGCTCGCTACCCGGACTCGGCCGGTGCTGGTTGATCGCAGCGGTTAATTCGGCCAAGGTGATCTTTCCGTCGCCATTGCTATCTGCCAGGAATAGCAATTGTTTAAACATTTCCGGCATGTCCGGAGGAAGTTCATCCTGAGTAATAGCGCCGTCGTGATTGGCATCCAGACGGTTAAACAAAATTTCAGGATTGGGCCTGGCAGGCTGGGCATTAGGAGGCCCCGGCGGCCCGGCCGGATCTTCCGCCAATAGATTTTGGGGAAGAAAAACAACTATAAACCCCGTCAATAAATAGGGAATCAGTCTCTGCATTGTCCGTCTCCTTAATTGAGGGGAATTAAATGCACCGTAACACTTTCTACAGACTCTAACCCCTAAAACCTTGACATAGTTCCGATAATTTTGGCAATTTCCTCAAACGCGCCTTTGTGGTAATCTGCCGGATTAGTGATCGGCCCTTCAGCAAGACAGGGCTAAAATGCAGGAATAATCTAACATCAATATTCATCCCCTTTCTCCCATATTCCGCCTCCCATCCCTATCCCCTATCCTCTATTCCCTATTGCCTATCCCCTAAACTCTAACCCCTAATCCCTAATCTCTAATCCCTAATCTCTAATCCCTGTATAGATATTGTCCAGATTTCGGCAACCGCCTATAATCCCGCCGCATTGGAAGGTTTTCCTTTTTGGCATTTTTTTCTTGCCCTGTAGAACCCTCGGCAGTGGAAGTGCGTATAGTGGTGCAGATAGCATTTGTGGGACGGCTTTTAAAACCGTTTTACTTAAACTTGGCAGGACGACTTTTAAATTCGTCCAACTTATACCCGTCGGATTTGTTTGCTTTTTCCGCTTGGCTTTTTGACTGCGGCAAGACAAAATAGGAGTAAGCGCCAGATCGCGCACAACAGATACAAATCCCTGAGGCATTGTCGCGTAAATTCACCGAGTCCATGTCGCCGGAAAACACCACGCGATTATGCAAGGCAACGCGAAGCGAGAACTTGCGCCGTCACAGGCGTTACAAGCAATCGTTAGCAGGAAATCCGCACGAGCGAAGGATTTTGGGTTTGATTTAATCCGCGCCGCCATGTCGGCCGATGACACGACTGCCAACAATCATCAGCCCGTTGGAAATGTCACGGCAGATGCCAAGCGAGGCGACGGTGGAAGGTAAGGTTTACTAGCAAGGACGCGATTTGACATCGTCCTTAAGGAGACACAGCGATGCACGTTTACGGTCCAACACAAGTGCACGGTCCGCAATCTATCGGGCCTCCGCACAACGTCCGCAACGCCCAGCCGCCCGCACCGGCCGAAAACGCTTCGATCCACGATTCCGTGGAAATTTCCGATGCCGCGCGCCTGGTAGAACAAACCCGCGATATTCCCGACATCCGGCAAGATCGCGTCAATGCGATCCGCCAGCAGATTGCCGCCGGCACGTACGAAACCGAGGCAAAACTCAACGCCGCCGTGGATCGGTTGCTGGACGAAATCGGGTAACGTTAAACTTTTACTTCCGCGTCCGCGGCACTAGCATCGCCGTATTTTGCCCGGATCGGGGCAATAACCTCTTCAAGGAATTCGTCCACCTGTTGCGGAGCGCGCCCGACGAATTGCGAAGGTTCCATCACTGCCGTGAGATCCACCTTGGCAAAGGCCCCATCGGCGGCCAGCCGTGCAATCAAATCGTTTTGCCCGCCTTGTTCCTTGACCACCGCCGCCGCGGCCTGACTGTGAAGGCGGATCCGCTCGTGCAGATCCTGCCGGTCTCCCCCGGCGGCCACTGCCGCCATGAGGATGTTTTCGCTGGCCATGAAGGGCAATTCGGCCGCCAAATGGGCTCCGATCACCTTCGGATAAACCACCAGCCCGCCGGTCACGTTCTGGCAGAGGATCAGCACCGCGTCGGCCGCCAAAAATGCCTGCGGAAGCGTCAGGCGGCGATTCGCGCTGTCGTCCAAGGTACGTTCCAGCCATTGCACGGCCATGGTTTGCACGGCGCTCGATTCCAAACTCATTACGAATCGCGCCAGCGAGCAAATCCGTTCGCATCGCATGGGGTTCCGCTTGTAGGCCATGGCCGAGGAGCCTATCTGCTCCTTTTCAAACGGTTCCTCCAATTCCTTGCGATGGGCCAAAAGCCGGATGTCGGTGGCCATTTTGTGGGCGCTTTGGGCAACGCCCGAGAGCACGGCGAGCGCCTGGGAATCGATCTTTCGCGAATACGACTGGCCGCTAACGGCATAGCCCGCGTCAAAGCCCATCTTGCGGCAGATGAGTTTTTCCAACTTGTGGACCTTTTCATGGTCGCCGTGGAAGAGTTCCATAAAACTCGCCTGCGTGCCGGTTACCCCCTTTGAACCTAAGGCCTTTAGACTTGCCAAACGATATTCGATCTCGGCCAGGTCCATGACAAAATCGTACGCCCACAGGCAGGCTCGCTTGCCCACGGTGGTAGGCTGGGCGGGCTGCAAGTGCGTGAACCCCAGACAAGGCAGGTCGCGGTACTTTTTGGCAAACTCAGCCAGCCGCTCGATCACCGCCACTACCCGGCCGCGGATATGCTCGAGCGCCTCGCGCAATAAAATCAAATCGGTATTGTCTGTTACGTAGCAACTAGTCGCCCCCAGATGGATGATCGCCCGGGCGTCGGGACAAACGTCGCCGTAGGCATGAACGTGGGCCATCACGTCGTGCCGCAACC
The DNA here is from genome assembly GCA_050013075.1 of Thermoguttaceae bacterium. Classification (GTDB taxonomy): domain Bacteria; phylum Planctomycetota; class Planctomycetia; order Pirellulales; family Thermoguttaceae; genus JBEKIK01. The sequence continues at coordinate 8,989 of JBEKFZ010000040.1, read as the reverse complement.
TATGTTCATGTTTTTCAGCATTTTCAAAATCAATATCATCCACGTGGGCCCTAAGCTGCTCGATCTGCGCCCGCGTGATCGGCAGCCCCAGTTCCGCCTCCGCCTCGGCCAAGGCCACCCAAAGCCTCCGCCAAGTGCTAAACTTCCGCCGCGGTCCCCAAAGGGCGACCATCTCCGGCGAGGCATATCGGGTAATAAGCGGATTGTCGTATTGGACATAGTCGGAATTGGTAGACATAGTTTTTCTTTCATTTAACATTTGAAGATATCTCGTTTATCTTCACTTCATACATAAACGACCTCGTTATCTATTCTTTTTTTCAACAATTTATTCATTCTCTCCCGGTAATGCACGATGTCCACGTGTTTATGAAGAATTTCCTCGATCTCCAAGCGGATTCGCGACAGTGTGATTAAATTCGGCGGGTCGATTTTAACCTCGATATCAACGTCACTGTCGTCCCGTGCTTCACCGCGGGCCATCGAACCAAAAAACCCCAGCGATTGGATGCCAAATTGAGCCGAGTATCGTTTTTTGAAATCCTGCAAAACGGAAACGATTTCATCTTTACCCATTATTAAGCACCTTGATAATAGCATTTTTTTGCTCAGAAAGATAGATAATCGTTAAGTAATAACAAAGCAAGTATTCTTAATTCAAAATAATATTAAAAACTAATGGGAATAGATTTCTTTAAAATCTCTTTCAAGAGTATTTAGGACTGTTTTTACATCATCGCCAAAATTAATATTTTCGCAAATTGTACCTAAAGAATGTAGAAAAAGTCCTGAAGCTAAATATAGTCCTCCAAAAATATTATCCATATCTGAAAACCAAATTGGTATCAAGTTATTACCATTATAGATGAAAAAATCATCAGCATCCTTTGCATGTACATGTTCTGATTGCATCGAGTATATGCTGTAATACCAATGTGAATATTGGCTTCCAAGAATTTCTGATAATTGTTCAAAGTTAAATCCATATTTTTTAAACGGAGGCTTTTTTTTAATGCGTTCAAACCATTCCTCTCCTATAATCTTTTTGCATTCTTGTTCGAAATCTAAATCACTTTTATCCAATTGAATGCCGATTTTATCAAGTCCACTTTTATCACTTTCCAAATTCTCAAATAATCGTTTACGAGCAAGACCCAATTGTACTCCATAGAGTTTCGCACGGAATTCTCTATCCGTTTTTTCAAAGGGGGATTGAATATTTGGCTCTAAAATAAATTTTATTGCCAACACTGATTCAAACATCACGCGAAGAATGATTGACGCCCCTACTATCTCACCTCTTTGGCATAACTCAATAGCTGTTCTGTATAAACGGCAATTCTTAATGTTCAAACCAACGATACTTTTCACTACCAAATGGGAAATCTCACATTTTTCGGGGATCTTATTAATTTTTAATCCTAATTGAAGACATCTTCTAGCAAAGTCAAATTGTTTTCCACAATTTTCTTTTATTTCTTGAACAAAAGAATCTTCACCGGGAAATTCAATCATATAGTTTCAAGTATTCAGTACATTCTTATGAGATGGCCCTAAATATGCCTTCGTCGGTCAATATCCCATGTGCTTTGGCAAATTTGAGCGACCGTTTCCTAAGCGATCTGAACCGCTCGATGGCCACGTAGCGGCGTATACATTCGCGCACAAGATCACTAACGGATACGCCATGTTGGGAACTGATTTTCTGCAACTTTGACCGCAATTCGTCGGTAATTCGGATAGTTAAGGTGATCATTTATTTAATTTTAACACAAGTGTTTCCACGCAACCAGTATGATGTCGCCCTTTCAGGGCTAGAGGGGATTTTTGGGGTAATGCTTTCCGGTGGCTTACGCCACCAACTACATGACTTCGGCCCTCTGGGCCTATAGATTATTTACCCAAGAGATGGTCTGTTTTATCAACAAATATTCCCGCAAGGCGATCAAGGCCTTTTTGGTCTTCCTCATCAAAACGGCTGAGCGTTGGGCTGTCGATATCCAATACTCCGAGGAGTTTATTGTCTTTGATTAGCGGCACAACGATTTCGGAGTTCGAGGCAGAATCGCAAGCGATGTGGCCGGGGAATTTTTGAACGTCGGGGACCACGAGCGTTTTCCTCTCCGCGGCGGCCGTGCCGCAAACGCCTTTGCCAACCTGAATCCGCACGCAGGCCGGTTTTCCTTGAAATGGACCGAGCACCAGTTCATCGCCCCTCAGAAAATAAAAGCCCGCCCAATTTATGTCGGGCAAAGTGTGGTATATCAATGCCGCCGTGTTGGCCGCGTTGGCGATCATGTCGGACTCGTCGGCCAACAGTGCCCGGAGTTGATCGGTGAGTTGGCGATACAATTCGGTCTTGTCGGCAGGCGGCGATTTCGTGGTTTCGAACATTTTTCGATTGACATCGCGAAACCGCAAGCGGTTTCTAATATTTAAATCACGTTCCCACACAGAGCGTGGGAACGAGTGATAAATCTCTGCGAAACCGCAAGCGGTTTCTAATTCCCGATCCCTTTGGTGGTCAGTAAACTGACCACCCCTCTCTATCCCGAATCCCCAATTCTTTACATATTCGTGGCGTCATCCGTGCCCCCGGAGATGAGGCGGTCCATGGCGACGGCCAGTTCGGCGTTGTGGCGGTTGTCTTGGGCGTAAATGCGGCAGATGCGGTAGCTGATGGCGATGCGGCGGAACAGCTCGCGGTCGTCCAGGCTGCGGATCCGGCCGCTTACCGGATCGAAAAGAAAATTCTGCCCGGCTGCCGGTGTATGTGCCCCGGGCCGGTGCACGTGCCGGGCGGTATCCACGCGGATGGGCAGTTTTTTCAGTTCCTTGGGCAGTGCGCCACGCACGGCCGCCTCGAACGATTTTTCGCTGCCGAACACGCTGCTCTGCTCCGACTCGCCCGGGGCGAAGAAAATCGTCTGCTCGCAAGCCATCTTCCAACGCAATCGCCGGCCCAGGAATTGCTGCCATTGTCGGCCCAGGTTGCGAAGTTTCGGGTCGTTGCTATTCGGCCACGCGGAAACCTGCATCAACAGCGACCATTCGGTCAAATGCCGATACTCTTCGAGATGTTCCAGCGGATTGCCCGGAAACAAAAATGCTTTGCTTTCAAGAAAAATTTCCTGCAATCCCAGGTCGATTGCCCGAACCGTGCGGTGAAAATATATGGCCCGAAACAGCTCGGCCCGAATGGAGATAAACCGCACCAAGGCCGACAGGCCGCGTTCATGGATCGTGAGTCCCTTTTCGGTAAACATGCTGTAGTGCAGCAGCCGGTCCAGATCGAAGGCCTTGGTGCTGTAGCCCGACATGTATGCGTCGCGGAGCACGAAATCCATGTTATCGACCGTGTACAGGCCGCTGAACAGGCTGCGCAAAAACCGCAACCATTTCGGCCCTTCGTCATCGGGCGCTTTTTGAGGCCGGGTAATGAGAAAGGCGATCTGCTGGGGATCGAGGGTTTCGCCGCCGTCGAGACTGGTGTTCGGATTGCGGCGAATGCGGCGGATCAAATCGGCAAAGTCGCGGCGGATGATTTCGCCGCCCAGGGTCTCGTGCGTCAGGCCGTAGTCGGCCAGAAAATGCTCGTCGAAAAAATGACCGAACGGCCCGTGCCCCACGTCGTGCAAAAGCGCGGCCAAACGCATGAGCGATTCGACGTAACCGCGGCTGGGCACGTCCGGACAAACGTCTTTGAGACTGTTGAAAAGCACGTCGATCGTCCGGCCGGCAAGGTGCATTGAACCCAAAACATGCTGGAACCGGGTGTGCTCGGCCGTGGGAAAGACCCACCAGGCCGTCTGCAACTGGTGAATCTGGCGGAGCCGCTGAAGCCAGGGATGGTCGATGATTTGCTGCTCGGTCGCTTCGTCGCCGGGTGCGTCCGGAGCCTGGGCGCTTATCGAAGACGTGAAAGGAATATACCCGTGAATCGGGTCGTGACTTAGGCTTTCGTGCTGAAAATCTCGCATGGAAGGTATTATGACAGGGAACAGGGGCTAAGGAATAGGGACTAGAGATTAGCGATTAGGGATTAGAGCGAGCACATTTCGTAGCATGGTCGGGGAGCGCGTGGAACACCATAAATCGTGAATAAGCATATTGAAGTGGAAAATAATGAGAATATAGGAAGACTGACAAAGATGCGAAAAGTTTATTGACATAAAATATTCAAAAAACTGTATTCGATTCGATCAATCGGCAAAGAATGAACACCCCTACTTATTTTCCCAGTTTTGCCGGCCGATCTAGCGTAAGATGGCGTGTGGTAATACACTTTCGTCTGGGACTATTGACTTTCCCGATTAGGAAAACTGCGTTAATTTCGATTCCTCCTCAATTTTTAAGGAGTTTTGCAGTGATGCGTATTGCAACATGGATTTATTCCGGATTTATATGTTTTATTATGCTCTCGGAAGGGCGAATCTTTGCCCAGGCAGTTCCTCCCGGCGAATACTTGCTCCCGGATACTACCAGGGGGTTTCTAGCAATAACCAACGTCGACACGCTAAACGAGCATTACAACAACACCCAGCTCGGAAAACTTACCGCCGATCCGAAGATGGAGGAGTTTACCAAGGACGTTCGCAGGCAATTCGATAAGCGCTGGTCAGCGGTTCACGCGCGCCTGGGATTGACCCTGGACGATTTAAAGGAGGTATCGGGCGGCGAGGTTTGCGTGGCGCTTATCGAGCCGGTCGAAAACACCTCGGCCCTGGCGATCGTGATCGACGCGACCGGGAAACTTCCCCAAGCCCATGAACTGATGGACCGGGTAAAAAAGAATCTTACGGAACAGGGCGGCAAGCGGACGGTTTTAAAAGTAGACGAATGTCCTGATCCGGTGATTCAATTCGAGATGCCTATTCCGCCCGAGGAGCAAGATGCCGCCAGCAGTAATTTGCCCGCGGCGGGCGCAACGGAATCGAAAAGCGCAGTTGCGGCCAAGGATAAGCCCAAGCCGCGGATTTCATATTACGTTCTGACTGGAAACATGCTGGGCGCTGCGGACAATTTGGACGTCATGCAAGGGATTCTCAGCCGCCTGGCCGGGAAAAAAGGAGGCACCTTGTCGGAGGTTGAAGGTTTCAAGAAGGTCCTGGAGCGGTGCAAGACGGATATTCCCGGCGTCACGCCGCAAATTCGCTGGTTTATGTATCCGCTGGGCTATGCCGCGGCCGCCCGGGCCGCCCAGCCCCCGGAACAGCGCCGCAAAGGCAAAAGCATCCTGGAAGTGATGCGCAACCAGGGCGTGGGGGCGATTCAGGGCATAGGCGGATACGCCAGTTTTTCCACCGAAGGGTTCGACCTGGTCCACCGCACCACCGTATACGCCCCCCTGCCCTACAAAAATGCCATGAAAATGCTGGTGCTACTAAACGGCAAGGATTATACGCCGCAAAAATGGGTGCCGCGGGAGATAGCCACTTATAGCACCTTGTATTTCGACGTGCTGAACGCCTTCGATAATTTCGGTCCGCTGTTTGACGAACTCTATGGGTCGGGCGACTCGGGCGAATGGGCCGACGTCCTTAGACAAGAGAAAGACGATCCAAACGGACCGCGAATCGACCTCCGCGAGGAGTTGTTCAAAAAATTGGGACAGCGCGTGTCGATGTTGACCGATTACGAATTGCCCATTACCACCACCAGCGAACGGCTGTTGTTCGCCATCGAGAGTACCGACGACGTGGCCGTGGCCAAGGCCCTGCAAAAGTGGTTCGGAAACGATCCTACCGCCAAGCGCCGCGAAATCGACGGGCACGTGATCTGGGAAATCGTGGAAAACGAGGGGCCGGAGATGGAAACGCCCGAGGTTTCCCTGGGTGACGTACCCGACCTGGTGCCACAGGCGAAACGCAAAAAGACCAACCAGCAAAACATAATGCCGCACGCCGCCGCCACGGTGTTCGACGGGAACCTGTTCATCGCCTCGCACTTGGATTTCCTGCTGAAAGTCCTAAGGTCCAACGATCCGCTGGTCAAGGACGTGGATTATCAACTGGTCTGCGAGACCATCAATCAAATGATTCCGCAGGACAAGTGCGCGAGAATTTTTTCGCGGACCGACGAGGAATATCGCACCACCTATGAAATGATCAAGCAGAACAAGATGCCTGAAAGCGAGTCGATGTTCGCCCAGTTCCTAAACGCGCTTTTTGGCGAAGGCAAGAAGGGCGCGGCCAGGCAACCGAAGATCGACGGCAGTAAACTGCCCGACTACGAGGTCGCGCGCCATTACCTCAGCCCGGCCGGAATGCAAATAACCGCCGAGAAAGACGGCTGGTTCCTCAAGGGCTTCACACTGAATATGACGGCGATTAAAGGCCAGCAAACCGTTCAATCGTCGCAATCATCCGCGCCGCAAACCACCGGCGAGCCGCAAACGAAACCGGCCTCGCAAAACATATCCGCTCCCAAAACGCCGGCCGAGACAAAAACGCCGATGGGCCAACCTACGTCAGCGGATCTGTCAACGCCTCCGGCGCCAAAAACGCAGCCGGAACCGCAAGTCCAAGCCGAACTGCAATCGAAACAGGCGGAAAATAGCACGGTTAAATAATAGGCGGTGGATGGCAGTCCGAATACGCACCGGCACCATGTCCGCTCTTGCCGTGGACATGTAGGTCGCGATCAAACATACTTTTCACTGTCCGCTCACTTCCGCGCCCGCCCGGTGGAGCTGTCCAGGCGGGTCCAGAACGGGTGCTGGCGGTCGGCGCGGGTGCGGACGTCTTCCAGGATTGTGTGTAGATCGCCTTGGACAAACGGTTCTTTGGCGTAGATCTGCTGCCCGTTGACAACGATGCTTACGCGCTGCTTGAAATCGACCATCTGCGGCGCCAACCACACGCTTACCTGCGCGCTTCCGGCGGAGATATTGATATTATTACCGGTGATTTTCCCTTTTACCTGGGCGGGCCGCGTTCCGGCCGGCGGGGGCCAACGCTCGGGATCAACCTGCGTTTTGGGCGGCAAGCCGTCCAGTTCCACCCACCAGAAAAAGCAATCCCAATCGCGCATCGTCGAGCAGGTGAATTCCCGCGGAAAGAAATTGCGGCGGAACCGGCCCATCCAATCGAAGATTCGCAGTATTTCTTCGTGAAAATCGTCGTGGCCGCGCCCCTCGTACTCTATCGCCGTGGCATCGTAGCCGTGCTTAAAGTAACGGTCCAGATCAAGGGCGTTTTTCTGGAGTCTCGTGCCGTCGAGTTCGCCGAGAACCACATAAAAAGGCACGTATTTGGCGTTTTCCCAATAAAAATTGCAATATCGGTCGGAAAGAGCGGAGATCGGGATCACGCCCGCCCAAAGATCGGGATGGGCCAGGGCGATGTCCCAAACCGCGTCGCCGCCCATGGAATAGCCCGACAGGTAAACCCGATCGGTGTCGATCGAGAACCTCCGGCAGGCGTCGCGCAAGCTGTTCAATACGGCCGCGTGTTCCCGGGCCGAGTAGTTGTATGTTTTTTGATGTTCCACGCTCCACTGCGGAGCGATGACGATGTAACCGTATCGCGCCGCATGACCGTTGCGGGACATGGGAACCGCCGGGGCTTTTTCCGCCGACTTTTTCTCGTCGGGCTTTTTCTCATCGGGCTTTTTCTCGTCGGGCTTTTTCTCGTCGGGCTTTTTCTCGTCGGTTTTTTTCTCGTCGGGCTTTTTCTCATCGGGCGCAGGAGGATTGGAGGCCTCTTCGTTTTTCTCCGACGCCTGGCGGGGGTTGACCCAATCGCCCGCCCACCAGTCGATCTGGCTTTCCGCCGTATTGCCCGCGCCATTCATGGTTACTATGGCCGGATAGAGTTTATAGGGATCGTATTCGGGCGGAAGTTGCACCCAATACGTAATCGGCGGCTCCTTGGGCAATCCCGGCGCTTCCAATTTGTAATAACCCGGCCGCTCGGGCGAAACCGCTTCCGGCAGATCGGCCGGCGGTTTCATGTGCGATAAAAGATCAACGATCAAACCCGGCGACGATCCTTCTTGCGATTTTAGACCGTCGAGAATCGCTTCGCGCTTGATTTTTACCGGCTCGATTAAATACTCCCGCAATTGGCGGCGGATGCCGTATATCGACAAAGCCACCGGCAATTGATCGATAGCCGAATCGCTGCCCAATAGCCAACCGCTTACGGCCAGGGCCAGTTTCTCTTGGGCCGGCATTTGGGCGTCGTCGGCGTTTTGCAGGAAAGCGGCCATGCGGTCCACGGTGTTGAAACTCAACTCGGCGGCCATTTCATCGCGGATTTTCTGAACTTGTTCCCGCTGATAACTGTCCGTAATCTTGGGCAGCAAGGCGTCGATCTTTTCCAGGACTTTAACCCCCCGGGCGGCCTTGGTTTCGTAGTCTTGCAGCATATCTCCGGCGCCTTGCAGGATTTCGCCGCCCACCTCGTCCGAAGGAAATTTCTTCAATCCCTCCCAAACCAAAGCGTGCTGGCCCGCGTCCCGCCGCAACCTCAGTTCCGCCAAAAGCTGTTGGGCCGACAACTGCTTGATCGCCCTCATCGAAGGGGCCAACTGCTCTTGCAGGTCTTTCCGCTCGGGAAACGCCTTCAACAGATCGTCCAATGCCTGCCGGGCCTCTGTGTACCGATCGCCCTGCAAATAGAATCGGGCGATTTTCTTGTAACTCTCCACGTCCTTGGGATCGATCTGCTTCAATAGAATCTTTTGCAGCACTTCCCGAGGAATGGAACTGGTGGCGATGCGCATGTCCCAGACGTGCGTAATGCCCTCGACCTTGGCCCAGCGGGACGTTAGCTCGGTGATGCCTTGAATTATGTCCACCGGGCCTTTTACCGTGTACATGGTGAAGATCCGCCGGCCGAATTCATCGAAAGGCTGCAAGCGCATGGCCGGCCCGACGCTGCGAATAATCTGGCCATTGCGCATGGCGCGTTGATGGAGTGTGAATTTTTCCTCGCCCTGTCCGGCCTCATCCTGCCGGACCTCCTTTATCAGGCGTTTGGAAACG
>JBEKFZ010000039.1:0-36349 GCA_050013075.1 Thermoguttaceae bacterium | reverse complement strand
TCGAACGTCTGTTTCGCAAAACTCAACATTCGAACGACCCAGCGACTTTGCTCCAATATCAATTCCTATTCATGTTGCATTTGAAGTTGGACACCACCTTCGATTATAATGCCTGACTTATCTTTTAGTATAAATTCACTTAGTGTTTCTAATTCTCTAATTTCTCGAACATTATGAAAATACTTGTGGAGTGATCGCGTATCAAAATCATGTTTGAGTGAGTCAAACATTAATCGGAAGAAGTAATCAACATCGAGCTTATCAATAAGATTTGGATCGATGTTGCCATTTCTATGCCTTGTTATGATTTCTATTGGTCTGATGGCATTAGCAAGTGCTGTAGGTGATAACCGAAGAATCTGAATTGCTTTGTGAATCTGGTCCGGTTGCAATGGTAGATTTCCCTGGATTTTACAAATTTCTCCTAATAATGCGGAATTAATATTTTCATAGTAATAATTGGAACAAAGTACCGTAATGGGACATGCGACTGTAAATAAAACTCTATAAACCTCTATAGAAATCAGTTTTTCGCCATTCTTTTCTGTCGTTGGAATAAAACATTTGTTTGAAGAATCAATTGCCAGCATTCCAGTTTTTATAAGTGTTTCCAGTTCAGATCGAAGTTCTGTGGTAGAAAAAGCCTCATTGTAATTTTGTAATAAGGTAACGCCAAGCTCTAAGAGTTTCTCAATACTAGAAATAGAACCATCATTTTGGAACAAAGTGGCTACTAAGATGGTTTTTGCCAAAGCCGAACGATTTATGGCTCTTGCTTCTTCCTGCAAATTAATATAGTTACCCACATCAGTCTCGGAATGTAGCAAGTCCGTCAAGTTGTCCGCTGTTTCTTGTGGTATAGTTGCACCTACCCCATTTAGAATTGTGTAGCCACCTTGATCGAATAAGACAACCCAATAAATTGCTTTATGGTAATAGGCTGGTTCGAATTTTATGATAACCCTATCAGTAAAATTATGAATTTGTATGCTGATTGATTGTAATGAAGACAATTCGTATATTTTTGCTACAACTTTCAGCAATTCGTCTCCATGGATCAGAGAAATATTCTTCCTATGCCGAGATAATTCATCATAGTTTCCCTGCACATGGCCATTCACTCCAGATAAAGCAATGAAGCATCCTCCCACATCTTGTTGCTCACAAGCTTCTTGAAAATAGATCTTTCCAAGAAACTTATTCCACTGAGTCATATCTACCACAGTCTGATGTGCTTTACATTCGCATATCAAAGTTCGATGTTGCGTTTGATTTGGTGAAGGTATTGCGAATTGTCCTCGCACATCGATCTCTGCTCCCCCCGTCATTACGTTGGTTGTGCAGTTCACATATCCAAGGCTTTGTAATAAATCCTTTGTGAGGATTTCAAGTTGCTCTCCCTTCTCATTAGGGATTTTACCTAATATAAGCATTTTCTACATGACCTTTTTATTAGAAAACAGAATTAAAAAGGATCACAATTCTTTTTCTCACCCATTTGTTAATATTTCTTTTTTCTTTTCTTCCAATGCTGCCTTTGTTAGTTCCTTTACATTCTCGATTTCTTCCGGGCGTTCGAAGCCGACGATCATTACATCGACTGTGCCCAGGCCGAGCACGTAGCGGATAGAGGCCTCGCGCTTGGCCGGAGTGAAAAAGGGGATGCACCTTTTTCTCTATTTCGTTAATAATAAGTATTTTCGGCCTTCCCGGCAACCACCCGACGGCCGGGATAAATAACGCGAAATCCGCCCGTTTATGCCGGGTTGTCCAATGGCAAGCGATTGCGGATAATTAAGGGTATAGTTGACAGGGTTCGGGGTTCAGGGTTCAGAACTCATGCGGAAGATCAAATTCTAAATCCTAAATCCTGACCACAATAATGTAGGGTGCGTGAAACGCACCATCGCACCATCCCCTAAAGTTTGCGGTGCGTTTCACGCACCCTATAAAAACTGTCCACTGACCACTGACCACTAACCACTTACTTTCGAACATGAGCATCCACATACCTTATAAATTGTTTTTGTGTTTCACCTCTGCGGTGCTTGTCGTGTTTTCCGGCGGCGTTTTGTTTGCCGACGAACCCCCTGACAAGGCCGCAGAGGCTTACCAGCGGGGTTTGAGTGCGCTGGGTCAAGACGATTTCGATCAGGCCGTTGCCGAGTTTAGCGAAGCGGTTAAACTCAAGCCGGAGGAAGCCAAGTTCCACGGCATGAGGGGCACGGCGCGGCTGCGCAAGGGCGATTACCAGCAGGGTATAGCCGACATGAAAGAAGCCATTCGGCTCAATCCCAACGACTTAGGCGTGAAATATCAACCGTCGTCGAAAAAGGAGCTTTCGGCCGAGGCCCTTAAGCACGGGCGGAAACAAGTGGAAAAGATGCTCAAAGACCGGCCCGCCATGGCCCAATACGGCGAAGAAATCGAGTTTTTGCGGACTTGGGCCGCGCGGAAATTCGCCGGCGAAGACCTTAGCTCGCTTATCGACTGGGATGCGACGCCTCCGCTGCACTCCGACGCGGAGCACATTGCCCCGGACGAAAAAATGCACGGCGCGATCCTTATCGAGCCGAACTACACCGAGGGGCCGAACCGGGGCCAGGCTCGATCATTCGAGGAACTCTGGGCCGGGGCGGTGTTCGAACTGCACAACATCAATAACGCCAAGGAGTTCGTCCGCCTGCACAAGGAGGCTGAGGAGGGCAAAGTTTCCAAGGAGGAATATGTAGGGGGCATTTTGAAGTACGAGATGCTGACCGCTGAGCAAATCCGGGCGTTTTACGTTCAGGTTTTTCTTCCCTTTGCGGCGAAGAAAAAGCTGCCCACCGACCCGGCTCTGTGGTATGCGGTCTGGTGGGTGCAGCCCGACGATGCGCTTAAGTTTTTTACCGATAAAACAGCCTATCCCTGGCGGCCTTACGCCCGCGATCACGACTGGACCACGGTGGAGCGCTACTGGCGCGAGCGGCAATACGACAGGGCGATTCAGCTTCTAACCGAGATGCACGGCGAATCGGAAGGCATGACGGAGAACGCCGAGATCCACCTCTGGCTCGGCCGTTGCCGGATACAATTAGGCCAGTACCCCGAAGCAGTGAAGGAGTTGACGGTCTCGATCCGCCTCGATCCTTCCGATCCGGCCGCCTTTCGCAACCGCGCCGAAGCCTATCGGCTGTTAAAGGAGAATGAAAGGGCCGAACTGGATCAAAAACGGGCCGAAGAACTGGAAAAAAAGCCGGACGGCGGCGGGGCGAAGGCGGAAAAAGATCCATAAGAATAGCGAAAAGTGCGTTTTCATGGATTTCCAGCTATGGGAGCGCCCGTCAAAAAATCCCCTCATTTTTTTCAATGATGGGTGCTTGCAAACTTCGCCGGGGTAGTGCAAAATCTACCTTAATTGTGTAAAAATCTTGTTGTGGATGCGGTTTTCTTTAGATCCCAACCAATATCCCAAAATTACTTGTCTAATATAAAAAGCGAGGCATTATGTCAGAATCGAGCAAACACATCGAGGGGGCCTTTAATTCGGCCCGGCAACTGTATGCCGACTGGGGCGTGGACGTTGACGGGGCATTGCGGCGTTTAGCGGGCATTGCCGTTTCGCTGCACTGTTGGCAGGGCGACGACGTGGGCGGATTTGAAAACGCGGGCCAGGAACTGGGCGGCGGACTGGCCGTTACGGGGAATTATCCGGGCAAGGCCCGAACGGCCAACGAGTTGCGAGCCGACTTGGATACGGCCCTGTCGCTGATTCCAGGCACGCACCGCCTGAACCTCCACGCCTGTTACGCCGAAACCGGCGGCAAGCGAGTTGACCGCAACGAAATGCACCCGGAGCATTTTAAAAACTGGATCGGCTGGGCCAAATCAAAAGGCATGGGCATGGATTTCAATCCCACGTTTTTTTCCCATCCCAAGGCCGCCGACGGACTGACGCTCTCGCACCCGGACGCGGGCATACGGCGGTTTTGGATCGAGCACGGCATAGCCTGCCGGCGAATCGGGGCGGCCATCGGCAAGGAATTGAAATCGCCGTGCGTGACCAACGTCTGGGTTCCGGACGGACTGAAAGACACGCCCGTGGACCGCAAGGGTCCGCGAATGCGCCTGGCCGAATCGCTGGACGCGCTTTTTGCCGAGCAGATCGATCCGGCGTTGAATCTTGACTCGGTCGAAAGCAAGCTGTTCGGCATCGGCTCGGAGAGCTACGTGGTCGGATCGCACGAGTTTTACCTGGGCTACGCGGTCCGCAACGGCAAATTGCTGTGCCTGGACGCCGGCCATTTCCATCCCACCGAGGTCATCTCGGACAAGATTTCGTCGGTGCTGGCCTGGCTGGACGAGATTCTCCTGCACGTCAGCCGCGGAGTGCGCTGGGACAGCGACCACGTTGTAACGCTGACCGACGAGTTGATGGCCATCGCGCAGGAGCTGGTCCGGGGCGATTTCCTCGGTCGGGTGCACATCGGGCTGGATTATTTCGACGCCAGCATCAACCGTGTGGCGGCCTGGATCATCGGCTCGCGCTCGATGCTCAAGGCCCTGCTGGCCGCGCTTTTGGAGCCGATCGATACGCTCCGGCGCGTGGAGGCCGAGGGCGATTTCACCTCCCGGCTGGCATTGCTGGAAGAACAAAAAATCCTGCCCTTAGGCGCGGTGTGGGATTACTATTGCCAGAAGTCGAACGTCCCGCCCGGCCGGGCCTGGCTGGACGTAGTCAAAAAGTACGAGAAGGACGTATTGTCAAAACGTTAATGAACCCATAAAGCCGCGACCGGCGGTCGCGCTTTGAACTATGTTGGGGCAGCAGTTTAACTGCTGCCCCAACATAGGTTGTCCACGGGTCAAATATCAAATCATAATTCAAAATTGGGAAGGAGCCGTTATGCCATTGTTTGCTCAAACCGCGGATATTGTCGCCAATCCCGCACTGGGAATAATGATTTTCACGTTAGGCGGATTGGCCGGGGCGGTTTTTTACCTGCCCTTTAAAAAGGTTAAGAACTGGGCATGGGAAAGTTACTGGATGATATATGCCGTGGCGGGCCTGGTTATCGTACCCTGGGTGCTGGCTTTTTCAACGTCGCCGAACGTGATTTCGGTGCTTAAGGCTTCGCCGCCACAGCAAGTAGGTTATTGTTTGCTGTGCGGGGCGATGTGGGGCATCGGCGGGCTGACTTGGGGATTGATGATCCGGTATCTTGGCGTGGGCCTGGGCCTGGCGTTAGGTTGCGGCCTGTGTTCCGCCGCGGGCACTCTTGTTCCCCCAATCATTAATAGCAATTTTGGGGAATTGCTGAAAACGCAGGCCGGAATGGCGTCGCTGGGCGGCGTGCTGGTTTCACTGTTGGGCATCGTGCTTGTTGGCGGAGCTGGCATGAGCAAGGAAAACGAACTGCCCGAAGAACAAAAAAAGGCCGCCGTAGCCGAGTTTAATTTCAAAAAGGGCATTCTTGTTGCGATATTCTCTGGTCTGATGAGTGCGGCCATGAATTTTGGACTGCAAGGCGGGCCTGGACTCGAACTCGAAAAACTCGCGGTTACGATCGAGCCGGTTACGCACAACACCTGGCGGGGCATGCCCGTGTTAGCCGTGGTGCTCTTGGGCGGATTCGTAGTCAATGGGAGTTGGTGCTTGTTTTTGAATCTAAAAAACAAGTCCATCGGAGATTACGCTAAATCAGGTGCCCCAATTGTAGGCAACCTGTTTTTCGCCGCCGTGGCAGGCGCGATTTGGTGTTCACAGTTTATATGCTTAAAGACGGGTGTCTCAGCCATGGGTAAATTAACATATATCGGCTGGGCGGTGCTGATGGCAAGCGCGATACTTTTTAGCTCGATGCTGGGCATAATTTTAGGCGAATGGAAAAACACCAGCTCCCGGACCAAAACCCTGTTGGCGCTGGGATTGGCGTTATTGGTGCTTTCATCCGTGATTTCAGGATATAGCGGATACCTTAAGCAGTGAAAAGCGGAGGCCCAACAGCGTCACGGCGGCGTTGTATTTGTCGCTTGTTTTTTGATTTTGCTCAAGCCAAGAACCTTCGCCCATGAAAATTGAGAACGATCGACGCAGCGTTATGACTCTTAACGCCGGGGGAACGAATTTCGTTTTTTCGGCGATTCGGGCAAACGAAGAAATCGTGGAACCGATCACCCTGCCTTCCAACGCCCATGACCTGAAGAAGTGTTTAAAAACCCTTGTGCAAGGATTTTCGCAAGTCCAGGGTGCGCTCTGGGAAAAGCCCGCGGCCATAAGCTTTGCCTTTCCCGGCCCGGCCGACTATCCGGCGGGCATCATCGGCGACCTGGCCAACCTTACCGCTTTCCGCGGAGGCGTGGCCTTAGGGCCGATGCTCGAAGATAAATTCAGCGTTCCCGTATTTATCAACAACGACGGCGACCTGTTTGTCTACGGCGAAGCCATCTCGGGTTTCCTGCCTTACGTCAACGAAAGACTAAAGGCCGGCGGAAGCGCCAAACGGTACGAAAACCTGCTTGGAGTCACGCTTGGCACGGGCTTTGGCGGGGGCATCGTGCGAAAAGGGGAACTCTTCCTCGGCGACAACGCCGCCGCCGCCGAAATCTGGGCGATTAGAAACAAACTCCACAATCGCTCCTCGGCGGAAGAGAACGTCAGCATTCGGGGCGTTCAACGAGATTATTTGGCCCGTTGCCGGGTAAAGCACGAAATCGCTCCCACGCCCAAGGAAATTCACGAATTTGCCGACGGTTTGGGTCAAGGCGACGCACAGGCCGCAGTTTTAGCCTTCCAGGAGATGGGCGAAGCCCTCGGCGACGCCTTGGCCAACGCCGTCACACTGATCGACGGGCTGGTCGTAATCGGCGGCGGATTGGCGGGCGGTGCGAAGTTTTTCCTGCCCCGAGCAGTCGAGGAAATTAACGGCAAGTTCGATACCTTCGACGGAGCCCAGGTCCGCCGCACTGAACTGACGGCCTTCAACCTCGAAGACACCGAACAAATGGCCGCGTTCATTCGCCCTCAGGCCCGCGAAATCGCCGTGCCCGATTCCAAGCGGAAGGTAAATTACGATCCGTTGAAGCGCATCGGCGTGGGCCTTTCCAGGCTGGGCACAAGCCGTGCGGTATCCATCGGAGCCTACGCCTTTGCACTGCACATGCTGGATAGGGGAAACCCGACGTGATTCGACCTTTCAGTAGCCTTGCTCGAGATACTGAGTGTCAGGTAATAAATGTCGGGTTTTCTCCTCAGAGCCGGGCCGTGTCGGCCCGGAATTACCGGGGCGACACGCCCCGGCTCTGACTTTTCATACGACATTCTTTTCCTGACAGTCAATAAACGAAGAATATGAGATCCCCGGCAGCTAATCTCCAAACTCTTTTCTAAACTCGCTTAGCGTCATGCCGCGGAACTGCTTGGCGGCGGAGGAAAAAAGGGTTTCCAGGCGGCCGTAAAGCCGTTCGATGGACCTGGCGGTGGGAAAAAACGGGCTTGCCCCAGGCATCAGCTCCGACGAATGAGTCGCCAGCATAACGCACGGCCGGCGATGCTCGACCGCATGGCGCAATATCGCCCGCATTTGGCGGCGGTTTCGCCCGTTGTCGCGGGGGATCATCGACAGGATTGGAGGCCACATCCGACGCGTTATCCACCGCAGCCATTTTGGCGTTGATTTGATCCGGGCGTCGAAACGAGCATGGCGCGTTTCGATCACGCTTACCGGCACTTCCAAAAGCGGCGAATCGCCCGGCCGGTCGATCTGATCGAGATCGACGAAATACGGTTGCTCGGGAAAGTGAGTAAAATCCGGTCCGCCGGCGCCGTTGGGGTCTCCAAGATATTCGGTCCAGGAGATGTGCGGCGTTACCGAACAATCAACCACATAACCGTGTTCGACCAACAGCCGGGCGTAAACCGCGTTAAATCCCCAACGTCCCGCTCGATGACTGAGCATCTTGCGCTGGAACCGATCTTCCAGCAGGTCTGTCAAGAAGCCGATTTTATCGCGCATTATCGCTTCGGCGTATTCCGTCAGGTACGGTTGACAGTGCAGGTCGTCGTCGGTCAGCGGGGCAAGCGGCGGCGTATTCCAGGCATGAAGGTGCATGCCGATTTCGCCCGCCCCGCGCTCAAGAACAACCCGGGCGAACTCGACAAACGCCGGACACTCGGCCATCTCATAATTCACCAGCCAGGTCGGTTTCAGGGCGTACTTTTCGCAGAGTGCCTGAAAACGCGGCAGAAATCGGGCGTTTTCAGTGGAGATTGCCTTGGGCCTGGACCAAAGATCGTTGCCTTCGGTGTCTACGGTAATCAACAATGCCGGCCGCGGCGGTGATTCGATATTGGAATGTCGCATGTTTATCCTTATGGGAAATTCTAGCATACGGTATGATAAATTCATGGATAATTGGGAAATTGTCATCGTGGGCGGAGGGCCGGCCGGGCTGACGGCCGGGGCTCGCTCCGCGCTGAGGGGCAAGCGAACGCTGCTGTTGGAAAAGAACCGCAAGCCGGGTGTGAAAATCCTCATATCCGGCGGCACGCGATGCAATTTCACTCACGCCGCCGACGCCCGGGGAATTGTCGAGGCCTTTGGACCGCCGGGCCGATTCCTGCACTCGGCCTTGGCCGCCCTCGGACCGCAAGACGTAGTCGATCTTTTTCTATCCGAAGGCGTGCCGGCCAAGATCGAATCGGACACGGGCAAAGTGTTTCCGGCCGGCGATCGGGCATCGGACGTTTTGGCCGCGCTTATTCGCCGGCTGAAAAAAAGCGGCTGCGACCTGGCCGGCGAAGAACCGCTGCTTAAGATCGAAAGATCCGCCGATGGGTTTAGGCTGATCACCTCGCGGCGGACCATCTCGGCGCAAAAGATTTTGCTGGCGACCGGCGGGAAATCGTATCCGGCCTGCGGAACGACCGGCGACGGATATCGTTGGGCGGCCGAGTTGGGGCATACTATCGTCCAGCCGCGCCCAGCTCTGGCGCCCGTTACGACTCACGCCTTGTGGGTGACCGCGCTAAAGGGCATGACAATCGCCGACGCATCGGTCAAAGTCGTTGAACTTCTCAACCGCGAAAAAGGTAAATCCCGATGCCTTACCGGCCGGCGCGGTTCGTTATTATTCACGCATTTCGGCCTTTCCGGACCGGCCGTGCTGGATGTCAGCCGCGCAATCAGCGGATACCATGCGCCGCAACAGTTGATTCTGGAATGTGATTTCATGCCCGGCGCTGGAGCGGAAGAACTCGATGCCATGATCGCCGCCCAGTGCGCTACGGCCGGAGGGCGACAAGCGGCGGTTATCTTGGACCGTCTGCTGCCTCGGCGATTGGCTGATGCGATTTTGGAGCAAGCCGAGATGCCGCCTGGGCGTCGCGGGGCCGAACTTTCCAAAAACGAGCGAGACCGGCTGATTAGGGCAATAAAACAATGCCCCATTCCCGTGGCCGGCACAATGGGCTTTCGCAAGGCCGAAGTAACCGCCGGCGGCGTGGCGCTGGACGAAGTCGATTCAAGCTCCATGCAAAGTAAAATCGTGCCGGGTCTTTATTTTGCCGGGGAATTGCTCGATCTGGACGGTCCCATCGGCGGCTATAACTTTCAAGCCGCTTTCAGTACCGGATACTTGGCCGGCGAAAGTATGTAGAAGGGTTCAGGGTTCAGTGGGCAGTGGACAGTGAATAGTGGATTGTATGTTTAGCCGCGACCGGGCACCGATCGAAGGTTGGTCGGGGAGTGCGTTGAAAAATGATGAATGATGAATGATGAATTCTGGACGGAACCGCTTGCGGTTTCGCGATGATTATCTTGAAAGTGGGCAGTGAACTGCCCACCCCTTGAAACCAGATACCCACCGCCGAACCCCAAATCCTGAACCCTGAACCCTGCCCACTGACCCCTGTTTTGGTAATAGTTCTGTAAACTTAGTGCTAAATCATCAATGATGTCTGGTCATGGGATTGAGGTCAGGGTATTCATAGATTTGGTCGCACCGGACACCATGTCTCCGCAAAATGGATAGTCTGTGCAATTTGGGAAGTATGGTGTAAAATCGACTTGATTTGACGGTGACAATCCAGTTGGCCCCCGGTAAAATCGCCTTCGATTCCTTGCTTTACAATTTGTCGAATCGATATTGCCCAGCGCGTCAATAGCCGACGAAAGGTCTTCAAGTGACTACTCCTTTGGAAACTCGAGAGATGGACGGCGCATCGGCCAATAGGGCTTTTACCGCGGGGCGTGAAGGGGCACCGTGGATCGATTCGTTGTTGGTGCAGTTGTCTTCGTGCAGGGTCGATTCCGCCCGCCCGCCCGCGCACCGGCTAGCGCGTTATCCGCAGCGGCTCACGCGAGAGGAATTTTACTCCACGGCTTATCCGCTGATGTACCTGTCCCGGCACTTGGACGAGCGCATGGAAGAGCTCTTCAAAAAGGGCTATACCAAAGGGACCGTGACCACCGGCATAGGCAACGAGGCGACGTCGACGGGCATGGTCATGCCGTTGCGTCCGGGCATGGACGTGGTGTCGATCATGCACCGAGACGTAATCGGGCATTTGCTCTTGGGTTCCACGCCGTACCAGTTATTTTGCCAGTACATGGCCAACGCCCAAAGCCCGACGCACGGCCGGGAGGGCAACGTGCACCACGGCAACGCCGCAACGCGGCGTTTTCCCATGATCAGCCACTTGGGCAAAATGCCCAGCCTTGTGGTGGGCGGGACCTGGGCTGCGCGGCGGGCCGGCGAGGACGTTTTCGGACTGGCCGTTGTCGGCGACGGCGGCTCGAGCACGGGCGAGATCCACGAGGCCATGAACATCGCCTCGGTGCAAAAGTCTCCGGTGTTGTTTCTGATCGAGAATAATTATTACGCCTTTTCCACGCCCATAAGCGCCCAATACAATTGCCAAAAGCTTTCCGATAGGGCGCAGGGCTACGGCATCAGCGGCCGGACCATCGACGGCACCGACGTCTGGGAAGTGTACAGTGCGGTGTGCGACGCATTGGAAGCCATGAGCGCCGATAGCATGCCCCGGCTGCTGGAGTGCATGACTTTGCGGCTTCGCGGCCATGCCGCATACGACAAGGGCGATTACATCTCGGCCGAACAGATGCGGGATTGGCTCCAGCGCGATCCTTTGCCCGCCGCGAGACGTAAAATTCAGGAAATAAGCGGTTTTTCCGAGGCGGAAACAAGGGCCGTGGAAAAAATCATCGAAGCCGAAATACAATCGGACCTCGAGGCCGCCCTATCTTGCCCGCGACCGGACCCCGGTTTGCAATCCTGGACCCCTTATGCACCGTCGGCCCCGCTCGACGTGGAACCGTATCAAGCCGCGAAGGTGAAAAACGGCGAGGCGGTAAATCGAGCGATCGATTATCTGCTGGCCAGACATCCCAATGCTTTCCTGTTGGGATTGGACGTCGGGCGCTACGGTTCGGCCTTCAAGACCTGCAAGGGGCTGATCGATCGCTACGGCCCGGACCGGGTAATAGACATGCCGCTGGGCGAATCGGCGATGGTGGGTTTTGCCTTGGGCGCGTCGCAAGTCGGCTCTCAGCCGATCATCGAATATCAGTTCGCCGACTTTTCCACGGAAAGCGTTTCGCAACTGGGCCTGAACTGCGGCACATGGCATTATCGGAGCGGCTCTCCGGCGCCGATTTTGCTGCGCCTGCCGTGCGGCGGCGGACTGACCATGGGGGCCTTCCACTCGGGCGAATTCGAGGGACTTTGGTCTCGATTCGCCGGTTTGAAATTGCTTTATCCGGCCACGGCGCAGGAGACGTTCGAGGCCCTATTGGCCGGTTTTTACGATCCGAATCCCTGCCTGGTTTTCGAACACAAGCTGCTGTATTGGAGCAAGAGCGGCCCGATCGACTTCGATGGCCGTTTGGCGAACATTTGGCGGGCCCGAAAATATAGCGAAGGCCGCGAACTGACGCTGGTCGCCTTTGGAGCGATGGTTTACGAGGCCCTATCCGCGGCCGGCAAATGTCCGCGGAGCATCGAAGTTTGGAACCCCTTTGTCCTCCAGCCCTTGGCGGTCGAGCCGATCGTGGAGTCGGTGCGAAAGACGGGCCGGCTGCTGGTGGTGCAGGAATGCGGCATGACGCAAGGTTTGGGCGAAATGCTGATCGCCCGGGTAGTGCGAGCGGCGTTTTCCGCGTTAAAATCTCCGCCGCAACTATTGGCGGCCCCCGACGTGCCCATTCCCTTTGCTCCGGAACTGGAAGCGCACTACCGGCCCAATGCGGAAAAAATTCTCACGGCGGTTGAGGAGATGTTTTAAAGGATGAGGGATGAATTATGAATTATGAATTATGAATGAAACCGCTTGCGGTTTCGCGCTAAAAACTGCGGACATTCGTTAGTTAGGGGTGGGCAGTTTACTGCCCACTGATAACCATAAACTGATAACTGATAACCGAAAACTGACAACTGAAAAACTAATGGACGCCAGCGTATTCCGGATGCCGTTGTATTTGCCTGCCCAGGGGGCGTCGGAGTTGGAAGCCACGATAATCGAATGGTACGTGGCCGAGGGCGATTGTTTCGGAAAAGGTCAAGCATTGGCGCAGATCGACAGCGCCAAATCGGTTTTCGATTTCGAGTCGCCCTGCGAAGGCAAGGTAATACGCCGGCTGCACCTGGACGGCGAGACGGTGCCGTTGACCGAGCCGATCGTGGAGATCGAAACTGCCGACGAGGGGATGAAAAACTGGATTCCACCCGCCGTGGCCGGCGAACACCCCGAGCATGTCATCGCGCGCGCTTTGATGCCCGATCGTGCGGCCGATCCGCGGCAAGAGGTGGTCATTCTGGGCCTGGGCGGCTATCTGCCCGAACGCGTGGTGACTAACGCCGAATTGGTGCAAAATTTCCCGGAAATATCGGAGGAATACGTGTACCAGGTCACCGGCATTCGGCAACGCCGCTGGGCCGACGAGAATGAAAAACCCTCGACCATGGCGCTTAAGGCATCGTTGGAAGCGATCCGCAAATCGAGCATCGCCACGAAAGACATCGACGCCATCATACTTGCCACCACCACGCCCGACGCGGCCATGCCTTCGACCGCTTGCATTTTGCAGGATCGTTTGTGCCTGCCGTTGATTCCGGCTTTCGACCTAAACGCCGCCTGTTCGGGCTGGCTATACGCGGTGTCGATGGCCCGGGGAATGATCATTTCCGGGCTGGCCCGTAACGTGCTTACCGTGGGTGTGGATCTGCAATCGCGACTGCTGGACCCGTCCGACCGCAGTGCGTTTTTTATTTTCGGCGACGGGGCGGGCGCGGCGGTCATCTCGGCCGGCTCCAACGGACATCACATCCGCCAGGTGCTGCTGGGTGCCGACACGTCCGGCCTGCACATGGCCCGGCGCGAGCAGCCCGGGTATGTGGTGAGCAACGGCAAACCGGAATTCGATCCCTGGATCCGCCTTGACGGGCAGGCCTTGTTCCGCTTTGCCACGGAGAGTTTTACCTCAATTATCCGCGATGCGTTGTCCAAGACCGGTTGGACGGCCGAGGAAACGCGCTGGGTGGTGCCGCATCAGGCCAACGGCCGGATTCTTAAAGCGGCGGCCAAACGCGGCGGGGTGCCGATCGAACGCTTCATTCTCAATATCGAACAGGTGGGCAACACCTCCAGCGCCAGCATTCCCCTGGCGCTCGTCGAGGCCGAGCCAAACCTCCATCCCGGCGATAAGCTCATTCTTTGCTCCGTAGGCGCCGGTTTGACCACCGCCGCCGTATCCGTGGAGTGGTGAGAACGAGGTGAAAGATTGCAGGGCGAGCGCGGGCGTTAACCCCGCGGCCCGCCGGGGCATCCAGCGTTAGCTTTGCATTGCCGCCGATGTTGACAGTGGCCGGTATGCGCATCCAACACTGAGCCTCGGCGCCTGGTATTCCCATTGCAGGCTGCGAGCAGCGGGGAGCATACCCCTTGTTTTGATTTATCAGGCCATGGAAAGTGATAAACGAAACGCCTTTTCCAAATTTTCTTAGAGCGTGTCTTGAAATTTTCAATAGATGTCCCCTCTCCCGACCAACCTTCGGTCGGTGCCCGGAGATGGTAAGGGTGAGGGCGGATTGTGCACAATGCCGGCATTTTTTTGCAGTTTTTCTCATCCCGGCCCTCACCCCCTGCCCCTCTCCCAATGGGAGAGGGGAGAATATCAGGACACGCTCTTAGGAAATTGGCAAGACTTTACATTCCCGGCGCCGGCCTATAAGTGTTTGCTTTCATCCGGCCATTTTAGCTAATCAGCATATTCATTACATTTGCGATATCTCTTTGTCGGGACCATGCGGAATGAATCCGTCGAGTTGAATGGCGTATCATTGCCAGTCCGATAGTAATGTTTATGACGGCTGGAACAGGGGCAATTTCAAGGGTATCCGGCACTGCAAAGCTGAATATTCTACAGGGGGGGCATTCATCTTGAATATTCGATTTCTCAAACCGCATGGTGGGGCGGATTTCCATGTGCTTGTAATTGCGATTTTACTTATTCCGGGGACGGTTCTGGCCCAATCCGCGGGTTCTCCTCTTGCGGGGGACTCAGCCGGGCAAGCATCCGAGCAACAGACCAACGGTGAAGGGAAGAAGCTTGCGGATTTGGACATCGAGCAACTGGCGAAGACCCCCGTGGTAGTTCCATCGATGGACATACCCGTCACGTCGGTGACGAAAGAAGAAAGCACGGTGGGACATTCTCCGGCCGCGATCTTTGTTATTACTCCGGAAATGATCCGCCGCAGCGGGGCCACTTGCATTCCCGAAGCGCTGCGCATGGTGCCGGGCATTGAAGTGGCTCATATAGACTCGAACAAATGGGCAATTACCTGCCGCGGTTTTAACAGTCGTTACGCCAATAAGTTGCTGGTCTTGATCGACGGACGCACGGTGTACACTCCGATTTTCTCCGGCGTTTATTGGGATACGCAAGACGTGCTCATGGAAGATATCGAGCGAATCGAAGTGATCCGCGGGCCGGGCGGAACCCTTTGGGGCGCCAACGCCGTGAACGGGGTGATCAATGTAATCACCAAGAAAGCGAAAGACACGCAGGGCGCCTTTCTGAGCGTGGGCGGCGGAACCGAGGAGAAGTTCAACAGCGCCTTCCGCTACGGCGGCAAAATCGGAGACGACGGATATTATCGCATTTACGGAAAGCAGTTCGACCGCGGCACGTTCTACAGCCCCGACGGTGATCCGCAAGACGCCTGGCGACAGGGCCGTTTCGGCTTCCGTAGCGACTTGAATCTGGATCGGGAAAAATCGAATACTTTGACGGTGCAGGGCGATCATTACACGGGCGCGTCTGGATTCAAAGATGATCTGGTAACAACCTTGCCGCCTTACGTTCAGCCCATCGAAGGGAAAGAGCAAGTCGCGGGTGAAAACGTTCTGGCGCGTTTGCGGCATGTCTACGACGAGGATTCCGATTGGGCTTTGCAAATGTACTACGACCAATACTCCCGCACCGGTTACGTAGTCTTGCAAGAAGTACGGACCTTCGATGTTGATTTTCAGTATCGCTTTCCGCTTTCCGACCGGCAGAAGATCACCTGCGGCGCCGGTTTCCGCGGCGTCCACGATAACCTGCCCAGCATCGATGATTTCGCGGCGCAGTTTGTCCCGCCCGAACGTACATACAATCTGACCAGCCAATTCATTCAGGACGAAATCACGCTGGTCGAAGACCGGCTGGGCCTGACACTGGGCGTAAAAACTGAACAGAACGATTTTACCGGTTTCGAGGTCCAGCCCACCGTACGGCTGTTATGGACTCCCGATCGGCGGCATTCGGCCTGGGGTGCGATTTCACGCGCCGTGCGAACGCCCTCACGCGCCGATGACGACCTTGTCGCTACGTTGTATCCCGTCGAACCCGGTGTTTTTCCGCGATACGAGCAATCAAGGAATGTGCTGTCCGAGGAATTGATTGCCTACGAGATCGGATATCGAGCGCAGTCCACCGAGCGGTTCTCCTGGGATATCGCCGGGTTCTACAACGTTTATCACAATCTCATGAACTCTATGTGGAACGGAGAATTTATTCCCGAAGATTATCCGCCGCCGCCGCATACAATTCTCCCACTGATAACCCTCAACCAGGCAAGCGCCGAAACATACGGAGTGGAACTGGCCGTAAACTGGTCAATTTCTCAGCGTTGGCGTTTATTTGCCCAGTACACGCTCCTCCAAATCCAAATATACGATCCGGAAGAGACTACACCAATTACCGATCCGAATAATCAAATCTATCTGCGCTCGTCGTGGGACCTAAGCCGCGATCTGGAATTCGATATGATTGTCCGTTATGTGGATAGCATCTCGGAGATCGGCGTTCCCAGTTATATCACAATGGACCTGCGACTGGGATGGCGGCCGAGAAAACATCTCGAATTAGCCGTTGTGGGCCAAAACCTGCTCGAAAACCAGCATCAAGAGTTCAATTCCATCGCCGAAGATTTCTTTACTCCCGTAACTTACGTCCCGCGCGGCGTTTACGGGACGATTGCTTACCAATACTGACGAGATTTAGCTAATCTGGACGGGATGGCGGCCGTGAAAACATGCTAGGATTGATATTATCAGCAGGACGATGCTTTGATCCTCGATCGAGAACAATTCAACTACCGTATTGTAGGTTTTTGCAAGGGCGGCGGCGCGTGTCGCGGGCTTACGGCGATAATGCGCTATCTGGTCGAGCCGTTTGTATTCTGGACCGTGATCTTCATTGCCGACGTTTGTTCAATGCAGGCCCAGGAAGGCTCGGTAATTAATCGGGAATACGCGATCAAGGCCGCCTACCTTTACCAGTTCGGCCACTATATTCAGTGGCCGGCCGACTCGTTTGCCGACGATCAATCGCCGTTCGTGATCGGGGTGCTGGGCGTCGATCCCTTTGGCGACGCCTTGGACGAGATTGCCCGCGACAAGAAAGTCGCGGGCCGGCCGATCGTGATCAGGCGATTTGCCTCGACGGCGGATTACAAGCCCTGCCATATTCTGTTTGTGATTTCGTCGGCCGGAGACGCGGATAAGCTGACGGCGATTCAGAAGTCGCAAAATTATCCGGTCTTGCTGGTTGGCGAAAGCCCGGGTTTTGCCGAGCGCGGCGGCGCGATCGATTTCTTCATCGAGGGCAACAGAGTGCGCTTCGAGGTCAACATGGAGGTTGCCAAGCGACAACAATTGAAGTTCAGTTCCAAGTTGTTGAGTTTAGCGAAGATTATAGGTTCTCCATGACGCAATTTATGACATTGGCGGCACACTTTCATGCGTTCGTTTAAGAATCTTTCCATCAAGACGAAATTGAACCTGTTGGTGTTGGTATCCAGCGGCGCCGCGCTTTTGTTGGCTTCAGCCGTTCTGGTGTTCAACGACGCCAGACTGATCGGGTCGTCTAAAGTGCAGCAACTATCGGCATTGGCCAAGGTGTTGGGGGCCAACAGCACGGCGGCCCTGACCTTTGACGATCCGGCCGCCGCGCGCGAGTTGTTGTCTTCGTTGAATTTGCAGCCCACAGTCCAGTTTGCATGTCTGTACAACGCCAAGGGACAGGTGTTTGCGGCATACCAAAGGGAGAAACAGGCGGATTTCAGACCACCGTCTCCTCGAGGCGACGGGCACGAATTCACGGCCGGGAACTACCTGGACGTCACCCAAAAAATAATCCATGACGGCGAAAAGGTCGGAACGATCTATCTCCACGCCTCCATGGAGGATTTAAACGACCAGTTGCTGCGTTATGCGGGCGTTGTGGCAATAGTCATAACAGTATCCATGGGATTGGCGATTATCTTGTCGTCGCGCCTGCAGCACATCATTTCCGTTCCGATTCTTCAGTTGGCAAAAACGGCGCAGATGGTCTCGGCCAATCGCGACTACTCCGTGCGGGTACAAAAATACGCAAACGATGAATTGGGTACGCTTTATAACGAGTTTAACGATATGTTGGGGCAGATCGAGGGGGGAGAAAAAGAGCTTCAGCGCGCCCATGCCCAGTTAAAAGTCCGCGTACAGCAACTGTCTAATGCCAACCTAGACTTGACTAAGGAAATTGCCGAGCGTAAACGGGCGGAACGAGAGTTGGAAATCGCGCACAGGCAACTCCTAGACGCGGCGCGAAGGGCCGGCATGGCCGAAGTAGCCACCGGCGTGCTGCATAACGTGGGAAATGTGCTTAACAGCATCAACGTCTCCTCCACTCTGGTGGCCGACCGTTTGCGCAACTCCAGGCTTTCCGAGCTTACCCGCGCTTTGGACATGCTATACCTACATGCCGGCGACATGGAAAATTTCCTGAAAGAAAATGAAAAGGGAAAACAACTTTGCGACTTCCTGAACCTTGTCGCGCCGCACTTGGACCGTGAACGCAAGATGATGCTCGAGGAAATGCAATCGCTTGCCAAGAATATCAATCACATCAAGACCATTGTATCCATGCAGCAGTCGTATGCCGGAGAATCGGGCGTTAGAGAAACCGTGGTCCTGACCGATTTGATCGAGGACGCACTGGTGCTAAACGCCTCGTCGTTCGGAAAATATGAAATCGAGTTGGTTCGCGATTACGCCACCATGCCGCAAATACAAGTGGAAAAACAAAAAGTGCTGCAAATCCTGGTGAACCTGGTGAGAAACGCCAGGGACGCGCTGGTGGAAAGCGGCCGGAAGGATCGGCGACTGACGTTGCGGACCGGAATCGGCGGCAATGAAAAAGTAAAAAAGGTGCGGATCGAGGTTATCGACAACGGGGTCGGGATAGCGGGAAAAAACCTGACTCGAATATTTTCCCACGGATTTACCACTAAAAAACACGGCCACGGTTTCGGTCTGCATAGTTCGGCGAATACCGCCAAGGAATTGGGCGGCAATTTGTTTGCCCACAGCGACGGACCGGGCCGCGGAGCGGTTTTCACCCTGGAACTCCCCTTTATGCCGGCCGAGACGCCGATTATTTCAAGGCAGACGCCGGTTATTCCGGCCCAGACGCCGATCATGCCAATGGAGGCGCCAAGATGAGCCAAGAGGAGACTATCCGAATTTTAGTGATCGACGACCAAGAGTCGATTCACGAAGACTTTCGCAAGATCATCGAATCGCAAGGCGACGATCAAGTGCTTAACAAGGCGGCGGCCGCGCTGTTTGGGGAAGAGATTGCCCAAAGCGAGAGCGTTGAATCGTTCAAGATCGATTCGGCGCTTCAAGGGGAGCAAGGACTGGCGCTGGTGGAGCGGGCGTTGGCGGAAAACCGCCCCTATCCGCTGGCGTTTGTCGACGTTCGCATGCCGCCGGGCTGGGACGGCGTGAAAACAGTGGAACGCATCTGGAAGGCGGACCCGGAGATACTCATTGTTTTATGCACGGCGTATTCCGATCACACCTGGGAGGAAATTGTCCGCCGCCTTGGCCGAAGCGACCATTTGCTGATCCTAAAGAAGCCTTTCGACAACATCGAAGTCCGTCAAATAGTTCTTGCCCTGACCAAACGTTGGCATCTGGCCCGCCAGGCGGCAATGACGCTAAGCCAGCTTGAAGGGATGGTGGCCGTGCGCACCCGGGACGTGGAGGCGCGGAGCCAGGCCCTGGAAAAGGCCGCCGAAGAACTGCGGGCCATGAACAAGCAACTCGCCTCGGCCCGCCTTGCCGCCGAAATCGCCAGCCGGGCCAAATCGGAGTTCCTTGCCAATATGAGCCATGAGATCCGCACGCCCATGACTTCCATCCTCGGCTTTGCGGAACTCCTGCGAGAACAAATCGCCTCGTCCAAGGATCGGGAAGAAAACGATGAATTCGTCGATGCCATAGTCCGCAACGCGAAATACCTCCTGGGCGTCATAAGCGACGTTCTGGATATGTCCAGGATCGAAAGCGGCAAATTCGACCTGAACAGGGTCCGCTGTTCGCCCTTTGAAATTGTCGCCAACTCCGTGGCCACCATGCAATCGGCGACCAACGACAAAGGGCTGACGCTGAACGTGGAATACATCGGCGACATTCCGGAAACCATATACACCGACCCCGTCCGCCTGCAACAGATCCTCATCAATCTAATCGGCAACGCTGTGAAGTTCACCGAGTCCGGCGGCGTTCGAGTGGTCGCCCAACTCGCGCGGGACGATCCGGCCCGGCCGCTGCTTTACCTGCGGGTGATCGACACCGGCATCGGCATCAGCGACGAGCAACTGGGGAAGTTGTTCGATCACTTCAGTCAGGCCGATACTTCATTGACGCGAAAATACGGCGGCTCCGGACTGGGACTGACCATATCCAAGCGCCTGGCAAACATGCTGGGAGGCGACGTGTTCGTTGAGAGCAAGCCTGGGCAAGGCAGCACCTTTACCGTGACCGTGGAGACGGGGCCTTTGGACACCGGGGCGTTGACCTGCGGCGCCGCATCCGCCGTTCGTGACGATCGACCCTTGAAAATAGCAGCCGGCCCCGAGTCGGGGGGAAAGATTCTCCTTGCCGAAGACTCGGCCGACAATCAACGCATCATCTCGCTCATCCTGTCCAAGGCCGGATTTCATGTGAGCATTGTGGAGAATGGGCAGATCGCATACGAAAAGGCCATGACGGCTGTAAACGAGGGCGAGCCCTTCGATTTGATCCTGATGGACATGCAAATGCCGGTCATGGACGGTTACGAGGCCACACGCCGGTTGCGCAGCGATGGATATAACCACCCCATCGTGGCCCTGACCGCGCATGCCACCACCGGTGATCGCAAGAAGTGCCTGGATGCGGGTTGCGATTACTACATCACAAAGCCCATCGACCGCAATGAATTGCTGCTGGTGGCTGCGGGCTTCATGCGGCAGTTCGACGAAGCCGGGCAGGGAGGCAATCGGCCGTGAATCTTGTTAATGTCGCGTAGCCGGCTTAAAAATCCAAACTCATGGGAAGTAAATTATCCCGTGGTTTGTTGATTGATCGTAATTGCATAAGAAAAGACCAATATTTGCCGGTTATTTGTGAATATATTGTTTTGGGTTATAATAAATACATCCAATAGCGGGCGTTACTCGAGCAAGCGAGGATTATCATGCAAATGAGATTTGGCATTGATTATTATCAGAGGATATTCTACCCATCCTAATTCCGATAGTGGCGGTGGTATTGATAACGATTGTTGTAATTCTGAAGAAGGCATTTAGCCAGCGTGAACAGCCCATCGAGCAGGTGGCAAGCCTTGTCGAAGCACGCGACGATGCCCGCCTAATGAAGGACTTTAGCAGGGCCGATGCCCTCCGCAAAGAACTACATTCGATGGGCATTCATCTTACTGACGGCCCCTTGGGCACGTCCTGGAAAAAGAACCATTAATGAAAAATAGCAGTAATGCCTTTTTCTTATGTAGAATTTCTTTCTTTCCAAATCAACTTGTGTTAGAATCTTAGTTTGGGACTTATATGTGTTTTGCGCGCATTAAGTACCCTAGTTTGGACGCTACTGATTTAGCCTCCGGTGAATACACCGGGGGTTTGGTTGCGGCTTTATGTTGCGCTAGGGATGTGTATGAGCAAAAATATAAGGTCGTTCTCATTCGTTTTGGGCTTCATGTTACTTCACGGATTGTGCAACAAAAGCATTTGCATGGCCGCTGATACGTTCTATGCCGGCGCGGACATCTCCATGTTGCCTTTTATCGAATCGCGCGGCGGGGTATTCTACGACAACGGACAGGCCATGCCTTTGGAGCAGATTCTAGTCGATCACGGCTGCAATCTATTCCGGCTGCGGATTTTTGTGAATCCAGACCCGGTTTACGAAGACACCGATGGCGCCATTCAGGATCTGAACTACACGATCAATCTCGCTAAACGGATCAAAGCCGTGGGCGGAAATCTGCTTTTAGACTTTCATTATTCCGACACATGGGCCGATCCCGCCCAACAAACCAAACCGGCGGCTTGGAACAGCCTGAATTTCACCGACCTTAATACCACGATTCGCAACTACACAAAAAACGTCCTCACGGCGTTTGAAAATAATAACGTCACGCCCGACATGGTCCAGGTCGGCAATGAGATCACAAATGGCATGCTCTGGCCCGACGGCAGCAATTCGACGAGCTGGACAAATTTCGGACAACTCGTCAATTCCGCCATTCAAGGCGTCCGCGACGCCCAGATTCCCGGTACGCGCATTCCAGTGGCCATCCACATCAACAACGCCGGTCAGGCCGGTTTGCCGCAGTGGTTTTTCAATACCTTCACTGCTCAAAGCGGCGTCAGCGATTACGACATCATGGGATTGAGTTGCTACCCTTCTGTCAACGACACGTTGGACACGATGAAGGCCAACCTCGATTACTTGGCCACCCACTACGACAAGAAGATCATGATCTTGGAGACCGATTATCCTTGGGAGGGAACCTCGGGCAGCGGTCCCTATCCGGCAACTCCCGCGGGACAAGAGCAATATCTTCTCGATTTGGCGGAGGCTGTACGCGATCTCCCCAATAATTGCGGCGAAGGCTTCGTGTATTGGTATCCCGAGTCGATCCAGGTGCCGAATACGTGGATTTATCAAGGCGGGGCGGATGCCCTTTTCGACAATCAAGGAAATGCCCTGCCGGCCCTGGATGCATTTAGCAGCCAGGCTCCGGAGCCTTCCACGCTTCTGTCCTTGGTTTTGAGCATTCTTGGTCTACGCGCCTACATTTGGCGACGGCGGCGAGTCTTAACGCCCGGAATAACCAGGGACGCGCGAGTGGAAATCACGCCGACCACCGCGGTTTAATGTAAGAGACATCGGCAATTGGATGTCGGGCCAACACATCGTATCCAATTGGTACATGCCTCGTGAAAAAAGAAACCGACGCAAACGGTCTTACGGCCGTAGTGCGTCGGTTTACTAGTTCCATATTAGCTGACCATTCTTTCCCATTCCCACTCCGGGAAAAGTGCGAACGAGGAGAACGATTGCAGCCACGGGCGCGGGGCTTAACCCCGCGGCCGCCGACTGCTTGTTTTTTATCTATCACGCCTGCGCCAAGCGGCCCCGATCAGGCCAAGGGCGGCGATGGACAACAATACAAACGTGCTCGGCTCGGGAACGGTAGTCAATTCGCCGCCGGATGTCACAGTGTCGGATGATATGGCATCATCCACTATGGACCCCGCACCGATGGTTAACGTATCCACGCTGATTGAATCGGCAATGAGCGTGGTTGAAGTAGTGCCGTTGCCGACTTGCAGCGTGCCGGAACCGGTGATATCCGTCAGAGTGGAGGTTCCGGAAGTATCGATTTGCAGCGTGCCGGTATTGATGGTGGTTGTGCCGGTATAATTCAACGTTCCGGAAAGTGTCAATGTGCCGGCGCCCGCCTTGGTCAGACCGCCTGAGCCGGTGATATTTCCCACCAGGGAAGTGGTGCCGGTGGTGGACGTGTCGATTTGCAGCGTGCCTGCATCGATGGTGGTTGTGCCTGTATAGCTCAACGTACCGGAAAGTGCCAATATGCCGGCGCCCGCCTTGGTCAGACCGCCTGAGCCGGTGACGGTTCCCACCAGGGAAGTGGTGCCGGTGATGGAAGTGTCGATTTTCAGCGTGCACCAAGTATTATCAATATCGGTAGTACCGGTATAGGTCAATGCTCTGGTGAGTGTCACTGTCCCGCCGTTCCATATTACAAGACCGCCGCCCGTTGAAGATGGATCTTGGGCCAAGGCCTGGTTGATAGCGAGGCTATTCCACTGGGTATTGATTACGGCCCCGCCCGATTGGACCAGGATCGGGGACGTTATGAAGTCGGAGTTGGCGGCGGTCGCATATATCGTGCCGCCGTTAAGCTTAACGGTGCCCAGGACGTCGATTCCTCCGGCCACGCCCGTGCCGTCGTTGGTGATCCCAGTCACGTAGATTCCCCCAGCGTTAAGATTTAAGTTACCGGAGACCAAAATCGATTTTGTGCTGGAGTTGGTGATGGCGTTCCAAGCCCCGCCGTTGTAACCCTCGGTTAAGTTGCCGGCAACCGTTAACTGGCCGGTGCCGGTAAGGGTTATGAAGCCGCCGGAGTGTAACGCCGTGGCGCCTATGGTTACATCGGCGGTGGAAGTGACCAGGGCATTGTCGGAGATGTTCAATTGCTGGGTGTCGTAGTTCCAGTCCCAACTGATGGGACCCGCCGACAGATTGATTCCAGCGGCTTTCAACTTCGCATTACCAGAAACATTGACGTAGCCTTGGGCGGCATCATACTGGCAGATGATAAGTTGGCCACCGATATTTAACTGGGCGTTGGTGTCGAGATTGAGGTTGCCAACGGCATTAGCCCATCGGCCTACATAACAGTCGCCGGTAACATTCACTTTTGCACTTTCAGTGATGGTGAAGTTGGTAATGGAATTGCACCAGTTATCTTCCATGCTAAGATCTCCTCCGACTTGCAATGCCACGCGATCACCGCCGCTGCCTCCAATGGTGATATTGGCTGTAGTGACTTCTTTGCCGCTACCGCCAGTATAACCCATTTGGTTAGTTATAAAATTGCCGCTAACTGTTACAGTTGCATCGGTATTGATGCTGAGGTTGCCATTAGTTTGTCTGCCCACGACTAATTCTCCTGTAGAGGTTACTGAGGCGGTGTTGCTAACGGTCAAAGTGCCCGAGAATGAAGATGCCGGATCCATCCAATCGCCCACCCAAATCGTGGGGGCGGTTACAGTGGCGTTATCATTGACGTTAATGGTGCCACTAGTCCAAGCACCCGCGTATAAAGTGCCTGTAACCGTTAAGGTAGCGTGGTTGTTGAGTTTCATGGTGCCGCCGGTGGTGGTGCCAGTGGCATTAGAGCCCACCATGACATTTCTGGCTGTCACTGTGGCGTAATCATTGACGGTTATCAAGCCGGTGGATGAATTCCACCTGGCCACATACAGACTGTCGGTTTTTACTTTCGCATGGTCATAAATGTTGAGTTCACCGTATCCGGTGCCCCAATCGCCGATTTGGATTTCATTATAACTGCTTGTAGCGCCTGTAGTAGTCAAGGTTGTCGAATCGCCGCGGACGTAAATGATGCCGGTATTGGTGCCACCGCCAGCGTAGACGCCGGTATTCACCGTGGCAGTCGCGCTATCGGTGGATATAAGACCGATGTTGAGGGTGCCATTGCCGGACTCGCCCACGTTAACGTTGTTGCCGCTCGTTAAATTTGCGCTGCCCGACAGGTTGAGTGTGCTTCCGCCCTGAACACTGGAGTTAGCGCATGTTACTGACGAACCGGATGTGATCTTCGTAGTTCCGCTGTAAAAATTCACATTACCGGTGAAAACAAAAGCAGCATTCATGACTAACGAGCCGGACCCATTCTTCCAGAAATTAGAGCCGCCGGTGACGGCATTATTCATGGTAAACGTATTGGTTGAATCGGCCACGTCGATACCGCCGCTGAACGACGCCCAGTTGACGGTGTTAGTGTCCAAATTGGTAACGGCGGTGCCGGTAACCTGAAGAGTGCCGCCGCTGAACGTAATTGCCGATTCGACGCCGCCAATGTTAGCCAGGCTGCTAATACTGACGGTTGGCGCCGAGAGGATTGTGCCACCCGTATAGATATTGGTGTTGGTTAGAGTTACCACATTCCCAGAACCGGCGTAGAAATTCACTCCATTAGTGCCGGCAAGCACGGAATTGATAGTCACTGGAACAGAAACACTAATGGTCGGCATTGATGAGCCGTTATCTAACGTGATCGTGCCGCCATTAAGATTCCACCACCCGGTTGTAGTGCCCACTGCGTTGCCAAATTCCATTGTGCCAATAGTGGGATCCACATCGTTGGTAATTGTTTTACCGCCATCGGCGTCTGCTAATGAACTGAAATCAGCATCGGCCGCAGCGCCATTGGCGATTGTTCCCGATCCAGAGTACACAAACCACAGAGTGCTGTCACTCCAATTACCCGATCCCCCGGTCCAGTAAGCGCTTGTTTGAGCCCACGCAAATTGCGCCCCGGTTAACATCACGAGGACGGCAAGAAACACACACAAAAATCTTTTGTTGCTCATACACACCTCCTTAAAGCAGATGATTGAACAGGAGAAATTGCACCTTCGAAGAGGGTTTCGTATAGTTATATACGAAGCCGCATTATAGTAATCTTTGTAAAAATGTCAATCATTGCGTTTGTATTGTTTTTTCAGAATATATCCAATATTCTCATATTGTTTACGAATAATATGAAGATACAATGAATGGGCTTTTCAGCGGGTGTAATTCGAGCAAGAGATGAGTATCCTGTAAAATGAGATTTGGTCTCGATTATTAAAGAAGGATGATGTTTTACCCTATATAATTCCCTTGGTGGTGATTGTATCGGTCGTGATTATAGTAATCGTGAAGAAGGTGATTTCCCATCGGGCGCGGATGGCCAGGATCGGACGCGGGATACATCCCGATTACCCATCTGAGTATGAAGAAGAAAGGCACAATTCTTAAGGGAGAAATGTTGGTATGGACAATAACTTGTGGCAAAAATTGTTAGAGCCGGACGTTTTAGGAATTCTTTTTGCGATTGTGTGTGTAATTACTGGAGTTGTTGCGATAGCGACCATCGCAATTGTAAAAATGATTCATAAACACAAAGAACGCATAGCCATGATCGAACACGGCATTCATCCCGATTATCCGCCCCGGGATCAAGAAGAAATACAAAATCCTTAAGGGAGAAATATCATGGACAAAACCGTTTGGCTTCGAATGTTACAGCCTGACATTGTGGTTTTTCTTGTCCCGATCGTGATTGTTTCAGTGGTTGTAATATCGAGAACGTGCGTGAAAATCACACAGATGCTGATCGCCCATCACGAACGCATTGCCCTGATCCAACATGGAATCCACCCTGACTACCCGCCGGATAATAAGGATGAAGCATGAAGGGTGAAGGGTGAAAAAAGCGGACAGTGAACAGGGGGCTGCAATGGAATCCACGCCATCACACGAACTGCACGTCGTTACCGGGGCATTTGGATTTTCAGGGAAATATATCGCCCGGCGCCTGCTGGATGCCGGACATCCGGTCCGCACGTTGACCAACTCCACGGGGCGGCGCAATCCGTTCGGCGGCGCAGTCGAGGTCCGCCCCTTGGATTTCGAACACGAGGATCGACTTGCCGAGGGCCTGCGCGGGGCGAAGGTTTTGTACAATACTTATTGGGTACGGTTCAATTACGCCGGTTTCCAGCACTCCACCGCGGTGGAGAATACGCTAACGCTTTTTCGCGCGGCCAAAAAGGCCGGCGTTTCCCGTGTGGTGCACGTGAGCATCACTAATCCTTCGGAAGATTCCAAGTTGGAGTATTTCCGCGGCAAGGCCCGACTCGAGCGGGCGTTGATCGAATCGGGGCTTTCATACGCCATCTTGCGGCCGGCGGTGCTTTTCGGCCGGGAAGACATTCTCATCAACAACATCGCTTGGACGCTGCGAAAGTTTCCCGTTTTTTTTATATTCGGCAACGGAGAGTATCATTTGCAGCCCATATATGTCGACGACCTGGCAAAGTTGGCGGTCCAACAAGGCCGGTGTAATGAAAATAAGATCATAAACGCCATCGGCCCGGAGACGTTTACCTATCGCCGGTTGGCGCGAACTCTGGCCGAAATTCTCGGCAAGCGCCGGTTGTTCGTTTCAGTGCCGCCGTGCATCGGATATTTGGGCGGGAGCGTAATCGGCTGGTTTTTACGCGACAAGATGTTCACCCGGGAAGAGATCGAAGGCTTGATGGCCGACTTGCTGCACGTGGATGCACCGCCCGCGGGTGAAACAAAACTTACCGATTGGGCCCGGCAACATGCCGACCAGTTGGGCATGCGTTACGCCAGCGAAATGGCCCGCCGGCGAAACCGCAGCGAAGCATACGAGCGGCTATGATAAAGAGTTTTCAGTTATCGGTTTTCAGTTTTTCACCGTCCGCCTTCTTTTGTCCGGCCTCCGGTCCATATTCTTCGCCTAGTCTTTGATTTTAACCAATTCCGCTTCCGCGGCGGCGAGTTGATTTTCCAGATTTTTCAGTTCCGCCGGATCGTCCGCTTGTTTTTTAGCCCCGGCGATTTGTTGCCGCAGATTTTGGATCCGCTGATGGAGGACATCGATTTTCTTTTTGATTTTTTTGTCCATGATTCTATTGGCTATCAGCACTTTTCTCCGCTGTCTGCCATCTATATGCAATAATAATTGCCGACCATGCTACGCATGGCGCCCGGTCGCGGCTATTGAGTGTCAGGTAATAAATGTCGTGTTTTCGCCGCAGAGCCGGGCCGTGTCGGGTGCGGAATTACCGGGGCGACACGCCCCGGCTCTGACTTATCATACGACATTCTTTTTACTGACAATCAATAAACTTTTTCCACTCCCCGCACTGCCCACTATACGCTATTCCACCGGCGGGCGGCTCATTGCCGCACTGATGGTTTTATGGGGCACTATGACGGGAACGGGCTGGACGTCGAAGTTTATCCCGGCCAAGGTTTTACACGACATTGGCAATGTATCTTTAGGCAATTGTCCGGTTAAGTTCAAGGGCTGTGCGCCGAAGGTTTGCATTATTTTGTGGATTTTCGGATTGATCTCGATGCGGCCGTCGGTCCGGGGCATGCCCACCGAATCAAAACTGCCCACGGTAACGATGCTGGCGTTGCGATCGTGGAATTCGTAGGCTTCGTAACCTTTCATCCGCAGGGCCTCGGTAAGCTCATGGGCCTTCATGGCCGCATCGGCCAGGTCGCCGTTGAATTGTTTTTCACCCCGCTCGATGGCTTCGATTTCATTTTGCTTGATAATGACTTGTCCCTTGAAGGTGGCCACTTGTACGCTGTACTTGCCCGGACAATCCAGCAGGCAATGGGGAACGTTTTTGTTCATCTCGATCACCAGCGGGTCCAGGCCGCCTGGGACAAAATAATCTTTCGGTAAAAGGGGATTGGTGGCTATAAAGGCATGGGCCATGGGCCCTTTTTCCTTGTTCGGACTGCCGAGCATGGCCTCGATGGCCCTGAACGCGGCCAGGGACTGATAAGTTTCCTTGGTTTTTTTGGTATCCAGACACTGCGGTACGGCGTACTGGATTTTTTTCAGAACTTTTTGGGCCTCCGCGTCGTCGACGGCCGTGTAATCGCCCACCAAAACCGCCACTTCCTTAATCTTTGAAATATTCTTGTAGTAACGCATCTTCACTGGCGCGCCGTAACGATCGACTTTCAGGCCGTTGACGTCGCCGAAATCGAACTGTTTTTCATGGATATAGGCGGGCAATTTGTACCTTTTACGCAGTTCGTAAACCAGCTCCCGGGCTTGTTTTTCCGCCCCCTCGCCCGAAAAACTGCAAGCCATGATCATCCACGGGCCGTTATTCTCGGTAAGAGTGTATGTTTTGTCCGGCTCGGCCTCGACTTGATTGAGCGAAACCAGATTTGTCCAAGGCGGGGCGGCCTGAATCTTCGCACAACAACATCCGGCCAGAAGCGATCCGAAAACAATGAGCCGGAACATCCTTTTTCCGCTCATAACATACTCCTCCTATTTGTGAAATGTAAAAATGGGCGGGGCGGGAGTGTAGCAAATGATTTCCAAAAATGCCAGGGCGATTGTAAAGCTATAAGCAAGGCAAAGTTAGTTACAGCTTTGGAATAACATGCAAAACAGTGATGTTAATTTCGGCTAAATGTGCAAGTTGGCATATATGCGCAGAGGCCCAATAGTTTATGTCTATTAAGCATTTCCGCCCGACGTGTCGATCTATAACGATTGGAACGTGTCGATCCATAACCCTGGTTCCCATGCTCTGCGTGGGAACCGAAAAAGGCTGATGGAAACGGTATTTGCTATTTCCCCGATGGTTGGTAGTATCCGATCCATGGCACGACTGTTCCAAGAAGTGCATGGACATGATTGTATTGGCAGGAGGTTTGCCATGAACGCAAAGAAAGTCTTTTTCATTTTTGTCGTTTTGGCGGTTTTGGCTTCTGTGTGCTCTCCGCTCCAAGCCGGAGGGGTAAGCGTTGGCATCGGTCTTGGCATCCCGATGTATCATCCACACCCCTACCCGTATTACTATCCTTATCCATATCCATATCGCGTGTATGTGGCTCCGGCGCCGTATTATGCGGCCCCGGCGCCGTATTACGCGGCCCCGGCGCCAGTGTATTACCAACAAGCCCCGGTATATGCGCAGCCGGCTCCCGTATATGCGCAACCCAGCCCGGTTTATACGCAGCCTCAAACGTACGCGCAACCGCCACAGGCGGTCCAGCCGACATATCAAACTCCGCCCCCATCTCCGAGCCCGGCAGTGCAGCCGGCGTATCAGCAGCCGCCTGTGCAGACATATACGCCCCCGCCGCCCGCCGCG
Source organism: Thermoguttaceae bacterium (assembly GCA_050013075.1). Lineage (GTDB taxonomy): Bacteria > Planctomycetota > Planctomycetia > Pirellulales > Thermoguttaceae > JBEKIK01. The sequence goes on along the minus strand of JBEKFZ010000039.1, from coordinate 5,983 downwards.
AATTAATGGTTTAATCCGTTGGCTTTTGCCCGGCAAAAATTAATGGTTTAGCCCGGGCACTTGTGCCCGGAGATAATCAGTCAAGGCCGCGTTAGGGTCGGGAATTGCGGCGGTTAAGCGTTCGTAAAATGCGGCTGGGACGCCGTCGCGCCGCAGGTCGGAAATATAAGCCCGGAGCACGTCGGCATATTCCGGATGCGATTCCAGCAAAAAATAGACCCAGGCCCAGGACTCGGCATAGTCGTTTAGTGACATGTCTTTTGCCGGATCGAGTTGTTCCAATCGTTTTAAATCCGCCCTCCAATGTTCGCGCTGGAGCCGTTCGGCCAGCAGATTCATTAGGAGGCGGTTCAGTCCCCGCTCGCTTCGCGGCGCTTCGTAAAACTTGGCGAGTCCCTCGTCGAGCCAAAGTGGTATGTTCGGCACGGTGGAATGTAGATAACCGTGCGTGATCTCGTGGCGCAGATCCTCGGCAACCCGGTCGCCCCACTGGGCATAGACCGAAAGTTTCGTATCGGTTTCCAGGAAAAACGCCCGGCGATCGGGGAAATCGGGATGGTAAATTTTCATGAAACCCTTGAAGCGGTCGACGTTTTCAAACAGGTACACGTGGATCGGCTCGTCGGAGTTGGGTAGTCCCAGGCGCCGGTTCAAATCCACTCGCTGGGCGACCAGTTCGTCCAAAAGCCGATGGTGCTCAGGCAAGATAAAATCGCTGTGAACGGTAAGTTGCTCGCGAACCACGGTGTTCTGATCGGGCAGCACCAGCCGGCCGGCCAAAGGCGTATGACACCCGGCCGCCATGACAAGGCAGAAAACCAAGATTGCAGGGAAGTTGTTTCGCATAGTTAAAATTTATTAGAATGTCATGATAATAATGTCGTATTGTCGCTTCAGAGCCGGGCCGTGTCGGCCCGGAAATGCCGGGGCGACACGCCCCGGCTCTGATTTTTCGCATGACATTCTCTATCTGACATTCAATAGCCCCGAGTCAGCGCGCCCGGACGAAGTCTGGAATTGCCTCGCGTTTCGTCTACTGCGTATTCGCGGTGGTGTAAATCGTACTCCCAGGAAAATTCCTCGGACGTGTAACGCATTCGAGTCGAATCGGCGTTGCCTAGCGTTGCATCGACGAATTTCGGCCACCAAGCGGCGATGCCATATCGCTTTTCGACCAGATATCGGCCGGCGGCCCCGAATCTGCTGCGCAGCATCGGATCGGCCGCCAAACGTGCGACCGCCTCGGCCCATTGTTGCGGCGTGGATGCCAAAAATCCGGTTTCGCCGTGAATGACCATCTCGCGATGAACGCCGACCGGATTGGCCACCACCGGCAAACCGGCCGCCATGTATTGCAAGACCTTCAGACCGCATTTGCCCAGGCTCCAGGAATCGTCCGGCATCCAGGCCACTCCGATGTCGCCCTCGGCTAGGTCCGCCGTTTCGGTTGCTATCGACCAAGGCTTCAAAACCACGCGCAGGCCGGGAAAATCGGCCGACCGGTCGCAAATCTGCCGAAATTCCATGCCTCCCATACGCTGAGCCACGGCTTTTAATTCCTCGGCAGCCATGCCCAGCGTATGCAAAGTGCCTTGCTGGCCAATCCAGACAAGCCTTGCATCGGCGCCGACTCGATGATGGAATGCGGGGCTATACCGGCTGGTGTCGATACAAGTTGGAATGACGCGCACCCGGTCCGGACCGATTAAAGCGGCGGTGACTCGCCCAAGATAATCGTTGCCCGCGATGACCAGATCCGCATTGGACACGGTAGCTCGATATTTGGCCCAGCGCGACCGGCTAATGGAACCCTTGCTGCTATTGCTGTCGCGTTGAAAAACCGCGTCGTCAACATCGAATATCAGGCGTTTCGACCAGCGCCGCAGCAGCAATAACTGCCAAAGCGGCAGGAGTTTTCTTTGCAGGATGACCACGTCGGCGGATTTTGCCTTACGCAAATTGCCGATTCTGTTCAAAATTCCTTTCTGGAATCGCACAACTTCCAGGCCGACTCCCAGATCGGCCATCGCTTCGGCAAAGGCCTCGATCCGATACCGGCAGCAAACCGCATTTGCGCCTTCAATAAGGGCTAAGACTTTCATGGACGAGGATCATAACAATATAGGCAAAACAGAAAAATAGTAATGTCTTAACTTGGTAAGGTGGTTTATATGTATTTATGGTAAAAGGGAACACACTGTAGTATATATACTACAGTGTGTTCATGTCGGAAGCCTCCAAATAGACTAGTGTTGTATATATACTACACTAGTCTATTTGGAGGCTTCCGACATAATAAAGAGAGCAATGGTAAAAGCGTTGTGTAGTATATATACTACACAACGCTTTTACCATTGCTTTACATGAGAATAAAACCTATATAATATCAATACAACCTAGTCGATCATCGTGTAGTATATATACTACACGATGATCTTATTGGAGGCCATATAATGCACTCTTATTTCATCGACTCTACCCGGGTTAGTGCTACATTCAGCGAACTTCAAAAAAATGTATTTTCCCCCTCGGAATTATTAGATGTTGTTCGTCAGTATCAATCTTCATGGTTAATTGAACTATCAACTACGCAATTAGATGAGTCTTCTCACATTGACCAAAAAAACCTCTGGTCTGTTGAATCACTCGGAACAAAAACCTTAGCAGATTTAATCACAAAACACAAAGTATTAAAGCGCGTATCTTTGCCCTTTCCTCATCGAGGAGAACAACGCTACGTCTACGGTACTGTGCCTACTTTTGATGTCGTTCAGTCGTTAGACCAGTCCGGCTATTTCACGCACTTCACAGCCCTTTATCTCAATGGTCTTACAGACCAAATTCCCAAGACGATTTACTTCAATGTAGAACAAAAAACTGTAGGCGGTGGTTCACCACTAACGCAGGATTCTCTTGACCGCGCGTTTGCTGCCAAGCCTCGCATGTCCTCTAATTCGGTACAATATGATGGCCAAAGAATCTATAAACTCAATGGCAGAAATACAGGCCGGTTAGGTGTTGTAGAAATCCAACCTGAATTATGCACTACTCAGATTTCCATTACTAACATTGAACGCACTCTTATTGATGCAACTGTGCGACCGTCTTATTCAGGCGGAGTTGCCGTCGTGGCAGCTGCATTTGAGTCTGCTAAAGGCCGTGTTTCAGCTAACAAAATGGCTGCTTATCTACGAAAGCTTAAATTTGCGTACCCATATCATCAGGCAATTGGATTATATATGGAAAGAGCAGGTTTCGATGAGCATCAGCTACATTATCTTCAGGAGTTCCCTATCAAGTTCGATTTCTACTTGGCCCACGGCATGAAGTCCACACAGCATAATCAGAAATGGCGGCTATTCGTCCCAAAGGGATTTTAATTTTTCACACTGTTTTAAAACGAAATCATAATAATATTCGAAGCTCTGTAGATCAAAGTCGGGAACTATTGTGTCGATTACTGAAGCAAAATCTGGCCCATGAAAGTCTCTTACTTCCGGATCGCCGAGTTTACCGATCAACCTGAGAGGTACTTGCTTTGCTGCGAAAACTTTTTTGAGAGTACTATGGAACTTCGCGTCCTCAAAATCAATATGAAAGTGCTCCACTATGAGCCAGATATCGAAAAAATCCCGTCCGCGTGCTCTCGCTGAGCCTTTGAACACCTGCCTATACTCATTCATCTGCTGGCATAGTGCACGCAGTTTCTCACTCACAAGCATCGACGGGGTGTACACGTAGACTGTAAAGTCGTCAACTATACGAGCATCCTTTTCTTCACAGTATTCATATTTGCTGATCTCGATAGGGAATTTCCTGCCTCCTTCTTCGATCATTGGTAGTGCCCGTTTCCTAAGTTCATCTATATTATTTTCATACTTATCGAATAACTCTTTCCCTATGACCTTGAAATCTATCTTATAGCCTCCCCAGAACTCCTTCATGTTCTCTGTCAGATTAGTTGGTTCTTCCCGTAGATTCACATCGAATACTACATATCCATGCTCAGCAAACGTCACTCGGAGTGCCTGCGAGATTAATTCCTGTGTCTCTTGTATATCCTCGAACTTACCACACATTGAAAAGTCTATATCCTTTGATGGACGGGTTGACAGTCCATACACGATGTCAATGACATTACCACCTTTTAGTACAAGTTGTTTCGCTAATTCATCATTTGAGAATAAAGCAAGAATGACCAGTTTCTTCATCTCTTGTAGGTGCGTGATGTCCATCTTGCACAGTCCTCCATTTACATTGCCGAATTATCGCAGATCATTTAGACATTTGGGGATTAATATCGCTTAGAAAATAATCAATATAACGCCCAAAGTATGTAAATTTATGATCTACCTCCTACACATTTCGGCAATTATAGCATCCAGTTCGTCCTTTAAGCGGGGGATGATTTCTTCATAAGAAAAAGCCCCCAGCGTGGTGCTGCCGCGTTTGAGATTGACGGATTTTTTTCCGCACCACAGGCCCAGGTCGGCCTTATCGGTTTCGCCCGGGCCGTTGACGCGGCAGCCCATCACGGCAATGGTGACGGGATAGGCCGCGGCATAGAGCGTGGCCTGGCGGACCTGTTGGGCAAGTTCGCAAAAGGCGTCGTTCTCGACTCGCGAACAACTCGGGCAGCTTATTATCTCCAGCCCCTTTTTTAGATCATGTTCCGCGCGGCGATAATATTCCTCGCCCAGCAGCCGGCCGGCGAGCACGTCGGCCAGAATTTGTTGTCCGGCCAGGACTTCTTCATGTTTTTGGGCAACCGGCACGGTAAGCGACACCCGCAACGTATCGCCGATGCCCGCCGATAATAATTGTTCAAACGCCAATCGCGATTTTAAAACGCCTTCGGGCGGAAGTCCGGCTTCGGTCACGCCCAGGTGCAGCGGCACGTCGGGGCGCTGGGCGGCAAAACGACGATTTATTTCCACTACCCGGGCAGGATCGGAATCCTTCAGCGATACGCAATATCGCGTAAAACCCAGGCGGTCGAGCAGTTCGCAGTGCTCCAGTGCGCTTTCCAGCATGGGACCGATTTGATCGTGTGGGGCGAATTTTTCCCGCTTGGCCGCGTCGACCGATCCGCAATTCACGCCAACGCGCAGGGCGCAATCGTGCCGGCCGGCTGTGTCGACTAAAAAACGTACCTTGTCCTGCCAAGATTTTTCCGGCTCGTAGTGATATAGATGGCCGGGATTATAGCGGATTTTGTCGATCCAGGGCGCGGCATCGGCGGCCAGGCGATAGTTCTCTTGCAGATCGACCGATAGATTCGCGGCGGTGCGCCGGCGGATTTCGGCCAAGGCCCGGCAATCGCGATTGTTATCCACCGCGATCCGCACCACGCCCGCCCCTGCCGCCGAAAGTTGATCGACCTGGGCCACGGTGGCTTCGATATCCGCGGTCTTGGTGGCGCACATGCTCTGCACCACGATCGGATGCCCGCTGCCGATAGTCACGGACCCGATGCGCACGGCACGTGTTGGATTGCGGATTATTGAGCTAGTACTAGTATTCATTGACAATAATTTTATCCGAGTAAAACAAAATTAAAAAGTTCACGTGATTTAAATTGGAGAAGCTGCGACAACTTTACCGATAATACGACCGACTTTGGATGCCAGGATTAGCCTTTAAAGGTTGGCTCTTCTCCATAACTACTTATCAGTAAAGATGTTGCGTCTTTTCGTTACACTCCTGTGTGTGATGCTTAGCGGCTGTTCGTTGCTGCCGCAGATGTCGCGTCAGCCGCAGTTGCACAACCCGTTTCCGCAACTTTGTAAGGTTGCGGTTGCGCCGTTTTTCAATCTGACCAATGAGCCGACATTGGATGGGCGCAAGGTAGGGATTGCTTATTTTAACGAGCTTCAATCGGTGCCGGGTTTTGAAGTTGTGCCGGTGGGTGTGGTGGAAACGGCCATGCATGAGCACAAAATCGAGTTGCGCGGACCTGCCGAGGCTCGCCGTCTTGCCCAGA
>JBEKFZ010000038.1:0-36506 GCA_050013075.1 Thermoguttaceae bacterium | reverse complement strand
ATTCGACCGCGTGCATGAAATGTTCGTCGAAGTCCATCAACAAAGGCAGATCCCTTGCAGCTTGATTATCTGCGACCTGGATCGATTCAAACAGGTCAACGACACCTTCGGACATCAGGCGGGCGACGAAGCCATCAAGTGCCTGGCCGCCTTACTGAAGAGTTCTTGCCGGCCCGGCGATCTGGTGGCCCGCTACGGCGGCGAAGAGTTCGTGGTCTTATGCACCGATTGCGATAATGCCACCGCTGCCCGCCGCACCGAACAAATTCGCCTGAACTTGTGCCACATGCCTCAACTTAAAATGGGAAGCCGCCAGGTCACGGCCAGTTTTGGCGTAACCGAAATTCAGCCCGGCGATACGCCCGAAACCATGCTCCGCCGAGCCGACCGGGCCCTTTTGCAGGCTAAAGCCAAAGGCAGGAATTGCGTGGTGCAACTGGGCGCGGGCTTGCCTGTAAAACATCAGCAAAGAAAAACAAAACCCCGGCGGCGCGCGGCGGATGCAAATGAAAAATTGCTGGAAAGAAAATTTGTTACCGCGGTGCCCATTAAAATGGCCGTGGAAAAGCTCCGCGGCTTCGTGGCCGACCATAACGCCAAAATAAATTACGTCGAAGGCAATCATATCTGCCTGGAAATCGAGGAGCAACGCTCCAATCGTCTGCGGCGCATGGCCGACCGCCCGGCCGTTTTCATGATCGATTTATTTATCGAAGAGGAACGCTCGGAAAAAAACAACAATGCCCCCTGTGAAACCCCCTTGGTGCGAACGAAAATCCGCGTGATCGTCATGCCGGACGTGACTCGCAATCGCCGCCGCAACGACACTATCCGCAAGGCGAACGAACTGCTTGCCAGTTTCTGCGCTTATTTGATGGCCGGCGAAGAAGATCCGCCTTCGCCGGAAAGAGTGTGGGTCCGCGTGCGCCGCATGCTTGTGCCTTGGCTGGGAAAAAAGTGAGGCAATCCTGGCACCGAGCCGAAAAATCTACTCCCCAAGCGACATGATCTCGCAAACGCAAATGGCCTTGGGCGGCATTCTTCCTGGAAAATAACGACTTGTCCGGCATACGGTCGGCGCTATAATAATCATAAGCAAGTCTGTTATATATTCCTTAATGGAGAAAAATCATGCAATACACACTTCCCCCTCTGCCATATCCTTACGACGCATTGGAACCGCACATCGACGCCAAGACCATGGAAATCCACCACGATAAGCATCATGCCGCTTATGTGGCCGGGCTTAACAAGGCCCTCGAAGGGCGCGACATCGGCAATCCCACCGTGGAAGAACTGTTAATCGCCCTTAACACTTTGCCCGAGGAAATCCGCACCGCGGTTTGCAACATGGGCGGTGGACACGCTAATCATTGCCTTTACTGGACTATCATGTCCGGCAAAGGCGGCGGCGAACCAAAGGGCAATTTGGCCAAGGCCGTCAATTCTCAACTCGGCGGTTTCGCCAAGTTAAGCGAAGAGTTGACAAAAGCAGCCATGGGCCGGTTCGGCAGCGGTTGGGCCTGGTTGAGCGTAGATCGCAACGGAAAATTGCTCGTCGAAAGCTCGGCCAATCAAGACAGCCCCTTAAGTCAAGGGCGCACGCCGATCTTTAACCTCGACGTCTGGGAACATGCCTATTACCTGAAGTACCAGAACCGCCGCGCCGATCACGTCAAGGCGTTTTTTAACGTCATCGATTGGAACGCGGTAGCGGAACGTTATCAAAATGCCTTAAATCTTGCACACGTTTAAAATAAATTATTGATATTGCACTATTGTAAAGCCGCGACGGGCGCCAACCGAAGGTTGGTCGGTCGCGGCTTTACACCTAAAAGTTATCCGTCCAGTTTTTTGGTTTTCTCGGTTATCGGATTAAAGGAAAACCCAATGGCCAATGTGCTTCACATTATCGCCAGCCCTCGGGTCGAGTCTTATTCCACGCGGGTGGCCCGGGCGTTTTTGGATTCGTACCGGCAAGCCCGGCCTGAAGACCGCTTGGAAACCTTGGACCTGTACAAGGCCGACATTCCGCCGTTTACCGCGCCACAGGCCAAGGCCAAGTACGCGGTAATGGCCGGCCAGGCCCCCAAGAGCGAGGCCGAAGCCGCTTGGCAAACAGTCATCAAAACCATAAACCACTTCAAGGGTTTTGACAAATACGTACTGTCCTGTCCCATGTGGAATTTCAGCGTCCCTTATCGGCTAAAGCAGTACATCGACGTGATCGTTCAGCCGTCGCTGACGGTTGCCTTCTCGCCCGAAAAAGGTTATTCCGGTCTAGTCACCGGCAAGCCGCTCATGCTGATTCTGTCCAGCGGAGGAGCATATCAGCCGGGAAATCCCTGCGAAACCTACGATTTCCAGGAGACCTACCTGCGATGCATTTTCGGATTCATCGGGTTTACGGACATTCGGACCATCCGCATCCAAGGCACCATGCAGAACAAGCCCGAGCAGTTCGAGGCCGAAATCGGCAAGATCATTGCCCAAGCCGCGTCCTCGGCCCGGGAGTTCGCCGGAGAACCTCATGTGTAATGAAGTTTTCAAAACATATCAATCATCTGCTGGCCGCCGTGGTCGGGATTGCCGATGAGCTTCCCTCCGGCTGAGTCAACGACGAAGTCCAAGAGTTCTAAAGGAATTTGGCCGATCAGCACGGGACATTCATCGGGAATCTCGGCTATCTCGACAATGCAATCGCGATCCTGCACCGTCAGCCGGACTGGTTCGTAAATCCCGAAGGAAATGATTCCTGCCGCAGTGCGGGCTGTTCGAGTGCGATGGCGCACCAGCCCTAATTGTTGAACTAAACTTTTTGGTAGGGAAAGCAGGGTCGCACCGGTATCCACTAAAGCATCCGGCGTCTCTAAACGGCACACTTTCTCCTGCTGTAATAAACCCTTTTCGACCATTGTCAAATCGCTTAGGTTTTCAAACCGCGTGGAAACCATGACATTGCCCGTAGTAAGTATCTCCATGGCAAACACCTCACAGCAAAAAGATAAGTCGAACATTAGGAACTCGAACTTACATCTTATACTCGCATTATACTTGTATCACATTCCAGTAAAGACGGGTGTTATACAGATGACATGCCAACGCTTGTTACCCGCCCCTCCTCCCTCGCCTCTGCCCAATGCCCTCATTGCAATTTTGTGGCCGACGGCGATAATTTTGGGTTTACAGTCAGCTTTCCCAGTGGAGGACCGCTTGCCATGAGAGAAAATATCTGCCAATACCAGGGCCTTACCTTTGACGACGTGCTTTTGGAACCCCGCTATAGCGATGTCGTCCCGGCCGAAGTGGATGTCACCACCCGCTTGACTCGACGTATTACCTTGAACCTTCCCCTGGTCAGTTCGCCCATGGACACGGTCACCGAGGCGGAGATGGCCATTGCCCTGGCCCGGGAGGGGGGGGTGGGCATAATACACAAGAATATGTCGCTCGAACGGCAAATTGAAGAGGTTGAGAAGGTCAAACGCTCGGCCAACGGGATAATTTTCGATCCGCAGACTCTTCCCCCGAATGCCACGGTCGGCCGTGCCCGGGAAATCATGGCCCAATATAACGTTTCCGGGTTGCCTATTACCACTAACGGGGGCCATCTGGTGGGAATTCTCACCCGCCGAGACCTCCGCTTCCTGGAAACTGGCGACCGGCCCATTTCCGAGGTTATGACCAAAGAGAATCTGGTTACGGCTACGGGGACCGTAACGCTTGAGGAAGCTGAAAAGATTTTAATGACAAAAAAGGTAGAGAAACTTTTGCTGATTGACGAAAATTTTAGGTTGACGGGACTAATTACAATTAAAGACATTGATATGATGCGGAGGTTTCCGCAAGCCTGTAAAGATGGGCAAGGTAGGCTGAGAGTAGGAGCAGGCGTCGGAGTACACAACTATGATCGGGTCGAAGGCCTGATACGCAAAGGCGTGGATGTAATCGTGGTCGATAGCGCCCACGGCCATTCGCTAAACGTGATCGAGACCGTCAGGGAGATAAAAAAACAATGGGACATCGACATCGTGGCCGGCAACGTGGCCACCGCCGATGGATGCAAAGACCTGATCGAGGCCGGGGTCGATGCCGTTAAAGTCGGCATAGGACCGGGCTCGATTTGCACCACTCGGGTGATTTCCGGCGTAGGCGTCCCGCAGATTTCCGCAATTTGGCAGGCCGCACAAGTTGCCGAGAAAAAACAGATACCCATCGTTGCCGATGGCGGCATACGTTACTCCGGCGACATTACCAAAGCCATTGCCGCCGGGGCCAACGTAGTGATGATCGGAGGGTTGTTCGCCGGATTGCAGGAAAGCCCCGGCGCACAAATTTTATATCAGGGTCGAACATTTAAGGTATATCGAGGAATGGGCTCCTTGGGGGCCATGGTCCACGGTTCCAGCGAACGCTACCGTCAAGGGAGCACTAGTCGCGGGCCCGACAAACTGGTTCCCGAGGGAGTGGAAGGCCGGGTGCCGTTCAAAGGCGCTTTGGGACCGTTTGTATATCAGCTCGTGGGCGGACTACGGGCTGGAATGGGATATTGCGGAACTAAAACGATCGAGGAACTACGCGGCAGGGCACGGTTCCTCCAGGTTTCACCTGCCAGTGTACGGGAGAGTCATCCTCATGACATCATTATTACGCAGGAAGCGCCGAATTATAGTACGGAGTACGCCCGGGGCGACGACAACTGATTCGCCTAAGGAATGTCTTTGGAGATTAAAAACACTGGCTGTCATGGCCGCTTTTACCTTGGCCGCTTGGCTTGCCGCAACCGGCGCCGCGAATGCCGGCGGCAACGGCGCCGCCTCGGGAACAAGCGAGATAAAGAAGGCCGGTTATACAACGACTAAATCCAGCGGAAAATTGATATGGCTGTCCTACGATGCGGAACCGGGCGACGCCGGGGAAAACGTGACGCAAATCGAGCACCCCGTCCGATGGACGCTAGCGCCGCTGGCGGATAATTCCCGACAATCAGCCTCCGGCTCGTTAGACAATCCCCTTGGCGACAAGAAGACGGCCGCGGATTCAGAATCCGCCGGCGTTAAATCTTCAGTTGCTAAGGAAAAAGAGATTGGCACGCAATTGAAGCCCGATAATTCCAAAGGTCCAAACATAGGTGGTCAGACCTTGGAGGAGGCATTGGCCGCCAAGAATCCGGACCTCAAAGACGGCTGTCTATCGGTCAAAGACCTGAAGAAAATCTCTCAATTGACGACGAGCATCACGCCCTCGCCGGGCGATCTGCCCAAGGATTGTCCCTGGGGAGGCGATGACTTCCGGCCCCGATCCTGGGCGCCGGTCACTTTCACCTGGACGGCATCCGCTTTGTGCCACCACCCGTTGTACTTCGAAGACGTACAAGTGGAGCGATACGGACATACGCTGGGCCCTTGGTTGCAGCCGTTTGCCTCGGCCGCTCGCTTTTACCTCACCGTGCCCATCTTGCCTTACAAGATGGGACTCGAATTGCCCGACGAGTGCATGTACAGCTTGGGCTACTATCGCCCGGGCGATTGCGCCCCTTACATGCTCGATCCCTTGCCGCTTAGCATCCGCGCCGGCGTGTTCGAGGCGGGCGCCTGGATTGCAGGGGCCGCGATCATACCGTAAAAGGCAAGCGGTTTCGGATTAAAGATTCCGGCTTGAAAATTACTGAAAAACCACCGGTTTTCGCCGGTGGTTTTTTGTTTAGTCCATCGGTCAAAAAGATGCGCGATGCTGATGGCTGAAAGCTACATCCACTGGGCCATGCCGCAACTCTGACCGCCGCAGCGGGGCGCGCCGCAGGAATCTTTTGCCGGGCAGGCGGGGTCTTTTCGACTGCCGGTATGGGCGGCCGGCGGGCTGAAGTTCTTCGTTAAGTCCGTTTGGCCGCACGCCGGACAACTCGGCGTTTCACCGCCGCGAACTAAAAATTCAAATTCATGACCGCAACCGCGGCAAGCGTATTCGTAGATCGGCATGTTAGATTCTCATAAACAACTGAAAAAACACCACGGAGTGTCCTCGGCGACTTCGTGGTGTAGACTATTAACTATTATAGTTGTCTAATAGTTGCCTGGTCCAGGGGATGGCGGCGGTGTATACGGCGTCTGTCCTCCGCCGTGTCCATATCCAGATCCATATCCCGTTCCATTTCCGTATCCCGCCCCTGATCCGTACCCCGGTCCGTATCCCGGCGATCCGCCGTATGGAACACCTGTTCCCGATCCGTACTGGTTAGGACCGATGTTCCAACCCGGGTTCGGCAGATGCTGCATCAGCCCGTATGGATTCTGCCAGGAATCGAAGGGCATCGTCCAGGGTCCCTGCGGATTACCCCAAGGTCCGTAAGGCGTGGCCCCGGCGCGGAACGGATATTCCCATTCGCCGTACGGCCGGATCAAATCGCCCAGTCCCCAAGTCTGCACAACGTGCATCCGGTCGGCGGTGCCGCCCCGGCCTACGATCTCAAACTGATAGTGGCGATATCCGCTTTCCAGATAAGTCGGATCGTCCCGATAATATGAAGTCTGTTCCGGCTCGTACTGGGCAACTCGTTTGCCGTTATCCGGATCGTGACTGAAAAACGAGGGCCGGAAAATCCAGGACGATTCCTCCGACTCGCTGCAAAGAACAACGCGGCAATCGGACCCGGCCTGTGCGGCAGTTATCGCCGCCATAGCCGGTATAAAGACTAGAACTGCAATATGCCATCTCATGGTAGTAAAACCTGTTGAAAAATGTCAACGCGACAACCTTTATTGTATCCAAAACGCCTCATTTTCTCAAATTTCCCGTTGAAAAAGGGGGCTTTCCGATACTAACGCAAGTCCCGGGCCGTGTTTTAGAGTTGGGCCGTGTTTCAGAGCCGGGCCGTGTTTCAGAGCCGGGCCGTGTTTCAGAGCCGGGCCGTGTTTCAGAGCCGGGCCGTGTTTCAGAGCCGGGCCGTGTCGGCCCGGATAATGGACTAGAGTATCCGCAATAGATACTTTCACTTCTCCGCGGCCATCGCCGTAATTTCGTATTCGGGCAGGGCTGTTATGCCTTTGATTTCGGCTTTCAGGCCGCTGGTTTTAAGCTCCGGATATTCCAGGAAGATATTCCGCTTCTCGGTCAACGGCATGAGTTGCAGCTTGAACTTGCCGCGCCCAAGTTCCCCGGCAAAGTGTTTCAATCCGACCGTAAAAGGCGGACCAAAGATGAACCAGTCGTCAATCAGCTTGTCGTCGAGATACAGCGCGGCTGTATCGCCGCTAAGATCGAATTGCAGGAAAACATTGTTCAAGCCGGCCAGGGCGTCCGGCGGAATGCCCAGACGCCAGTTGCGGCTGCCGGGCAAAGGCCGGTATTTCACGTCATACTGCGGGCCGGGTTGCGGCGCGGCCGCCAATTCGGCCGGCATCGGCGGCACGTCCGTGTCGCAAGGACTAAAGGATACGGCGATGCTTCGCTCGGGCAATTGCACCAAGTAGCGTGTGAATATGCCGTCCGCCGTCCGCTGCGGCTTCAAACCGTTGTTGAAAAGCATTGTATCGTCTGGATAAATGGCGAACTCCAATTTGGCGGAACCGGCCGAGCGCAGTCGCAATTCCATTTCCGTGGGAATCAGCGTGCAATCGGTCAGCACCAGGCGAGTTCGGCCCCAAAGGATTCCGCGCCAGCAATGCAGCGCCTGTTGCCGCGTGAGCGTGAGCACTTTCAACGAATCGCCCTTCGCGGTCGTTACGCGCAGCAGGCAATCCGTGCCCGGCCGGGTTGCGTCGACTTGGATTCGTCCTTCCTTGCGATTGATATCCAATGTGCCGTTGTCGCCGCTTACTTCTTTCACGCTCTGTGTGTCGAACACGTATTGCGGCTGCACGCACCCTGCGGCGAAGAATACAAAAAGCCGTTCGTCCCCATTGTTCACCACGCACAACGGCTGCGCGGTGGAGTATATCAATTTGGCATCGGCCAGTTGGAGATTAAACGGCCAGATGGCCATGGCGTTTTTCGGCAGTGTTACCGGCGTCTGGGGGATTTTGAGACGGCCATCCTTTAAGACAAGTTCTACTTGCACGTCTTTCAGGTCCTGCATGTCGCCGTAGCGCTGATAGTTGGAAAGAAACACGAAACCGCGGCCGTCTTTCGCCCGGGCTGCGCAGCGCAGGGTTTCGTTGTCCTTCGGACCTTTTGGCTGCACTGCGGGGAAAAAAGCGTACATCGGCGCCAACTCGGACCCGAAGTCGTTGATGAAATAATGGATAGGGCGAAAATGGTAGTATGATTCCCGCACTTGTCCCCACTCGCCCAACGGCGCCTGAAAATCATAACTGATAATCGGGCAATCGTTTGGATATTTCGTGGCCCTCGATTCTTGCAAGGTTGAGAGTTTTCCTTCGGGATTGACTCCGCCGTGGAACATATAGTATCCGAGCATATTGGCGCCGGAGCCGAGTTTTGCGAAGGCGATCGACACGGCGTCCTCCGCGGCGATTACCGGCCGGCGATGATACGTCACCTGAACGCCGCCGCCCAATTCCGCGTTGGCGTTGGGATAAAGATTGTCGGCCAGCGGATCTTTATCATTTTCATTTTTTCCCAACAGATCCGCGCCGATCAGCGGATCGTTCCTGAGCGGGGTGAAACGGAAAACGTCCTGAATGAACTGTTTGGTGCTCTTGTCCCAGGGTGCGTCCGGGTACGCGCCGGCCATGGGCAGAAACTCCTTTTGCCCGCGCATGATGCCCGGCCAACCCGTGCAGGTGTAAAATGGAACCTCGATGCCAGCCCTGATGGCCAGGCGTTTGAGTGCCTTCATGTACTCATACCCGCCGCGGTTGTTGAAGTACTGTTCGTTCTCCAATTGCACGCCCAGGACCGGGCCGCCGTCCTTGAAATAAAGTCCTTCAAGCTGCTTGCCGATTTCGCGATACAGGCGATCGACGTATTTCAGGTAATTCGCATCGGCGGAACGGGTTTTTAATTCCTTTTTCGATGCCTTTTCGAGCAACCAGTCTGGAAATCCCCCATTGCGTACCTCGCCGTGACACCAGGGACCTATGCGGGCGAGCACGTATAATCCGTGGCGCCGGCAGGCCGCGACGAAATCCCTGAGCGAGCGGTTCCCCGACCAGTCGAATTGTCCTTCTACTTCCTCGTGATGAATCCAGAAAATGTAAGTGGCGATGATCTCGATGCCGTCGGCCTTCATCTTCAGGATCGCTTCGTCCCAATCCTCGCGCGGCACGCGGGTGTAATGGATTTCGCCCATCACCGGCAGCCACGGCCGGCCGTCGCGGAGGAAGTAAAGGCTGTTGGCGTCGAGGCTGTGGCCAGAGGCGTTGGTTGTGGGGCCCAATTCCAGATGCCCGTTGCGGATGACGCGTTGATCGGCTCGCACGTCGATTTCGTAAGCATCGGCCCTCGCCATTCCGCCCAGCGAAACTAATATCAGTGCGGAAACCATAGCGGTCGTTGAAGGACGGCAGTCTTGCATTGTCGTGCGCCGTGCTACCGGGAGAATTATTTTTTATCTATCCTTGACTCTTAATCGCTCATCATTTTTTGGTTTCGAGCAGCCCGCAATTGATTCCGTGGTGGTTGGGGCATGATACTTTGTCCAACACGACGCCCTCGACCTTTCCACATTTCGAGCACACGCTGTGCTTGTGTTTCAGCGACGCCACGGCCGGGTCGTTGATGGGGATGAGCCTGGTGCCGTGGACGGTCAACTGCCTGTGGGTTGCCTCGTGAACGACCAGGAGGCAACCGTCCAGGATTTTTATGGGCTGCACTTCGGCAAGGACGAAGGTGTCGGGAGGAATTACGCCTTCCGGAGTTAAAATGTAGAATCTGGGTTTTTCTGACATGTTGTTTCTCCAAATCGCGGATTTGGTCAACGGATGCCTTGTCCGGCGACTATCGTGATATGGAATCTCAGTTGCTATATCATATAAATCATCTAGAGTAATTATATCTTTCGGGTAACCGCCGGATAGCCGCCTTATTTTCCCACCAACAGGATCATAAAGCTGTCCTTGATCGGCGAACGAAGTTGCATCCAAGCACCGATCAGCGCGCATTGTCTGCCGCCCGCCGTTAATTTCTTACCCCGGCTTTACAACCATCAATTGCTCTTCCTTGGGATCGTAGAGATAACTATGGCCCGGTGGCAAGTCGGGCAAGTGGATATTGTTTTTTTTGATGACCTTTTCCATGAACTCTTCGTTTGACTTCGGTCCCTTGAAGTCGTGTTCGAACTTGTAGGCGCGGATGCAGTCGGGAATGGTGATTGTAAACATGACCCTCTCCTGGGTCCTGAAGTACGTGGCTACATCCGTGGCGATAATGCCCCCGCCGTATCCGCGGCCTTTAGCGCCCGAGCCGACATCGGCCTTTTCCATTGTCATGCCCGGCGGTGGCGTGGGCGAAACCGGCCCTGTATTTGTCTTTGGCGGCGTCGCAGCCGGCTTTCGCTCCGCCGCGGTGAAGGCTTCAGGCGGCGGCGCAGGAGGCAGCGCCGCCGGCTTTTTCTTTTCCGTCTGACTGGGCGCCGGCTTTTCGCTTGGGGTTTGGGCTGTGTTCTGCGATGTCGAATTGCCGCAACCCGCGGAAAAGGCGAGTAACAAAGTAGCAGTGATTAATTTACGCATAACCTTGTCCCTTTCGTTGTCGATAATTCTGCCCCCGGGTGTATTCACCCGGGGCTAAATAGTAAATTGCCATTTTTCCATTTCGGCCAGGACTGACTGCCTGGTCATATTATAATCCAGCGGCGTTAAGGCTACTTTACCTTTTGCCAGCGCGGAAAGATCTGTTTCGTGTCCGGCCGTGGCCGTGGGCGGTCCGCCGGTCAGCCAGTAGTAATCGCGGCCCCAGGGATCGGCCCGTTTTTCAAAACGGTCGATGTACCGGGTAATGTTCATGGGCACGGTGCAGATTTCAGGAATGCCTTCCAATGCCGCGGTGGGGATATTCAAATTATAAAGATGCGGATCAAGGCCTTTTTTTTCCAAAATCTGTTTGATGATGATTCGGGCAAGCCGGGCGGCCTTGTCGAACTGGGCGTGTTCGTCGTATTCGAGCGAGACCGCCACGCTGGTGATGCCGAAAAAAGCCCCTTCGATGGCCGCCGCTACCGTGCCGGAGTAGAGTACGTTTATGCCCGCGTTCAAACCGCTGTTTATTCCGCTAAGCACCAAATCGGGTTGGCGGGGGCAAAACTGCTGGATGCCGATTTTCACGCAGTCGGCCGGGCTGCCTTGGACCGCCCAGCCTAAACGCTCCTCGCCCTTTGGGCTGTCGTGGTGAAAAACCTCCTTGACGATCAGGGGCGTGAGATAGGTGATTGAATGGCCCACCCCGCTTTGCTCGGTTGCCGGGGCCACTACTGCCACTTCGCCCAGATTACGCATTTCCCGGGCCAGGGCCGCCAGGCCGGGCGCGTATATCCCATCGTCGTTGGTCAATAGAATCAGCACAAAAAAGGGGGGCAGGGTTCAGGGTTCGGTGTTCAGTTTAGCCGCGACCCGCAGGGGAGCGTTAATGTTGTACAGTGTTTATCAATGTTTTTATCTTAGCCCCAACCGGCGATTGTCACAATGGGTATGAGCTTAACGTTTTACCCCCCATTGAGTTATGTCATTTTTGGATTATGTATCTTTGCATATAAACCGCTTGCGGTTTCGCGGCAATGCAACGAATGGAATACATGCCTACTATCCGGCATTTTTTTGTAATTTATAATAATATGTTTTCCCCTGGGACGTTCGCATGAGCAAAATTGCCGACGAAAGAGTGCTGGTTTTGGATTTCGGTTCTCAGTACGCGCAACTAATCGCCCGGCGTGTTCGGCAGCAGCACGTGTACTGCGAGATAGTCCGGCACGACATATCCGCGGCCCGGATCGGCGAACTTGCGCCAAAGGGTATCATCCTTTCCGGCGGACCGGCCAGCGTATACGAAGCCGGGGCGCCGAAGTGCGATCCGGCGATCTTCAATCTTGGCCTGCCGGTGCTGGGTATATGCTACGGTATGCAATTGGTCTGCGAGGCCCTGGGCGGCCGGGTGCAAAGCGCCCCTGCCCGCGAATACGGCCGAGCACATTGCCGTATTATCGAGGAAGACGAGTTTTTCGCCGGCATTCCCGCTGAAACCGACGTGTGGATGAGCCACGGCGACCAGGTTTCGCAGATATCCGAGGATTTCCTATCCCTGGCCGCCACCGACACCTGCCCGTTTGCCGCGGTCAAGCATCGAAGGTTGCCGATCTATGGCTTGCAGTTTCATCCAGAGGTGACGCACACGCCGCAAGGCAAAAAAATCCTCGGCAATTTTCTCAAGAACGTGTGCCGTTGCAAGGGCAGGTGGAAGTTGGGCGATTTCGCCCGGGAAACGGTGAAAGGCATTCGCCTGCGCGTGGGCGAATGTCGGGTGATCTGCGGGCTGTCGGGCGGCGTGGATTCGGCGGTCACGGCCGCATTGTTGTGGCAGGCCATCGGACCGCGGCTTTCCTGCATCCTCGTGGATAACGGACTGCTGCGCAAAGACGAGGAAGAAGCGGTCATCAAGGAGTTTTCCGACCACTTCAAAACCGACCTGCACGTGGTCAAGGCCGAGGAGAAATTTCTCGCCGCCCTGGTCGGCGTGGCTGATCCGCAGGAAAAACGCCGCCGCATCGGCCGTGCCTTCATCGAGTGCTTTACCGACGAGGCGGCAAAGATCGAAGGCGCGCATTTCCTGGCCCAAGGCACGCTGTATCCGGACGTGATCGAAAGCGGCGGCTTACCCGACGGCCCGGCGGCCACCATCAAACTGCACCACAACGTGGGCGGATTGCCCGATGATCTGGCCTTCGAACTGATTGAACCGCTCCGCGATCTGTTCAAGGATGAAGTGCGGGCCTTGGGAATAAAACTTGGACTGCCCGAAGACATCGTGTGGCGGCATCCATTCCCAGGCCCGGGCTTGGCCGTGCGCTGCGTGGGCGAAGTGACCAAAAAACGGCTCGACACGCTACGCGACGCCGACGCCATTGTGGTCGGCGAGATCAAAAAAGCCGGGCTGTATCGTAAAACGTCCCAGGTCTTTGCCGTGCTTTTGCCCGTGCAAAGCGTGGGCGTGATGGGCGACGCCCGCACCTACGCCGACGTGGTCGCCGTCCGCGCAGTGGCCAGCGAAGATTTCATGACCGCCGACTGGTGCCACCTGCCATACGAACTTCTGGCCCGTATATCCACGCGGATCATCAACGAAGTCAAAGGCGTGAACCGCGTGGTCTACGACATTAGCAGCAAACCCCCGGCGACAATCGAATGGGAGTGAAAGAGTGGGCAGTGGACGGTGGGCAGTGGACAGTGTGTTTAGCCGCGACCGGGCACCAACCGAAGGTTGGTCGGGGAGCGTTCATTGTAAAAAGGGGAGCGTTTTATCGAGAGCAAGGGGTGGGCAATTTATTGCCCACTTAATGAGAATAATTTTTATCACAAGGTGCTTCGGTGGCCGACAAACCAAAAGAACAAACCTCGGATCAGCCCAACTTCGAGCAAGCGCTCGAGCGCTTGGAGGAAATCGTTCATCTTCTGGAAGAGGGCGATCTGGGCTTGAACGAGGCTTTGCAACGATACGAGGAAGGCGTGAAACTGCTGCGACAATCCTACGATCTATTGCAACGGGCTGAGCGGCGGATCGAAATTCTTTCCGGCGTGGATGCCCAAGGCAATCCCATTACTCAGCCTTTCGACGATACCGCCACCGCGGATATCGACGAGAAATCAAAACGCCGCAAATCGAACTAGGGCACGACTGTGTGGCACCGGTATTTCGCCGGTGCCGCCGTGAAAAAGCACGGGCAAGATGCCCGTGCCACCCTGTCTGTTTTCATGGTTTATCCCCGGAGCTTGCTCCGGGCGTTTCGCCCTCAGGCTGTGTCTTAGGTGTATCCGATAAACCGGCTCGGTATGAATTCAACCAATCTTCAATCTGCTTGGCCAGCGCCGTCTGCTGCTGGGACCGGGCAAGTTCCAAGGCCTTTTGCCCCGCGGCAATGGCCTGGGAGGATTGACGCAGGCCGGCATGGACCAACGCCAAGTTGGAATAGGCGTCGGTAAAATCGGGTTTCAGGCGCACTGCTTCCTGATAATGTTCGACGGCCTCTTGAGGCCGGCCTATTTCAACCAGTGCGATACCCAGGTTATAGTGGGCCTCGGGATCGTTGGGCCTAAGCGCCAGGGCCTGCTTGTATTGTTCGCTGGCCTGTTGATATTCTCCTACTGATTGAAAAACGTTCCCCAGGTTGTAGTGGGCATCGGGAAAGTCGGGTTCAATCCGTAAAGCTTGCTGGTAATGTTTGATCGCCTCCCGGGGCTGGCCTGTTTTCTCAAATACGGCGCCCAAGTTGTTGTGGATCTCGGCGAAGTCGGATTTAAGCGCCAAGGCTTGCTCATAATGTTCGATTGCCTTATGGAGCCGACCTGCTTGGACCAGTGCGTCAGCCAGGTTACAGTGGGCCTTGAAATAGTCGTGATTGAGTTGTAAGGCTTGCTCATAATTTTTGATTCCCTCCTCAAGCCGGCCTGTTTGGACCAGTGCGTTACCCAGGTTGTTATATGCCTCCGGGAAGTTGGGCTTAATCTGTAGGGCTTTCTGGCAATGTTCGATTGCCTCGCGGCGCCGGCCTGTGTGGAACAGCGCGTTACCCATATTGCTGTGAGTCATGGGATCATCCGGTTTCAGGCGCAGGGCTTGCTCATATTGTTCAATCGCCTCCTTCAATCGGCCCGCATCGGACAATGCGTTTCCCAGGTTGTCGTGCGCCATCCAACAGCCTGAATTTTTTTTTAGCGTATCTTGGTATAGCGTTATGGCGTCGCGGTATAGTCCGCTTTGCCGCCAGGTCAAAAATGCAAGCGTGCACGCCGCTACGGCCGCAACGCCGATCGCAACCGCATTCGCCGCCGAGCGGTTTGGCCCTTTCATCCGCCGATGCCAACTGCTCCAGCCCGCCGCCGCCAGTGCAATCACGCCGATCAGCGAGATGTGCTGATAGTGATCGGCCACCAGCGAGAACTTCATAAAACCAACGTCCACAAAGCCCAGTACCGGCGCAAACCCCACACAGAAAAACACCCAGGCGAACAATAACGGCCTGCTCCAATTTTTTCTAAACCGCCAAAATATGGCCGTGACAGCCAAGGCCGCCGAAAGCGGCAGCCACCACAGCGGATTGCCGGCCTCGATATGCCATTGTGGATACACAAACGCCAAATCGCACGGCAAAATCGCCTTGTAAAGGTAGAACCATACCACGCCTCCCGCCCCTACCAGGCGCTCCGCAAAACCGGCGCTACGGAATTCTTCTCCAGTGCCGTGCTTTTGGAACCATAGGTTCACTCCCGTCAGCAACACGGCAATGACAAAAAACGGCGCGGTTCGCGCCAGGTCCCGCCAGGTCAGGGGACGCAGCCACGAAACAATAACCAAAACCAAAACCGGCAGGATTGCCACCGACCCCTTGCTAAGCATCGACAACACGAACGCCAAAAAACTTAGCCAGTACCAAAGTGGCGAGTGGCGAATGGCGAGTGGTGAGAGGCGAGTGGCGAGTGGCGAGTTTTCTCGTTCCCCCGGTTCTCCGTGGGAACGCGCGGACCCCATGCCCGCGATTGCCGTGTGCATATCGGTCTTCAAGTACCAGAAAATCGACAACAGGAAGAACAACATCGCCATGGTGTTTTTACGCTGTGCGATCCAGGCCACCGATTCCACGTTTACCGGATGCACGGCGAAGATCGCGGCCGCCCAAAAAGCACCGGGAATGGATAACTTCCGCAAGATGAGCCAAATCAGCAGAGCCTCGGCAACGTGCAAGATCAGGTTGGTAACGTGGCAGCCGGTCGGGTTCATTCCCCACAGCCGCCACTCGATCCAGAAAGTTGTATTAGTCGCCGGCCAGTAGTCCTGCGATTCGGTAGTGCACCACAACCGGTACGGGCCGTCGGAGGTCTTGATGAGACGATTATTTGTCAGCAGCGAATCGTCATCCAGCACAAACTCACCGCTAATGGAGGGGAAATAAGCAAAGAAGGTTGCAATAGTTAATAGCGTCACTCCCGCGGACACGCCAAGCCCCGGCACGGATAGGACGGAGGTGCCCGACAGAGTCCGGGAAGCATGTTTATTGGATGATTTGTTACGCTTGGACATGTGTATGTTATTCGATAAGATATTTTTATATTATTATGATTATGTCTTGAATCAACGGAATAAAAAAGATTTCCGCGTTCGTTATTAAGTCTGTTACAGTTTTTTCTTTTGGTTAAGAAATCCCTCCATTCCGGGGGTTATGGGCTGGCATGGACTTTGACCGGCAACTGCTCTAAAATGGGGGCTTGGCGATTTATTTGTCTTCCAAACTAATTAAACGGGCCCAGGATGGCAGTGCCTGGGGGTGCGAAAATAATCGCGGAATCATGGGCGTAATGGTAAAGACCTCGCCGGCCACAGTGGATAATTATGCCGAAAGGCTCTGTCCCTTAATCGAGGCGGCTTTGGCACGCTACTCCGACCTGGGCGAAGGCTGTCCCATAAAACTCCGCGAGGCCCTGCGTTATAGCCTGTTGGCCCCAGGCAAACGCCTGCGCCCGATGCTCGCGCTTTTGGCGGCCGAGGCCTGCTCTGGCTCGTTCGAGGCGGCCATTCCAGCGGCCTGTGCGGTGGAAATGGTCCATGCCTATTCGCTCATCCACGACGACCTGCCGGCCATGGACAACGATGATCTGCGGCGCGGGCGGCCCACCTGCCACAAGGCGTTCGACGAGGCCACAGCCATTCTGGCCGGCGATGCACTGCTTACTTTGGCCTTCGAGGTGTTAGCCAAACACATTCGTCCTCCGGCAACGGCCGCCGCATGTTGCGCAGCCCTGGCCGAGGGCGCCGGGGCCTGCAATCTGGTCGGGGGTCAGGCCGATGACATGGCCAGTCCGAACTCCATCGGCGACCTGGATTTGCTGGATTCGATCGACCGCCGCAAAACCGGGGCCCTGATCCTCGTTTCCCTCCGAATGGGTGGTATAACAGCCAATGCCAATGCCTCGCAGCTTTCCATTCTCGACCAATACGGCCGCCACGTCGGGCTGGCCTTCCAAATAGTCGACGACATTCTGGACATCAATAGCAGCCGGCAGTTACTGGGTAAAGGCGTGGGCAAGGACGCACGGCAAGGGAAGCTTACCTTTCCGGGAATTCTCGGTCTTGACCAAAGCGCCCAGTATGCCGGAGAATTGATAGATAAAGCCTGTCTGGCGCTCGTACCTTTGGGATCCCGAGCCGCCGGCCTGGATGTCCTGGCCCGATATGTCCTAAAGAGGAATCGCTAATGGACAAATTGCTTTCGACCATTCATTTGCCGCAGGACCTAAAAAAGCTTTCACACGAACAGCTTCAGCAGTTGGCCGCGGAGATGCGCGAAGCGATCTGCCGGCTGGCTTGCACGCGGACCGCACATTTTGCCTCGAACCTGGGCGTAGTGGAACTGACCATTGCCCTGCACACCTCCTTTGATTTCAGCCGCGACCGCCTGGTGTGGGACACCGGGCATCAGGTCTACGTCCACAAGATGCTCAC
The DNA here is from genome assembly GCA_050013075.1 of Thermoguttaceae bacterium. Taxonomy (GTDB): domain Bacteria; phylum Planctomycetota; class Planctomycetia; order Pirellulales; family Thermoguttaceae; genus JBEKIK01. The sequence goes on along the minus strand of JBEKFZ010000038.1, from coordinate 18,905 downwards.
CGGGCGGTACGACGAGTTTCCCACCATGCGGGCAAAGGGCGGATTGATGGGCTATCCCAACCCCGCCGAAAGCGATTACGATCTGTTCATGACCGGTCATGCCGGTTGCAGCGTGGCCACCGGCTTGGGATTGCGCGTGGGCGACGAATTGCTTGAGCCCGAGCGGCCGCGGCACGTAGTGGCCGTCATCGGCGACGGCGCTTTTCCCTCCGGCATTGTCTACGAAGCCATGAACAACGCCGGCGGCCTGAAAAAAAACCTGATCGTGGTCTTAAACGACAACAAGATGTCGATTTGCCCGCGCGTGGGCGGCCTGGCCGAATCGCTCGACCGCCTGCGGATGAATCCCTTCTACACGGGCCTGAAAAGCGAGGTCCAAAAAATACTCACCCACGTGCCGGTCATCGGCGATCCGGTGGAGCGATTCCTGTCCCAGATCAAAGACGCGATCAAGGCCGGACTCCTCGGCGGAATGTTCTTCGAGGACCTGGGATTTCGCTATATCGGGCCGGTCGACGGTCACAATATCCGCCAGATGCAAAAATACCTGGCCATGGTCCGGGAATTTCAAGGTCCGGTGCTCCTTCACGTGGTAACCGAAAAAGGACACGGGTTCAAGCCCGCCGCCGACGATCCCACCTCGTTCCACGCCCCGGCCCCGTTTGAAAGCAGCAACGGCGAGGTACTGGAATTCAAAACCTCCGGTTTGCCCTCATATTCCCAGGTCGTGCGCGATGCGCTCCATGCCCGCATGAAAACCAATCCCAAAATAACGGCCATCACCGCGGCCATGTGCCAGGGGACGATGTTCGAACCGATTCGGGACGATTTTCCGGATCGGTTTTTCGACGTGGGTATATGCGAATCGCACGCGGTGGCCTTTGCCGCCGGGCTGGCCAAGTCCGGACTGCGGCCCGTGGTCGCCATATACAGCACGTTCATGCAGCGGAGTTACGACCAGATTTTCCAAGAGTTGGCCCTGCAAAAACTGCCGGTTACGCTGCTTCTGGATCGCGCCGGCCTGGCCGGGCCGGACGGTCCCACGCACCACGGCGTATTCGACCTGGCTTATTTGCGGCCGTTTCCCAACGTGGTGGTTATGGCCCCCGGCGACGCCGGCGAAGTCGTCCCCATGTTGGATTTGGCCATTGAACTGTCTTGCGCCACGGCCATCCGTTATCCCAAGGCCGATGCATTATCTATAGAACGCCCTGTTACACCAATCGAACTGGGAAAGGCCGAAGTGCTCCGCTGGGGCCGCGACGGTATGATCGTGGCCTGCGGATCGCTGCTTTCGGCCTGCATGGAAGCGGCCGATCAACTGGCCGAGGAGGGGCTGGATATAGGACTAATCAACGCCCGATTCGTTAAACCGCTGGATACGCAAACCATTCTTCGCGCAGTGGCCGAGTCTCCTTTTGTCGTCACGGTGGAGGAAGGCGTTTTGGCGGGCGGATTCGGCAGCGCGGTGTTGGAAGCCGCCTGCGACGCCCATATCGATGCCGGCCGCGTACTCCGCCTGGGCATTCCCGACCAATTCATCGAACACGGCCCCCGCGATGAACTGCTGGCCGACCTTGGCCTGGACGCCGACGGCATAGCCCAAGCCTGCCGTCAGATGGCCGAATCTTGTGGCCAAGTCTCCGCTCAAGTCCATGCGGAAAAACCCCGCATTGTTTAAAGTCCCTCAGTAGGCGGCACACAGAATGTGTGGGCTACTTCATTTTAATCTACTCCCTATCCACACTACAGTACGAATTTTGCTTAAAGATACCAAAAACTATTGACATTTAGTGGGTGAGGGGTATGTTGGGCGGCATTGCCTTTCTTTTTCGGCGTTTCAACGGAGGCAGCGGGTTTATTGACCTTTGCCTTGTAAATGAGCCGTGGGGCAGGTTGCCAACCTGCCTTTCCTGGGCAGATTAGCAATCTGCCACACGACCTAGTGATCCATTCACTATGCAAAAGTCAAAGCCTTGGGTGATTTTTAGGCAATCCTTCTTACAAGTCTCATTGCAGGGCTTTTCTTAAGTCGCCTTTCATAATAGCAAGTTCTTCCAGATCGTAGCTAGTATGATTGTCTGCGCGTTTTCGATTTTGTAGGTGTATCGTGGCATGCGTATTTCAGTACTTGTTATCGGCAATTCAAACCAAACTGAAGGGAAAAACAATGAACACTCTTTGTAACCTCAATCGTTGGACTTTATTTTATCGTAAGCCAGCAAGTCAATTGGCATGTTGGGCGGTAATTTTGTTGATTATTAACTCCAATGTGGCACAAGCCGATATTGTGAATGGGAGTTTTGAAAACGGTATAAATGGCTGGACTGTGAGTAGAACTGGTGTGGGTTACTACAACGGAAATGTAGATAATTCGTCATATCTTCCCACTGATGGCAATTATGATGCTTGGTTTTCAGGTTATGCTGAGGCAGGGACTTTGCCATATCTTATGAATATGTCAGCTTCTATCATCTCTATCACACAAACTTTCTCGGCAAGTGCCGGACAGATACTTCAATGTGATGCGATGAACTCCTCCTCAAGCACATATTCTATTCCGCCAGTCGGGAGTGGCGGGTATGCCGGGAGTGCCAATGTGTATGCTGATATTGGTGTAACAGGAATTGGTTATAGCCAAAGTTTTCACCTCTCAGGGATTAGTTCGTGGACCACTCTGTCCTTTGCGTCTTTCCCAACCTCCGGCGAATATCAGATCGTTTGTAAGGTTGATGCACATACATTAACTGGTCTGGCGCTAAACGAATCGCCTCCACCAACGTATATATACTACCCGGCCACCGCGTTAATAGATTTTCGGATCGATAATGTGCAGCTTGTTCCAGAGCCCTCAACTCTCATCCTGCTCTTCGCCGGTGCGATAGGTTTTTTATGCCGGACCTGGCGCCGACCGGGTGAGTCCATCAGGCGGTGACAGCCAATGGCGGCATTGAAATTGGGGCGGCAGATGAACCGCCGCCCCAACAGGTTTATCTAAGGTTTAGAATGGTTTTTTCCATTGCCCTTTTTATGCGCGGCTGCGAGCCGGCCAACTCAATAGCCCCGCCGCGGCCAGGGCCAGCAGGATCCAGGTCGCAGGTTCGGGCACGGAAGTGAGACTGGCGGAAGAGGCCGAGCTGCCGTCGCCGATTGTGAGTGTGTTCTGCACGATGGAATTGGCTATCAATGCCGTGCCGTCAGGGCCGCTTACGGTAGTGTTGCCGGTGCCGGTGATGTTATCCACTTTTTTAACTCCTTGGGAGATCAACAGTCCCGTGGCGGTACTGTTGTTGATAATGTCCAGGGAGGCGTTCGTCTCGGTATCGGTGAACGGATCGCCCGTGCCGCCGGCCTCGAATGTGCCGTCGTTTATGAGCAAAGTTGCTACTGCCGCCGCTACAGTCACCGGCGCGCCGATGCAGCGATTGAACTGTACCGTGCCGGGTCCCTCTTTGTCGAGAGTCCCATTCCAAACCGTCAGGCCCGAGCCGGCGACCACCCACAGTGCCGAACTATTCGGCGTGGCCACACTCTGGATCACGGAGGTGCCCCCGATTCCATTGTTGTTGAGGATCAAGTTGCCGTTGATGCTGCCATCCACGTTGCCGATGAAGGTGCAGTTGTTGAGTTTGAGCGTAAAGCCCGTCGATTGCGGCAGGAGTTTCGAGGCATTGACGCCGCTAATCTGCGTGAGCCGCTGCGTGAGCCTGAGCGTGCCGGACCGCACGTCGATGGTTCCGTTGCCGGTAGCGTCTGGGCCCGAACTGGACGAGGCGATCTCAACCTCGCCGCTGCCGGCGTTGTTGATAACCAGAATGCCGTTGTAGTTGGAGGCGCCGCTGCCGTTGATCCGCAACAGCGCGCCTGCGGCGACGTTGATGGTCGTAGTAAGGTTCTGGCCCTGGTACGTGGACAGCGACGAGAATCCGTAGAGTGGATCGTCTACGGGCACGTCCCCCGATGCCCCCGGAAGCGGTTGTACGGACAGCGTGCCGCCATTGCCCACCAGGGCGCCGTTTTGGGCGCCTAATCCATCGTTGGATTTATTGATCGGCAACTGATTGATGACCACCGTTCCATAGTTGAGCATCAGGCCCCAACGGTTGCCATTGGGCGCGGTGTTGGGGTAGGCGGCGACATCGAGCAGGTTTAGTGTCCCGCCGCCGCTTATCTCGACCATCGATTGCGGGCTGGCCGTGGTGTCGATAGGTTGCGTAAATGTGGCGCTGAAGCCGAGGTTGACCCTGACCACGCCCGCGCCGCTCGTCGGGCCGCCGTAGAGTGCGAGCGTTTGGTTGAAAATGGTGTTCGCCGTGACGTGCAAAGTGCCGGCATTGGTCAAGAAGATAGGCCCGCTGCCGAGTTGGTTGGCGTCCGAAACCTTGACCTGGCCGCCTAAAATCGACGTGCCTCCCGAATAGGTATTTTGGCCGCCCGAACTTAGATCGAGTACGCTTGTGCCGCTCTTGACCAAGGCCACGGGATGGTTGGGATTGATTCTGTCCGCGATGATCCAGTTGCTGGCCTTGGTCATTGTTCCGCTGCTGTATTCGCCGCCCAAGTGCAGAATGTTCGTCGCCGCAGCAAAGAGCGGATTGCCGAGCGTGGAGATCAGCGTGTTACGATAGGCGCCGGGGAGGCCAAAAAGGGTTATGTCGTCGGTCCAACCGACCGCGCCGCCGTCCAAGAAACAGTTGTTGACTGGACCAGCATAGCTGACGTTAGGATCGAGGAGCAGTTGGCCGGGGCCGTTGAACTCTCCGTTGAGGGCACCAGTGTAAAGTCCGTTGAAACTGTTCGAATAGGTCCCCACCGACAGGCTGGAACTGCTTACTATCGCCTGCGCAGTGGCGAGTTGCAGCGTGCCGGCTTTGATCTGCGTCGGGCCGGTGTAGGTGTTGTTGCCATTAATGTTATTAGGAGCGAGTATGATCCGGCCCGGCAGCAGTTGGCCGCTGGTGCCCATCTCCAAAGTGGTGTTGCCGCCGTTCTTGTCAATTAGAACGCTTTTAATCGTCAGCGTGCCGCCGCCGCCGCCCAGGAAATAGGTGTTGGCATCCGTACTGGGGATAATGTTGCCGCTGGTCTGGGCGTTCCCGCTGGTGTCGCTCGATCCGATCCTTAGCGCCGTTCTCGCCTTATTGATGTTATTGAGGTTGGTGAAATCTTCCGCGATTTGCTTCGTGCCAAGACCACCGCAGTGGTTGAGGTCGAGATCGAAAGCGCCCGACTGCCCCGGAGTGATCAATCCACCCGCCAAGGCCAGCGTCCCATTAAAACTAGCCGCAGTCGTATCTCCGTCGAAAGCCACGCCCACGGCGGAGTCGGCGGTGGCAAGCAGAATCTGCCCCGTGCCCGCCGTTACGGTGTCGCTCAACCGCAGCACTCCGGCGTAAATATGTTTGTCGCCTGTAGAATACAAAATGCCATGCAGGTCGGGCGGCGCTACATAGATCTCGAGCACCCCTGGGCCTTTTTTGGAGAGGGTCCGCCCTGAATCGCGGTAGATGCCGCTTTGGCCGCCGTTGCCCGTCGTGTCGCCTAAAACGGTGGTGAGGCTCACGTTCAGGCCGTTGTCCGGCACGCTCAAGACGTTGAATCCGCCGCGGCCGCCGGTCATTACACCGTTGTTCACCGTAATGATATGGTCGAACATGCTAAGGCCCAGGCTGATCCCGTAGCCGTCCATGTAGTAGATGCCGAAGTTGAAGCCGTTGTTGCCCCTGAAGGTCGCTTGGGCCGCGGCGGCCCCGTTGTCCAACCAGAAACCGCCTTCTGTCTGATAGAACGCATCCATGCCGCCCGAGAAGTTGTTTAGCGGATCGATCTGATAGCTGCGGTCCGCGACGAAATTGCCGACGGAGACGTGGACCGCCGTGTTGGTGTAAACGACCGTATTCAGGGGGAAGCCCGGGAGGTTGATGCTGGAGGTGTGGAGGGCGAGCGTACCATTGTTGATTGTCAGGCTGCCGGCGCCGAGATTGCCTCCATCGACAAAATGCACCGCCCCGAAATCTCCCAGGGAGTTGATCGTAGTGCCGTAGCCGCCCTTGCTATTGTCGCTGGTAACCCAAAGAGAGGCATTTTGCAGAGTGCCGGCCATGCCGATCGTGGTAGAACCTCCCACGTGCCCGGCTAACAACAACGAGGAATCGTTGTTGGCGTTGGGATTTGAACTCGTGAACACGATGCTTAGTCCATTGGGTATAGCCAGATCGGCCGTGAACTGCGGCGCCCCGACCTGGACGGCCCATGGTGCGGGGGCTGGCGGCGGCACTGGCGGCCCGATGAAATAATCGGTCGTAAAAGTCGAACGGATGTTGTCGCCCACGGTCAAGGTTGTGGTGGGACCGGCTGCGTTCAACAACGTCAGGTTATTGGCCGGGTTTGCGCTGCCGGGTGAAAAGTTATAGCCCACCCACGGTTCTAAAGTCATACTGGCGGCCGTTTGATCGGCATCAAGGGTCACATTCCCATCGCCAGTCAGGCCGAAATCATCGGTATCACCGGCGGGCGGGACCACTCCGCCGACCCAGTTGTTCACGTCAATCCAACTGCGGGTTCCACCCACGGGTAAATTTGGTAAACTTGCACCTTGCCAAGTGCTGGTGCCGGCCAAGGCAGGGGCGGCGAGAGCTAACAACACACCTGACAACATACATGCGACGAGACGGTACATAAATCCTCCTCGGCCGCTTGGGCCATTGTGGAGAGCCCCTCTCAGAGCAAGAGGGACTCAGGGAAATCTTGATTTGGTTATTGAAAGATCTCTAAAGGAAGAACCGTCCACACAAGCGGGGGGTTTCCGTTTGGAGACGAACGCTGCCTATTAAATAAGGTGTGCCACTTCTTGGGGCTATTAGAATAATCCCGATTAGAATAATCCCGGTAGTGTTTGTCAATATGCGCACATTTGTTTATGAGGTAATCCTTGGAATGGAAAGTTATACCGATTCTAATTCAATTTAGGATATTATGAGTTATCTGGGCTGTAGACGCGCGGGTTTGAACTAGAAAGCTTATTAGTGTTTTTTTAAATCTGTATGCGAATTGCTTGTCGAAACTCCTTGTCATGCCTAGCGTTACGACTTTTAATTCATGGCAAATCTCTCTTGCCCTGATAAAGGCTGTTCGTTACAATCCCCACCCTTGCTAGTTTGCCGGTAAAATACCGATGTAGGTGCGTACAGACATATTTATAGCAAATAGTGCTTTTCTGTTTAGATAACGTTTCTGCGCATCACCTGCTTGCCGTCCGACATTATGTCGGTGCCCGCTTGTGGCTAAACTTTAAACTGATAACTTAAAACTTACATACGAGCTAATCATGCCCGCGGAAGGGACGCCGCACGAAAACATATCGCTGTTAGGGCGCTTGCTAGTGGGGGTCACATGGCTTGCCTTGCGATTTCCCATGGCCACGGTGGTTATCGGGGTCATGGCGGCCGTGGCTTCCCTTTATCTTACTCAAACCCGATTGGGTTTTCGCACCAGCAGGGCCGATCTCTTGAGTCCGAAAAGCGATTTCAACCGCCTTTGGGTGGAATACACCAAGCAGTTCGGCGCCACGGAAGACGTAATCCTGGTCGTGGAGGGGACTGGCCGGGAAAAAGTCGTTCCGGTCCTGGATGAACTTGCGGCCGATCTGCTCAGGGAAACCCGGCTTTGGAATACCGTATTGCACAAGATCGACCTGACCAAAATACGTTCCAAGGGATTGTATTATTTAAAACCCGAGGAACTCGCCGGCATCGAGCAGTTTCTGGACAAGTTTTCCCCGCTGATCGGCGGCAACTGGGCACAGATGAACCTGGGCAACATGGCCGCCGAGATGGGAAAAACGTTACAGTATCTTCCCGCTATTCAAGGCCAAGACCCGCAAGCCCAAGCCCAAAAACAAGCCATTGAAAAGGGAATCGCGGGCTTTTTTGACAGTCTTACGGTTGCCCTTAGTGAGCGCGGCAAATATCAATCGCCTTGGCCCGATCTGGCCGGGAAAACCGATCGGGATCAACCCGTTGCCCAATACTTGTTGGCCAAGGAAGGCCGCATGGGCTTTATTCAGTTGAAATTCGCCCCAGCGCCCAAGGAAAGCTTCACTGGAAATAACGATGCCGTCGAAGCCCTGCAACGCCTGGTTGGCCGGGCTCGGGCCCGGCATCCGGAAACCTCCATCGGACTTACCGGCCTGCCGATCATCGAACACGATGAAATGTCTTCCAGCGAATCGTCCATGGCCGTTGCCACCGCGCTGTCGATAATCGGAGTGGTGATCGTGGTCCTCCTGGGGTTTGGAGGATTACGCCATTCCATGATGCCCATGGCCGCTTTGCTGCTGGGCATGATCTGGTCGCTGGGCTACACGGTGTTGACGGTCGGACATCTGAATATCTTAAGCAGCGCATTCGGCGCGATTTTAACCGGGCTGGGCATCAATTACGGAATTTACATTGTCGCCCGCTACCTGCAATTAAGGGAGGCAAATCGATCGGTCGAAGAAGCCTTGCTGGAAACTTCGGGGACCGTGGCCCCGGGCATCGTGGTGGGGATGGTGGCCACGGCCGTTTCCTTTTATATGGCCGGATTTACCGAATTCGTGGGCGTTGCCGAGTTGGGAATTATCGCCGGCGGCGGAGTGATGTTGTGTTGTTTGGCGGCCATGACGGTCTTGCCGGCGATGATCTACTTGTCCGATCGAAACCACTGCCATGTTTTGCCCCAGCCTTTGGAGTTCCATCGCTGGCTGGAACCGATCTACACCCGGCCCAAAGGCGTTTTGACCTGGGGCATGGCGGGCACGGTTTTGCTGGCCCTGGGCATGATCGGCGTATGGTACGACCACAACCTGCTGCACATGCAGGCCGAAGGACTGGAAAGCGTGGCCCTGGAACAAAAAATATTGACCGAGGGCGGTCAAAGCGCTTCTTTTGCCATTTCCATCGCCGAGAACTCGCAGACGTTGCTTGCCCGAAAAAAGCAATTTCTTCAATTGCCCTCGGTGAAGAATGTCATTGAGATCGACTCGATCCTGGCCCCGGACGATTCCATGTCGGCCTCGGCCGTCGCCGCCAAGCGTCCGGCCATCGAGCGGATCAATCGGCGTTTGGCGAATCTGCCCCAACAAGTGCCGCAGATCCCCTTGGCCTCGATGGAGGAACTGGGTCAAATGTTCGCCCAAGCCCAGGCCGTGCCCTCGGGCGATTCACAGGGTAATTATATCCGGCAACAAGTGCGGCAGATCGGCGGATTGTTGCGACAACTGCCCCAGGCCGAGTGTTACGCCCGGCTGGCCGGATTTCAGCAAGCCATGGCTGCCGACGTTTTAGCCCGCTTGTATGCCCTGCGCTCGGCGGCCAATCCCGAGCCGCCGCAATTAAGCGATCTGCCGGAGAGCCTGGTCACGCGTTTTGTCAGTCCCTCCGGCAAACATTTGATGAAGATTTATTCCAAAGGCGACATTTGGGATATGAGCGCCATGGAACGATTCGTCCGCGAGGTCCGCAGCGTAGATAGAAACATCACCGGTAACCCCATCCAGATCTACGAGGCCTCGCTGCAAATGAAACACAGTTATGAGCAAGCCACCTGGTTCGCCTTGTGCACCATTCTGCCAATCATGTTTTTGAACCTGGGCAACCTCCGCGATACTTTCCTGGCGGTTTTACCCTTGGGGCTTTGCATGTTGCAAATGTTTGGAATCATGGGCTTTTTGAATATCCCCTTTAATGCGGCGAATATGATCAGCCTGCCCCTGATGCTGGGAATGGGCGTGGATAACGGAATAAACATCATTTACGATTTCCGCCGCCAGGCGTGGCGCTACCGGATGAGTCCCTCGACTGCCGTGGCGGTGATTCTCAATACAGTGACGACCATGGTCGGATTCGCGGTGTTGATGATAGCCGACCATCGCGGACTGCAAAGCCTGGGACGCGTATTGACCATCGGGATGAGTTGCTGCCTGGTCTCGTCGTTGATTATTTTGCCCGCGTTTTTGGTGTGGATTACCCGAAATCGCCGGGAAGAGGAAGAAGAAATGCCCGAGCCGGCCCTAGAGGAAGACGTGGGAGAGAATAAAGAAGATGAGGCGGAGAATGAAGAGGAAATCCTCCATTTTCCGCCCCCTTCCCCGCCCGACGATCAACGCGAATGGTTGCGAAAACGCAGTGCTTAGTATTCCCCAAAACCGTCCCAAGGGTAATCCACGAGTTGCTTAATTTCATCCGTTAGTGGGGGTTGTCAGGCCCTAAGCAGTTCGGAACCAATCGATCCAAAGCCTTTGATTAACTGGCATTTGCACATCTTCCCAGCAAGGAGAGGAAATTGTAAACTTAGGGGTTTGGCATAGTCTTATAAAATCAACATAATATGGGGACCGATTGTTATGGCCAAACCGCATCGCGTACTTAAAAAAGCCAATCACGGCAAGCGACCCGCCAACAGCAAAGCCCGCCGCAAAAAACGTTGGGTGGTGAAAACCTGAGCGGAGTTGCTGGTTGTTGCCTATCGGGTTGCCCCGTCCAATAAACATTTTCCCTTTGGATAGCGGCTGATGGCCGCATGAGGAGTGCTTTCAGGTCGTGAAACCGCTCATCCTCGAATTTTCCGAATACGATTTGAACGACGTCGTCTCCGACATCGAGGAGATTCGCCGTTATAATCCCCAGCGCTACGAAATGGAGCAACTGACGGCGATCTGCTACGAAGATTTGAAGCGCAACGTTTGCGTGGGATATAAGGATCTGCGGCAGGATGAGTTCTGGGTCCGCGGACACATGCCCAACTTGCCCTTGATGCCCGGCGTGGTAATGTGCGAGGCCGCGGCCCAAGTGGCCAGCTATTACAGCCATAAGTATAAACTGATGGAGGGCGTGATTGGCTTCGGCGGCCTGGAGGACGTACGCTTCCGCGGCGTGGTCCGTCCCGGCGACCGCTTCGTGATCGTAAGCCGTTTGCTCAAACTTCGCCGTTCCATTATGACCTGCGAATTCCAGTGCTTCGTCGGTCAGAACATGGTTTGCGAGGGCATCTTAAAGGGCGTATCTTTGCCCTTGGGTCTAATCACCGGGGCAGAATCCCCCGAAGTAGAGTGAAGAGTGTAGAGGGGTTAATGAGGGGTGGGCAGTTTACTGCCCACTTTTCTGATAAACAGTGCGAAACCGCAAGCGGTTTTTATCAAGTTTTCAGTAATCAGTTTTCTGTTTATGGTTATAAGTGGGCAGTAAACTGCCCACCCCAAACTAATGAATGTCCGCTGTATTCATCCTTCATCCCTCATCCTTCGTCCCTTGGTAAATGTTCATCCCTTTACACGATGATAATCCCATACGTCGCACGCCCGTCGTCACTTATGTTTTAGTGGCGGTCAACGTGTTGGTCTTTATATGGTCCGCGCGGCTGGGGGATTTACAGCAGCAGTTATTGGTCTACCGGCACGGGTTTGTTCCCTTGCGCATTGCCCAATTGTCCGCCCGGCAGCCCATCGTGGTCCCGGTCGAGGAGGTTGTTCACGTTAGTTTTTTCGGATCTTTGGAAGTTCAACGTCCCTTGCAGTTGGATCCCAACCCGCGCGAAATATGGGCCTCGCTTTTTACCTGCATGTTCCTCCACGGCAGTTGGCTGCACCTGCTGGGGAATATGTGGTTCTTGTATCTTTTCGGCAATAACGTGGAAGATCGCTTGGGGCCCCTGCCCTATCTGATTTTATACCTGGGCGGGGGTTTGATCGCCAGCGCATCGCACTGGCTGTTTGAACCGCGAAGCACAATTCCCGTCATCGGCGCCAGCGGCGCGGTGGCCGTGATACTCGGGGCATACACCATCGCCTGGCCCTGGGCCCGGGTGCAGACCTTGGTGTTTTTGCTGTTTTTTTTCACCGTTATCGAGGTGCCTGCCCTGGTCGTAAACGGCGTGTGGTTCCTCGGGCAGCTCGTTGCCGGGCAAGAATCCCTGCGCCGGGCAACCGCCGGCGGCGTGGCATGGTGGGCCCACGTGGGCGGGTTTATCGCCGGCGCATTGCTCATGCCCTTGTTCTCCGCGCTCTTTGCCCGGAATAATAATCAACCCAAATGGTTTGATGAAAGTGATTATTAACATGGGCCGGCGCGCTTTGCGAAATATCGATCCCTCGCTGGATTTGACGAAGCATCTGAAAACCCTGGACCAATTGCCCCGGCCGTGGGATGCTTCGTTGCTCTTCGGCCGCCAGGCGCCGCTGGAGGTCGAGATCGGGTCGGGCAAGGGGCTTTTTTTACGCAATGCCGCCGCCGCGCGCCCGGACGCTGATTTTCTGGGCATTGAAATCGCCGCGAAATACGCCCGTTTTGCCGCGGCCATGCTGGCCAAGCGAAACTTGCACAATGCCCTCGTGGTCCAAGCCGACGCCTTGCGGGTCTTCGCAGAGTTGCCTGACGCCTCGCTCCAAGCGGTGCACGTGTACTTTCCCGATCCGTGGTGGAAAAAACGGCACAAAAAACGCCGGGTAATGCGGGAATCGTTTATACGCGACGTCGAGCGCACGCTTTCCTTCGGCGGCAGGCTCCACTTCTGGACCGACGTGGAAGAATATTTCCATGCCACTTTGGAACTGATCGCGGAGTGTACCGGTTTACATGGGCCTCTTGATGCGCCCGAGGCCCCGGCCGAGCACGACATGGACTACCGCACCCATTTTGAACGCCGCATACGCCAGTTAAATGAGCCGGTCTACAGGGCCGAATATCTGAAACAGTAATGCAACCGCTTGCAGTTTGGCGGTACCAAACAGGCGATTTTTGCACATTGATCGGCAAATTTTGCCGCCATATATTATCCGCCAGCTGCCTCCACTGCCCTGCCTTTGCCGCAGATTATTGTTCTAAGTCTCTGATGAACAAGTTCTTCCGCCGGGGATATTCGATTATTGGTCCGGATCGCGGCGATTGGCACGAAGCTTGCTATAATTCCGGCGGCTTATTGTCTTCCGACTTCTTTTTACAGGATCATAACTTTAACGGGTACCCGACCATGCAAATAAGCAACGTTATTTCCGGCCTGTCCGATCCGACGTCTTGGGGCAAAAAAGGCGAAGCCGCGGTTCAGACCGGAGCAAGCGAGATCAAGTCGATTGATTCGCAAGTTCAAACAAATTCCAATGCGCAAAAGGCGTCGGCCGATATATTGCGTCAATATGAGATCACGAATATAACGCCGACGGAGTTTTCGCAGATGATCCAAAAACTTTACAAGGCCGGCGCCATTTCGGAAAAGGATTATCAAGAACTCTCCACCGTCCGCGGCGATTTGGAGAAGGCGGGCATCGACTCGGACGAATCCGTCAACATGCTGGAATTCTACTCCGATAAAGTGAGCAAGGCGCAAAAAGCCCTGGATGCCACGCTCGACGATGCCTCCCGGCAGCAGTCTCTCGGTTCCGATAAGCGCCGCCTGGATTGGATGCAAAAATTCGCCGCGATCCAGGCCAATCCCGATGCCGTCGGCCTGGACGTGGCGGGTTGATACGGCCCTCTAAAGGTCTTTTCGCCGGTAATACACTACATTCAACTGTTTGCCGGGCGGAACCCGCGCGGCATAGGTTTCCACCATGTCTTTCAGGTGCATGAGAATCCAGGGCTGCGTGCAGTGAAAACCGTTTTTGGTGAACACAATGTCGTCGGCCACGTAAACCGCCGCATGAATGGCCTGGTTGTCCGAACCCGAGAGGAATACGAGATCGCCCAATTGCGAGGGTTGTGCAATGCTGTAGTATTCCGATAAAAGCACTTGACGCGTGTATTGCAGGTCGCTGAAGCGGTCGTCCGGCTGCGTGTTTAAGGCATTGAAAGCCGTCCAGAAACAGTCTTGTTTCGGGGCTTGCGGATCGGACGAGGGGAAGGGGTAAGTATAAAGATGCTCGCGGATAAAATGTGGCAAAAGGTATACGAGGCTCATGTTTAAGCCTCCTTCGACGCGCTGTAACGATCTCATCAACGGCAGAATATCTTTGTGCCTTCCACCCACGTCCCAATACCCGGCCAGTGCGTCGATATCCGTATCTGCGTCGATTCTCAGCCGCGCCATAAGGGTGGACTTGCGGGATATGGTTTTTATGAACAGCCGTTTCTCGCTATCGTTGGGAATTTGATGCAAGGCCGTGTCTTTATCGGCGAACAACAGCAACGATGATCCGTTCCGATAGAGCATCTTTTTCAACAACTTGATCGAGGATTTCGCAAGCCCGCTCTCGTTTAGTTGTTTATCCAGCGTTTCCGGCTGGAACCACACGGGATCCAACAGATCTTCGTTCTCCTTGAACGCGACAAGAACTGAATAGATCTTCGATCGGGCTTCGGGGCTAAGACCCAGTATCAACTCGTCGCCGGGCGTTAGCCACGTGCCCTCGCCTTCTGATTTCCAAGCGGAATCGGGGAGCAACTTGTCGATCCGGGCCTGGGAAATATCCGCCGATTTGAGCAACTCGATCACCCGCTCTTTGCTGTAATCCTTGAAAAACCAACGGACCGGCCCCTGGTCAAGAGGAGGAAGAATAACAAACTCGTCTGGAATATCGATCATCACGTGCACGTACAGCAGCCGGCCCCACGGACCCGGATTGCCCTCGCTTATATGCGGGGAATTATTCTCATCGGAATGAATCGTAAGCGGCTTGTTGGTCGTCTGTGAAACTCGCCAATAACTCAGGGCCGCCGTTACGATCAGACATGGGCTTATCAACATAATCGCCAGCAAAACCATCATCTTGCGCGAAAGGTGTATATGCACGGCCGGCGCCGGGTCTATCGTCTGCACGGCGAGTTTTGATTCAGGCGGGGTTTTTGCCGCTTTTGAATTTCCGTTGCCGTTGGGGCAACGCGAAGATCGTGGTTTCACAGGTGCTGTTCCGAAAAAATACAAACCTGCATCAACCAATTGAGGCGGGATTGCTCGTTGATGCATCTAGGCCCTTTGTATTTAAGAGTAATATGGAACTGTTTGAAAAGCTAGTGTTAAACTCGTTTTTTATAGTTTTCGGACGCTTAAACAATTCAAATTCGTGCGTGGAGGAAGATATTAAATCTCAACAAGTCCCTGTTTTAGGTTTTTTATTATGGTTTGCTATTGCCACACTATATATAGTGGATTGTTAGGCACCAAAATAGTTAAATTGGCGCGATCAATCGTCACTCTTCTCTAACCACGCGAAAACCGAGATTCAGGCAGCGGCTTTGCGGCGTGTTCCAATTGCGGAATGAGGCCCGGGCCCAAATGGGAAAACTGTTCCACCCGCCGCCCCGACGCACGCGCCGATCTCCGCTCTCCGGACCGGCCGGATCGTCCGCCGGTGATTTTGAATAATAGTCCGCGCCGTACCAATCCGTGCACCACTCCCACACGTTGCCGTGCATGTCGAAGAGCCCGAATTTGTTGGGCTTCTTGCCGCCCACGGGAACCGTGAACTTCGTATTCTCCCCCGGTAAAATTGTGATCTCTTGGACGTGTGGAAAGGTGGTCCTGCCTTTGGCGTCCAGCGTGTTGGCCGCCGCGGCCAGGCCGGCCGGATCATCGCCGTTGTTATACCGCGTCGCGCTCTGCGCGCGGCAGGCGTACTCCCACTGGGCTTCGGTGGGCAAACGATAAGTTTTGCCTTCCTTGCGGCTGAGCCACTGGCAGAATGCCACGGCATCGTTCCAAGTTACATTGACCACGGGGTGATCGTCGGTTTGCTTGAACCCGGTATTGAGCCAGTTGAACTGCGGCTTGCGTCCCTCGCATCGGCCGGTTTGTTGATTGTAACCCCAACCGCCTTCGCCGTCCTTTTCGGCCTGCGTCTTATAGCCCGTATCCTCGACGAACCGCCGGAAATCTCCTACCGTCACCTCATACTTGCCGATATAGAACTCCTTGGTAATCCGCACGCGATGACTGGGATACTCGTCCTTGAAATAATCCGCTTTCCGATTGTAGGCCGCAAACGCCTTGACCAATTCCTCGGCCGACTCTTGTCCCCCCATCATAAACTCCCCCGCCGGAATCAGCATTAGCTTCATACCGATCGAATTGGCGATCTCCTTCGGCGGATTTTCCGCCGGCTTCGGCTCATCGGCCCGGGTGAACAAGACATGTGTGAGAAGCACAAACATCAACAGCGATAATGTATAACGAATACGTTTCATAATATGACCTCCGAGTTCAATTATACCACGCGATTTTACGGTGATTTGTCAGTCCCTTCGCCGCCGAAGCGGCCGATCTACGGGCCGATGATGCGATGCAAGCCCGTATCGATTATCTGGCCAAGCGTGCCAATGAAGGACTGCTCACCACCGACGAATAAGAGGGGTATTCCGGTTATTGCCGATAAGTTCCGACAGCGCGCGGGCGCCCTTGTTTGGCGGCAGGTGTCCAGGGCGGTGTGCCACTGCTTGGAACAAGCAGTGGCGTGGCGGGTCGGATCGGAAAGTCACACAGCCGGTGAGATTTGACTTCCCGGCAAGGCAAGCACTGCTTGTTCCAAGTATTGACACATGAAAACCAATTCCAGCCCATCGAGACTGGGCACCTGTGCGATAGATCTTTTCATGTTTACAAATCGTTTATATATATTTGAGCTTCGCGTTCTATAGCAGAATCGAGTTGATGCAATATTGATTTGCGTGCTTCTGCGTGATTCTGAAAAGCTTCCGGATTCTTCAGTACCATCTGTGCGCCAACGTTCCCCACAATATCGTCACGAGCGCAATCCAGGCCAAATTTGTAGTATTCAATGAAAGCATTCGAATACTTTGCAGCCGGATCTCTAAGGTGTGGAAAATATAGCTGTGCAATCGCTACAACTCGACGCGAATATGACGCAGGATTATTTGATGCTAGTTGTTCGATGGAACTGCATTCTCGGAATGTGGACTCCCAATGAAAGATATCCAAAATAGCAGCAGTGAGGTCCTCTAGTTTTTGAAGTAAGAAAGAGGCACGCCGATGTTTGTGTTTAATGCGCGATGAAATAAAAGAGAATGATTGACCAACAATCACTCCGATTATCGTTAGGATGCCTCCAACCACAACTGACCATACACTGAAAGTGTTTTCTGTGCCTTGTGCAAACAGCATATATTATTCCTTGATTGCCCTCGTTCCCAGGCTCTATCTGGGAACTTAATGTATGTGAACAAAGAGGACATTCTACTTTTTTGTTGGAAAAAATCCCATGTTAATGGGGAACAGGCGATACTGTTTCGTACGTCCGGCCGGCGACGTTGTTGCGGTAGTTTTCCAGGGCGACTTGGGCTAAATGCTGACCGTGAGGCGTGGGATAATCGCCGGTGATGCAGGCGCGGCAGAGATGGTCGGCGTCCATGCCGATCGCCCGGGCGATGGCCTCGACGGGCAGATAGCGGAGCGAATCGGCCCCCAGTTGGGCCGCCATTTCGGCCTCGTGTTGGTGCGTGATCAGCTCGCCTTTGAGGAAGTTCGGGGCGAAAAGTTCGCTCACCGTTGACATGTCGATGCCGTAAAAACAGGGCGCGATAATCGGCGGGCAGGCCACGCGGACGTGGATTTCTTTCGGCCGGCCAAGTTGCCGCAGCCGCCGCAAAAGTACGCGCAGTGTCGTGGCCCGGACTATCGAATCCTCCACCAGAATCACCCGTTTGCCTTCCAAAACTTCGTGAAGCGGCGTGTATTTCGTCTCGGCCTTGCGCTTCCGGTCCATGTGGCCTTCGATAAACGTCCGCCCGGAGTAGCGATTGCGGATCAAGCCTTCCACGCAAGGGATTTTCAAGGCGTAGGCCATGGCGTCGGCCGCCGCCTTGGAGGTGTCGGGCACGGGCACGACCACCGTGTCGGAATCGATGGGTAGCGTTTCCAATCGGGCCAACTCATCGCCCAACGCCTTGCGCGACAAATACACGCTCCGATCGTCCAACGTGCTGGCCACGTTGGCAAAGTAAATCCATTCGAAAAAGCAATGGGCATGCCGCGGGCTGGATGCGAACGGCTGAATTTCCAGCTCGCCGTCGGTTATGATAACGGCGTGTCCCGGCGGAACCGGTTTGATCTTCTCCGGCGTGATGCCCAAGTTCAACAAGGCCACGCTTTCGCTCGCCGCGGCGAACAAGGGTCCGTCCACGGCGTAGCACAGCGGCTTGATGCCCAGCGGATCCCGGGCGACCATCATGTCGCCCAAGGCATCGATGAAAACGATGCTATATGCGCCGTCGAATTTTCGCGCGAAATGCCGGCACACGTTTATAAGCGGAGTCCGGTTGTCCGTGGACAAAGCCGCGCATATCTGGTGCATGAATATTTCGGTGTCGGTTTCGCGGGCAAGGTGATTGTCCTCGTTATCGAGCAATTCCTCGCGAAGTTCCATGAAATTGGCCAACTGGCCGTTGAAGGCGAAGCTGAACCATTTGTGTTTTTTGATGTGGTGGCGTTCGAAGGGCTGGGCGTAACTGCGGTCGTCCGTGCCGCAGGTGGCGTAGCGCACGTGCCCGATCGCCGCCCGGCCGCAATATTCCCGCATGATCGATTCGTACTTGTTCCGGTGACTGAGGCGAAAAACCTCGTTCACGCTGCCCACGTCCTTATATGTGTCGATAATCTGCTTTCGGCGGGGATTATACGTGGTGATGCCGGCGGCAAGTTGCCCGCGATTTTGTATATCCAGCAACATGCGGGGCATAAGCCGGGAAATCTCATCCGGCCCCTGCTCCGGACACAACGGACTTTTTCCCAGGCCGGTCAAGTGATATATCGCGGCCACGCCGCATTCTTCGTGCAAATCGCTCATAAAAAAAGCCCAACTCTCCTAGTGGCTGCACTTTCCTAAAAAATGGTCATCCTGAGACATTATAAAACTGATAGTGACAAAAAAAGGCCCTCTTGTCACGATTGCGGTGCACATATCGCGGTCGTAAACAGGAGAGCCA